>JAUXQT010000023.1 GCA_030682135.1 Nitrospirota bacterium | reverse complement strand
TTAGTACGTTGCGCCTCTTCGTGAAGCGAGAACGCCGCTGGCGGACTTTTTCAGCATCCAGTTTAGGGCCAATCCCCATAGTAGGCTCTTGGGAGAAGGCAGGAATGACTCGAGGCGAGTGAGCGGAACAGAGAGTGTATTGTCAACGATGCCGGTGCAGGGCGATCCTGCCGTATCAGGCCAGTCTCTCGACCTGGAAAGGGCTCTGGCTCAACTGTGCCATACCCCAATCAATCTTCTGCTCTCCGCCCGCTATTGAGATACCTTGACGCCTTCCCACAAGGCTGCCCTGCTCCTACTTCTGAGTTAACACAAATTTTACATATCTGTGACAGTGCCTGAATAGGCACGGTGTAGGCTCATCAGCCATGAAAGAGATAGCTTTATTGAGAATACGAGGAGCAGGCATGGGAGTTGTCCGGTTGGTATCCTGTATGGCGATGGCCGGGTTTCTGGGAGTCTTCGGCTCAGGGAGTCACCTGGCACAGGCCGAGCAAACGGCTCTCATCAAAATCGATGGATCGAGTACGGTCTATCCCCTCACGGAGGCGGTGGCAGAAGAGTTTCAGAAAGCGAACCGAGGCCGCATACGAGTGACCGTCGGCATCGCCGGCACAGGCGGTGGATTCAAGAAGTTCTGCCGTGGTGAGACGGACATTGCAGATGCCTCCCGGCCGATCCTGAAAGAAGAAATGGACCTCTGCCGAAAGAATGGCATTGGTTATTATGAGTTGCCCATCGCCTTCGATGCCTTGACGGTGGCGGTGAGTCCGAAGAATACCTGGATGGCCTCCATCACGGTGGAAGACTTGAAGGCAATCTGGGAGCCGGCGGCCCAGAGCAAAATTATCAAATGGAACCAGATCCATTCCGACTGGCCCGATGCGCCGATTGTGCTCTTTGGCGCCGGCTCCGATTCCGGCACCTTCGATTATTTTACCGATGCGATTGTGGGAAAGCCCAAGTCCAGCCGTGGCGATTACACCGCCAGCGAAGACGATAACGTGCTCGTGCAGGGCATCGAGAATAACAAGAATGCGCTGGGCTATATCCCCTATGCCTATTACGCCGCACAGATGAAGAAGCTGAAAGCGGTCGCCATCGTCGGAAAGAACGGCCCGGTGCTGCCCAGCGCAGAGAATGTCGTCAAGGGCAGTTATCAGCCCCTATCTCGCCCCCTCTTTATCTATGTCAGTGAGGCGGCGGCGAAGCGCCAAGAGGTCAAACACTTCGTCGAATATTACCTGACTGAAGGTCCGAAGCTCATTGCAGAAGTCCGCTATATCCCTTTGCCGGAGCCAGCCTATCGCATGGCCCGTGAGCGCTTCAACAAAGGCGTACTGGGTACCGGGTTCGGCGGTGTGCCGGAAGTGGGACTGGCGGTCGAAGAAATCATGAGCCGTCCTCCAAAACGGTAGGACTCATGAGGTGTTCGTTCAAGCTCTGGTTCGAAGTTCTGTCTAGCAGGCTGAGGAAAAACTCGGCGTATGCGAAAAAACGGCCAAAATACTCGGAGTGGCACCGCGGCCAGAACAACCACAGGATGCTCAAAAAGGCCGTTCGGCAAGGCCGCAGCGAGCGAAGAGGCGAGTCGTACCCCAGTGGTACGTTGAGCCTCTTCGTGAAGAGAGAACGCCGCTGGCGGATTTTTTCAGCATCCTGCCAGAGGAAAGGCTTGGTCGGTCGATGAACACATCCAGCATGGCGGAGCAGGAGGCGATGCATATCAGTAAGCCAAATGCCATTGAGGAGGCGGCTGCCCGTCGCCGTACACGCCAACAACGCGAACGGGTGATCGAGGGCGGGCTTTTTCTTGCCGCCCTGACATCCGTTGCCACGACGGTGTTGATTATCGCTGTGCTGTTGTCTGAATCGATCGGGTTCTTCAAAACGGTCCCGCTCAGGGACTTTTTCACCGATACACTCTGGACCCCCCTCTTTGCCAATCCTCATTATGGGATCTTGCCGCTGCTTGCCGGCACCCTCGTCACCAGTGCGGTCGGGTTACTCGTGGCGATTCCTCTCGGAACGGTGGCGGCAATCTATCTGTCAGAATTTTCTTCGTCTCGTGTACGGGAAATCATAAAGCCTGCCTTGGAGCTTCTGGGCGCGGTTCCGACCGTCGTGTATGGGTATTTTGCGTTGCTCGTTGTGACCCCTGCGCTTCAACGACTCTGGCCAGATCTCCCTGGGTTCAATATGCTGGGCCCCGGTATCGTCATCGGGATCATGATCATGCCCTTCGTGATCTCGCTCAGCGAGGATGCGATGCGCGCGGTCCCGATGGTGCTGCGGGAAGGCTCTTACGCGATGGGCGCGACTCGACTCCAGACTGCCTGGCGTGTGGTGGTGCCGGCGGCAACCTCCGGCCTTGTGGCCGCCTATGTCCTCGGAATTTCGCGAGCGGTCGGGGAAACCATGGTGGTGGCGATCGCCGCGGGGCAGAATCCGAATTTGACCTGGAACCCCCTGGAACCGGCCGCCACGATCACCGCCTACATCGTCCAAGTGGCGCTCGGCGATCTACCCCATGGCAGCATTGGCTACCAGAGCATTTTTGCCGCCGGGCTCGTGCTGGCCGTGATGACCTTTGCCTTCAACATTCTCGGACATGTTCTGCGGAAGCGATTTCGGGAGGTCTACTGATGTCCACGCCATCATTGTCCCATTCCACTCCTTCCATCGCACGGCGCAAGATCGCCGAGGCCCTGTTCAAAATCGTGGGGCTCGGCTCATTGACCATCGCAGTCGGCACGCTCGCCCTCTTATTCGGGGCGCTGCTGTACCAAGGTGCCAGTCAGATCGACTGGCAGTTCCTCATGTCATTTCCCTCTCGCCACGCCGCGGAAGCCGGCATTCTACCGGCCTGGGTCGGCTCAACCTTGATCATGCTGGTCACGGCGGTCGTGGGCATCCCGCTGGGTGTGGCAGCGGCCATCTACTTGGAAGAGTATGCGCGAAAAACATGGATGACCGAATTGATCGAGGTCACGGTCACGAACCTGGCCGGTGTGCCCTCGATCATTTATGGCTTGCTGGCGCTGGGGCTGTTCGTCTACATCCTGGGCCTGGGAGAAAGCATCCTGGTGGCCGGCCTCACGTTGGCCCTGTTAATTCTCCCGGTGGTGATCGTTACGACCCGTGAAGCGATTCGCGCAATTCCGGTCGAGATCCGGGAGGCGGCCTATGGATTGGGCGCGACCAAATGGCAGACAGTCTCGCACCACGTCCTCCCCTATTCGGCGGCCGGCATTCTGACGGGCATTATCCTGGCGTTGAGCCGGGCCATCGGAGAGACCGCCCCCATCGTCACGATCGGCGCCCTGACGTTTATTGCCTTTCTGCCTCCGGCTCCGTTCACAACGCAACCGCCATATATCTCCTTTGACTGGCTCCTCTCCCCTTTTACGATTATGCCCATTCAAATGTTCGGCTGGGTCTCGAGGCCGGGCGAAGACTTCGCCGGTAACGCGGCGGCTGCCGGAGTGTTGTTGGTCGGCATGACCCTGACGATGAACGGCCTGGCGATCTACTTGCGATACCGGATGCGAAAGCAGGTGAGCTGGTAACATGGATGCCGCCGACTCGACGCACCCTCAGGAATGGCCCAAACCGCTCAAGGCGGAGACTCGCGCCCTCAGTTTCTCCTATGGAAACCGCTTGGCGCTGAAGAACTTGTCGCTCCCCATCGCCGAATATCAGATCACCGCCTTGATCGGGCCGTCGGGCTGCGGAAAATCCACCTTTCTCCGCTGCTTTAATCGGATGCACGACCTCTATGCCGGAAACCGTTACGAGGGTGAAATTCTCCTGTACCCGGATCAACGTAATATTCTCGCGCGTGAGGTCGATCCGATCGAAGTGCGGATGCGGATCGCCATGGTATTTCAAAAGCCGAACCCCTTTCCCAAGTCTATTTATGACAATGTCGCCTACGGATTGAGAGTACGAGGGACCAGTGAACGGCAGCTCTTGGATGAAAAGGTCGAACAGGCCTTGCGAAGCGCCGCCCTGTGGGAAGAGGTCAAGGACCGGTTGACGGCTCGGGCGACCTCTCTCTCCGGCGGCCAGCAGCAACGGCTCTGTATCGCCAGGGCCTTGGCGACCGATCCAGAACTGTTGTTGTTAGATGAGCCGACGTCGGCGCTCGATCCGATCGCCACGGCCAGCATCGAAGAATTATTGCTCGATTTAAAAAGTCGTGTGACAATCCTGATCGTGACACACAATATGCAGCAGGCGGCACGGGTGTCCGATTGGACGGCCTTCATGTACCTCGGTGAATTGGTGGAGTTTGGCCTCACCAAACAGCTCTTTACGACACCTTCCAAGAAGCAGACCGAAGACTACATCACCGGACGATTTGGTTGAACCCTATGAGACAACGCCATTTTGACGAAGAACTCGTCGAGCTGAAAACCAAGCTCCTGCGCATGGCCGGTCTGGCCGAAGATCAGATCGACAAGGCGCTCACCGCATTGGTGAACCGCGATTCGGCCCTGGCCAGACAGGTGATCGAGCGGGATCACCAGGTCAACGCCTTGGATGTGGAGATCGATGAAGACTGCATCCGCCTGCTGGCGCTCCACCAGCCTGCCGCGCGAGACTTGCGGCTGATCACCACCGCGATGAAAATCGCCACCGAACTCGAGCGCATCAGCGACCTGGCGGAAAATGTCTGCGAGCGGGCGATCGAGCTGAACGAAGAGCCGCAGCTGAAACCCTATATCGACATCCCGCGTATGGGCCGGTGGGCGCGAACGATGGTGAAAGGAAGCATCGATGCGTTCGTGAAGGATGATGCTACCCTCGCGAGGAAAGTGCTGGCAGACGACGACTTCGTCGACGATCTCATGGAACAGCTCTTTCGCGAGCTGCTCTCCTTCATGCTCGAAAGCCCGCAAACCATTACACGAGCCATTCGCTTAAGCTTCATCGCCAAATACCTCGAACGGATGGCCGACCATGCCACCAACATCGCCGAACTGGTGGTCTATCTCGTCGAGGGAAAAATCATCCGCCACACCACCCCGCCGACATCTTCCACAAACAGCCTCTCGCAATAGTACGTCTCGTTGAATATTCAGGCTGCGGTTGATACTTCCTTATCGAGAGAAATGAGAGTAATCCCTCGCCGCGAAAATATTCGTTTAGAGGGGGCTCCGGAAATTCGGACAGTGTGGTAAGTGGTAGCCTGGCTTCACCCACCCCGCTGAGGGGTGGCCGACGAAAGGAGCGAGGCAATGAAGCGAACGAGACGGAATCACGGAGCGACCTTCAAGGCGCAGGTC
>JAUXQT010000022.1 GCA_030682135.1 Nitrospirota bacterium | reverse complement strand
GACCTGCGCCTTGAAGGTCGCTCCGTGATTCCGTCTCGTTCGCTTCATTGCCTCGCTCCTTTCGTCGGCCACCCCTCAGCGGGGTGGGTGAAGCCAGGCTACCACTTACCACACTGTCCGAATTTCCGGAGCCCCCTCTGTAACTGGGTCGTCGTTGTCAGTTCTTCCAACGCGTGCAAGAGCGCATTCCGCTGTGACTCGTCGGTCAATTGAGGAATCTGCTCTAGCAATTTCTCAATTTTTTGGTCGTGCGCTCCCTTTGGATTCAAACGAAGTCGAATTACATGTCTCAACCTGTCTATTTCCTTCAGCACCTCGTATTCCTGTGGTTTGCCCTCGAGAGAAGAGAAGCACCAGGTCCGGGTGAGCCCGCTGAAGCTTGAAATGTCTTGGCGAAGTTTTTCGAGCCATTTAACGCGTTCGCTCGTTACGATGTTTATGAACATCGTGCGTCGGTTGGAGCGGAAGGTCGCGATTGCGTTTGCGACGGCCAAAATAAATGTTACGACTAGGACGTAGTCTTTTGGTTCAAATGTGCTCATGGCTATTGATGTCCAACTATTAAGTGAGCAGCGGCAGGGACCTTAGTCCTGACAGCCTATTTCTGGCAGGGTTCTTCGCCCTGTCAAGCCACATTCGCAGGCACTATCCTCGCTTCAGAAAATTCTGTCAATCATCGTCACTAGATACAGACTGCTACTCACGCAGCCCATTGCTTTTCATTTTTACCCACTCTCAGGCGGGTGGCCTGGTCGATCCTCGATTGCGCGGGTCGAACGAGCACATTCTGATCGTGCGCTTTCTGGGAGCAAGAAGGTACTTGGCCGCTCCTTTCTAGGGCGAGAGTGGGCATGGCCTATTCTCTCTGCTATACTGCACGCGTAAGGAGATCAGCGCTATGAAGGAACAGTTGACTGCCGTTTTCCAGCAAGTGCCGGAAGGGTATATTGCGTTTGTCGAGGAGTTGCCCGGCGCAAACACGCAGGGAGATACGCTCGATGAAGCCCGGACCAATCTTCAAGAAGCTGTTCAACTGGTATTGGAATCTAACCGTGCGTTAGCGGAAGAATCTCTCGGGAGCAAGACCGTGATTCGGGAGCATCTCGCCTCTATTTCATGAAACGGATCGATCTGATTCGTCACCTCGAACGCTACGGCGTCCAGCTCCTTCGTGAAGGCGGAAGCCATAGTGTGTACGTGAATCGCTCCGCCGGCAAAACGTCAACCGTCCCCCGCCATCGAGAGATCAACGATTTCCTGGCTCATAAGATCTGCAAGGATTTAGAAGCTCCGAAGCCTTAGCCCGCTTTCTTCAGGCGGCGGCTTTCTTCACCCGTACTTCAGCGCGGTGGCCTGTTGCGGCGAGAACTCTGATGAGCACATCGGTTGAGACGCCGTGAGTGTTCCCGTTCGCAATCGCGGTCACTCTGGTTCTCGATGTGCCGGCTGATTTTGCAATCTCGGCATGGGTAGGTTGTCCTGCCTGAATGATTTTCGCCAGTGCGACGGTGAGTTCCGAACGAAACTCCATTTCGGCCGTATCAGCCGCAGACAAACCCAAGGCGCGCCCAAGGTCTTCGGCAGTCCGAACGGTTATACGTTTGCGAGTTTTAGACGTAGCCATCCAATATCTCCTTTAATCGCTGCTGTCCGACGGCGATTTCGTGCGCCGGTGTCTTCTGGGTCTTCTTTTGGAACCCGTGAAACACCATGATCGTGTCAGCCACTTTCACAAAGTAGAACACCCGTACGGTTGCTGTTGCGCTCTTTATCCGGAGCTCATGTGCGCCGGATGCTACCGCGGGCATCGGCCTACTGAGAGGGAGGCCTAGGCTGATACCTTTCTGAACATCACGGAGTGCTTCGCCGACTTCCCGCTTGATCGTCGGCGATTGACGTCGGATGAATGCCAGCGCCTTGGGGTGAAACGTGATCGATTTCACGTGCTCAGTATGTCTCAAATTCAGGACATTGGCAAGGGGCGGTCACTGAGGTTGATAGCTGAGCAGCGGGGTCGGAGGGGCTGTTCAAAAAGCCGTCCAGCAAGGCCGCAGGCGGAGCAAGAACCGGAGGCGTACCCTCAGGGGTACGTTGAGGATTCTTGCGAGCTGAGAACGAAGCTGGACGGCTTTTTCAACAGCCTGCTAGAGGTGGTACTTCGCCATGCGGTATCGCAGCGTATTCCGCGTAATCTTGAGGAGCCTGCTTGCTTCGGAAATATTCCCGCCTGCTCGTTCGAGGGCTTCTTTCAGAAGTTTCTTTTCCATCTCCTGAGCCGAGAGGCCGAAGGCCAGGAGCGACATTTTCTCAACCTCACCGTTGGATTCTTCTGACCCAGAGCTTCGCACAGAGGCTGGGAGATGGTCCGGCTGGATCATCTCGTCCTTACAGGTGATCGTGAGCCCTTCGACTACGTTGTGCAGTTCCCGCACATTGCCGGGCCAGTCGTGGGCTTGCAAGATGGTCAGGGCTGCTGGGGTGATGCCTTTGATGCGGCAGCCATGGTCGCGGCGGGCTGCTTCCAGGAACGAGATCAGGATCGGCTCGATATCTTCAGGCCGCTCGCGGAGCGGCGGGATGCGCAGCTGGTAGACGTTGAGCCGGTAGTAGAGGTCGAGGCGGAATCGTCCGGCTTTGATCTGGGCAGGCAAGTCTTCGTTCGTGGCGGCGATCACGCGAATGTTGACGTGGATGCTGCGTGTGTCGCCCAGCGGATCGACTTGGCGAGTCTCCAAGACTCGTAAGAGTTTCGCCTGCGCGGAAGCACTCATCTCGCCGATTTCGTCCAGAAAGAGCGTACCTCCCTCCGCTTGTTGGAACCGTCCAATCTTAGCCTGTTTCGCATCGGTGAAGGCGCCGCGCTGATAGCCGAACAGTTCCGATTCGAGGAGCTGTTCGGGAATGCCGGCGCAGTTGAGCGCGACGAAGGGGCCTTTGGATCGGGGGCTGGAGGCATGGATCCCATGGGCAAAGAGTTCTTTGCCTGTGCCGCTTTCGCCGGTGATCAGGACGGTCGCGTCGGTCTGGGCGACTTCGGTTGCCAGACGTTTCAGTAATGTCATCTGGGGCGACTGGCTGACGATCTGATCGAATGCCGAGGAGCGCTGCTTCTGTGCTGAGGGTTCTGTCGCTTCGAAGAGGTGGACCTTGTGGATGGAGGTCTGGAGATCCTTGGTTGTGACCGGTTGCGCGAGATAGTCGGTGGCGCCACGGTGTAACGCCTCGACCGCGGCCTTTGCCGAGCCGTCTGTTCCGAGGATGATGACCGGGAGGTTGTGATCGATGCGTCTGGCCTGCGAGAGGACCACCTGGCTTGCAATCCGTCCCTGGCTCTCGTCACAGACGATGAGCGCGAGATCTGCTTGCTCTTTCAGGAGGCGTAGACCCTCTTCCGACGTTGCAGCAGTGAGAATGGTGGCGCGGCGGCCGTCGAGGGCCTGTTCGAGCAACGGTTTGGTGTTGGAATCGGCGGAGATGAGCAGCAAGATCGGAAGATGCATAGGGCGTTCCTTCTCCTGCTAAATACTGAAAATAGCCTACTCCTCTTCTGACCAAGAAGAAAGGGGCGGCTATGAGGGCCGGCCTCCTGCCTGTCTCGCATGGTTCTCCTGTGCAATCCCCACGTTGCGGAGAAGGCCGCTCCGTTTGGCTCGCTTGATAGGACTCCCCTTGAAGGTGGTCGCAAAACTCTCCTCGCTGATCTGCGCCAGAGTCTGCAGGCTTGGAGCGAGTGTGACAGGGGTGGGGGCAAAGGCCGGTTCGCTCGTCGCGTCAGATCGAAGATTAAAGGGGCAGACATCCAGGCAATCGTCGCAGCCGAAGATGCGATTGCCCATCTGCGCGGCGAGCTCGTCGGAAATGACTTCGCGGGTTCCGCGCAGTTCGATGGTGAGGTAGGAGATGCAGAGCCTGGCGTCCACGACATAGGGTTCGACGATGGCGCCGGTTGGACAGGCCTGGATACAGAGCGTACAGCTACCGCAGAGATCTGTGGCCGGTTCATCCGGCTCCAGGTCCAGGGTCGTCAGGATTTCCCCGAGCAGAAGCCAGGAGCCAGATTCGGCAGAGACGAGGTTGGAATGTTTCCCGATCCAGCCGAGTCCTGCCTGCTGCGCCCAGGCCTTTTCCATGATCGGGCCTGTATCGACGTAGGATCTGGTTGTCACGCCTGGCGCCAGGGCCGCGATCTTCGCTTCGAGTTGTGCGAGCCGCTGGCTCATCACCTCGTGGTAATCCTTCCCCCAGGCGTAGCGGGCAATCCGTCCCATTCCCGGTCGCTCATCTGCGCGGTTGTCCGTGTAGTAGTTCATCCCAACCGACAGCATCGATTTGCATCCTGGCAGTACCAATCGTGGATCGCTGCGACGAGAGGGGTCGCGAGTCATCCAGGCCATCGTGCCCTGGTAACCTCGCTGGAGCCATTCCGAGAGACGACCGAGTAAGAGTTGGGGGAAGGGGATATTGGGGTAAGGGGGTAGCGAAACGTCAGACTGAAGGCTGAAGGCTGAAGGCTGATGGCTCTCTGCGATTCGACTAATGCCGACAGCGTCGAAACCCAGGGCGAGGGCTTCGGCCTTGATGGCCTTAGCAAGTGACATGGTTGCAGGCTGCTGAAAAAGTCCGCCAGCATCGTTCTCGGCTCATCGAAATCCTCAACGTACCCCCAAGGGTACGCCTCCGGTTTCGATTCGCCTGCGGCCTTGCTGAACGGCCTTTTTGAGCAGCCTGAGTGGAGGTGTTTTGTTGAGATAGGAGTGACACCATCGTCTCCCCGCAGACGCCTAGTGTGACTGCTGGGAGCAGTCATATCGAACAATAAATTGGACCGAACAATGGTCTGATTTACAGCGACTGCAGGAGCCTGTGATTTTGGTTTTCCAGTCGGTGGCTTTCTCGTCGAATCGGCAGAAGGTCTTTCCGCCCTTCGAGACGGTGGTCCAGGGTTTGTCGGTGCCAGGAATATTGGCCACGAGGCAGCCGGTGGGGAAAGGGACCTGGCAGCTCTGCGAGGCCTCTCCCTTGGCCATTCCGAAACTGCAGACCTGCTCTGTGGTGGCGGTCGACTCGGAGAGAGGTTGTGCCTGAGCCGTTGTGGAAAGGCTCCACAGGCCGATGAGCATGAGAGCCATGAATGAATAGCGTTTCATGCTTCACATCCTAGCACAGAGATGTTTGGATACGTCAATCACGTTCCGGCCAATTGGCGGGATGCTGAAAAAGTCCACCAGCATCGTTCTCGACTCATCGAAATCCTCAACGTACCCCCGAGGGTACGCCTCCGGTTTCGATTCGCCTGCGGCCTTGCTGGATGGCCTTTTTGAGCATCCCGCGAAATAGTTTCCGCATCCAGCTAGTGCGGTGATTCATAAATAGCTTGATTTATTATGTGGTACGGGTATGCTCTCCTCCCGAGGAGGACTGGACCATGCGCATCGCCCCTTCCCTTCAGGTGACCGAGACCGAACGCCAGCAACTGGCGCAGTGGGCGCG
>JAUXQT010000021.1 GCA_030682135.1 Nitrospirota bacterium | reverse complement strand
GACCTGCGCCTTGAAGGTCGCTCCGTGATTCCGTCTCGTTCGCTTCATTGCCTCGCTCCTTTCGTCGGCCACCCCTCAGCGGGGTGGGTGAAGCCAGGCTACCACTTACCACACTGTCCGAATTTCCGGAGCCCCCTCTGTTCGAACTCCTCCACCAAAGATTGGGCGGAGGGAACGGGGACATTCTGCTTAATCGTGAATGATCGAGTTCTGCTTGCGACGCGGAACGGCCTTTGCCTTAATTGCATTACAATAATACCCTGTTGACACTATCCCATCATGGAAAGTAGCCTTCTTACGCATTCAGGCTTGGCGGAGGACTCATGAGACGATTCTTTTTCTACCAACTTTTTCTGGTTACGATTCTTTCGCTTGCTGGTTGCATCCATACTGGAAAGATTCGCGGCTCTGATCTTACAGAGGTGAAGATCGGCATGACGAAAAGCGACGTTATTGAAAAGCTTGGCAAACCAGTCAACGCCAGTGCCAACGAAAAATTTGAAGTATATCGTTACTTTGAGGACAGGGGTCGATTTCTGCTGGTGTATCACGAATTTGTCTTCGTCGATGACAAGCTGAAAGTTTTTGGTCTCGCTGACAACCCAGACTTCCGAGCCAAAGTAGAAGTTATCAACTCTCCACGGTAATTGATTGGACTTCCCCCAATTCCGGGGCCAAACAACGGGAACATTCTACATTTCTCAGCGCGGGGCTGGGGCTCAGAGCGGACGGCGCCGGAGGAGCGGGGCCCCTCGAAGCGTAGTGCGCTCGCATTACTCCTCTACTCATCCAATGAGGATGGTGGGGGTGGTTGCGACTTGCGAGGGGTCGCAGGGCCACGGCGGCGCGGTTGCCGAAGGCGATGGCCAGCACTGTTCGAAGGTCCGTTGACCATCGTGCAACGGACCGAGTTGCGCAGCCAAGCGATGACAAGCCCTGCGGTTTCACCCCTCGCCGGAGCACACAGCCCCACCATCTTCATCCCTCGCTCAGCGGAGCCCGAACGGGTCGCTCCGGAAGGCGCGGGAGCGGTTGAGCCACAGCCCCGCGCGATGAGACATCACATCTCGCCCCTTACGCTGAGCCTCACGCTTCTCGTCCCCTCGATATCGCGACTCGCCCCCCGGATCTCCGCTCGTGAGCCAACTTGCGCACAGCTACAGTTTAGTATATACATAATTGGTGTTCGAATGGGACACCAAGAAGGCGGCAGGCAACAAGACCAAGCACGGAGTCTCTTTTGAAAAAGCCGGTACGGCTTTCTTCGACTCGAACGGCATTGACGGCGAAGACATCGACCATTCGACCACGGAAGCGAGGCGGTTCCGGCTGGCACAATCGGCAGCCGGCAACATTCTCGTCATCGCCTACACGCTCAGGAGCCACGGCCATGAAAAAACTATCCGAGTCATCAGTGCGCGATTGGCGAACCGAAAAGAAAAAAAGCGCTATCAAGAAGCAAAAGATTGATTATTCGGACATCCCTCCGCTCTCCGACCGGCAGCTCGCCTCGATGCGTCCTGTGGGACGACCTCCCTTGGGGGTGGAACGTCGGCAACTCATTGCCATCAGACTTGATCCCACTGTGCTTCGCTGGCTGAAATCCCTCGCAGCCAAGCGGGAAGTCCCCTATCAATCACTCATCAACGATTTGCTGGCGGGAGAGATGAAGAGGGCAAGCTAGCCTCTCGCCAAGCCGAAGAGATTGAATTACGCATAGCGGATTTCGCTCAAGCCATTCGCTTTCTATCGATTGAGTTCCAGCCCCGCACAGTTACGCAGGACCTCAAACGGAAGCATTCGAGCCCACTCATATGACCACCCGTGGACGCCTGACAACGATGCTGGATCCTGTGACGAAAGACAATATCGAGGACGCCTTGCTGGCCTATAGCCCGACCCTTCGAAAAAAAATCGAAGCAGGCCTCAAGGGCATCCGTGAGAACCGGACCATGCTGCTGGCCGACTACAAAGCCACGCGCGCAAAGAAAAAGATGGTGCGCGTGAGCAAAAAGCGATCGGGAGTCGTTTCTAATTCCTCGGCATGATGCAATCCCGACCCTCCCCGTTTTGCGACACACGGCAGCCTTTGCTGACCTCCCATCTTTCCCGTTGACGAACGAGTGTAATTTTGGGACCATGATGTTGTGTATTTTAAGCTGCTTGGCCCCATCACGCAGATTGAAACATTCGCGATTGGGTCTGGAATTCGAGAGATTGCTCGCCTTCGGAAGCTCTACGGTAAAGGTCGCTGGCGCAAACGGAAAGGCATCGTGAAGGTTCGGCTCTCTGACGGATCCGTTCACCTCGTTGAAATTCATTGGTATGAGGCGACTGGTATGGGTCGGAAAGAATACAAGATTAAACGAATACTCTGAGGTCATCACAATGCCAAAACTAAAGTCTGCTGCTTCCCGATTTGTAATCTGTGTGGAGAACAAAGGGTATCTGGTCTCTCTTGAAAAACGAAAGATCTATATCGCTCTCCCCGATGCAATAGCCCTCACGCACGGTCAGGTGCGCGTGATCGACGAGTCGGGCGAAGACTATCTCTATCCCAAAATCTTGTTCCTGCCCATTACCGTCCCCCAGTCTCTTCGCAAAGCCATCCTGAAGGCGGCATAGCACGGAGCATCGGCTCAAGCCTTGCTTGGAAGATAAAAGTCGGGAATCTTTTCTCGCCTCGGCAATACACCGTCGGCGTTCCTCCATCCCTGTGACTCACCGCAACCACCGTTCCGGGCAGCAGCGACCGCCCTTCTCCCCATGCGGCTCAATCTGTTGCCTTGACTCCCACACTGTCTCGCTTATAGGTTCTCTCACCCACGATCTACCTATTATGCAAAGGAACGCCCATGACCACGTTGTTTACCCCGCTGCAGGCCGGGGACATCCACTTACCCAACCGCATCGTCATGGCTCCCCTCACCCGGGCGAGAGCCGGCGCCACACACATTCCCAACGACATGATGGTGGACTATTACGCCCAACGGGCCTCGAGCGGGCTGATCATGACGGAATGCACCATGGTCGATGCCCATGCCTGCGCCTTCATCGGTGAAGGCGGCATTTACAGCCCCGCGCACGTCGCAGGCTGGTCACGGGTGACGGACGCCGTGCATGACAGGGGTGGCCGCATCTTCATGCAGATCTGGCATCCCGGTCGTGCCGCGCACTCGTTGTTGAATGAGGGCGAGCAACCGGTCTCCAGCAGCGCCACCGCGATTCGCAATGGTGTGACCAATACCCCGGAGGGCGCCAAACCCTACGAAGTCCCGCGCGCGCTCCGCACGGAGGACATCCCGCGGTATGTGGAGATGTTCAGGCTCGCCGCGCAAAACGCCCAACGGGCCGGCTTCGACGGGGTGCAAATCCACGGCGCGCATGGCTATTTGGTCGATAACTTTCTCCGCGACGGGGTCAACGCACGCACGGATGCCTATGGGGGCTCTGTTCCCAACCGTGCTCGGTTTCTGCTGGAGGTGACCGATGCCGCCATCGGCGTCTGGGGAGCCGGGCGCGTCGCGGTGCGGATCTCGCCCCTGGTCCCATTCAATGACATGGTCGACAGCCAGCCCGAATCGCTGGTGACCTATGTGGCGCAGGAATTGAGCCGACGAACGATCGCGTTTCTGGAAGTACGGCACGAGGACCATGCCTTGCCTGAGGAGCAGGAGATCCTGAAGGTCGCCCGCCGGCATTTTCAGGGCGCCTTGATGAGCAACGGGAACTACACACGTGAGAGCGGTGAATCAACGGTGGCATACGGAGCGGCCGATGCGATCGTCTACGGGAGGCCGTACATCGCCAACCCTGACCTGGTCGAACGCTTCGCGAAACAGTCGCCGCTGAACGAGGTCAACTACGATCGACTGTATGGGGGCGGACCAGACGGCTACAGCGACTATCCGGCCATGGCCGCAAGCTGATTTCCGTCAATGAGCCGAATACGGCAACTATTCGGCTCACATTCAGAAGGGAAACGGGGACTTCCCACTTAACCGGGCATGACCGGACCACGCGAAACAAAGTGGATGGGAGCCTTTCCTGATCGCACGGCGAAATGCAATCCTGACCACCCCATTTCACGGCGCGCGGCGAACGGTGCTACGGATGATCTTTCCAAGCTGGCTCGCTATCTCTTCAGGGATGGAGGCTGAGGGATCTTCCATTGTGTGCGTCCAACGAGGGCCTCCCTCCCTCTTGCGACATCGCCCCAGAGGGGGAGTGGCCAAGGTTGCCTTCGACTGCGCGCGTCGGACGAGCACATTCTGATCGTGCGCGTTCCGCGAGCAAGGAAGGCACCTGGCCGCTCCCTCCTCATCCTTCTGAGAGCGCGCGCTCCGGGAGCACAGAACGCTCTTCACGCCGTTGCGCTCGGCACCTCTTTGCTGAGCACAGCTTTCTTCACTGCCCCTCCCCTCACCCGATGCATCTTCTCCCGCGAATGGTAGGGCACGAGTCCCTCCAGCACCATTGGCAACCTGTCGCAGGGCACATCTTCCATAATCTTGACCGCGAGCTTGGAATCGGGCCCTGAGCGGCCCCCCACATAGACATCCACCGCATCGACCACCTTGCCATCGATCTTGACCTTCTTGCCCAAGAACCCGATATCCGCCACGAGATGATTGCCGCAGGCAGCGGGACAGCCTGACCAATGCATGGTGATCGGCTTGAGCGTGCTGCCCAGACGAGCCTCCAGCGCCTTCGCCGTTTCCACCGCCCGGCTCTTCGTTTCAATGACCGCGAGATTGCAGTAATCGCTCCCCACACAACTGACCAGCCCCTTGTAGACCGGTGAGGGGTTATAGGCGAATTGCTTCACCAGCGGCTCTTGGTCGAGATCGCCGATCTTCCGGTCTGAGACGTTCGGAATGATCAGGGCTTGCGCCGGGGAAATCCTGACCTCCCCCGTTCCATATTTCTCTGCCAAGGCTGCGATCTTGGCCAAGTCGTCATGCTTAATGCGGCCCACCAGGACTTTGAGCCCCACATAGTTCATGCCCGGTTGTCTTTGCCGATAGATCCCGACATGACTTTTCTCGACGGCTTTTCGCGCATCGATGCCGGCCGGCGACAGTGTCTTGCCCACTCGCGTTTCAATTTCCTCCCGGAACCGGTCTTCGCCCCACTCCTCCAGCAGGAAGGCCAGTCGGACCTGCGTACGATTGTCTCTCGACCCATGATCTCGAAAAATGTGAATGACCGCGCGGCACATAGCCAAGGCCTCGCCCTCGGTCACGAAGATGTCGAGGGGCGTGGCGATCCGATACCCGCCGGACCCGAGCTTGCCGCCGGCCAAGAGGTTGTACCCGAAACTCTTACCGTTTGCGCCGTCACGATAGGCCGGCACGAGGGCCAGGTCTTGGGTTTCCATATGCACACAGTTATCCGGACAGCCCGTCACCGCGACGTTGAACTTCCGCGGCAGGTTCGAATAGGCCGGATTGCCAAGAATCTCTTCGTTGATGGCGCGCACGATGGGCGTCGCATCCGACAGTTCCTCCGGACTCAGCCCGGCGACCGGGCAGGTCATGACGCCTCGCACATTGTCCATGCCGGTTTGAAGGGAGGTCAGCCCGACCTCATCCATCTTGGCAAAGACCGCCGGCACGTCTTCGATCCGGATGTGCCGGAGTTGTATTTGTTGCCGCGTCGTCAGGTCCAACACCCCGTTGCCGTAGGTTCCGGCGATCTCGGCCAGGGCCCGCAATTGATACGAGCTGCTCTTGCCGCCCGGTATCCGCACCCGGATCATGAAAAATCCAGGCGTGGGATTCCGCAGAAAGAGGCCATACCATTTGAGGCGCTGAATGTCGGACTCGGGGATGGATTCCCAGCCGCTCTTGGCATATTGGGCGATCATGTCCCGCACAGCCAACCCGTCGCGCTCCGTCTTGATGGCCTCGATTTTATTCATGTTCCCTTCTCCAATGACACACGGTAATCGGCCCCGGTTCGTTTGAGCACCACGAGGCCTGCACGATTGAGCCGATCGACAACTGAGAACACCGTGACCCAGTCCAGCCCGGGCAGCCTGGTCAGGTCTTCGAACGAACTCGCGCCGCATTCACGCAGCCGTTGTACCACACAATCTTCAGTTGACATCACGGCACGATCAATAGAAGTCGCCATGGATCCCTCCTTCCCGTTTGTACTCGGCTCAGCAGGCCTCCCGTGCTGGAATGACACGCGGCAATTCCCTTGGCTCAATGCAAGCGACGGTATAGGGACTCGCGAGCCAATACAGACCACCGACGAACAACCCACCGCCGACGATGTTTCCCAATACGACATAGAACTGGTTGTACCAATAGCCTGTCCAACTGACGGCGTCCCCATGGGGGAGAAACAACGCCATGCCAAGAAACGATTGATTGGCAACGCTATGCTCGAATCCGGTCCCGATAAACGCGAACAGGCACCAGAAGATCAGCATGATCTTCGCCGCATCGTTCGTCGTTCGTCCGGAGGTCCAGACCGCCAGGCAGACGAGCCAGTTACACAAAAGCCCCCGAAGGAACAACTCCCACGCCGGTAGCGACATTTTCATGGCCGCCACGTTTCCGATCAGGTCGGCCTGCGGGCCCTTGGACAGAACGCCCGATTGGACGACCAGCCAGGCCAGCACCAGCGAGCCGATGAGATTACCGACCCACGACCAGACGTTGAGCTGCACCACTTGGGTCCAGGTGAGGCTGCGCGACAGCCCGCCGATCACTCCGGTCATGTTATTCCCGGTGAATAATTCCGATCCGGCAAAGATCACCAATGTCAGGGCAATCCCGAAGGACAGACCCATCACCAGCTTGACCATCGGCGACCCGACCGCGGCCAGTGGCCCTCCGATACTGAAAATCAACGCGATACCGAATCCCACATAGACCCCTGCCAGGGCCGACAATATGAGATACCGTGACAGCGAGACCTCCAGGAATCGATGTTTCTTCGCCGCCAACGATGCAATCCTCTCGTGATCCGTCGTATACATCGAGGTCTCCTTTGTCATTACGTTCAAAAAGCACAACGGCGTCCGTCTTCCCGTATTAGGAGACGGACGCCGTTGTCCGCTTCGCATCTCGCTCTGTCGTTACGCGGCAGGAACGCCTTTGTTCCCGCATCCGATCGTACGTGCTTCGACCAACACTAGAAGGTCTTATACTCGAGCCACTTCCCGTTCAGCGTAATCTTGCACCGGGCCTCGCCCTGGCTGCCGGTCACCTTTTCCATGTCGAGCGTGAAGTCGATCGCGCTCATGATGCCGTCGCCGAACATCTCGTTGGCCTGTTCGCGCATCGAATCGCCGTAGACCCCGATGATCTCCAGCAAGCGATACTTGAACGGATCGGTCGTATTCGGAAAATCGGTCCGAACCGGAAACTTACTCAACGACGAGGTAAGCTCTGCGTCCAACCCCAGCAGTTCGCCGACTTTCTTCGCATCGTCAGCAGGCAGCTTGTGCGTCCCCTGCAGCACCGCTGCGACGAATGTTGGATTTCGCCCGACCGCTTTGGCCACCTCAGCGATCGTCACCTTTTTCTCTATCCGCTTTGCTTTAATCGCGTCTTTCGCTTTCTTCACTTCCATCGCATACTCCTCCTTTGTTAATACATCTTGCACAGCCCTGTCCTGTTCGCCTCAGAACCTCACGACGAGCGGCGCAGCCGCTGGCGACTCCCTCTGCACGCCCCTCTCACTCGCCACTCCGTGTGCGGCATGACGAACGAGAAAATGGATCACATGGTTCCTGATCTTGTAGTAATGGGGATGTTCGATGACCGTATCTCTCGATCTGGGACGCGGGATCGTCACGTCCACAATCTCCGCAATGCGCGATGACGGCCCGTTCGTCATGAGCATGATGCGGTCGGACAAGAGAATAGCCTCGTCCACATCGTGTGTGACCATGAAGACCGTGTTGCGCGTGGCGTTCCACATCTGGACCAATTCCTCTTGAATGACTCCTCTAGTAAGCGCATCGATCTGGGCGAATGGCTCATCCAGCAGCAGCACCTTGGGCTCGATTGAAAATGCCCTGGCGAGACCGACTCGCTGCTTCATGCCCCCCGATAAGGCGATCGGCCGCTTATCCTCCGCTCCCTTCAGTCCGACCAACGCAATGTACTTATGCACATGCGCCACCACCTGCGCTTGGTCCCAATCCGGGTAGGCCGATCGGACAGCCAGCGCGATGTTCTCGAAGACCGTCATCCAAGGCATGAGGGCAAAGTTCTGGAACACCACCATCCGGTCCAATCCAGGGCCGGACACCTCGCGCCCATTCAGGATCACGCCGCCTTCCGACAGGGTTTCCAGCCCGGCGATGATGTTGAGCAAGGTGCTCTTGCCGCATCCCGAATGGCCGATCACGGTGACAAACTCGCCCTTGTCGACTTTCAAGGTCACGTCTTTGAAGATACACACGTCTCCGCCTCCGGCATGACCGGGGAAAAACTTGCTCACATGATCGACAACGAGAAATGACATGGTTACTCCTGATAGGTTACGAGACCGGCCAGTTTGTTGAATCCTGAATCCAAAATCACGCCGACGACCCCGACCACCAAAATCGCGAAAATGACTCCGGCAATGTCGAGATTGTTCCATTCGATCCAACTCAGGTAGCCGACGCCCAACTCACCCAGCAGCATCTCTGCCGGCACCACGGCCACCAATGCGCTCCCGAACGCGATTCTCAAACCGTTCACGATGGTCGGGGCTGCCCCTGGCAAAATCACCCGATAGAGCCGCTTGAACCGAGACAGCTGCAGAATCGCCGCGACATGTAAATATTCCTTCTTGAGCGAACTCACTCCGAACGCCGTCGTCGCCAGAGTCGGCCAGACGGCTGCCATGAACACGACCAGAATCGCTGTCCATTTGGGATCCTTGACCGTGTACAGCAGCAACGGCATCCAGGCCAACGGCGATATCGGCTTCAGGATTTGGATGAACGGGTTGACGGCTCGGAAGAGGACCCGATTCAACCCCAAGAGGATGCCGAATAGAATCGCCACGACCGAAGCTGCAAGAAATCCCGCCGCAAATCTCGAGACAGTATAGAGAACCAGGTAGGCAATGCCATGGTCGTTGGTTCCCTTGATGACGAAAGCCTCACTCAATTCAGTTCTCGCTTTCTCCACCACTGCGAGAGGACCCGGCACACCCTTCATCTTTTCAGGGTTCCAGATGTAGCCTCCCGCTCCGGCTCGAACGATGTCACCGTTGAACTCCATCATCTGCAGTTGTTCGTCCGTCTTGCCCTTCGCGTCAAAAGACGTCCGCAGCGTCAGCAAATGCCACCCACCGAGAAAAATCACGAGGATAAACACCGAAATCATCCACGGACTGCCATTTCCATGTGTTTTCATAGTTCCAGGCCTTTTCGACTATTACGCCATACTGTGGATTTTGAAGCTGCGAACATAGGCATCCGGTTGGGTTGCATCGAACTCCCGGCCCATGATCGTATGTTTAGCCATCACTCCCTGATGCGTCGGATAACCAAGCTCCTTGGCGATCCGATCGCAGTCGGCCGCTCGATACACTTGCTCGGCCACGGCGCTGTAATTGACCTCGCCCTTTAAATGACCCCACCGTTTCATTTGGGTCATGATCCAAATCGCCATCGAGTGCCAGGGAAAGGGATCGAAATCGATACGGCTCGGATCCTTCTTAATTGCGCCCAATCCGTCCGCGTAGGTTCCCGTCAGCACCTGCTCCAAGACCGTCACCGGCTGATTCAAATAATTCGTCGGTGCAATCGCCTCGGCAATCTCTTTCCGATGAGCCGGGTTCGACGCGTAGTGAGTGGCATCCACGATAGACCGGAAGAGCGCCAGGAACGTATTCGGGTACTGCGTGGCGAACTCTTTGGAAATCGCGAAACCGCAACAGGGATGCTTATCCCAGATTTCCTTGGAGAGCTTGAAGATGAACCCTGCGTTTTCGTAGACCGCCCGTTGGTTGAAAGGATCGGGAGCCAGATATCCATCGACGTTGCCAGCCTTCAGATTGGCCACCATCTCCGGTGGCGGCACGACACGGATTTGCACATCTTTATCAGGATGCACGCCACCTTCCGCCAGGAAATAGCGCAGAAGATAGTTGTGCATTGAATAGTCGAACGGCACACAAAATCGAAACCCCTTCATGTCGGCGGCAGTTTTGACGCCCTTGTGCTTGTTATGCAGCGTGATCGCTTGGCCGTTAATATTCTCCACCGCCGGCATGTAAAACGGCACAGGGACGGAGCCGGCTCCCAGAGTGATCGCCAATGGCATGGGCGACAACATATGCGCCGCATCGACATCTTTGTTGATGGCCCAATCCCGCACCATGGCCCAGCCGGCTGCACGTTTGACCTTGGCATTCAAGCCATGCTTGCTATAGAACCCCAGCGGCTCAGCCATAATAATCGGCGTGGCACAGGTAATGGGAATAAAGCCGATACTGAGGTCTGTCTTTTCCGGCTTCCCGATCGGATCGGCCGCAAATGCGGCGAACTCTTTCAACGGGAGCAATTCAGCGACAAAGGCCGTCAGCGCTGCGGCTCCCATGGATGCGAGAAACCTTCGGCGTGATGGAGCGGCAGCTTGGATGACAGCCGACACCACCGCTTGCTCGACGTTGCGCTCAAAATACGCCTCGGAGGATTCGGCTTTCACGACAGCTTTTGGATTCGCTGTCATCGTCCGCTTACTGGCCCTATCTCCTTCGCTCATGACCGCCTCCTTCTGTGTGTTTCGGCAACTGATTGTTTACCGAGCCCCAAGATCCGATCACTGAACTTGCCGAAAATAAAAAGCGTCCGCCTCCCAGTCGTGAGAGACGGACGCCATTGTCCGCATTGATAGGTCGGCACCGGCCTATCCACTTTGTACGTTGGCACCGATCTCCGACGACCTGTGCCGAAAACAAAACGGCGTCCGCCACTCTTCCCAGAATGACGGACGCCGTTGTCCGTTTGCCGTATGTCGAGAGCCTTACCGAGGCGCCGTTGCCTCGACTTCGCTCATAGGGAGATATGTACCATGCCTCCCCGACCAGGTCAACCCATACCTAAGATGGGGCCTGTACTCTAGACGTCGTAATAGAGATAGAACTCATACGGATGCGGACGCAACCGCATGGTATCGACTTCCTTCGTCCGCTTGTACCCGATCCAGGCTTCGATCAGATCCTTGCTGAAGACCCCGCCTTTGAGCAGGAACTCATGGTCCTTCTCAAGGTTGTTCAAGGCTTCGTCAAGGCTGCCCGGCATGGTGCGAATCTTCGCTGCGGCCTTCGCCTCGAGATCGTAGAGATCCTGCTCGGCCGGTTCACCGGGGTTGATCTTGTTCTGGATGCCGTCCAACCCGGCCATGAGCATGGCAGAGAAGGCGAGATAGGGGTTCGCGGCCGGGTCCGGGAACCGCACCTCGATCCGCTTCGCCTTGGGGCTCGGTGAATACATGGGAATCCGGATGCCGGCCGACCGATTCCGGCTGGAATAGGCCAACAACACCGGAGCTTCGAACCCTGGCGTCAAACGCTTGTAGGAGTTCGTCGTCGGATTGGTAAAGGCCGCCAGCGCCGGCGCATGTTTCAGAATGCCACCGATGTAGTGCAGGCACATCTGCGACACGCCCGCATATTCCTTCCCTGCGAACAGGGGCTTGCCGTCCTTCCAGATGCTCTGGTGGCTATGCATGCCCGATCCGTTATCGCCGAAAATCGGCTTCGGCATGAAGGTCGCGGTCTTGCCATGCCGGCGAGCCACGTTCTTGACGATGTACTTATACATCATCATTTTGTCCGCCGTTCTGACCAGCGAGTCGAAACGGATATCGATTTCCGCCTGACCGGCCGTGGCGACTTCGTGGTGATGCTTCTCGATCTGGATACCGGCTTTCTCCATCTCCAGAATCATCTCGCTGCGGATGTCCTGTTGCGTATCGGTCGGAGCGACGGGGAAATAGCCTTCCTTCTGGCGGATCTTGCCGCCCAGGTTGTGGCCTTCCTGCCCCATGTTCCACACGCCTTCTTCGGAGTCGATGAAGTAGTAACCGCTGTGGCCATTCTGATCGTACCGGGCTTGATCGAAAATGAAGAACTCGGCCTCGGGCCCCCAGTAGGAGGTATCGCCGATCTTCGTGCTCTGGAGGTATTTCTCCGCCTTCTGGGCGACATAACGCGGATCGCGATCGTAGGTCTCGCGCGTGATCGGATCGACCACATTGCCGATGAGGCTCAGCGTCGGGACCGCACAGAACGGATCGAGACAGGCCGTCGACGGATCCGGCACGACCAGCATGTCGCTGTTGTTGATGGCCTTCCAGCCGCGAATGGAGGAGCCGTCCAGTCCGGACCCGTCCTTGAAGAGGTCTTCCGTCAATTCATTCGTCGGGATACTGAAATGCTGCCAGGTCCCGATGAGATCGACAAACTTCAAGTCGACGATCTGGACTTTATGTTTCTTCACATACTCCAACACTTCACGTACGTTCATCCCCTTCTCCTTTCAAATGACCCTGAATGAGACTGCGCCGCCTCTGCTAGGCCGCTTTCGCCTCGAGA
The DNA here is from genome assembly GCA_030682135.1 of Nitrospirota bacterium. Lineage (GTDB taxonomy): Bacteria > Nitrospirota > Nitrospiria > Nitrospirales > Nitrospiraceae > Palsa-1315. The sequence goes on along the minus strand of JAUXQT010000021.1, from coordinate 12,081 downwards.
AAATTCTCGATGGCCGTTTCGACTCCCGTTCGTAACCGCTCCAATTGCCCGTGGTCCTCCAGCTTCTTCCCCTGCTGATCGGCGACGTAGAACACGTCGGCCACCTGATCCAGGCGCGTCGAGATGCGCGCGGCATGGATGGACAACCCAAGCTGAAAAATGGTGTTCGTGATCACATACAACAGACCCTGGCGATCATCGGCAAAGACGTCGATGATCGTATAGGCGTCAGACGTTTCATTGTCGACCCGCACCTCCGTCGCGTCAGGAGCTTTCGGCAGCGATCTCGTCAGCTTCAACCGCGCGCCCCGGCGCAGCACATCGTCGACATGCTCCCACCCCTTGAGGACCGATGCGATCCGGTCGCCCACCGTCCGGAGCCGCTCGGCCGGAGGTGCTCCCTGATAGTCCGGGTCCATGACCTGGAACGTATCGACGACAATCCCGTCGGCTCTGGTGAGAATCTGCGCATCGAGAATCTGCACCCCGCTGCCCGCCATCACTCCGGCAATCTTTGAAAAGATCCCGGGCGTCACATCGTTATGGGCCACAACCGTATATTCGCAGGTCCCCAACTCCCCGTTGAACTCCGTCTCCACCAGCACGTCACCGGCATGTAATCGCCGTACAGCCGCCAAATGCGCCGCGATACGGGCCGACGGCGTGCCGTAGGCATAGCGCTCTGGGAATTGGCTCAGTTGCTGCTCGACCCAGGCCAATGTTCCATCGAACTGTCCAGCCATGAGCGGATGCCGGCTGACCTCTTCGGCAATCTGGCGGACCCGTTCTGGAGCCCCAACGCCGTTCCGTTCTCCCGACACCTCCGACATCGTGCGCTGGTAGAGTTCGATCAGCAGCGATTCTTTCCACTTGGTCAAGACACCGGGACCGACGGCCGCGATATCCGCCGCCGTGAGCACCAAGAGCTTCTTCAAGACTTCCGGCGTCCCGACTTCACGGGCAAAGGGCAGCACCACCTTCACGTCGTTCGGGTCTCGCCGAAATGCGGTGTGGGCCATGAGTAGATGCTTCTGCACGAGGAACGCGAGGGTGCGCTTGTCCTGCTCGTCGAATCCAAGCCGAACCGCGGCCTCTTCAACCAATCGCTTCCCCGCTTCGCTGTGATCTTCTTCCTGGCCCTTTCCCAGATCATGAAACAATACCGCGAGATGGAGCAGATCCTTTCGCTTAATACTTCGATAGACGTCCCCCATCACCCCCTGATCCTGTGCAAGGTCTTCCGCCCGCGTGACCGCGAGCAAACTATGCTCGTCGACCGTGTACTTGTGATACTGGTTGAACTGCATGAGGCCACGCACTCGTTTCATCGCGGGAACCAACTTTTCCAGCACAGAGGCCCGATGCATCGCCTCCAGCGTCCTGGCGGTGCCAGGTCCCGAGAGAATCGCGAGAAAGGTACGATTCACCTCCGGCGTCCGATAGGCCTCCGCCGAGACCGTATCGACATGCCGGTGGATGTCTTCGAGTAATGGCGGGACAATCGTCAGGCGCTGCGATCGCGCGACATCGAACAGGCGGAGGAGCAACGCCGGGCTTTCCAGTACCTTGGCGCGATATTCATCCGCGACCGTCAGGACCCCGCCCCGTACCACAAAGTATTCATCGACGCGGGGCGCCGGCAAGAACCGCGCGATTTTTCGCCAAAACGGCACGCTTCGGCAGCGCTCGACAAACCGCATACAGCTTTCATGCAAGCCCGTCGTGTGCCGGTAATACTGCTGCATGAACTGTTCGACCGCCAATAAGTGCGGCTGGTCCTGAAACCCGAAATGCTGGGCCAGCCAGATCTGCTCATCGAACGACAAAATCTCCTGAGCCGTGCCGGCATGGACATGGAGGAGCGCCCGGACCCGCCACAAGAAATCCCGGGCCTCCGTGAGGGCGATGGAATCGGCCCTGGACAGAATGCCGCGATCGGACAATTCACGGATCGTCGGCGCCTGATACCGGGCCATGCCGGCCCACTGCAACAGATGCAAGTCGCGAAGACCGCCGGTGCTTTTCTTGACATTCGGCTCCAGCAAATACACCGTCTCACCGAACTTCTGGTACTCACGCCGGCGCTCATCCAGTTTCTGATCCAAGTAGGTATCCGGATTCTTCACCACGACTTTCCGCATAAACCGGCTGTGAAACTGCTCGAATAACTCGGGGCTTCCCGCAAGAAACCGGGACTCCATCATCGAGGTCTTCACGGTCGCATCGGCCTCCGCCAGCTCGATACAGTCGGCAATCGTCCGCACGCTATGTCCGACCTGAAATCCAGAGTCCCACAAGGGATGCAAGACCGCGCGCACCAGCATCTCGACCTGTAACTTCGCCTCGGGGAGGAACAGAAACATGAGATCGACATCCGAATGGGGCGCCAGCTCACGGCGGCCGTATCCACCCAAGGCGATGACGCAACATTGGCGAAGACCCGCGTTCGCTAACGCATCACCGCCATGCCGGATCGCCTCGCGATAACGCCCGAGGATCAACCCATCGACGAGCTCGGTCATGGCGGCGAGGGTCTCGGCGCCCGAGGCGCCACCCATGACACGCTGACCGATGATACGGCGCTGCTCGGCCAGAAAGAGGCCAAGCTGCGCCGCATCGCCATCCTGCACGGTCAGGTCGGCCCCGTCTTGTTTGGCACTCATCGTCACAGAGCCGTCTCTCCGGTTTCACCCGTCCTGATACGCACTGCGGCCACCAAATCGCGCACGAAAATCTTGCCGTCCCCGATGCTGCCGGTCTTGGCCGCCCGGGTGATCGTCTCGATGACCCGCGGCATCTGTGCGTCCGTGACGGCCACCTCAATTTTTACTTTTGGTACGAACTCGATCGTATATTCCTGACCACGGTAGGTTTCCTTGTGCCCCTTCTGGCGGCCGAATCCTTTGACTTCCGTAACCGTCATGCCCTGCACACCCATTTCGAGCAAGGCATCCTTCACTTCATCCAACTTGAACGGTTTCACGATGGCTTCAATCATTTTCATGTCGCTGCCTCCTTACCTGGCTAACCCGAGGACGCTGATCATTCATCGTCGCAAGGATCGCCGGCATGATTGCATGGTCAATAGTGTCATGGTCTGTTTATGAATAGGCCCGCTCGTTGTGCTGACTGAGGTCCAACCCCGTCGATTCGTCTTCCGGGGCGACCCGCAGCCCAACCGCTGCATCGACGACCTTCAATATCACCCAGGTTCCGATCACGGAAAACAGCGCCACCGCTGCGACCATAATCGCCTGTATTCCAAGTTGCGCTGCATTCCCGAACAAGAGCCCGTCAGCCCCGGCGGCATTGATGGCCTTGGAGGCGAAGACCCCCGTCGCGAGGATGCCGAAGACGCCGCCCACACCGTGGATTCCCACGACATCGAGCGAGTCATCATAGCCCATCCTCCCCTTCCACACAACGGCGAAATAGCACAGAATCCCAGCAAAAACACCAATTATGATCGCGGAGAATGGCCCGATATACCCGGAAGCCGGGGTCACGGTGGCCAGACCGGCTACCGCGCCACTGGCCAGACCAAGGACGGTGGGCTTTCCGCGATGCGCCCACTCGACCCCCATCCACACCAACGCCGCTGCGGCCGCTGCCGCATGGGTCGCCAAGAAGGTACTCGCGGCCAGTCCATTCGCACCCAACGCACTGCCTGCGTTGAATCCGAACCAACCAAACCACAAAAGGCCCGTCCCCAACAACGTGAACGGAAGGTTATGCGGAGCCATGTAATCGGCGCCATGTCCCTTCCGTTTACCTAACACGATGGCACAGACCAAGGCACTCACACCGGAGCTGATATGCACCACTGCGCCTCCGGCGAAATCTAACGCGCCCATTTTCCCCAACCATCCGCCGCCCCAGATCCAATGGGCCACCGGCGTATAAATCACCAGGGACCACAAGGCCGCGAACAGCAACAGCGCGGAAAACTTCATCCGCTCAGCCACCGCCCCCGTAATCAAGGCCGGCGTAATGGCGGCAAACATGAGCTGGAATAACATGAACACTTGGTGAGGAATCGTAGGGCCATACACTGGATGGGGCTCGCTCCCCACCCCGCTCAACCCGATCCATTCAAGGCCCCCGATGAGACCACCCTTGTCGGGGCCGAACGCCAGGCTATAGCCGACAAGAATCCAGAGGAGGCTGACCAGGCAGAGAATGACGATACTCTGCATGATCGTCCCCAGGACGTTTTTGCCCCGGACAAGTCCTCCATAGAACAGCGCTAAGCCAGGCATCGTCATCGCCAGCACCAGCGCCGTGGAGGTGAGGACCCAGGCCGTATCCCCCGTATCGATCTTCAGCACAGGAGTTGCGGCGACGGCTTGCGCCGGTGCGGCCGCTGTCTCCTGCGCCGCGACTGACCCTGTGAAGACCGCCAAGGTTCCCAGCATCACGGCAATCGTCAGGCCTATGACACTGAACGCCCCTTGGCGCCTACGCGTGCGACTGTCGATTCGTGCAGGGTCAATCACCATCGTCCTCCTTGTCTTCGGTCACCCGTTGCCTTACGAATAGGCCCGTTCATCATGTTGACTGAGATCGAGGCCCTTTCGCTCATCTTCTTCACTCACACGCAACCCGATCATTCCATCGACCAACTTTAGAATGACGAAGGTCCCGACAAACGCAAACACCACCGAGATCAGGACGGCCATCGCTTGGATGCCCAACTGTGCCGGGTTGCCATAAAACAGACCGTCTGCGCCTGCGGCATTGATCGCCTTCGACGCAAAGAGGCCGGTTGCCAGCGCTCCCCAGATACCTCCGACACCATGGATGCCGACCACATCGAGGGCGTCATCATAGCCCAACTTCGACTTCCACAACACCGCTAAATAACACAGAACTCCCGCCCCTAGCCCGATCGCGATCGACGCCACTGGGCCGACGAATCCAGAGGCCGGTGTGATCGCCACTAATCCCGCGACGGCACCGCTCGCGGCGCCCAACACCGTCGGTTTGCCTCGATACATCCACTCGACGACCATCCAAGCCAAGGCAGCAGCAGCCGCCGCCGTATTGGTGACGACAAAGGCACTGACCGCCAACGCCCCGGAGGCGACGGCGCTGCCGGAGTTAAACCCAAACCACCCGAACCAGAGCAAGGACGCTCCCAAGACCGTCATTGGCAAATTATGCGGGACCATATGTTCCCTGCCGTAACCCAACCGCTTCTTCAACACGATGGCACAGGCCAAAGCCGCAGCACCGGAACTAATGTGGACAACCGTTCCACCGGCAAAGTCCAGGGCTCCAAGGTTTCGGACCCAGCCCCCGACCGCCCACACCCAATGGGCCAAGGGATCGTAGATGAAGGTTGCCCACAGCAGGGTAAACACCAGAAAGGCGCTGAACTTCATCCGTTCGGCTACTGCCCCCGTGATAAGCGCGGGCGTGATCACCGCAAACATCATCTGAAAGATCATGAAGGCTTGATGCGGAATCGTCGCCGCATAATCGGCGTTCGGCTCTAAGCCAACCCCGTTGAGCCCGACCCATTCGAGCCCCCCGATCAGGTGCCCCTTATCCGGCCCGAAAGCCAAACTGTAGCCCCACAAGACCCACTGGATGCTGATCAGACAGAGGATCACAAAACTCTGCATGATCGTCCCCAGCGCATTTTTCGAACGCACCATGCCTCCGTAGAACAACGCAAGGCCCGGCGCCGTCATCGCGAGCACCATCGCCGTGGAGACCAAGACCCAGGTGGTGTCTCCGGTATCGATCTTCGATGCGGCTGGCGCGGCCGCCGCTTCAGGAGCTGCTACTACCGGGACTGCAGGAGCCGGCGCCCCCGCGTCTTGTGCATAGAGACCCGTCGTCCCCACCAAGATGGCGCAGGCCAGAACGGGAAGCATCGATGTCACGATACGAAGATATCGGTTCATGATAAGTTCCTTTCCTCTCCCGCTCAGAACATATAGATGACTTGGAATGACAAGGTTTCTTGATTGTTTGCCGGTCGGCTGCCATAAAGAAAGACGTTCTTATCGGACTTGTCGTACCGGAACTCGGTCCGCGTGATCAGCGAGGGAAAGGGTTTGTATTGGAGCGTAAAGGTGTTCTCCCAGAGTGTCTGGGCGATCCCTCCCGCTCCTGCGACACTAGAGCCAATCGGCGAGCTGCCGCTGGCACAAGTATTTGTACCTCCGGCGAAACTGATTCCCCCCGTACAGGTCCTGGCGCCACCCGCATCCTCGAAGATCTCTCCCCGGAATCTGGCACTCCATTGATCGGAGAAATCATGAATCAGATAGCCGGCAAACCCGTTCCATCGGGCATTCTGCGATCGGCTTACTGTGCTAGCATTCCCCTCATTGGCATAGTAGGGCTCCAGAATGATGGTATCCTTGTCGGTGGGCTTCAAGCTAATGATCGACCCCACCACCGTCCGCTTAGCCGTCGGATCGGCCTGGGTTGTGAAAGGAGCGGCCCCTTGGCCGTTTGATTGCTCCGCGCCATAGGACCCGTAGAAACTCACACCGATCTTCTCGTGGGGAGTAAGAGCCACCAACCATTCAAACGATTTACCCCTGTTATTATCAACGACGTTGTCCCAACCATTGATCACACCGATCGAGGCGGTCACGATCGGATTGAAGGTATAAGTCATGCGCACGCCCGTCGTCGTAAAGGCCTGGCCCAAGCCGAACATGAAGCTGCGCGAGAAGTTCGGGTTTTCGAAACTGTTGATCACTTCATAGCCGATCAACGTATTGATCTTACCGGCTTGAATCTTCAGGCCGTTGCCGACCGGGACGATGTACTCGCCGTAGACCTCTTGGAAGTCGAGTTCATTGTTGCTGGTGCCCGGCGCGAAATTCGTGCGCGCCCTCGTCACCCGGGCATCCATCCCGAAGTTCAGCCTAGCCCGGAAGCCAAGCCGGTCCAGCTCGCTCCCTCCTCCATCAGCGGGCCGTTCAAACATGAGCTGTACCAAGTGCGGCATGAACGAATTGGCGTTGGTGTCGAAGATATGCAGTTGATTGAGGTTGGTATTGGGATTATTGAAGTTCTGCGTATAGGCCGCATCCAGGAACCCGGAGGCCTTGAACCCCAAGGTCTTCCAGAGGGACGACGCATCCGACTTCTTTTCCAACGCCTCCAACCGCTCTTGCACAGTCGGCGCAGGCGTCGGCGGAGCCACTTGAGCCAAGGCAACCTGGCTACCAAGCAGCGAAACCAACACACAGATTCCTATCCCGATGAGACTGCGTACTGACATAATGACGGCCTCCCTCGTCCGATTGGTGATGTTGTGGCTCACAGACCTTCTCTCGTTCACCTCGACGACGTTGTCGCCACGCACGCCATTGTGCGCAACCCCCAGCCCCTCCTTGCCCATTCGACTTTCATCTCCACACCGATTCCCACCGGCCAATGCATATATCTCGCTTCTCATGTTCCTCGCCACTCGCCTGTCCGCATGCAGTCAAAAAAAAACGCCCTCTAGCCCGTTGGGGCCGGAGGACGCCATTGTCCATGCCGTACTATCTTAAGGCCGGTGGGAAACGCCGTTGTTCCCCTGTCCGATGGGGACTCTTGTAACATGCTCTCTGAAAATCTGTCAACGCCTTTGCGCGCCCTATACGAAAGAGGGAAATAGCGCATCTCCCCAGACTGGCATCTCAGGGTATGACCGCACGACCCTCTCCAGCCTGGCGGTGGTCTGGCATCTATGCTAGATTTGCCCCATCTATGGCTCTCTTATTCCCCTCTTCAAGATTCAGTCGCCTTCGCAAGACATTGTTATTACTCGCGCTCGCCTGCTTGAGCGGCACAGCCTGTAGCGCAACTGGACAGACAGGCCAAGCCCTTTCTGAGGATCCCCGAGGAACCGTATCCCTTCAGGCGCTATCCGACCGGTCGATTCAGGCCAGTCACCCGATTCATCTGGAACCTGCCCTCATCGCCCGCGTCTTGAGCGGGATGCAGGTCCAGGAACAGCAGAGAGGGCTCCAAGACCTACTGGCAGGATCAGCTTCTCTTGTCCCGGTTTTTTCGCTGGAAGCGGTTCAGTTCCTCACCCCCAGAATTGCCAAAGCCCTGACTGCTGCGGGAACGGGAGAGGCTGTGTCATTTCAGGTCACTAGTCTTCGCCAAGGCACGGGGCGCTTGGAACACTCCGTTACAGAGACGACAGCCGGCTCCCTCTACGCCTATGGCCTCTCGCTCTATGTGACCGTCTCGCAATACCGATATGCACCGGGCCAGCCTCACACCAACGACCCAGCCCACCGGCGTCTACCAGATCCCTCTGGCCTCTCGAACCGAACCCTGCTCTTCACACCGAGTGCAGCCCAACGATCCGACAGTTTTCACCCTCCGGCAGGGGGAAATTCCACCGACAGATTTCTCGCCATCGACTATCAACTGCTGCAACATGCCTCGCCATCGATAGCAGCCATTGAACAGGCTTTGCCTTCGATCCAACAAGAAGGGACGTCGAATCAAGAACCTCGCGCAGGAGCTAAACGATCCGACAGCCAGTCGGACGCTCTCGCTCAGCGCGAAGCAGAGATCCATACGTTGAAGGATCTCGTCATCAAGAAAGACTTGGAGTTGGAAGTTCTCAGGAAGGAACTGCAATCGGTTCGGAAACAACTCGACAGCCAAACGGCCAAGCCAGACAGCCAGAAGCGAAAACCCGCGCTCCCCTCAAAGCCACAGCAAACAGCCCCGTAACGAGTATATCGCGGCCTATCGATTACGATAGCCGTTCGTAATCGGCATCCGCCGGTCCTTCCCTAAGGCCCGATGCGTAATTTTGATGCCGATCGGCGCCTGCCGGCGCTTGTACTCGCTGCCATCGACCATCGCCATCACCCGTGCCACCGTTGCGCGGTCGTACCCCGCGACGACGATTTCTTCGAGAGACCGGTCCTCTTCCACATAGGCCTGAAGAATGGGATCAAGGACCTCATAGGGCGGCAACGAATCTTCATCCTTCTGGTCGGGCCTCAATTCGGCGGTCGGGGGCCGGCTTAACGTCCGTTTGGGAATGACCGGGTCCGAACCTCTGAGATTGCGGAGCCGCGCCAGGTCGTACACCATCGTCTTGGGGACGTCTTTGATCACGGCAAATCCGCCGGCCATATCGCCGTACAACGTGGCGTACCCGACACTCATCTCGCTCTTGTTGCCCGTGGTGAGCACCAGATGGCCGAACTTATTGGAGAAGGCCATGAGGAGATTGCCCCGAATGCGGGCTTGGAGATTCTCTTCCGTTGTATTGGGTGCCCGCCCCTCAAACGTCTTCGCAAGCGCATCCCGGTACGTATCGAACAGCTTCGTGATAGGGAGGGTCCGGACAGAGATCCCGAGTCGTGCCCCCAACTCTGCGACATCTTCATAACTATCTTGCGACGTATAGGGCGACGGCATGAACAGACCCCATACATTCTCGGCGCCGAGCGCATCGACGGCAAGCACGGCGGTCAACGCCGAGTCCACTCCCCCGCTCAAGCCGATCACAGCTCGGGCGAACCCGTTCTTCCTCACGTAATCTCGCACCCCCAACGTGAGTGCCAGATAGACCTCTTCCAACGGATCCAGGATTGCCACCCTATCGGGAACCGCACGAACACGAGTCTTTGAAAGAGCGGGGAGCGCTGCGCTGCACATCTCCACCGCGGCGGCCACCTGTTTCGGTAAAACTTTTTTCCTCCCCTGAGTGCGCCGCTCTCGCGCGACCGCCTCCATATTGAGGTCCGCAACGATCAGGTCTTCTTCAAACGCTTTCCCCCGCGCGATGACCTCGCCCCGATGATCGAGGATCACACTATTCCCATCGAACACCAGTTCATCTTGTCCGCCGACGATATTGGTATAGGTAAGCACCACCCCGTTTTCCCGCGCGCGAGTTGCCAGCATCTGCTCGCGTATCCGGCTCTTGCCCAGATGAAACGGCGACGCATTGATATTCACGATCACTTCGGCGCCCGCCGCCGCCTGGAAACGAGTGGGCCCTTCCGGCAACCAGACATCTTCACAAATATTGACCCCGACTACCGTGCCACGCAGGCGAATGAGCGGCAGCCGCCTGCCAGGATAGAAATACCGGCTCTCGTCGAACACCCCATAGTTCGGCAAGTACCACTTACAATAGGTCGTGACGAGTGTCTGATCGGCGATGACCGCCGCCGCATTGTAGAGTTCGTGAGCACCGGCCGGCACGACCGACGAGCGAGCCGGCTTTGGATCGAGGCCATCGCTCTGGCTAACGTAGCCCACCACTGCGGCCAGGCCCCGGCAATGACGGACTATTTCCTGGAGCGCGCGGCGATTGTCCGCGATAAAACGTGGTTTCAATAACAGATCTTCAGGTGGGTAGCCGGTGATCGCCAGCTCCGGGAAGGCCACCAAATCGGCCTTGGCCTTCCTCGCCTCGCGCAACCAACCAGTAATCCGGCGGACATTCCCGTCCAGATCCCCGACCGTCGGATTCATCTGCACCATGGCGATTCGAAACGTTCGCATAGCGACCACCAACGACATTTCACCGCTACCGCAACATGCGGGGGCAACATTGTGGGATTAGCATGCCTGGATCAGGCAGGTGAGAAGGGCAGACGTTTCAGCATCCTATTAGCTTCGCTGCCTGTCCACCCGTCCGTCGATTTCCCCAGCCAGCAACACGGCCTCGGCAATCTCGCGCATGGACTTCCGCAGATCCATACTTTGCCGCTGAATGAGCTTGAAGGCCTCTTCTTCGGTCAGCTTCTTCGAGCGCATCAGGTAGCCCTTAGCCCGCTCCATCAGCTTTCGAACCGCCAGAGCTTCCTGCATCTCAAACGACTTCTCAATCAGGGTCGTATGCTCGATGGCGATGGCAGCCTGATTGGCGATAGCCTGGAGCAGCTTCACCTCTTCGCTGGTAAACACGTGCGGAACAGACGTATAACTATTGATCACACCCACCGCCTTCTCCCGCACCATCATGGGCACCGAGACCATGGAGCACAACCCTTCCTTCTTGGCCATGTCCGAATACATATAGTCCTGCTCTTTGGTGACATCAGCCACGATAATCGGCCGACGTTCTTTCACCGCACGGCCGCTGATGCTCTGGCCGATCTTGATGTTCGGTTTGCGGCGATATTGCTCACTGAGGCTTTGTGTCGCCTCGATCCGTAGTTCCCCGCTGGTTTCGTCCAATAGCATGATCGAGCAGATCTTGGAACTCATCATTTGGGCGGTCATGGTCACCAGAAGCTGCAACACGTCTTCGATCAATCGATTGGAGGCCACCGTTTCTGAAACCAACGATAATGTTTCCACTTGGAGAGCTTTGCGTTTCATCTGATCGTAGAGCCGCGCGTTCTCGATCGCGCCTCCAACCTGATTGGCGATGGTCGAGAGCAGCGCGATTTCATCCGGCCGATAGCGCTTCGGGCGCTTATGCTGAACATTGATCACACCGACCACTTCCTTCTTCGCCATGATCGGCACGGAGACGAAGGCTTGATGGCGGTCTTCCGGAAGGTTATGGAAAAATTTGAACCGTGAGTCGTCGCTGGCGTTGCTCGGAATCACGACACGCGTTCGTTCCTGGGCCACCCACCCGGTGATGCCCTCTCCCAACCCGATCGTAATGCGGCCAATCAATTTCGGATGAGGGTTTTTCGAGGCTCTCAGAATAAGCTCATCCTGGCCGTCGGACAGGAGATACAGGAGGCAGGCATCCGCCTTGGTGACTTCGACGACCACTTCGACGATATGTTTGAGAACGGCTTCAAGATCCAGTTGGTTGCTGATCGAGTCAGAAATACGATGGAGCACATCGACTTCGCGTGTTTTTTCACGCAAAGCCTGTTGGAGCTGGGCCACGGATGGGGTGCGTGCGGTCGTCATGATGGATTTACTTTCTGCCTGAAGATTTTCGGCGAGCGGAGCCCTTGCCTATCTGACGACCACTCGCTAATCGGCTCCCACGACCATGCTTCGCATGAAACCACTCGGCGCAGACCTGCTGCTCGATCGGGCGAATGACCACCTCGCCAATCCGCACCGGCCATACCCCAATAACCTGACCTCCAACCACTTTCTTGTCATGTT
>JAUXQT010000014.1 GCA_030682135.1 Nitrospirota bacterium | reverse complement strand
CTAGCCTTATGCCCCTGGCCTCATGCCTCAAATTTTAATTGGCATCACGACGCACTTGAAGCCGGGACTGTCTGACTCCTGGATCAAACAGGGGCTCAGCGGATTGTCCATCTGCAGAGAAATCGTCTCTCCGTCCATGACTCCGAGCACATCCAACAAGTAGCGGGCATTGAACCCCGTGTTCAACGCTTCCCCCTCATACTGTGCCGCCAGCTCTTCGGTCGCTTCTCCAAAATCTGGATTACTGGAGAACAGCGTCATCTGTCCGGTGACAAACGAGACCTTCACCGCATTCGCCTTATCGCGCGACAAGACGGAGACGCGCCGGAGCGCACTTTCCAACTCGTTGCGGTTGACCCCGATCTTCCTGCCGCTCTCTTTTGGGACCACTTGCTGATAGTTCGGGTAATTCCCCTCCATCAGCCGCGAGGTCAGCAGCAGTCCGCTCTTCCGGAAGATCATGAGGTTTTTGGTGAACCCGATCAAGGGCTCGCCTTCGCCGCCCTCTTCCAGAAGACGCTGCATCTCGTGCGCCGCTTTCTTCGGAATGATGGCTTTGATCTCTTGCGGAGCGCCCTTGGCCCCCGGCATGCCAACTTCCTGTTCGGCTACCGCCAACCGGTGTCCATCGGTGCCGACCAGGCGCAAGATCGTTTTCTTTTCCGACGTGATGAGGGTCACCAACAGACCGTTGAGGATGTAGCGCGCATCATTGTCGCCGGCCGCAAAGAGGGTCTTGCGAATCAGCTCCAAGAAGCCCGCCCCGGCGAGGGGAATGAGCCCTTCCCGTTCGATCGTGGGCAACGCGGGATAGTCGGTGCTGGGAAGACCAACAATCTTAAATTGGCTCTTGCCGGCCTGAATCGTCGTCCAGTTATTGTCACCGGAGGTGATATCGATGTCGCTGACGTTCAGCTCCTTGATGATCTCATAGAGCTTCCTGGCGGAGACTGTGACCCCTCCGGGCTTCTCGACGGTGGCCTTATACAGCCCGCGCATGCCGATCTCGAGGTCGGTGGCGACGATCTCCACCCCCTCCTGCTTCGCCTCGATCAAAATGTTCGAGAGGATCGGCATCGTGTTGCGCTTCTCGACAACACCCTGGACCCGCTGGAGGCCCGTCAAGAGTTCCACTCGTCCCATGCGTAATTTCATAATCTCTTCTCCCTCACCCAACCGCTCATGCTCGTAGAATCTGTTCCTTCAAGCTGTCCAACGTGGCGCTTAATGCACTGTCGAGGTCTTTGGCTTTAATGACCTGTTTGCAGGCATGAATGATCGTCGTATGGTCTTTGCCTCCGAACTGCCGCCCGATCTCGGGATAGGAGGAGTCCGTGAGTTCCCGGCAGAGATACATGGCGATCTGCCTGGGATGGACCAACGTTTTACTCCGGCGACGGGATTTCAGATCGGAGATCTTCACATGGAAGCGCGCGCCCACCGTTTCCTGAATATCGTCCATCGACACGATCTTTTTCTTGGTGCCGATCAGATCCCGGAGCACCGTCTTTGCCATCTCCAGCGTGATCGTTTGGCCGGTGAGCGACGCATAGGCGCCGAGGCGCACCAGCGAACCTTCCAACTCGCGAATATTGCTCTTCATCGTCGTCGCGAGAAACTGGACGACATCTTCCGGCAACGACACGCCGTCGTCCTCGGACTTTTTCCGCAAGATGGCAATGCGGGTCTCCACGTCCGGCGGCTGAAGATCCGCGATCAGGCCCCATTCAAAGCGCGACCGCAGCCGTTCTTCGATATCGGGCATGTCTTTCGGAAAACGATCGCTCGAGAGGACCAGCTGCTTATGCGCTTCGTAGAGGGCGTTGAACGTATGGAAGAATTCCTCCTGCGTCCGTTCCTTGCCCGCCAGGAATTGAATGTCGTCGATCATCAACATATCGATATGACGATACCGCTTCCGCAGATCCATCATCTTGTCGTATCGAATAGAGTTAATGACCTCGTTCGTAAACTGCTCGGTCGTCAAATAGGCAATGCGAAGATCGGTACGCTCTGCCACATAGTTGCCAATGGCATTCAAGAGGTGGGTTTTCCCCAGCCCGGTCTCGCCATAGATAAACAACGGATTGTAGGCTTTGGCCGGCTGTTCAGCCACCGCCATACAAGCGGCATGGGCAAACTGGTTCCCCGCGCCCACGACGAAATTCTTGAATGTGTACTTGGGGTTAAGCTGGATACCCCGTTTCGGCCTGGTCGCGGTACTTTGACGACTAGGCGCAGGCGTAGTCCCGTTTTCAGGCAGCTTTGCCACCGGTTTATGAAAGATGGAGAAGGTGATCGCCGTTTCTTCCCCGCCTCGGGCGGCCGAGAGTGCCTCAGCTAGGAGGGGTCCGTAGTGCTGGCTTAACCAATCACCAAAAAACTTATTGGGAACGCCAAGTTGCGCAGTTGAATCTTCAATATGCTCAAGGTGAATCGGTGTAAACCAGGTATCGTACACCTGTTTTGGCACTTTCCCTTGAATAGAAGCCAAGGCGTCTTGCCACAGATTCACAAGAGTCATAGTTTCTGTATCATTCTTCATACACAGACTTATTCACACCTGTGGATAACCTGGTTCTTCGCAGTGTTTTCTTTCGCGGTTTCTATTTTTTTCATCCCGCGGACGATTCCAGCCAAGATCTATCACTCAAACCAACACAGGTT
>JAUXQT010000003.1 GCA_030682135.1 Nitrospirota bacterium | reverse complement strand
AATTGACGCGTACATCACCCAGCGCAATGCCCATCCCACACCCTTTGTGTGGACCAAAACCGCGCAGGAAATCCTGACAAAAGTAAACCGGGCTAGGCTCGCCCTAAATAAGACAAGAACAGCATGAATCACTACACTAGTACTTGCTCGGCTCTCATATATAATCGCGACATGTTGTGGCGTGTGATGATCATCGTCGGTTGTCTGCTGCTCGGCTGGTCCGAGTGGAGCGGTGCGGCCGAACCAGGCCTTCTGGATGTTCGGACGGAGCCTACCGGCGGCGTGAAGGCGACGGCAGCGATTGTCTTGCCTGCGCCTGTTTCAGTGGTACAGGCCATTTTGACCGACTATGTTCATTGGCCGGAACTGTTCGAGGTGCGGATGAGGATGGCGGATGTGAGCATTCTTGATGGCGTCGCCACCACGGATATCAGGATCGAGCATGCCTTGTTACCGGGAGAGCGCCGGTTGGTGACCGAGTCGAGGTTGTTGCCAAGCGGGGAGTTGGTGGCCAATCTCAAAAGCGGAGATTTTAAACGTTATCATCGGCGATGGAAACTGACGTCGGTCGATGGCGGCGCTCAGACCCGTGCGGACTTCGAGCTTGTCGTGGAGATTGAGTCGGTGATACCGGACTGGCTTGTCGCAGTGGCAACGAAGCGAGATCTGGAATCGCATTTCCGAATCCTCAAGGAAAAGGCGCTCGCACGGGCGCAGCAGTCGGGGCGATGAGTGAGGCTCTTAGTCCGTCGTTCGTATCTCGTCCGAAAAAAGAGCATATGGCCTATAGCCAATAGCGTATGGTCAGAGTAGGAGCGTGGGCGTCTTTGCTATCAGCTATATGCCATAAGCCATACGCTCTCATCCCTCACGAGATACGCTTCACGAGAGACGCTTCACGGTTTTTGTGGTGGCAGCCTGCTATTGAGGGAAGGTGAATTGGGACAACTCCGCCTTCTCGATCCCCTGCTTCACCAGCGCATCGATATCGAACATCTTCTCGATTTCCAGAATGTCTTCGAGCCTGGTTTTCGTGCTGGGGTGTGGCGGGGTGAAGAGTGAGCAGCAATCTTGATCCGGCTCGATGGAGATGGCGAAGCTGCCGATCTGCTCAGCCTGGTCGGTGATTTCCAGCTTGTCCATGCCGATGAGCGGGCGCAAGAGCGGCAATTCTGACACCGCTTCGATGACGGTCAGATTCTCCGGTGTTTGCGAGGCCACTTGCCCCAGGCTATCGCCGGTGACCAATCCCCAACAATGTTCACGTTTGGCGAATTCCTGCGCGATGCGGATCATGACGCGCCGGTAGAGCACCACGCGATAGGGGGCTGGCGCACTCGCCACAATGTCCCGCTGAATCTCTCCGAACGGGATGACGTAGAGCTTCGACGTATATTGATGGGCCGTGAGGAGCTGCACGAGTTCCCGCACCTTTTCTTCTGAGGCGCGGCTCACGAGCGGCCGGCCGGAGAAGTGGACGAAGAGGGCCCGGCATCCTCGTTTCATCATACGGTAGGCTGCGACCGGCGAATCGATCCCGCCGGAGATCAAGCAGGCGACTTTTCCACTGACTCCCACCGGCATGCCACCAGGCCCTTGAACCTTCTTGATCGAGTAGTAGACCTCTTTGGCGAGTAGTTCGAGATAGACCGTGAGATCCGGATCTTTCAGACTGACCTTCTTGCCGGTGGCGTCACAGATGGCAGCGCCGACGTCCCGCGCGACTTCCATGGAGGTCATGGTCAATCGTTTGTCCGCTCGTTTTGCCGAGACGCGAAAGGTGGAAAACGATTCCGACCGAAGCGCCTCGATGACCGCTGCGCTGAGCGTACCCAAGTCCGGCTTGGCCAGATCGAGCGGCAACCCTTGGGCCAGGGAAAAGTTGGCGATCCCGAAGACTTTGGTGAGCCGGTCGATGATGATCTGGTCCGGAATCTCGTCGGGCAGGACCACACGAATCCTGCTGCGGAGATTCTCGACTCGTCTGACGCCGAGGTCTCTCAAGATCCATTGGATATTATGGACGAGGCGGTCCTCGAAGTATTCGCGGTTGCGGCCTTTGAGGGCGATTTCGTGGTAATGGACGATGGCGCAGCGCATAGTTTTTTAGCGGGATGCTGAAAAAGGTTGCCAGCGTCGTTCTCGGCTCGACACAATCCTCAACGTACCCTAGCGGGTACGCCTCCGGTATGTGTCTCGCCTGCGGCCTTGCTGGACAACCATTTTGAGCATCCCTGCTGCCTTCATGAAATGTGGGTATGCGATTCCAGGAAACGTTCGGCGTCGATCGCCGCCATACAGCCGGAGCCGGCGGCAGTGACGGCTTGGCGGTACACAGAATCCTGCACATCGCCTGCGGCAAAGATGCCGGGGACACTTGTGGCGGTTCCTTTGGTCGTCCGGATATAACCCTTGGCATCCATGTCTAATTGACCGCTGAAGAGTGTGGTGTTGGGGCGGTGCCCGATCGCGACGAAGACGCCGGCGCAGGGGATTTCCATGACCTTGCTTGTGACGAGATTCTTCACGCGCACGCCTGTCACCATGTCGTTCCCCAGAATGTCTTCGACGGCGGAGTTCCAGAGAAACGAAATCTTTTCATTCTTCATCGCCCGGTCTTGCATGATTTTGGATGCACGAAGTTTATCGCGGCGGTGGACGATCGTGACTTTGCTGGCGAACTTGGTGAGGAAGGTGGCTTCCTCCATTGCGCTGTCGCCGCCCCCGACGACGATCAGTTCCTTGCCCTTGAAGAAGAACCCGTCGCAGGTCGCGCAAGTGGAGACGCCGTGTCCCGTGAGGCGCGCCTCGTTCTTTAACCCGACCTGAATGGCCGACGCACCGGTCGCGATGATGAGGGTTTTGGCTTGGACAGACTGTTCGCCGTCGATCGTCAGCGTGAAGGGGCGTGGTGTGAGCGCAATGGCCGTGACATCGGCGGTCAGGAACTCCGTGCCGAATCGTTCTGCCTGCGCGCGCATTTCTTTCATCAAGTCCGGCCCCATGATGCCCTTAGCAAAACCGGGATAGTTCTCGACCTCCGTCGTCGTGGTCAATTGTCCGCCGGATTGCCAGCCTTCGATGAGCAGGGGCGAGAGATTCGCCCTGGCTGCATAGATGGCGGCTGTGAGGCCAGCTGGTCCGGAGCCGATGATGACAAGGTTTCGCATGGGCGAAAACTTAACACAGGGGGTAGAGGGAATGCACGGTAGAGAGCGAGGCGTTAGGCGAGCGCGCGAAGACTTTTGAATAATTGGCTGATCTGTCTGCGAAGAGAAGGACGAGAGAGAGTCCCATTCAACACGTAGTCTGTCTGTTGGACCTTTTGGCTCATCGGCATCTGGCTTTTAATCCGGCGAAGGGCCTCGGCGCGGGAGAGGCCGTTGCGCTTCTTGAGGCGGGCTATTTGGGTGTTACGGTCGGCGGTGACGACGATGGTCTGATCGACTCGCTTGTCGATACCGGCTTCGAAGAGGAGTGGAACGTCGTAGATGACGACGGACTGAGGATCTTGTCGTGCCGCTTCTCTCGTCAATCTGACTTGCTCGCGCGCGACACGGGGATGGATGATGTGTTCGAGCGCACGGCGTTTGGCTGGATGGCGGAAGACGATGGCGGCGAGCGCCTGGCGATTGAGGCTGCGGTCGGGTTTGAGGACGGCCTTGCCAAACAGGGTGACGATTTCCCGCCAAGCCGGCCTGCCGGGCTCCACGACATCGCGAGCCAATTGGTCGGCATCGATGATCACCGCGCCGCATTGCTTGAACATCCCGGCGACGGTACTTTTACCGGTGGCGACGCCGCCTGTGAGGCCGACCAGAATCATGGGTGCGGAGCATACCATGCGAGTATGTCCCTCACAACAAACCCAGCAATTGACTTCTCACGGCGGAGGACTGTATGAGTTTCTGCATGAAACAGCTTATGTCGCTCAGTCTCATCGCGGTTCTTGGTTTGTCTGAATTTGGATTGCTGTGGGCGGATGAAGGGCCCCCAATGGGGCCTCGGACCCTCGTGGTTGCGCTCGACGGGACAGGCGATTTCGTCTCTCTGCAGGAAGCGGTCGATGCCGCCAAGAAAGGCGACACCGTCTTCGTCAAGGCCGGCCAATATCCTCAGGACGTGACCATTCACAGTAAAGAGAAGATTAAGTTCGTCGGGGCAGGAGTGGATCAAGTGACGATTTTAGGCCGCGATATCGTGGTGGGCGCCCTTCATGTCGGTAAGTGGCCCTATGGGGCGACGGATATCGAGATCAGCGACATGACTATCAACGATCATGGTGGCCATGCGATGGGGCTCTTCAACGGGCAAGGGCTGGTCCTCCGCCGGCTCAAGATCAACGGGATGTTGTTTAGCCAGCAGGTCCATGATGTACGAATCGAAGATTGTGACATCGGGGGGAGCGAGACGACCGGCGCGCAGTTTGCCGATTCAGAGGCGGTCATGATCGGGAATGTCATTCACGACAACGATCATGGCGTCTCGATTGCCGGGAAGTCGACGGTGCGGCTAGAGCGAAACGTGATCACCCGAAGTCTGTTTGAAGCCATCGTGGTCAGCGGCCATGCCCGCGCCGTGATCGTGAGCAATACCCTGGTCAAGAATGGCGGCGGGGCCGCGTTTCTCGGGCAATCCCAGAGTGACGTCACCGGCAACGTGGTCGGGCTGAATCGCGTGGGTTTTCTGATCGCCTCGTCCAGTCGGACCACGACCTCATTCAATGCGTTCTTCAATACGGATGGCGACTATCTTCGTGTGGGTGAGCCAAATCAACCAGCTCCGGAGCTCAAGGCCCAGTCAGATATTACCGGGGACCCGTACTTTGTTGACCCGTCGCATGACGATTTTCGCCTGCGTCTTGACACGCCCCTCCTGAAGATCGGCCAATTTCCCTATCTCGGCGCGCTTGCACCTGCCGCAACCGCTGCTCGTCGATCGACTGATAAATAGCGTTGAATCAATAGGATAGATGCCTTCAGCAGAGCATGGATTTCCATGTGCTATGCTACTTGTACGCCATAAGTCAGATGGATGATGGATCTCTGGCGCAGGAATTGCTGATCCAATTGTCAGAGAAACTGGAGGCGACCGTGGCAAGTTACCGACAAGAGCTTGAAAAGGGTGGATTTGACGGGATCCCGTCGCTCGACGATGTCGAATCAGGCAAACTGGTTGGTGCCGTCCTCCCCATGTCAGAAAAGGCGCAGATTCAAATGCGCAATAGCATCGAAGTGATCGATTATCTCCTCAATCAAGAGCGCGTCGTCTGGAGCTGACGACTGCGCGCGCCATCGGCTGAATCCACAACCCTCACCCTCCATCTTGACAGACCTCTCGCGCCTTCGTACGCTCCTGGCCCTACAGGTTCCCGAAATCACCAGGAGAGAGAATCATGGCACCTCTGTATCTGCTTCATCGGCGTTCTGTCGTTGCTCGACTCATGACCGCGGCGGCATTCGTGGTGCTGATGCCTTGTATGGCGCCGGCTTCTGATGAATTACCCAAAGAGTCGGTCTTGCCGGTGGGTTTGGCGAGCAAGGCGATCCAGGCTTCGTTGGAGGCCTGTAAAAAAGACGGCTACAAGGTGACTGTGTCGGTCGTGGATCGCGCCGGTGTGCTGCGCGCCATGAGCCGCGCGGATGGAGCCGGACCTCATACAGTCGATAGCAGCAGGAAGAAGGCCTATACCGCGGCCAGCCTTCGCCGGCCGACGACCGAGTTAGCGGAACTGATCAATAAAGTGCCGACTTTGCAGGCGCTTCGCGAGATGAACGATCAGGTCATCATCCTTGGGGGTGGGTTGCCAATTGAGATCGCCGGCGAGGTCGTTGGTGGAATCGGGGTCGGCGGAGCGCCAGGTGCCCATCTCGACGATGCCTGCGCTCAGGCAGGACTGGATGCGATCGGCGCTGCGCCGAAAGTTCCTGCGATAAAGTGAATAGGGAGTACTGGGCAGGTTGCGGAGTGGGCCTGCTGCTCTTTCTTGCCGCCTGCAATAGCGATGTGCCGGCGCCGGCCTCTGTCGAGTTCCCGGCAGATCAGGTGCGCCTGACGATAACTCGAATCGCCACCAATCCATTCCTCTCCCGGCACGATCTTCGACTCACGCTCGTCGGGCCTGGAGGTTGTTCAATCGAGGATGACCTATTCCCCAACACCGGGTATGTGAGCCGACGGAACCTCTATCGCACGCGAGCGGGTCTGCTGTATGTGGTGGGCCAGTTCGATGCCCGTGTCATCGATCCACTCCACTGCACCATCACCCTCGCCGAGTTCCGCACCCTCGACCGATACGTGACCTTCCTCGGCAGTTTCGACGAGAGCGAGCAGAAGCAGTGGGCCTACTTTTCTGCCAGCCAGCGGTCAGAACTTCCCTTTGAGAAGCGGTGATAAGTCACTCCATGGCGGCGAAGGAATGGGGGGAGGGGCTGCTTAGCCGAGGTCCATTTGGCGGCCGCGAGCAAGTCGATAAAATGCTTGTGGTTTCAGGAGGTGGTGGTACGCTTTGATCTCATGAGGAACGGCGCATAGGCCCATGAATATGGGCTCAGCGGAGGAACAATCCAGGAGGATGATATGACGACGGTGGTCTTGAACCTGTCCAGCTCCAACTCTGAGCAGAGTGTGGCTGCTGTTCGACAAGAACAGAGGGCGTACACGTTCAAGGTTGCGGTGAGTATGGCGCTCTATGCCTGTCTGTTCTTCGTGCTGGCCTTTTGTGGGCCCTACGTCCTGCCTGCCATCACGCTTCTATCAGATGCGCCATTGACGGATCGCCAGGTTGCCGCGAGCCAGCTGCTGTTGCTAAGCGAGACGGTGTGGGTTGCCATTCCTGTGTTTTTTCTGGGGGCTATTCTATTCAGCTTGCTGGTGACGCGTCGCATTGCCGATGCGCTCGAACGTTTGGGTCAGAGTGCCAGCGCCTGGGCATCGGGAATGGTATCGCATCGACTTCAGTTCCGGGAGGCAGACCGATTGACGGATCTGGCTCAGCTGCTCAATCAAGGCTGGAGTCACGTCGGGCAGGGGGTCGAGACGGTGCAACAGGAATCGTCTCGCGCTCGAGCCGCTGTCGATGGCGCGACGAAGACTCTCTTGGCTCAGGGTATGGGAGGGTCGGAAGCATTCCGACAATTACAGACGACGACTGAGGCGTTGGATCGCATTCACGCGGTGTTGAGCCGATTCGAGATCGGACCGCCTCACGAACGACGATGATGAACCTGTCCCGGCACCCTCGCATGCAGAGCTCCGACGGTTTTACCTTGATCGAGTTGATGATCGTGGTGGCCATTCTGGGGGTCCTCGTGTCCCTTGCCACCGTCTCGTACAGCCATTTTGTGACCAAGGCAAAGTCTGTTGAAGGTGAGATCGTGGTTCGCGAGATCGAGCGGTTAGAGTATCTCTATCACGCAGCGAATCATGGCTACACCGACAACCTGACCGATTTGGGGTTTGCCATGAACGGAGTGTTGAAGTATTACACCCCGGAAATACGGCAGGGCGCCAATACGGACAAAATCAGCTATCAGGTGCGTGCATTGCCGGACGCGGCGTCAGCGACTGACTCGTGGCTCCTGACGAGTTATCGTGATGGGGCCGTGCAGGTGGACAGAGTTCCCGTGAGCGAAATCGGCACGGTTGCGACGGTGAGGTATCTCGGCAACGCGGGGACGATGTCGTCCGCCGAGGCCACGACCATTTCTGTCGGTGGCGGGATTTCCGACAATAACGAGCCTGAATGGTCTGGTGTCGGACGCAGCTTGAAGTGCCAAGAATGTGGCCGTGTTGTGATCAATCAACGCAACTGAGACGTCGCGCGTAAGCCAATTTGGCTCCGGCAGCGTTCCCCCCTCTTGCGCCGCCCCATACTTCAGTGCCCCAACATAGCGCCCATCACATCGCCTTCCCGAAGTCATTCTTGGCGTTAGTGCGAGCCTCGGCCTTTGAACGTGAGTTCAGAGACGGCGGATTTGTCCAGCTCGCCTTTGCCGAGTGCGACCAGCCGTTGATATTGCTCATAAGTCGCTTGAGCCAACGGGAGGGTGATCCCTGCGGTCTTCGCTAAAGCCAGGGCGATGCCCGAGTCCTTGGCGGCATGGGCAGCCGAGAAGTAACAGTCATGGGCGCGACTCTGCATATCCTCACCGTCCGTCTCCAAGACGCGCGACGCAGCTCCTGTCTGGGCGAAGATCTCCCGCACCATCGTCAGGTCGAGGCCGAGCGCGGCTCCAAGCCCAAGCCCTTCTGCGAGTACAGCCGTGTTGCAGTTCATCACCATGTTGACCAGGGCTTTGACCTTGGCGGCTTCTCCTGCCGATCCGACATAGCGCAGGTGCGCGCTCAATTTTTCCAAGAGCGGTTTCGCCGATTCGAACACATCCGGATGACCGCCGCACATGAGGTAGAGCGTGCCTTGGCGGGCCTGCGTGATACTGCTGGCCATGCAGGCCTCCAAGGTTCGGCCTCCGTGTTGCGTCACCAGAGTATCAACCTCGATGTGCACATCTGGCGAAAGTGTGGCGCAGTTGATAAAGAGCCGGTCCTTGGCGTGCAGGAGAAGACTCTCTGTGCCGGTCGGGGAAAAGATCTGTCGCATCGCGGCATCGTCGGACACCACAGTGAAAATGATGTCGGCGAGTTCTGCGACTCGGGCAGGGGTCGTGGCCGCCTCACTACCGAGCTCGGTCGCAAGGCTCGTGGCGGTGGCCCGATCCCGATCGTATAGGGCCACGATGGTTTCCCCTTGATCCTTCAGCCGACGGGCCATGTTGGCCCCCATCCGTCCGACTCCCACGAAGCCGATCTTCGTCGTAGACTGACCCATCTCGCTGGCCCTTTCGTTCGTGTTAGCATGCGGTCACTCGAAGGAGTGAGCTCGCCTAACCCTAAGCAGCCTATGGAAAATATGGAAGGGAGGTTCCTGCGTGCAGCAACCTATCATTGGTTATCATCTGGACGAATATAACGATTGGGTGGCCGATCTTCAATGTGGCCATGGACAACATGTGCGCCACCAGCCACCGATGACCAATCGGCCCTGGGTCCTCAGCGAGGAAGGCCGGAGCCAGCATCTTGGCGAGATCTTGAACTGTAAGAAGTGTGACGAAGCGACAGCGTAATCTACTCGATGGTCGTGGCGTCAGGAGAAGACTCTGCCGTCATGTCGAGGCCGGGTTGGGCCCAGGGTTGCAGTTGAGGGCCCTCATATCGGTAGCCGCCTGTAACGGGATCGTTGGCCAGCAGCAGCGGGGTGTCGAGGTCGAGCACCTCAAAGCCGCCGAGGCCCAGGACCAGGCTGAACGAACAGCCCATTGCTATGCGTGTTTCAACCATCCCGCCGATCATCAGTTTGAGGCCGGACGCTTTGGTGAAGGAAGCAATCTCCAGGGCTTCGACAACGCCGGTCTTCATGATCTTGATGTTGATGTAGTCCGCCGCGCCTCGGGCGACGACTTCTTGTGCGTCCGCGAGCGAGCGGACCGATTCATCCGCCGCGACAGGAATGCCGGTTTCTCGACGGATCGCCCCCATACTGTCGAGGTCGTCCCGTATCACCGGCTGTTCAAGCAGCACCATCGCCCCGCCGAATGTCTTGACTCCTCGTGCAAAGGTCAGACAATCCTGACGCGAGAATCCCTGGTTGCCGTCGCCAATGAACGAAATGCCAGGGAGCGCGCGGTGCACGGCTGCGAGCCGTCGAATGTCTTCCTCGACATCCTTGCCGACCTTCATTTTGAAGAGGCGAAATCCCTTCTCGTACCATCCATGCGCGAGGGCGACGGTCTTGTCGAGGTCGGCGATAGGAATGGTGATGTCGGTCTCTCGCGCTCTCACGTCCGCGCCACCCCAAAGCTGCCACATCGGGATGTGCGATGCGCGGCAGTAGGCATCGATCACGGCGGTTTCAAGCCCACAGCGGGCGGCAGGATGAGCCGGCGCCTGTTCAGATAGATCCTGCCCGATCTGCTTGTAGTCGGAGGCTGAGCGGCCAAGAATTGCCTTGCTGAGTTGGAGCAAGGAGGTCAGGCAGCTTGCACGAGTTTCTCCTCCGACTTCCGGGAACGGCGCCGCTTCCCCATAGCCCTGTGCGCCATCGGCCAAGGTGACTCGCAGAAAGACATTCTCGGCCACCGTTCGTGCGCCGGTGGCGACCACGAAGGGGTCGGTGATGGGCACGTCCACTGGCCAGAACTCTATCGTACGTATGGTGATTGCCAGGTTATCCATTGAAAAGAAAGTTCTGCTGCCCCGTTAGTTGAAGGTATAGACCAAGAGGCCGTTGAATTGGATGCGCGTATAGATATTGGCAATCTGGGTGTAGTCGGCCATCAGCTTCAGCAACCACACTTTCGAGAGGTGATTGGTGTAAGAGGCGTGGGCATCGCCTCCGATACGAAAGGCCGACGATTGCGTCGACTCGTCGATGTATTGGATCGCCGGGCCTGCGGCTATCGAGAATTCATCCTTATTCTCCATCGTGTAGATGGCCGCCAGCCGTGGAATTTGATTCACGAACACTTGGGGGCTGAAGTATCCGCCCGGCAAGGGTTCCCTCGTGCTGGGGACAAACCCGCTCTGATTTTCTCCATAGTGAGTCAGGTAGAAGAGATACTCAGCCGACAGGTCCCAATGGTCCGTTTTCCACAGAGGCAACGAGGTCTTGAGGTCGAGTCCAACCTGGTCGTTCGAACTCACGCGCTCAGAAGTTACCCACCCGGCGAAGGGCGTGACGTCCACGCGAACCGAGCCCGCATCGAATGAGACCGTGCTGTAGAACAGGGTCGAGCGAGCGAGGCCCAAAAGTTGGCCTGAGCTGCGGGAGCCGGCGAGCGAGGCGAACGAGTCATATTTGAATTCGCGCTTCACGCCTGGGCGGATCGAGAAGGACTGTCCTTCATGCGCATATTCGAATTTGTACGCGAGCCCGTCTCCGCGGGGGGCTCCGTGGTATTCCAGAATCGCGTCGACACGATTCGATGGATTGAAACGAACTTGATTGGCCAATGAGACGTAGCTGCCTGCTAGCTGCTCCTTGGAGCTCCAGAAGTTTTCGGCGCCGACTTCGAGGATCGTGGTGGTAAACGGCGTCAAATCGACTTTGCCGCGCGATCCGATCCGGAACCCATAGAGCTCGAACGGTTTCTCCGGTTGGGCGAGGACCCCGACCACCCCTTCGATCGTCGGTTCGCGTCCCTTGAGCATGTCTTGGCGCAGACTGGTCAGATCTCCCGGTTCCCGTCTCGCAGACTGCCGCGCCAGATTCGCGTGGTAGAGGGCCAGATCGTTATTCCCCAGCCAGGCATAAGCCTTTGCCAGTCCCCGATGGGCTTCGGGATTACGGGGTTGCCGGTCGAGAACGGTGCCGTATTGTGCGATGGCGTCCTGGCTGGTTTCCTTATGCTGCGCCAGGTGTGCCGCGTATTTGAGGCGCATGGCCGTATCGTCTTTACGCTTCAGACCCATGCGGAAATATTTCAACATGTCTTTTTCGCGATAGGCATAGCGAGACCATTCCAGGGCCTGGGCCTGGTCGAAGGCAATCTCCGGGTCGTCGTCGTATTTCGCGAGGTACCGGTCGAATGTCTCGATGGCTTTGTCCTTGAGCCCCTGTTTTTCATAGGCGAGGCCGAGGTTGCGCATGGCTTCACGGTGGTTGGGATCGCGCTCCACCACCTTCTCGTAGGCTTCGATGGCTGCTTTATAGTTTTCAATGTCCATGTTGGCGCGCCCACGTGAGAGATACCAGGCTTCCGTAAAGTCTTCCGCGCCTGCGCGCTGGTCGAATCCAGTCACCATCAATAACGTGAAACTGATTATGGCAAGGGAGCGTGATCGCATAAAATTAGTCGGTGCCTTTCCCGTCGTGTCGTTTCTGGCGCAATACGCCAAATGTACGTTGAATGTTTAGGGGATGGCCTGGAGGCCCACTCTCGGTATCAGCCTCCATCGCCTCGCGCGATAGATAGGGCGATAGGCCGTCAGTTGTCCGTCTGCGCCCCGTACCAACCACGGCGTGGTGAGTGGAGTTTCGTTGGCGAAGATCAACAGACTGAGCCCGCTTGCCGATCGATCTCTCACGATTGCACGATGCCGTTTCTCTCCGATCTGCACCTCGGTGACGCCGACATCCCATTGTCGGGGAGTCTGTCGCCGCCTGAGTCTTAATGGTCTGAAGTGCTTCAGGAGACCGAAGAGCAAGTGACTTGCCATGAGGAGGCTGCTGCGCAGGCGGTCCCTCTGCGCATGTTCCCAGGTCATGGGGTCGCTATAGAGGTTTAGCAGCAAGAGCCGACGATGTTCTTCTGAGAGGTTGAGAAATGCCAGCCCACATTTGCTACCAGACTCTGACAGTTGGTCATGATAGACCAATCGGACCTGGCAGGTGAAGGGGATTCTGCCGTGCAAGCTCATGTCCATAGTGGGAGGCAGTGGATCGGGCGATGTCCCGAACCATGATACTCCGGTTAGACTCACGTCATGTGTCGTGCCTGTGATGCACAGAGTGCCGGCTCGCAATTCGAACGGGATCGGCTTAATGATGCGTTCTTCTGTTCGCGTTTGAGGCTTTTCCCATGCCATCAGCAGTCCCACGAACAGCGTGAGCAGATTCACGGAGGCCCAGCTGAGATTGAAGAAATAGGCGTCCTTTTCGATGCCGAAATACCAGAACTCCCAGAGGCCTTTCGCAATGGCGGCGAGCGTGATGAGGGTGGCAATGGTCAGGCTGGCAGAGGATCGCCAGTCGAATGACCGTTGCTCCGAGAGCAAGCCCTTGGGGGTGACTTTGAACCCCAAGTTTTTCGGGAGCAGCAGATCGAACATCGACCGGAACAGCGGGAAACTGACTGGTCCTTCGTAGAGGGATGACCACATGAGCCTGGGCCATCCGGGCAGCAATCTGGAGGAAATCATCGGGAGGACGATCATGAATGGCAACAGGTAGGCTACGAGAATCGAGACATCGGCAAAAATCGGGTGCAGGTGAAACAGGAGGAAGTAGAGGGGGGTGATCCAAAATATCACCCGCGCGATCGGGAAGAAGAAGTAGTAGAGCGAGGCGAAGTAGCCGAGCCGGTGCCGGAAGGACAGACCCCGGCAGAGGAGTGGATTGTCTTTGAAGAAAATCTGGAGACAGCCCAGCATCCAGCGCCGACGCTGGACAATGTAGGACGCGAGGTTTTCCGCGGTCAGTCCGACCGCCAGGTTTTTGTCGACGAAGACAGACTTCCATCCCCTGGCATGGAGGTGCTGGCTGGTATGAATGTCTTCGGTGATGCTCATCAAGTTAAATCCATTCAACGCGGCGATCGCCGACCGTCGAAAGACGGCCCCGCTGCCGACGAAGAACGCCCCGCCCCAGCCTTGGCGTCCGCCCTGGATCGCGTGATTGAACAGGTCCTGTTCGTTCGGAATGCGCGGGCTGGCGCCGAGGGCCCGTTGAAAAATATCCTGGTTGTAGAAGTGGTGAGGCGTTTGGACAAAGCCGATGTTGGGGTCTGCGAAAAACGGGACGGTCTCTGTGAGAAAGGTCGTCACTGGAATATGGTCCGTGTCGAAGATCACGATGAGTTCGCCGTCCGTTTGCGTGAGGGCATGGTTCAGGTTGCCCGCCTTGGCATGTTGGCGGGGGCCTTTGATATAGGTTGCGCCGAACCGTTCGGCCAGTCGGCAGACCTCGTTTCGGTGGCTGTCGTCCAACACGTATATCCGTTTGTGAGCCTGCTCCATCGCGGAGGCGCCGATCAGGGTCTTCTCCAGAATCTCGCAGGATTCTGAATAGATCGGAATAAAGACGTCGACAGAGGGAGCAAAGCCTTGGGCTGTCTCAAGGGGACGGACAGGCTGAGGTCTCCAGCCTACCCCCACCTGGATGAACAGGAGCAGAACGGTGGAGAAGGCATAGAGTTCTGCCGCCCACAGAGCGATGCTGATAAACGGGCCGCCGGACTCCATGAAGTTCAATGTGTGGAAGAGCCGCCAGTGGAGATAGCGGAGACAGAGGCTCAATCCACAAGCCAGAAAGGCGAACTTGAGAACCGGATGCCACGTGGCGATCAGGTAGAGCATGACGGTGACGGCAAAGAGTTCCCAGGGAAAGTGTGCCGAGAACCCGACCACATCGAACGGTCGCAAAAACCCCAAAAATTCGTCGTAGTGGCGGGCTTGCGACAGAGAGAGGGCTTGCCCGAACCATAGCCAGTTCTGGAAGTAGTAGGGGAGCCGTTTCCCGGCGAGTGCGGTGGTTTCGAGTTGAGCGAGCTTCTTTTCGCTCAGCAGCCGGGCGAGATCGTCCTGTTCCTGGAGGGCCAGGGCCTGGATGGTGGCATAGAGCGGAAGCCCTTCGTTCGACGACAGAGGCAAACCCTTGAGGGAATAGTGGTCGACAAATTTTCCCTGGGCCTTCCATTCGCGCTGGAAAAATCCCAGCATCTTTTGCCGCAAGGGCCCTTCAGATCGTCCGAACCAGGCGGCATCGAGCGCGATTCGCCAATAGATCGGGAAGGCGTCATAGCTGAACGAGGATGAGGCCCCGGTCACGGGATGCCGGACGGTAAGGTGGCCTGTCTGTCGGTTCAGATAGATGAGTTCCGGAGGAACGGGCAGGGCTTCTTCATCATAGAGCCAGTGCAGAATGGCATAGCTGGATTCGGTGGCATGGGCCCATGGGTGGTGCGCATCGACAGAGGCAAAGATTTCGTAGGCATAGGGGGCCAGGTAGGCGACGTGGATCGTTGGGTAATCTTCGTCGCTGGTCCAATTGCCTGCAGTGACATAGGCGCGCGAGGCGATCTGGATGACTTCCCGGTCCCAGATTGAATGGATGATGGCGAGCGCGTCTTGCTCGAACGGTGGATGGTCGAATCGCCGAGCGGCCAGGACAAGGGCGAGCGCGATGTCGGTATCGGCGTCCGTCGCCGAGTTTTTGTCGAGCACGGCCCCTTTCCACTTCCAGGCGAAGAGCTTGTCGTCGCGGACTTGGAGGTGTTGCTTCGTCCACGCCCACACGGTATTGAACGTCGCGCGATCATTCGACCAGACGGCACGGAGCATGGCGTAGCCTTGCCCTTCCGACGTCGTGATGCCCTGTTCGTCCAGACTGACGACCCGGCCATGTTGTATGTAGGTCTGTTTGTAGAAACTCCAGAGCGCCGAGAGATCATCGAGCTGATGAATATATCGGTCGCTTGAACGCTCTTGCTGGGTCTGCTTGGCTGAAGCGAGGGGCGGAGATAGGCCGAGGATGAGTCCGCAGAGCACGAGGAGCATGGTCGGTGCGAGCCGCCTCGTGAGTCGGTTCAGAGGGACTCGGATGTTGAAGAGATGGCGAACGAATGGGGTGGGGAGCAATGGGTGACTCGGGTATGAACGGACTTGATTTGGTGCTGAGGCAAGATACCGGGGCTTGTGAAAGCCTGTCAACGGTGGCGCAGAAGGAACATGGCGTGACGAGGTGCCTGGGTTGGCCTTGCCGCTCTTGACAGATCCGTCGTGATTATCTGACAACCGTCTACACAAGATTGACCGAACATGAACCTATGCTGATTCATCGATATCAGATCGCGCTGCTCCTCGGGTTAGTCGCCCTGGTGAGTCTCTATTTGCTCCTGCCGTTGACGGCCTCGTATCTATTGGCTCAGGGGCTTCGCCAGTATGGCTATAAACACGTCATCATCCAGCTGGGTTATCCAGGCTGGAGCGGGATGCACATTCCCGTCGTGTCGTTCCAACAGGATTTGGCCGGTGAAAGTGTCATGGTGTCGTTGACGAATGCGGAGATTCAGTATCGGGTGCCGCAGCTGATCCATGGGCATGTCGATCGGGTGTCTCTTCCCTATGTGGCCATCCAGATTCTGAATCTTCCGCCGTCTGAGCGTGGCAAGGAGGGAGGAGCCGTTCAAGGTCGAGAGGAGAGTGAAGACTCGCCCTGGACCCTCTTGACTGCCGGCGATCTGTTGCGAGGCCTGCCCATTCTTCCCTTCGACGAGTTACACCTGGACCGGGTGACTATTTTCCGTGAACAGGCGACGGGGCCTCTCCGTCGGGTAATGATTTCCGGTGTGGTGATGTATCGGGATGGCGAGTTGGGAGGGCATCTGTCGTTCCAGGGGCGTGATACGGCGACTTATGGACTCACGGTGACGGGGCAGTCGGCCAGCACCTGGTCTGCCACCTTGGTGTCCCAGCGTCCTCAGGCGGTGCCGATTGTGTCATGGCAATCTCAGGCGCGTCCTGACGGCCAGACGATTCAGGTCAATGGGCGGTTGGAGGTGAATGTCCGTGAGTTGGCGCCGTTTATCGCCCTGCTCGTCCCGATCGGCCCGGAGTTGGGGAAGGTGACGGGGCATGTCGCGGTACGCTGGGCCGGCACGGCGGCGGCTGATGCCTCATTGGCATCGCTGCAGGAGGATTCCCGTACGCATGTGGATGGACAGGTCCAAGTGCAGATGACGCTGCCCGCGTTGAAGGAGGTGGCGAAAGATATTACGGTCGCCTATGAGGGCACGTTCACGGGGAATGCGACAGAAGTGGGATGGACCCTGGCTCCCGGCGTGTTGCTGACCGCCACGGTGAATGCGCAACCCCGTATCATCCCGGAAGTAGTCAGGATGATTCTCCCACGCGGGGATCAGCCGGTACGGATTGAAAACACGAAGCCGGTGCAGGGGAGGTTGTATTGGGCGAACCGGCCGTTGCGCATGCTCGCTGAGGGGCCGCTGCACGTGACCTATGGACTGGCATCTGGTCCGTTGGTGGCCGAGTTCGAGACCAGCCGGGCTGAAGGGGTAGGCGGCGAGCTGGTGTTGGCGGAAGGGACCTATCGGGTCGAAGGCGTGCTTCCGAAGGCGGTGAGGGAGCTTCTCTCGGCGAAGGAGGCGATGGGAGGGTTTCGGGGAACGGTGACGCTGGCTCGAACGCACGTCAAGGGCATCCTCTTGCCCTCGTCTTCCGTCACGGCCAAGCAGATCGAACAGGGGGGGGCGATCGTCTCGAGCGTCACGTTACAACTGGCCGAGGCCTTGACCGTGCAGTGCGACCTGGCTGCCAGCCATTGCAGCGCCGGGCCTGCCACGGTGGCGGTTCGAGTTCCGGCCATGCGTGTGATGGGCCGGCCGGTTCGCTTGGCTCAGGGGACCTTGCGGGTACAGCAGGCCGAGATGACCGGAGCATCCTGGAATGCGCAGGGCACACTCGCGGTGGATGGAGTGGCGGTGGACGTGGCTCCGTGGGGAGTACCGGCGACAGATTGGATGGTCAGGTTTGTGGCGAATCAAGCCGGGGTCAAGGCCGAGCTGCGTGTCGACGCGCCCTTCCGTGAGGCGCTTGTTACGGCCAAGCTTGAGCAGCCCTTGAGTGCGGCGCCGGGAATGGTGCATGGCACGATCGGGCCGATGGTCTTTGACGGCGCTGAGCGGCGGCTGAGCAAGATGCTCATGGGATTGCCGCTGTCCATGGATGTTACGGAGGGTCAATTGACGGCGACCGTCGATGCGTCGTGGTCCGGTGGCTCTGGGGATTCGGCGCAGGGGTTCCATCTGACGTCCGGGACGGCGAAGATCGTGGCAGATAAGTTGTCAGGTCATTATCGGGACTATCGCGTGAAAGAGATGAGCACGGCGATGGCGCTTCATGCTGATGGATTGATGTCGATTGCGACGGTGCAACCAGTGCCGGTGACGATCGCATCGCTGCAGACGGGTGTCGAGGTGACGAATCTGGCGACGATATTCCAGGCCCGATGGAAGTTGCCGAATGGGTTGCCGGTCATTGACGTGAAGGATTTCCACTGTGACCTATTGGGGGGGACGGTCACGAGCCCTGGGTTGCTGATCGATGTGGCCAAGCCGCATTATCAGACGACCTTTTCGATCCGCAGTCTCGATCTGGCCAAGATCCTCAGTGTGGAACAGCAGAAGGGACTCCTGGGCTCAGGAAGGCTGAACGGGACGCTGCCTATCACGATCACTCCTGATGGTGTGGCCATCGAAGACGGGGTGGTTGAGGCGCAGCCTCCAGGCGGGGTGATACGATATGTGCCGACTTCGGAGTCGACGAAAATCGTCTCGGAGTCCGATAGCCCGCTATCGCTGGTCTCGCAGGCGCTTAACAACTTTCATTACACGCTGCTGCGGGTTGGTGTAGAGTATGCGGACGACGGGACTCTGGATTTGAGCGCGCGTCTGGAGGGCCGGAATCCTGACTTGAAGAAGACCCCTCCCCTCCATTTTAATGTAACCGTGCAGGAACATATTCCAACTCTGTTGAAGAGTCTTCGCCTGGTTCAGGATATTCAAGACGGCGTGCAAAAGAAGTTTAAATAGCCATGAATTCTATAAGGATGACCATGCGGAGCAGGACCCTGTTGGCCGGTATCGTCGGTGCAATGCTCGGTGGGGCATTGGTCTGGTTAGAGGCTTGTACGCCGCGTATTGAAGTGGCGCCATCCGATAAGCCGATTACCATCAACCTGAACGTGAAAATCGATCATGAGGTTCGCGTGAAGGTAGACAAGGAACTGGATCAAGTTTTGTCCGACAAGAGCGGTCTGTTTTAACGGGATGCTGAAATAGTCCGCCAGCTTCGTTCTCGGCTCATCGAAATCCTCAACGTACCCCTGAGGGTACGCCTCCGGTTTCGAATCGCCTGCGGCCTTGCTGAACGGACTGTTTGAGCATCCTGCAGGGTAGTGTTGTATCCTCCAAGACGTGATGGTGTATGAAAATTTGGTATGGCTTCTCAGGGGCCTGTTAGGCAGAGGAGAATTGCAATGACAACATGGGGACGAGTGATCACGATCGGTGTGGTGTTGTGGTGTTTTTCGGGAGGGCAGCCGCTCTTTGCCCTCACGCTTGACGAAGCGAAGTCGAAGGGCCTGGTCGGAGAAAAGTCTAACGGCTATGTGGGCCTCGTTTCGCCCGGTAGCGGAGAGGCCCAAGCTCTTGCGAACGAGGTGAATCAGAAACGGCGCCAAGCCTATGAGGAGATCGCTCACCGCAATGGAACCAGCTTGAATGCAGTGGAAACACTTGCAGGGGAGAAGGCCGTCGCGAATACCAAGCCCGGAAATTTTGTCGAGGGCTCAGGCGGCTGGGTCAAGAAATAGCGAACTCATCCGTAACGGTCGTTCTTCCAGGGGAATCCGGTGTTGGAATAGCCGCGGACTTCCCAGAATCCCTTCTCATCCTTCTCTGAAAACGTAATTTCCTTCACCCATTTGGCTCCCTTCCAGGCATAACGTTTCGGCACGATGACTCGCACTGGCCCGCCATGTTCTTTGGTGAGGGGCCTGCCGTTCCAGGTGTAGGTCAAGAGCACGTCCCGATCGTCGCAGGCTTCAAGCGGCAGGTTGGTTGTGTAGTCATCGAAGGATTTAAAGAGCACGAACTTCGCCGAGGGCAGTGGCTGCACCACGGACAGAATATGTTTGAAGCTGACGCCTTCCCACTCGTTGTCGAATCGGCTCCAACTGGTTACGCAGTGAAAATCGGAGGTGTCTTTGAATTGGGGCTGCGCGAGAAACTCTTCCCAGGTCCAGGTGATGGGATTGGCGACCAATCCACCGATGGTGACGGTCCATTCCGAGAGAGGAATATCGGGTTTGAAGCCTAAATCGAGCACAGGGAAGGTTTCGACGAGGTGCTGTCCAGGCGGCAAACGATCATCACCTTCGTAGAAGACTTCGCGCTCTTCTCCTCCACGTCGGGCCTTGGCCCATTGCTCTTTCTTTTCGGTCAGTCGGTTGGGATCGTCCATGGTGGCCTCCTCACGAGAGAGTACGGGAGCCAGGGTCTTCCTGACAACTAGATAGTGAGTCGGCTTGCAAGGCCCATTTTGACAGGAGTGGGAATTCTCTTCGCGAATCAGCGGTCTATGGGGCATCATGGAGTTGGTCGTCTTGAAAGACTTCAACTTTAATTGTTGGGGGCGCGATGCCGTCACATCCATATCCTTGCAAGTTTCTCCTGGTCGTCGTCCTTGCGATCCTGGGTGGGCTCAGCGACTGGGAGCCGCTCCTATGGGCCGCTCCTCCCAACTCAAAGCAGGGGGCCAAGTCGCCGGCCGGTCAGTCCCTTGGGCTGGATCGCAAGCGTTCGGCGGTGCCACCCAAGGCGAGCGCCAAACCACCGGCCAAGTCGGAGCTAAATAGGGCTCTGGCCGCAGGGCCTCAGGGACCGCCTGTAGATCAAGCTCATCGGAAGACCTCTCGCCATCGGAAGACCGGGAAGCAGCGGCGTCCACCGGCGATCGTTCAGCCGAAGCCGGATCTCTCCTATCATGGCATGTTCGAGCAGCCGCAACGGTATGACCCCAGTCGGGATCGCCAGACAGGGCGAGCGCCAAATCCCCAGGCGGGTGAGCTTCAGCACGAGCATTTCCAGGAACTCGATAAAAATCATGACGGCACGATCGATCCGTTTGAGCGTGCGTTCGGCCGCCTCGATATGGATCGTGATGTGAGCAATCACCAGTGGGAATAGCCTCCTCTGACGTACCAGCGTTCCCTACAGATTCCCGCTGACTCGACCGACAAGTGAGGTAGCGATTATCAGGGGGAAAGGATCTTCGTATGCGCGCAGGCTTGTTCTTCGTCCTCTTGTTCGGGTTTGGGTGCGCCGGACCGGACGTCTCACGTCCCCACATCAATGCCGAGTCTTCCGGGAATACCTGTCGTTCCGGTCAGCCCTCGATGGAAAGAGGGCGCGCAGCAGAAGGACGATGCTCTTCCCCATCAGCAGGCTGGACCCGCGTCGGTGAGGTGCTCAGTGGCGCCGCCACAGCCGTGCGGATGCCAAGGCCGTAAGAGCCCTAGGCCTCGTTCGCTCAGTCTGCTCCCATAAATACTCGCCAGCTGGTCATCAGAATTCCATCGACAGGTCTGCAGATCCATTTCACCATCCTAGCCGTAGGTCCAATGCACACCACTCGCGTGGCTGAGCCCGCTCATGCCTGTTTGGTCTTGGTCGATGTAAGAACATCGCGCGGGTCACGACCAATCTCGCAGGAGACGACATTGACAGCCATGAGAGGAGTCCCCATGATACAGCCCGAGGTGACGATGCCAACGCCAGTACCGGAGATAACTGTGCCGGCCGGGTCGAGTGCCGGGAAAATTGTGATTACCGCGGTGATCGCGGCAGCCATCGGTGCGTTTTTCTACTTTGATCTCGGGCAATTCTTATCGCTGGCGGCACTCAAAGCGCATCGCGATACATTGCTGTCCTTCACCGAGGCGAATTACGTCTCTTCGGCAGGGCTGTTCATCCTTGCCTATATTGTCGTGACAGGCTTGTCGCTGCCTGGCGCGGTGATTCTTACCTTGGCCGGAGGGTTTTTATTCGGAAGCCTGTTCGGCATGTTGTTTGTGAATCTGGGGGCGACGACCGGAGCAACCCTGGCCTTCCTGACGGCCCGTTATCTGCTGCGCGATTGGGTCGAGCAGAAGTTCGGAAAGTGGCTGGGGCCTGTTCAGCAGGGATTTACGAACAATGCCTTCAGCTATCTGATGACCTTGCGGCTCATTCCCTTGTTCCCTTTCTTTGTGGTGAACCTGGTCTCAGGCCTCACACGCATGAATGTCGGGACCTATGTGGCGGCGACGGCATTGGGCATCATCCCCGGTTCGTTCGTCTATGCCTACGCCGGGCGGCAACTGGGGACGATCAACTCGCTCAAGGAAATTGCCTCGCCGAATGTGATCGGGGCCTTTGTGTTATTGGGACTTCTGGCCCTTGTTCCGACGGTCTATAACAAGTTCAAAGCCAGGCAGTCATGACAGCGCGTGCCGTCTTCTTCCAGAGAGGATCAGTGCGATGAATTTGCACGGAGAGCATCTCGTCCTGCCGAACGACGAGCACAATCAGGCGCTCGTGGCCAATGTCCATCCTTCCAATTGGGTCAATCCTGAGCCGACGGGCCGCTACAACATCGTTGTGATCGGCGCCGGCACGGCCGGACTGATCACTGCCGTGATCGCCGCGAGTCTGGGCGCCAAGGTCGCGTTGATCGAGCGGCATCTCATGGGAGGCGATTGCCTGAACGTCGGCTGCGTGCCGTCAAAAGGGATGATCCGGGCGGCTCGCGCCTGGGCCGATTTGAGGCAGGCGACTGCGTTTGGTCTCCATATTCCGGCTGGCGTGAAGTACGACTTCGGCGCCGTGATGGCGCGCATGAGAAAGCTACGCGCGCGGATCAGTTTTAACGATTCAGTCCACCGCTATGCCAAGCTGGGTGTGGATGTGTTCATCGGCAGCGGGCGCTTCACAGGGGACACGACAATCCGGGTCGAAGGGCCGGCGGGCAATCGAATCCTCACCTTTGCGAAGGCGGCGATTTGCACCGGTGCGCGGGCGGCGACGCCTCCGATCCAGGGGCTGAAAGAGGCCGGCCATCTTACCAATGAAACGGTGTTCTCGCTCACGGAACTGCCACAGCGCATCGGCGTGATCGGGGCTGGGCCGATTGGGTGCGAATTGGCCCAGTCGTTTGCGCGGTTCGGTAGCCAGGTTTATTTGATCGAAGCGCAGCACGGCATTATGCCGAACGAAGACCGAGACGCAGCTGAGGTTGTGAAACAGCAGATGCTGCGCGACGGCGTGAAGCTGCTCTGTTGCGGAAAAGATCTCACGGTCAGCAAGACGGATGGCGGTAAGCGACTCACTGTCGATTCTCACAGCCAGCAATACGATATCACGGTCGACGAGATTCTGGTCGGCGTCGGTCGGACGGCCAACGTAGAGGGATTGGGTCTGGAAGCGGTCGGCGTCGAGTACGACAAGAACGGGGTGAAGGTGAATGGCCGGCTACAGACCACGAACTCCCGCATCTTTGCGGCAGGCGACATCTGTTCTCGCTACAAGTTTACTCATGCCGCCGATGCAATGGCGCAGATCGTCATTCAGAATGCGCTCTTCCCGCATCCATTCGGCTTGGGTTATGCCAGCGTCGAATCCTTGGTCATGCCCTGGTGTACCTTCACGGAACCGGAAGTGGCGCATGTTGGGCTGTACGAAAAGGATGCGAAGGACAAAGGCATCGAGGTCGAGAGCTATACCTACAAGCTTGACGAAGTGGATCGTGCGATCCTCGACGGTGAAGACGAAGGATTCGCGAGGATCCACATCCAGAAGGGGACGGATAAGATTGTCGGCGCGACCATTGTGGCGGCTCATGCCGGCGAGATGATCAACGAGTTTTCCGTGCTGATGAAGGCAGGGTTAGGAGCCAAGGTTATTGCCGGGACGATTCACCCCTATCCGACGCAAGCCGAGGTGAACAAGAAAGTCGTGAATCTGTGGCGAAAGGCGCATTTCACACCACGGACGAAGAATTTGTTGATGAGGTTGTTTGCGTGGATGAGGCGGGGGTGAGAGAGGGTCGATTATCCCAGTGCTCGCGCAACGCGCGGCCTGAGAAGGCCCTCGTTGGACGCGCGCACGTATGGATAACCGACCCTCCCTCATTGTGTAGATGAGATAGATGGAGATAATTGTGTGGAAATTCGTGCTCATTGCAATAGGGCTACTCATGGCACCTGCAGTTGCACGGGCGGACTCTCCATTAATAATTGAGGTGGCGAAGTTTTCGAGCGGGACGATTGGGCAGGCGATGCCCGAGGGGTGGAAGCCGCTCACCTTCAAAAAGATTCCAAAACATACTTCGTACGAAGTCGTGAAGGATGGGGGAGAGGTGGTGGTAAAGGCTGTGAGTCAGTCCTCTGCCTCAGGTCTGACCAAAGAGGTGAGGATTGATCCCAAAGAATACCCGGTCGTTCGGTGGCGGTGGAAGATCGACCATGTGCTCAATGGCAGCGATGTGGCCCTCAAGGCGGGCGACGACTTTCCTGCCCGGCTCTATGTCACCTTCGAATACGACCCCGAGAAGGTCGGTTTTGGGAAGAAGCTGAAGTACAAGGCCGGCCGTGCGATTTTCGGCGACATTCCTATCGGGGCGCTCAACTATATTTGGGAAACCAAGAATCCGGTTGGGACCATTGTCGAGAATGCCTATACAGACTTCGCACAGATGATCGTGGTCGAAAGTGGGCCTCAGAAGGTCGGGACATGGGTCGTTGAGGAACGGAATATCTACGAGGATTACAAGCGAGCCTTCGGGGAAGAGCCGCCGATGATCAATGGCGTGGCGATCATGACGGATACGGATAATACGAAGGAACAGGCGACGGCCTACTACGGCGATATTGTGTTTCAGCGATCGGTGACGGTATCGACTCGAGAGCCGTGACGTGTGCGGTGGTTATTGTGAACGGGCTGGCCTGTTCAGGGCCAGCCCGTTCATGGACACCACCGCGCGTGAGGTGGGTGCGCGGATTCGAAATGGGCTTACTGAATAGAGTTCGCGAAGCCGCCTCGCGTAATTTCCGCGCGGACGGTGTCCCCGACCTTCTTCTGTTTGATATGTTTCGTACCTTGTCCGACGCGCAGACTGACTTGGTTGCCTTCGTAGTCTTCGACCGTATAGATGTCGCCTTCGACATTCTTCACGGTCCCACCGACGGTTTTCCAGGCTGGGCCTGGCTTGGAATCATGGTGGCCGGCCTTGGGGGCCTCGCCCTGCTCCGGGACATGGCTGACGGCTTCAGCCGCTGCCTTCGCAGACGAGTGGCTGGAGTGGCCAGACTTCTTGCTCTTCGAGTCCTTGGCCAACGCCGGAGCGATCGCCAATGCCATAATAGCCAGGGTGCTCACCAGGACCGTGAGAGTCTGCTTGTGTACTTTCTTCATGCCAAAACCTCCTTGCAACGTGAGAGTTGTCTTCAACCTAGAACCCCTCAGCAAGGTGTATGCCGAAATGGACGGTCAGACTGATCAAGGGAATTCAGCAGGTTATGAGAGTTGTTGCGGGAAGTACCTCGAAATGCCAACAAATATAGGAAAAAAAACGGCATGAACCTGTCCAAATATGACCCTATCTGCCGATGTGAGGATAGGTGATGGCAGGGCCCTTGACGATGTTGAGCCATGTGCTCAAGCCATTCAGAAATCTTGTGGCAAGCCGACCGGTCTTGGCCACATTCCAAGTCAATCTGCGATGCAATTCCGCCTGTGGTTATTGCGACCTGCCGCTCAATGTCGGGCGGTACGAAATGACGCGGGCGGAAATTCAACGGGTCTTTTCCGGGCTCTATCGCGAGGGTGTGCGGTTTGTGCTGGTACAGGGGGGCGAACCGCTGTTGCGCCGCGATCTACCGGAGATCCTCGAAGACCTCTCAGCGATCGGTTTTCATCTCACGCTGATTACGAACGGCACGAAGTTCACGCCGCAGATTGTTGAGCGACTAAGCCGGTTGCCGCTGGCGATCTCAGTGAGTCTGGACACATTGGATCGAGAGACCTATCGGCGCATCCGGGGAGCCGATCAGTTGGAGCAGGTGCTGGAAGGCATCAGGTTGTTGAGACGGTTCTCCCATCCGAAGTTTCTGACCTGCATCGTGAGCGAGGCCAATCGAACCGAGGTCCAGGCGGTTATCCGATTCGCGCGCGAGCAGGGGTTTTTACCGGTGGTGGGCGCCTATCATTGGAACGTTGGGACCTACGGCAGACCGGATGAGTTGCTCATGTATGAGCGATCGAGTGCCGCCGCTGTGTTTCGGGGGCTCCTTGATGACGAGCTGATGCCCCCAGGCTACCTTCGAAAGTTTGTCGAAGACAATGCGAGCTGGCTGAGTGGAGAGACGCTGGAATCGTGTGACGCGGGACGGTACAGTGTGGCCATCGACGCATCCGGGAATCTGTCTCCTTGTTTGGCGTTTTCGTCTGTGGGAAATCTGCTGGAGTCGTCGCTGAACGAGATTCTGGACCGGTTCGACCGGGGAGCGATCAAGATCTGTTCCGATAACTCCTCATGTAATCGTCTTGATGGCCGTGTTGTCGGAACGATCTTGCGTCATCCGATCGTCGCGCTGCGCACGGCGCGGTCATTCACCTTGCGAGGCCCCTCTCATGAGTCGCTGGATCGGTGAGGTTTTCCTGCTCGTCATGCTGGCCGGCTGTTCAATCATGCCGCGAACCTTCCAGCCGGCTGATCCCATTGCCACTGATCGATTTTCTCACCAGGCCTGGGACCGGATCGTCCAGGCTCACGTTCACGATGGACAGGTGGACTATCCTGCTATACAGGGCGATGGCACGCTCAATGGCTATATGAGTGAACTCAACCGCATCGATCCGACAAGGTTGGCGACGCGCCAGGATCAGCTGGCATTTTGGATTAATGCCTACAATGCTTTTGCTGTCCAGGGCATCCTCGACCACTATTCGCCAATGACGCTTTGGGGGCGCTATCGCTATTTCATCGGCCGGGACTATCTGGTCGGCGGGACGACCATCAATCTCTACGACCTTGAGCGGCAGGTGCTGATCGAACAGTTCCATGAGCCGCTGATGCATTTTGCCATTGTCTGCGCATCCACATCCTGTCCGAAACTGCAGCCCTGGGCCTATCAGCCTGAGCAATTAGAGCGCCAGCTTGTTCAGGTTGCGAAGGCCTTCATCAACGATCCGACGCGCAATCGTTTCAATCGAACGGAGAAAGTGGCTTCGCTGTCGATGATCTTTCAATGGTTTGAAAAAGATTTCGCCGATGCTGCTGGATCGGTTTTGTCCTATATCGCTCGCTATATCGATGATCCCGAACTGGCGAAGGAGCTGAGACAGCCGGGCTATCGCATCGAATATCTCGAATATGACTGGAGTGTGAACGGCATTCCGCCCAAGGAGATGGCACGTGCTGGTACGTTCTGACGAGAAGGTGCCCATCGCCCGCCTGCTCACCTTTCTCGAGCATGGCGAGCGGATGGCCCACGATTGTGCCAGGGCTCAGGCTGTCTTGGTGCCGGATGCGGGGGCGCGCCGGTTTCTTTTCAGTCAGGCCCGCCAGGAGGCCGCACACGCGCTGGTTTTCCAGGGAGCCATTGCCTGGTTGGCGCCCAAACACCTCGGTGATACGCCATTTCTTCCCGCGTTGGAAGCCTACCGGACGCTGCTCGACGATGCGTTGGCCCGACAAGACGTGCTCGAAACGGTTCTGGCCGAACAGGTCATTCTTGAAGGGCTGGGCGAAGCGATTCTGACGCGCATCGAGGCAGGGTTAACTAAACGCGCGGCGCCATTCGGTCGGCTCCGGCGCATCCTGTTGCAGCAGGAAGAGGCACACCATGGGTTTGGCCGGCGCATGCTCGAACGGGCTATGGCCGAGGACCGGATCGATGCCGAGACATTGTGCCGTCGAGCCGAGACCTATCTTGCGTTGACGGACCAGATGGTCCTGACGTTGAGCCATTTGTTCGAATCGATTGCCGAAGATCCTACGGTTTGGGCTCAGGATGTGAGGG
This sequence comes from Nitrospirota bacterium, assembly GCA_030682135.1. GTDB lineage: Bacteria > Nitrospirota > Nitrospiria > Nitrospirales > Nitrospiraceae > Palsa-1315. Next base: position 79,128 of record JAUXQT010000003.1, on the reverse strand, counting down.
GGTTTTTGCCTGAGTGGTTGACACAAGCGCCGATGGCTGATGGCAGATAGCCTATAGCTGAAGAAGGAACGATGGTTACAGTCGTTATCCCGACCTACAACGAAGAGAAGGCGCTTCCGCATACGCTGCGCGAACTTCTCCGCCAACCCGGCGACTACGAAGTCATCGTCGTCGATGGCGGCAGTACCGATCGCACGCGGCAGGTTCTTCTTGAACATGGTTTCTGTTTCGACTCATCACCCGTCACCCATCACGCATCGCGGGTAGTGCTGGCAGCCTCCAAGGGCCGCGCGCGTCAGATGAATGCGGGAGCGGAGCAGGCCATAGGCGAATGGCTGCTCTTTCTCCATGCCGACACGGTCTTGCCCGTTGGCGCGATTCAGAGGCTGAACGAAATGGAGGCGACCCAGACTGTCCAGGCCGGCGGGTTCATGCACCAGTTTTCCGGTGATGACTGGCGGCTGAAGCTGATTTCGTTTCTGGATAATTTCCGATGCATCCGCAGTCGAATCATTTACGGCGACCAAGCCCTCTTCGTCCGTCGCGGCCTATTCGAACAGCTTGGAGGATTTCCTAACCAGCCGATCCTTGAAGATGTCGCGTTCTGCGAACGACTGATCGCGATGACCAGTCCGCTCCTCCTTTCTCCTCCGGTCATCACAGACGCCCGCAAATTCTTGAAAATGGGTATCTGGCGGAGCTTTCTTCGTGTGTTGCTCATCATTCTCCATGTCGAGTTCCGTCTGCCGGTGTTGCCTCGCGCATTTTTTAAAGATATTCGCTAACAGGCTGTTGACAAACTACGAGGCCACGGCCGAAATGCGCTGACTAGAACAGTTGCAGGCGCAGTCAGATGTAATCGCAGGCTGTTCAGAAAGACGGTTCAGCAAGGCCGCAAGGAGAGAGCGACTGAACGCTGAAGTGGGTATGGTTTTTGGCGCATAGTTCATCACTCATCGTTCAGCGTTTCCTGGCGGCGGCCTTTGCCAACAGCCTGCTAGTCTCGCTGAGAAATTGGCGTACTCCTCGATACCGCACTGGCGTTGGCATATCGAATCCTATTGATTCCGGTTTAGTCCAAGCATAGTGTGGCACCTCCGTCCATAGGTTTTGGGCCTGTCGGTACCGAGCGTCACGCGTTCCATGCCAGGACTTCATTTTCTTGGAATTCATGCATCCTCTTGGCTTGCACGATTGATCGGACGGTTTTCTGGATTTCGCAAGAGCAAACGGTGGTCGGAAGGAATCAGAATTGTGATATATAGTGTCGACTCGGAGTAGTATGAGTAATCGGAGTACGTATGGAAGAAACCCCATCTGATCAGACCATCCTCATTGTCGAGGATCAAGAGGGGCCGCGAAGGGCCTTGATGATGATTCTCGGTTCGTTCTATCGGATTCATACGGCGGAGACGGCCTCCGCCGCACTGAAAATTATTGTCGAATCCCCCATTGACCTCATGCTGATGGATGTCGGTCTTCCCGACTATAGCGGCATCGAATTGCTGCGACGGGTGAGAGCAACCGGGCGAGATATCAAAGTGATTGTGATGACCGGAGGGGCTTCCATCGAGTCCGCTGAAGAGGTCTTACGATTGGGGGCGGTGGCCTATCTCCTCAAACCATTCAATTTTCAAGAGGTTCTTACGTTGGTTGAGAACGCGTTAACGGTGAAGGACCCGAAATTGGCATCGTGACTGTTTGCGAGTATTGGCTCTTGTTCTCAGGGTTTTAGTATATCGATCTTCTCCCCTCGCGTATGACTCAATGAACATTCAGGCTCGGGATCACCTCGCAGGTGGCGTGGAGCGGTGTTCCTGCCTCTACGGGACGTCACCGACGCTTGATGTATTCTGAAGCTGGCTGTCTGGCTCAGCCCCTCCGTATCTTCTTCTTCGACAACCTGAACCGGCGTATGTGCCTCGCGCATTCATCTAGTCGGGACGTCCGATCTGCGTTCATCAGTTTTCAGTTTACGTTTCCTTCGGCCTCTCGTCTAACCCATCAGGCGAGGGAGGAAGGAGGGTTCTATGCGACAGGTCCATTCAACAGCGAGTGTGTTCATTCTTTCAATGCTTCTGCTTTTGTCGGGTTGCACGTCGACGTTGGTGCGCGATGATGTGAAACGGACGGCAGGGCTGGACGGCCATTGTTCTGGCCGCGAGTGGGTGGACGATTCTTCGCTGGCGGTCTTGCCGGTGCCAGTCGTTGCCTTCTTCGTGCCTCATTTCGATCTACATAAAGTCGCCAGCGAACCCTATTTGAGTCGCTGCGGGGCTTCGACACGCGTGGTTAACCGCGAGGTGTCGGTCAACAAGACGGCATGCCTTCCCGCAGGCCTCACCCGCATCATGACGCTCGGCGTGTGGCAGTGGTGTCCCGCACATGTGGCGTGGTCGGCGGATGTGTTGGCCGATGGGCCGCGGCCGACGGGGCTGCAGGCCGATGATGTTTCAAAACCGAAATTGTAGGGTTCAATTATCTAGCCAGGAGTACAGCCATGCGACAGTCATCTATTGTCTTCAAAGTGCTCGGCGCCATCGGGATCGTCGGGCTGTTGGGCGGGTGCGGTAGCGGAGGGGATGGGGCCTCCTCCGGTGTCGGAGCTTCGAGCGGGACTGCGTCCGCCTCAGGCACGATCACCGGCTTCGGTAGCGTGTTCGTGAACGGGAAACGGTTTGAGACGAACAGCGCGGCCTTCGTCGTCGACGGTCAGTCGGGCAGCCAGGGCGATCTCAAGCTTGGCATGACAGCGGTGGTGACCGGCTCAATGAGCGGCGGTCAGCGGTCGGCCGGTGTGGTTCGCCAGCACGATGCGGTCGAGGGGTTGGTGCAGTCGGTCGCAGCAGATGGTCTCAGTCTGGTGGTGATGGGGCAGACCGTGTTGGTCGATAACACGACGATCATCGATAACAATATTGCGGGTCAAAGTATTGCGAATCTCGTGGCTGGGACGGATGTCGTCGAAGTGAACGGGCATGTCCGGCTGGATGGGGTGATTCAGGCGACCTTCATCGAGAAGAAACCGGCCGGGCTTGTCACGCCGGAGGTGCGCGGGTTTGTCAAGAATCACAATGACGGAGCGAAGACCTTGCAGATCGGCAATCTGACTGTGAGCTACGCGACGGCGCTCATCAACGATATGCCGAGTCCAGCCGGCAATGCCTGGAACGGGTTGTTGGTGGAGGCGAAGGGAGCAGGCTCCAGCAGCTTCAATTCGACGACGACCACCCTCACGGCTTCCAAGGTCGAGCCGGAGAATCAGGGCGTGCAGCAGGCGGACGAGTTTGAAGTGGAAGGGTTCGTCACACAGGTGCTCGGGCTCGGCGACTTCTTCATCGGGAACACCCATGTGCAGACAACGGCGAATACGGAATTTCGCGGCGGGACGGTCGATGAAATCGTCGTGGGGGCGAAACTTTCCGCCGAAGGCCGGTTGGCCAATGGGATATTGACGGCGAAACATGTGAAGTTCCATGCTGGCGTGAAGCTGGAAGGTAATGTGGCCGCGGTCAATCTGGCGGCGAGGACATTTACGATTACGGGGCTTTCCGGCGTGACGGTCAATGTGAATAGCCAGACTGAGTTCAACGCGAACGGCGGGAATACGATCACGGGGCTGAACGATCTGTCGATCGGGGATCATGTGCGGGTGCGCGGGCGTGCGGGAGCCGGCAATTCGGTGATTGCGACGCGTGTCGAGCAGCGGTCGGCTAGCGACGAGGTGGATCTTCAAGGGCCGGTGCAGGCTGTGTCGAATCCGAATTTGACGATCTTGGGCGTGGCCATGAACACGTCGGCGTTGAACAACGACGATTTCCAAGGCTTGAACGATCAGCCGATCGGCCGGGCGGCTTTTTTCAACGCAGTGAATGTCGGCACGCTCGTGAAGATGAAGGGTCGGCTGAACGGCGGGGTCGTGACGTGGCGCGAAGCTGAACTGGAGGGCTAACAAGGGCAACAGGGGAGGACGATCGTGAGACACAATGCGATGACAGTCTGGGGTGTGAGTGTGCTGGTGCTGGCGGCAACTCCGGTGTGGGCGCAGACAGCGCCTCCGGTTCAAAACGGGCAAGTCGAGATGGTGGGGGCTTTGCCGAGGACGGCGAGCGGCACGGTGGATATCGAGGCATTGAAGCAGACGATTCAAACCCAGTTCGCCAGGCCGGGAGTGCAGGAGGTTCAGTTCCGCAATGTGTCTCTGACGGAAGCGGAGCAGCGGGCGTTGTTTTTGAACGGCGATCCCAATAAGAATCTGCTCAGGCAAGTATCGGCGGTTGTGCCGTCCTCGAACGGGGCAGAGCGAAACGTCACCTTTCGTAGTCACGACTTTCGTGCGAGGATCGGCCGGGAAGAGGGGCAGTTGCGGGCGAGGATTGAAGGTATCGATCAATCGCAATTGACGGAACCAGAACGACAGAATCTCAGGGCCCAATTCGATCGATTCCGTCTCGAAGGAGGCAACGATCGTGGCGGCAATCGGGCCGAGGGCCGTGGTGGCCATGGAGGGGACGATAATAGCGGACCCGGTTCAGGGAACAGCGGATCCGGATCGGTCAACAGTGGGTCTGGTCGCGGCGGACGCGACGATGTACGGATGGCTCAAGCCGGCGATGTCCGTCAGGAGGACCGTCAGGCCGATCGACATGAGGACCGGCGAGCCAACAGGGGTGGCGAGGTGCGGGGACTTGACCGGGCAGATCAAGTGGCGGGCGAGCAGGGTCGGGAAGGGCGAGACAATGCACGGTCTGTCCAAATGGACCGCTCAAATCGCCCCGAACGGGTTGAGCGCTCGCAGCGGCCAGAGCGACCAGAACGGCCACAGAGACCTGAGCGGCCGGAAAAGCCGGAGCGAGCCGGGCGCAACTAGCTCGACCTCGTTGTCGGGTGCGGCGAGACGGCGGCGTCGGGAGACTTGCCCGGCGCCGCTGTGTTATGAAGCCTATTGTTGGTGTCGAACAGGGAAAAATGAAGGGGTTATCATGTTGAAGCGAGTAGGGATGCTTCTCGGTGTCGTCATGTGTATGGGGCTCTGGATCACGGAGGGCTTTGCGGCGGATAAGACCGATCAAGGGCCGCCTTCGCCAGACCGGAATTGGCAGCTTGGGTTTACCCCGAGCTATAGCAGCGGAAATTTCGGGACTGGTACGACCAGCACATTTTTTTATGCGCCCCTATCGATTCGGAGAATGTTTAAAGACGGCGACGTGACCTTGGTTATCCCATTTGTAACCGCGACGAGTGATGGACGGTCAACCTTGGTAGGTGGAAGTCCTACGGTCGTGCAAGATAATCATGGAGGCAATAGCGGTTCAGGATCAACCAGTTGCGAGCCGGGTGAAGACAAGCCCTCCTGCTTGACTGGCCGAACGGCTGGACAAAAAACAACGACATCTGGACTTGGCGACATCATCCTGAAGGGCCGTTACTACCTGGTCGAAGAAAAGGACTACCTGCCGCTTATCGCGGTAACGGGACGGGTGAAGATGCCGACGGCGAGTGCCAGCCAGGGCCTTGGAACCGGCGAGTTGGACTATGGGGCAGGCATCGAGATGTCCAAAATGTTGGGAAACAGCTGGATCGCATTTTTAGATGGGGGTTACAACATCATCGGGGATCCCGATGGGCTGAACTTCCAGAATCAATATTGGTACGACGTCGGGGCTGGTTACTACTTCACGAAAGATCTCTTGGCGAGCGTGTATTTCGAAGAGTACCGGGCCATTGTCCCTGGGTTCGTCAATGCCCGTGATGTCTTTTTCGCCGTGAACTATACCGCTTCGGCAGCCTGGCGGGTAAATGCTGGTGTGACGCTCGGCGTGTCCAATGGGGCTCCGGATCAAGCCTTTTCAATCGGAGCTAGCTACCGCTTCTAACCACTTTGTAGGCATTTACCTTCACCTCGGCGGCTCGTCTAATGGATCAGGAAGGCAGAATAGAGTATGCGGCAGCGGCCGTCCCTGGTGAGAGAGTTTGGCGATGGAGCTAGACCCTCGAATGGCCGCCGAAGAGGCCAAGCTGGTTGCTCGCTGCCTCAAGCAGGACCAGGATGCGTTCGGCCAGTTAGTCGAACGGTATGCGACGGTGATTGTGAATCTGGCGTACCGCATGGTGGGGGATCGGACGGAGGCGGAGGATCTGGCTCAGGAGACGTTTGTGGCGGCCTTCAAGGCGTTGCCGAAGTTCAGGGCCGAGTCGAAGTTTTCCACCTGGCTCTACCGGATCGCGGCCAACAAGTGCAAGGATTGGCTCAGAGTCAAACGGCCAGGACAGGGGCTCCAAGATGTTGAGATCGAAGACGTGCTCGACGATCGAGTGGTAGAGGAGCGGACCCCGGAACGCCTCTTGTCTCAGCAGCAAGTTGCGGTCGAATTGGATCGGGCGATTCAGCGATTGCCGCCCCTCTATCGAGAAGCCTTTGTCCTGAAGCATGTCGAAGGGTTGAGTTACGAAGAGATGCAGGAGATTCTCGGGGTGAATGGCGATACGTTGAAGATGCGAGTGTATAAGGGCCGGGTGCAATTGAGTCGAGAGCTGGCGGCATTCAAAGAGGCGTAACGATGCAAGAACAAGAGCTCATGATCCAACGCTTTCTCGACGACGATCTGACGCCGGAGGAGCGGGTGACGTTTCTGCAGGCGATGGACACCGATCAGTCGTTGCGTCGACGCTGGCTGAATCTTGAACTTGTGGTGACTCAGGCAGCGCAGTTGCCCCGTGTCGCGCCATCGGCGAGATTCCTGGCACAGGTGCAGGCCAGGATCGCGCCGGAGTCCGTTAGCCTTTGGGATCGACTCCGCGCGGCCGCCACGCTGCCGCGGACATTGGAATGGAATCTGGTTGGTGCGATGGCGGCGGCTTGCGTGGCGGTGGTGGCGGTCGTGGGGTTGCTGCGCATTGGGCCGGAACGGATTGTGGAGGTGCCGATGTCGGTTGCCGGGGGGCAGGCGCAGCAGGCGTCATTTGTACCGGGGCAAGAGAGCACCGTGTTTGTGCGGCTTGTATTGCTTCAGCCAGGGGCTCAGTCGGTCTCGGTTGCAGGCGATTTCAACGGCTGGAATCCCGGGCAGACGCAGCTGGAGCGATCCGAGGGCGGCCTGTGGACTGCGACGATCCCGCTGAAGCCGGGACGGTATCAGTACATGTTTGTGATCGATGGCAAACAATGGATTGCCGACCCCCTGGCCGCAGAGGGAGCAGGCGATGGATTTGGAGCGCAGAATGCGGTGCTCGATGTCAGTATCTAACAGGATGCTGAAAAAGTCCGCCAGCGGCGTTCTCGCCGCGCTCAGAGGCTCAACGTACCGAAGCGTACGCCTCGCCTCTTCGTTTGCTGCTGCCTTGCTGGACGGACTTTTTGAGCATCCTATGGCCTGTTCAGCCATGAGGATAGATGTGCGGAGACAGCATTGTGAATTGAGCGTTTTGGTTTTTTTGCAGCCTGCGAATCCTCATATCGACTTCCTTGCATCGAGCCGCGCAGTTGAGTACGCTCACGCGCATGGACAAGATGGTGTCGAGACTGTTGATCGCGCTGCTGCTCGTTGGGCTAGCGGCCTGCGCACAGACGATGAAGCTCGAGTTGCCGAAGCGGGTGTCAGGGGGCGTGCGATTTACGCTCCTGGCACCGGATGCCACAGAGGTGTTCGTCATGGGCTCGTTTAACAACTGGAGCAAAGGGGCCACGCCGATGAAGGCGGTCGATCGGAGCGGCCTCTGGTCAGTAGAGGTGCCGTTGAACGAAGGGGAATATACCTTCATCTATCTCGTGAATGGCACCCGATGGGTGACTCCGCCGATGGCAGAAGATTTTGTGACCGATGGGTTTGGGCGTACGAACGGTGTGGTCGTGGTGCGGTAAGGCGATGCGTATACAAACAAATATACACATGTGGCTGATCATCGCAGCGCTCTGGCTGCCGGTCGCGGCCGTTCAGGCAGAAACCCTGTCGGTCCAAGATCGCGAGGAGATCGACCGGCTTCGTTCGGCCCAAGGCTATTCGGCCGAAGAGGTCAATCAGTTGCTGGACCATGTGGCGAAAGCGGGAGAAAAGGGTTTACCGACGGAGCCCTTGGCCAATAAAGTGAAGGAAGGTCTGGCGAAGGGCGTGGAGCCGAAGCGGATCGATCCGGTCCTGCGTCAGCTCGTGACCCATTTTGAGTCGGCGCAAGAAGTCCTTCGCGAAGTAGGGACGCGCGGTGTGGCGGAAGGCAATCGCCAGCGGGCTATCGAAATGATGGCCGATGCGTTTTCCCGTGGCGCCTCTTCGGACGAAGTGCGGGAGCTTGCACGTGTTTCCCAGGATGGTAAACAGAAAGTCACGCAGGAGACCTTGGCCGCAGGGGCCAAGAGCCTGGCGGTGATGAAAGAAGGTCGAATTTCATCAAAGGATGGGACAACGCTGGTTGGCGAAGGTCTTCGCCAGGGTTACCGATCATCTGAGTTGCTCGATCTGAGCCGGGAAGTGAAGCGCCGTGGAGCTGAGTTTCATGATGGCCGTGCGAGTCTGCAGGCCCTTCGCGAACAGGTGAGCCGTGGAGAGCGAGGAGACCGGTTGTTTCGGGAGGATCGCAGCGGATCCGGCAGCGGCGACCGCGGTGATCGTAGCGGGAGTTCCGATCGAAGCGGCAGTGGCGGTGACCGCAGCGGAGGCTCTGATCGTGGCATCCGACCTGATCGCAGCGGGGGGGGCGGCCACGGAGGCCGAGATCGCTAGATCGACCGAGTCAGAGTCGTTGTCAGGGCTGCCTTCGTGAGAGGGCAGCCCTTTTTCATTGAATAAAAGGACAAACCCTTGGACGAAACCGATAGGTCTTGGTAGAAGGGGTGCTGCTAGCAAGTGGTTGAATCCTGTCGTCAACGCACAGTTGATGTGCGCGTTGCTGCAGTCAGGGGCTCACTCGTTACCTAAATGAGGAGGAAGACATGAAGCAGATATTGCTCGCCGTCAGCGCAGTCATCTTGACCATGAGTATGGCCTATGCCCAGGCAGACGGGCCCGTGATCGACCAGCGACAGACAAATCAGGAGAAGCGGATCGATCAAGGGATTGCCAGTGGCCAGTTGAACGAGCGCGAAGCCAATCGGCTGAACAAGCAGCAGGAACACATCAACAAGATGGAAGACAAGGCGAAGTCAGATGGGACGGTCACCAAGCGAGAGCGGGCTAGAATCGACCATGCGCAGGATCGGGCCTCGCGCCATATTGCCCGTGAGAAGCACGACCGCCAAGGTAAGAGGCATCAGTAGGCACACCTCGGTCTGATCCACATGAAGAGAGGGGCTCACGGTACCTGTCGTGAGCCCCTCTTGCCGTTTGTGCGAACAAAATTACCGGCCGCGCCCACCGCGATCTGCTCGCCGATCCGCTTGCCGGTCCTGTTGCCGATCCGCCTGGCGGTCCATCTGCCGGTCTTGCTGACGATCCATCTGGCGATCCTGCTGCCGGTCAGCCTGCCGGTCTTGCTGGCGATCTGCCTGACGATCTTCCCGCCGATCCGCCTGGCGATCCTGTTGCCGATCCGCTCGCCGATCTTCCTGACGGACATCACCAACCTGGGCGAATACCATGTTCGGCACGATGGCTGGGATTGCCATGGCCATGACCAAGCTGGCAATCGTTCCGACTTTCAAGACAGCGTTCTTCATGATGTGCGCTCCTTCTGGGCAAGAGAGTGGATGGTACGTGTGAGTCGCGGCTGTTATTGGAGGGAACGGAACCGGCTCTCTCATCCGGCGGCCCCCACCAATCAACCTGTCACTCAGTAAGACGAAGGGAGGAAGAAAAGGTAAACACCTCCTATGCGTTACCCGGATACACAACGAGCCAGCCGCGGGAGGGCGACTGACTCGTTTGAGTGTATGGCGGTAGTTATCGCAGGACGCTGGCGTGCATGGCTGGATTCGCGCCGGTACTGGTGATTTGTCGCTGCGCCTGGGGCTCTGTTGGCTGTAGGGCGATTCCTACAATGTGTATGACAAAGAGGGGTCTTCTGACCATTCGGCTGAGTAGGTTTCCTGCCCAATGTCTCAATGTATTGAGGTGTTGCGGTCTGTTTAGCCTGGCGGAACCTGTAGGATAAATTCGCCGGTAGTGTCGTTCTCTCCGTGAACGCCTCGCTGCATTCATAGTGCTTTATCGCTACGTGGTTAAATGGACCTAGAGTGCCAATGCACCTAGTGGGACGCGTAAGGTGCAGGTATGATGAGGCGTCGGATCAGCGATTGTGTACGGAGCATGTGATGGCGACAAGCGCCTCTCAGCCGAACGTTTTGATCGTTGAGGATCAAGAGGGACCTCGTAAGGCTCTTTGTATGATTCTCAGTTCGTTCTATCGGATCTACACGGCGGAGACAGCCTCTGCCGCGCTGAAAATTATTGGTGAATCTCCCATGGACTTAGTCATCATGGATGTCGGTCTCCCTGATATCAGCGGAATGGAATTACTTCGACGGGTGAGGGCCAGTGGCCAAGCCGTCAAAGTCATCGTGGTGACAGGGAGGGGGAGTCTCGAATCTGCTGAAGAGGCCATACGGTTGGGGGCCGTGGCCTATCTCCTCAAACCATACAACTTTCTCGAAATCCTGGCTCTTGTTGAGAATGGGACGAAGGTTTGTGTCGCTGAGCCAATTTTGCCGGTACCAATCGGAACGAGTTCAGTGTCGCCAGGGTGATTGCCAGGAGTTCTTCCTGGCTATTTCCTTCCCATGCCGTCTGTCCATTCCCATCAGGTCCTCAACCACCGATCTCCCAGTCTGATCGATTCGACGTATTGGGTTCCTTGTTGTCAGTGATAGAACTCGCCCGGTTTCGCATCTGAGTCCAGGTTGTTACAATGCGATCCGATGGCGAATCAGCTACATCGACCTGCCTTGTTTCAACGGCTTCCCGGTCGGGTGGTGGGGTAGCTTCGAGAGATTGGGCCGCTCGGGGATGAGCGGGGCTTTCAGGTCTGCGCGGCGTTCACTTAAAACCGGAATCTGATTCCGCAGCCGAACCCGTAATTCGGGGCACCATTCGACAGTCCGACAAGCAGCGAACCGGTCAGATGCACGGTGTCGCTCACCATGTAGTTCGTCAGCGCTAAGAGGTCACGGGCGTTGTTCACGGTATTGACCAAAGCGCGATACTCTTCATAGAAAACGCTCATATGGAGATTGTCCGTCACGTCGTACCCGATACCGACGTCGTACCACCATTGATTGTTGAAGCTGGTGCCTGGTGCCTCGCCGATGATGTTATAGCCTCCGTCAAGATATGCCAGCCATCGGTCCGTGAGGGTCTTGGTTAGCTCCACTCCCGCCCCCTCATCGAACTCGCCCGTGCCGAGGCCACTCTCGGCATCCGCGGTCGGTAGCTTCACTCGTCCGGTAAGCGCCACAAGCGGCATGATGGTGCTTTCCTCGATCAGGTAATAGCGGCCGCGTAGAATGATATCGCCAAGGCCGCCGTCGGTGGTGCTCGAGGATAAGGGGCTGGCTCCCGGTCCTTTGCCTCCGGACCCGGCGGCGAGCGCTCCGACAGAGCTAGCAGTGGCGCTGCCTGTTCGAGTGGGAACGCCGCCCACCAATCGAACGGCGCCGGTGCCGGAGATCATGACGAAGGGAACCGTGAGGCTCACGTCGCCATCCCGAAACATCCTTCGTACTGTCATGGGCGCATAGAGGATGTTCGTCCTGGAATCCGTCCCATAGGAACCGCTCGAATAATTCACCGTCGCGCTGACCCGCCATTGAGGGGCCGGCAGGGACTGCCGTTCATCTTCAGCGGCAGCCCAGCCGGACGTGCTTATTCCAATGACAATCAGCACAACGCCACAAAGTATGCCAGCTTTGCTGCGGCTGGTTGAAGGTCGCAAGCATCGGGCAGGGGCATGTTTCATTGCCTGGACCTGTGAGTTCACCGGAGCACCTTTCCCTACAGTATGCCGGCCGAGCATGGCCGGACGGTTGAGTCCGACCATGCCATGAGACGGTATGTCACAGGCTGAACAGGCTCAACGACCGCCTCGTTCAGTCCGTTCAGCTTTCTCATGCTGCGGTCTTTCCGGCCGTTCCGTCCTGGTCTGTTCACGGGTTCGCTCCCGTGTCCGTTCCTGCTCCTTGAGCTGGTCTTTCTCTTTGAGCTGATCCTTGGTCTGGAGTTTGTCCTTGTCTTGAAGTTGCTGCTGCGTCTTGAGCTGATCCCGGTCGCGATCACGGTCTTGAGCGGATGCCACCGGTGTAAAACTGATAATCGGGAGCAAAAACATGGTTGCGGACAGGAGAGACAGAATCCCTATCTTTTTCATGACGGCACCTCCCTGTATGAATGGCCAGGGCGAGATTGCTCTGGCCTGATGTGCCCAGGACCCGGAACATGTCCGGAGTCCTGGGCTGCGTCCTGTTTACTGGACCACGATGTCGATGTAGGCCTCGGTGTCGGATACCCGCACACCGTTGGTGGCCGTTGTCATGAATGTGTTGTTGGCCGGGTTGCCTGCTCCGAACTGCGAATTCGGATCAAGCCTGAAGGTTATCCGGTATCTGCCTGCGGTGGAACCTGAGGTTGATGGATCCCAGATGAAACCGTAGGTGAAATTGCCAGATACGGGGATCTCGCCAGCCAGCTTGTTGAGCCCGTCGGGGAATGCCGGATCAAACAGGGCCTGATCGGTGATCAGGGCCCCTGTCGGCACACCGGCGGCATCTAGCTTCTGGAGTGTGAGGTGGGCATTGGTCGCGAAGACAAAGGCGGTAGTGGGATTGTAGGGTACGCCGTTGGTGCCCTGCAATTCATTCGTCCCTGAGCCGGACAGGAGTCTCATGGTGTAGGCCGTCATGGGTGTTGCGGACACGTCCTTGGTCAGGACCATCTCGATCCTGATCTTGGCCGATGCTCTGAGGCTGGCGCCTAACAAGTTGTCGCCCCACTTGGCGGTTACATTCTGCGGTGTCGCTGCGCCTTTGGCCCATTCACCCTGCCAGGTGTTGATGGACTTCTGCTCGTAATACAGGGGGTCAATCCTGGAAGGCAGAGGCAGGTACGGCAGAGTCAGCTGGAGGGCCGGGAATGCTGTCACTTCAGCGGCCAGCGGGCGCAGTCCGGTGTTGTAGTCGAGCAGGGTCTTGTCTACTGTCCAGCTTTTTGCCGGATCGAGGGGCAGGTTGGTGATGCCGATATCGTCTGCAAAGATCAGGGCTGCTGAAAAGTTGTTGCCATAGGTAACGGGGTTGGGAGGACCGGTAGGTCTCGCGCTTGCCACAGTGGAGGGCGTCTCGCCGCCGGCGTTCTTGGCGGTGACCACAAAGTAATAAGTGGTATTGCCTGCCAATCCAATGTCGGTAAAGGAGTAGACGGCCTGTCCGGGTACCACAGGGGTCGTGGTGACAAAGTAGGCCGGGGCGACCAACGTCGCGGGGGTGGTTGCGGTTGTGCTGCGATAGATCTCATAACTGTCCGGCAGGCCGGCAGTGGCCGATGCGGCTGGCGGCGACCACTGCAGGGTCACGACATTTTCGCCAGCAGTCGCCGTCAATGCGGTCGGTGCTCCCGGTGCCGCAACGGTCGAAGTCGCGGGCGGAGCCGCTGTTTCATCATCCCCTCCGCAAGCGGTCAAGGCAAAGGCCATGACCGCAGATGCCGCTACAGTGGCTGCAATTGATAGGACACGTTGCCATCCAGATTGGTTTGTCCAATTCGTTCTCATGTAACTTCTCCTGTTGGTTCTCCTAGCGGGTGACCGCCGCGCTAGTTTGTTGGTGGAATATTATTCAGAACCGGCACATAGGTCGCGTAGACGCCAGCCCAGCTTTCACCTGCCGGGTTAATGGAAGACACCGTCAGCGTCAGCCATCCGCTGCGGACGGCCTCTCGCTCGATGCCGACCGATAGCACCGTCGAGTCTGCCGGCGCGCTCGCATCGAGCTTTGCAACGAGGTTCCCCACCTCTATCGCTGGAATAACCTCGGTGAGGGCACCATTGATGTATCCGGCGCCGTAGATTCCGCTGCTCGGCACCGTGACGTTGGGGATGGGAGACCTGCTGCCTTTGAAGAGCACTCCGCGCGTTCCGTCAACCGCCGCGAAGGCGGAAGAGCGCCAGCGTGGCGGCTCCCCATCGGTGTCGTCGCTGCTCCCTGTCCCAGGCGGACGTCCGGAGAAGACCCAGTAGAGGAAGTCTTGAAACGCTTCTCCCGCACCAGAACGGGCAACCATCAGAGTTTGGCGGCTCACGGTATCGTGGAGAAAGATGCCCTGGTTGACAGGGATTTGTGCGGTATAGCCCTGGGGATAGGTCGTATTACAGTAGGTTCTAAGGTCCTGGTTGCCATCAGTTGGGCAATTCAGCACTAGCGCGCGCGTATCCGCTCCCCATGCGCCCCAAAAGGCGACATAACGTCCGTCGTAGGCGAGGCCTTCGCCGAACTTGGTAAAGTTCGCATTTGCCAATGGGACGCCTGTCCGATCTGGCACGGGATCGCCGATGAGAGCAATGGCTGTGAGGGCTGGTCGATCGGCGAGAGGCGCAACATAAATGCCCCCCATGGTCGGAGCTTCTTCAATATCGAGTCCGGTAAAGACGATTTTTCCCGCCGCTGCACTGGGTGGCGCCGTCGAGCCGAATGGCACGGCTTGGCCTGGGATCGGCGTGCTGCTATCCGCGATGCCCACGACCGGACTATTGGGAATCGAAATGTCCCTGAAATACACACCGGTTTTCCCCACCGAAACCAAGTTCTCGATCACCGTAAAATTGCCCTTGAAGGCGATGTATTTGCCGTTGGTAGCAGTCGGCGAACCGGGGAACACGTCGAATTTGGTTCCGGCTGGGGCGCCGGGAACCTGAAAGTAGGAGAAGCTCGGCAGATTGCCGAGAATATTGACTCCGGTGGCTAATGGCCCATTGATCCAGGTGAAGATGCCGGTGGTACCGGCCCTCGACTCTAATTGCGTAATCGGATCGGTGTAGGTCCAGACCGGTTGTGAGTTTCCACGGCTGGCGAGGAGAGGAGACGAAATGTCGATGCGTGGGATAGAAGGGGTTTCAATAAAGGTTTCCCCGGTGTTGTTGGGAGCAGGAACAACCGTCGAGTTGTCGATGACGGTTTGTAATGCCGGTGATGAGCACAAATCGACCGTCCATACGCCTCGATGTGGTTCTCCACCCGCACCCCCCCCTGCCGCCTTCGCCCGTGCCCGAAAGACGACTTTGCCATCCCTGTTGATCGAGGGTTGATTAAAACTGAAGAAGCTCTTCCCCGCCCCGCCAGGGGGTACGAATGAATTGTTGGCCACCGTCACCCATTTGCCGGTCGCGTTGCTGATCGCGCTGGAACAGGCGCTCGCGACTGGAGCCGGTGGTGCTGCAGCGTCTTCGCTCCCACACGCAACTAACAGCATGACGCTACTCGATGCTATGGCCAGGTGCAGCACACCTCTCCCGAGCGATTGGCGCATTGGTATCACGGCCGTCGTTTCCTTCGTGCGTCTTAGGTCCGACATGTGAAACCCCTCGATGGTTGAAGTTCGTGAAAATGAGAGCGTGATGTGAGAAAAAGGATTCGTGTGATCACCCCCAACTGAAAACTACGCAGATCACTGACCGCCGGCCGCTCTCACGTTGCTCACCGGTGGTGATATTTTGGTGAAATCACGCATGTGTGAAGTTGAATAGCAGGAGGTGTGCCGTGCGCACGAACGAAGTGATCCGCTAGGCGCGAGGTCGTTAATTCCGCATAGATAGAGGCGTTGCGTTCAGCGTGGTGAGAGGGTACGGAGGGAGTGACCGTCGCTAACGTGAGTAAATTAAGGGCAATGCTCTAGAGTCGCCTGGCGCAAATTGCAACAAGGTGCTGCGATAAATATGTGCAGGGTAACGTATCGCAGCCTGCAGATGAGTGTGGCTCAGGGAGGAAACGGCGTATCGGTGAGTCGGGCATCCCCCGAATGGGGGGGTGTCATGGGCGAAATCGTCGTCTTCGCCGATGAGCCAGAGCCCTATTGGGGCATTGAGCGCCAGCTTTGCGAGGACATCCATCGGCCTTTCCCAGATAGTTGCATTACTCGATGTGCGACGGAGAACTGCGGTGAAATTTGCGGCGCATCTTCGCCGCTTCCTTGTGTGGGCAAGCCTATGCCGAAAACCACTGTTCCTCCCAGTGCAGGAGGTTGCTACAATGACGTCCCATGAAGGGTCGGATGACTAGTCGCAATCTATTGAATCGCCTCCCTCAAGAGCGTCACTCTCTTCTTCGTGAGCTTGGAGCTCTCGCGGATGAACGGGGTGCGTCCCTGTATCTCGTGGGCGGCGTGGTTCGGGATTTGCTGCTGGGGCATGTGACCCTGGATCTCGATCTGACGGTGGAGGGAGACGGTGTTGCCTTCGCTCGACTGGTTGCCGACCGCTATCGCGCCGGGCTTGCGGTATTCGAACGGTTTGCAACGGCGAGGTTAGTATTTCCTGACGGGCTCAAGATGGATATCGCGACGACCAGGCGAGAGTCCTACGCCTTGCCAGGTATTCTGCCGACGGTTCAGCCTGCGTCGATCGAAGAGGATCTCTACCGGCGTGATTTCACTATCAATGCCATCGCGCTGCAGCTGAATCCTGGACAGTTCGGACGGCTGCTCGATGCCTATGGAGGGCAGCGCGACCTTCGTGCGCGTACGATCCGCGTGCTGCACGCAGGCAGCTTTCAGGACGATCCCACTCGCATCTTCAGAGCGATCCGGTTCGAACAACGGCTCAAGTTCCGCCTTGAGCGGAATACGAGTCGCTTGCTTGCGCAGGCGGCCTCTACGAATCTGATCCAGCAACTCTCCGGTCCTCGATTGCAGAACGAAATTCTGTTGCTGCTCGGCGAGCGCGATCCGGTGCGAGTGATGGCGCGGTTGTCGCAGTTGACGCTGCTCCGGTTTCTTCATCGCCGTTTGAGCTACACGACGAACGTGAAGCGAGTGGTGACGACCCTTCCCAAGGCGCTTGTCTGGTGGACAGGTCGATTCCCGGATCGTGAGATCGACAAGCCGATCGTCTATTTCATGGCTCTCTCGAGCGAGTCGAGCCAGGCTGTGGTGGCGGCGATGATCAGGCGGCTCGCGTTGTCACGGGAACAGGCCAGGAAGGTGCGTGCCGGTGGACCGTTGGCCGATCGTGTTCTGAAGAGACTGGCCGATGAGAGAGTTGTACACCCGTCGCAGGTCTATCGCCTCTTGGTCGATCTTCCTGATGAGACGCTCGTCCTGGTTCTGGCAAAGCAGATGCGTCTACAGCAAGCGGCGATATTGAGCCGCCTGAAGAGACAACTTGTGGCCTATATGAAGAATCGAACGATCAAAACGGCACTCATGGGACGAGATCTTCAGTCCATGGGGCTGCAGCCAGGACCGCAGTACGGGACGATCTTGGGGAAATTATTAGATGCGCGCATCGATGGGACGATTACAACGGAGGCGGACGAACGTGCGCTAGCCTGCAAGCTGCTAAAAAAGGGACTCTCGTCGTTCGTGAAACGTGAAGCGTCTGAATCCTGAACGAACGACGCTTCACGAGATACGCTTCACGGGTGTTGGACTCGCTGTCTGAGAACAGCCTGTCAATTCAGTGAGGTAATGGAGAGCGACACTTCGTTCGGCAGCAGCAGCGTCACATTCGCCTGGTGCGTGGGATCCGGCTGAATCAGCGCGAACAAGGGCACTGGTTGTGGCACCGTGCTTGGCGGTAAGGCCAGAAGAACGGGAAAGTCGAGCAGGGGCGACACGGTGGTCAGACTGGCCAGGCGCAGGCGAAAGGCCATGAGAATGTCGCGCAACCGGTTGGTTTGATCTGCTTCAGGGAGTGCATGGGTGGTGACAATGCCCACTTCCCAGAGCGGCCTGGTGATCGTGACCGGGAAGGTGATGCCGAGTTGCAGGGCAGTCGGTGTCACGTCGATCAAGGTCCCGGCTTGAATGGCTGCGTCCCGGTCGCGAATGGCCGGAGGCAGGACCGTCCCCTCTACCAACTCTTGCCCATCGACCGGTTCGAGCGAGAGAGGCTCTTGAGCCTCGTGCGTTTGATGCTGCGCGGACGGAGCCTCTGCGGATTCTTCCACGGTGGAGGGAGCAGGGCTCACAGCGTCTGCGGGGGGCAAGGCCTTCACAATACCGTCGTAGACGGCTCGGGCGGCAGCAGACCAGGACTCATCGAAGGGGCGACCGGCAAAGGCCGCATCGGCAGCTTTCTTCTCGTCGTGGGTCAGGGCTTTGGGTGGCGGTGTGTTAGTCATGCTTACACCATAAGCCGCTTTAAGGGGATGTCAAGGGGGCGCGCGATTCAGGCTGATTTTGAAGCGATTAATTCACACGCCGCAGGCCGTTGGGAGTCACGCCAGGTGCGACTGTTTCAATGCAGAGGACGAGGTGAAGCCCGGCGAAGTCCCATGCTATAGTCGCCGCCATGGCACGAATCGACTTCTATCGGGTGCTGGGGGTCTCACGCGACGCGTCCGACGACGCGATCAAGAAGGCGTACCGGAAGCTGGTCTTTCAGCACCATCCTGATCGCCACCCCGAGAGCACACAAGCGGAAGCCAAGATCCGTGAGCTCAATGCGGCGTATGAAATCGTTGGCGATCCGGAGAAGCGGCGGAACTACGATCGGCTCAATTGGGGGGATGAAACCTCACGGGAGGAAGTCGCCGACCCTGCGATCATTCTCGACGAGATGGAGCAAAAGCTCTTCGATGAGGGGCGGAAGGAAATCTTTGCGGTCTTGATGAAAGACGTGAAGCGGATCAAAGCGGAACTCGCCGTGATTCGCGAGCGGACGGTGGCGGATCAAGGATACGACACGTTCAAGGAAGCCATCATTCGGGAACGGGCCTCGGAGGCCATGGAGGAGCTCGTCACGGTTGAGATGGAGGGGCGCAAGCAGCGGCTCGTCGAGGTGGCCACGGAGATGCTGCTGTCCCAAGGGGTGGCGAATCGTGGTGACGAGGGAGGTGTCAGATCGCTACGTGGTCAGCTCGAGGACGTGTTCCGCAACGGACGCATCAAGGGCTTTGCCAGTGCGCTCGAATTGTTCTATGAAAGACGTTAGACGTACAATGTAGAAAGGCGGGTCTGGAAAACCTTTCACGCGTCACTCATCACTGTTCACGTCTTGGAGAGAGGCCCTGCCGCCCACTTGCCCGCCTGCATGACCCCGACAATCCGGCTCCGGTCGCGGAGCAGGTCGATATGGCGGATCGGATTGCCTTCGATCAGCAGAAGGTCGGCCACTTTCCCCTTCTCGATGGTTCCCACCTGATCCTGAATGCCGATTAAACGCGCGGCGGCGGAGGTCGAGGCGAGAATGGCCTGCATCGGGCTCATGCCGAAGGCGACCATCCGTTCGAGCTCCTGGGCGTTCTCGCCATGAAAGTTAAAGGGCGTGCCCGCGTCGGTGCCCATCGCAATCTGGATGCCGTCACGCAGGGCGTTCTTGAAGCTGACGGCATGACGTTTCGTCATCGATTTGGCCTTGTCGCGAGCACTGTCCGGCACCCCGCACCCAAGGCGGCAGGCGGCAGTGGTGGCCAGCGCGGAGAGGGTTGGGACCATGAAGACCCCCTGTCCTCGCATCATGCTGGCGGCTTCTTCGTCCATGAGCGTGGCATGCTCGATCGAATGGACTCCGGCGCGCACGGCATTTTTCATCCCCGACGATCCATGGGCATGGGCAGCGACTTTCCGCCCCGCTTGCCCGGCTTCTTCCACGGCGGCCCTGAGTTCTTCCACGGTCATTTGGGCCTGGTCCGGCGAAGTGCCAGGCGTGAGGACACCGCCCGAGGCGATGACTTTAATGACGCCGGCTCCAGCGGCGATTTGTGCTCGTACGACAGCGCGGACTTGTTCGACCCCTTGCACTTCCTGACCGATAAACCGGGCATGGCCGCCGATCATGCAAATCGCCAGGCCCGCTCCGACGATGCGGGGACCTGGCACGAGGCCCGTATCGATGGCCTGCTTCAACGTAAAGATGGCATGGTCTCGCGACCCGACGTCGCGCACGGTGGTCACACCTGCCTCCAAGGTCTGGTGCGCCGCCCGGCTCGACTTGAGCAATGTCAGCGCGGGCGTCTCGTTCGCAATCGCCTCGACGACATCCGGCTCGGCTCCGAGGCAGAAGTGCACGTGACAGTCGATCAATCCCGGCAAGAGGGTTAGTCCCCGGCCATCGATCTTGGTCGCACCGCGCGGGATCGCGAGCTCTCGATCCGGCCCGACGGCGGCAATGGTCTTTCCTCGAATAATCACCGTGGCCCGTTCGATCGTTCGACCGGTCCCATCGATGGCACGCACGGAGCGAATGGCAAAGGATTGCATCATGGTATATCGATGGGGATGGTGATAATGATGCCGCCCATCACATCGCCGACTTTGTAGTCGCGGCGCGGGCTGTTGGGATGTTCGTTGTGACAAGTGACGCAGGATTGAGCGACCGCGAGATCCGGATAAATCGTTTGATAGTAGCGGCCACCGTCGAGCCTGACGAACCCCCCGAATGGTTTTGAGGGATCTTTGGTGACGGTGTCGAGCCCTTTTCGCTCGAAGTCCGTCGTGGCACCATTCCAGACGTAGATCGGCGTCATGCTGGCGAGCCGGAAGGTGAACTTGAGATCCTTTTGTGCGACCAGCCGCCCGGACTCCAAGAGAAATTGGGCAGGAAGGGGCACGCCTTTTTCGTCCCGCCAATGTTCGATCGCGACCGCGAGTCCTGCCTTGCGGAGTTTGTCCACGACGTTTTCCGTGTAGTTTTTCCGGTTGGCTTCGATCAAGGCGTGGATATACGACGCGGCCTTTGCCGGCGGAACGAGATCAGCCTTCATCTGATTGGCCAATGTCAGGGCAAAGACCCAGTAGGTGATGACGGCGACAAACGCAAAGGACGCGCCACCGAGTACCCAGAGTAATGGTTTGTTATCCATGAGATCGATGTCCTTTGCCGTTAAGACGCCTTGCGGTTATAGACTCGTGCTGCGGCTTGGAGTCCGACTCCGGGAGTGGACAACCACCCGCCGCGAATAAATAGTTCTTCCAACGCATTGAGCAGGGTTAAGACATGGGCTTCGGTCGATGATTCGCCCATGAAGCCGATACGCCAGACCTTACCAGTGAGAGGGCCGAGCCCCCCGCCGATTTCAATGCCATACATCGTGAGCAGATCCGCCCGTATCTCCGCTTCAGGAATATGGGAGGGGACTGTGACACAGGTCAACATCGGGAGTCGATATCCCGCGGGGGGAAGGGGCTGAAGTCCAAGTTCGATCAAGCCCGCGGTCAAGGCGTCGCTATTGAGTTGATGGCGCGCGAAGCGTGTCGGCAATCCTTCTTCGTCGACGAGGCGCAACGCTTCCCGTAGCGCGTAGAGCATGGAGATCGGGGCCGTGTGATGGTATGCCCTCGTGCCTTCAGCCCAGTAGTCCGAGATCAATGATAGATCCAAGTACCAACTCTGGCAGGGCGTGCGCCTGGCTTTGATCGCGGCCCATGCGCGCTCGCTGAGGGTGAAGGGAGACAGGCCGGGGGGACAACTCAGACATTTCTGTGTGCCGCTATAACAGACATCGATGCCCCAACGATCGACCTCGACCGGGGCGCCTCCCAACGAAGTCACGGCATCGACGAGGAACAGGCTGTCATGCTCGCGGCAGAGGCGGGCGATAAGCTCAAGCGGCTGCCAGACGCCGGTCGAAGTTTCCGCATGGACGATGGCCACGGCCTTCACCGGGCCGGATTGGCGGAGTGCCTGCTCGATGGCCTCTGGTTCTATGATCTGTCCCCAGGGAGCCTCCACGCGAATGGCCTTGCCACCGCAACGTTCGACGATGGTGGCCCATCTTGTGCCAAACACACCATTGATCCCGACGATCACGGTATCGCCCGGTTCAACGATATTCACCATCGACGCTTCCATCCCGGCTGAGCCGGTGCCGGAGACTGCGATGGTGAACCGATTCTTGGTCTGAAAGACGCCGCGCAACAGGGCTTGGATATCGTTCATGATCCCGAGAAAGGCCGGGTCCAGGTGGCCGACCAGAGGAGTCGAGAGCGCGCGGAGCACTCGTGGATGCACCATGCTGGGTCCTGGGCCAAGGAGCAGCCGGCGTGGGGGGGTAAAGTTTGGAACGGGCATAACACTCCAAAATGCGAGACTCGCGTGACTTGCGAGAAAAGCGCGACTAGGCGGAAGTTGTATTTTTGCGCGTCGTGCCTGTCGCGCGCGTCTTGCTTGTCTCGCTCACGCCTCAATCAAGAGGCAAGTATAGCGGACTTCAATCACTCTCGGCCACGGGTATTCTGATGGGTCTATTGCGTGGTCTAGTCACTTTGAGGGGTTTCGAGTCTGAAAATCAGCATGTTATAGTTCGAACCATGATGGAGAGAGAAACGGTGCCCCTCAACGAGCCGCAGCCGCCACAATCCTGGTGGCGATCTACGGACGCGCCGCCGCCGGTCGGAATCTATCCCGGACGGTTTTCCCCCAAGATCACGCTGTTGGCAGCCATATTTCTTGTGGGGGCCTTGGCCATGGTGGTGTGGCTGTCCGCCTCGTCATCCAAGCTGGAGCGGATCGAGGCACCTGAGCAAGCGCTCAGTCTGATGGTCAGCCGGACGATGGATGTTCACGAAGGGCTCACGCGCGCGAGACCATGGGAGCAATGGCTCTTTACCTGGGCCTCCGGCGATCGCGAGGCTGAGCAGATCCATGCGATTGAATGGTATCGAGAATTGGCCAGGGTCTCTGCCGATCCTGTCGTGCCGCTTCAGTTAGCGATTCTTCAAGCCGAGGCCGGCCATGTGTCGCAGGCGCTTCTCTCTGCGCACGACTGGGCCGAAGCGGAGGATCCGCTGCCGCAGTTTGCCGATCTAGTGATGGCCGCCTATGGCGAAGGACCGGCTCATGATGCGGACCGGTATGTTGTGTGGCAAGCCGAGCTGGCAGAGCTGTTGCCCGCCGGCTGGTTTTACGATCGCCTGGCTGAAGGGCTGGCTCGCCGTGCCAACGACCACGCGCTCGTGGCCAGGATTCAGGAACAGGCTGCGGTCCGCGTCGACCGTCAATTTGTCCGGTCGCAGCGTGTCACGCTTGTCGAGCTCAGCGCGCTGGTCCTCGGGACGGTGGCCTTAGTCCTCATCTGGCTGAGGCGGAAGGAGCCGTCTAGTTTCGTCAGGCTCCATGAACCGGGCGTGCCGCCGCCCTGGCCAGGCGGAATCGGTGCGGCAGTGTTGTTGCGCGGTGGCGCGATCGGTGCGATGTTTACTGCGCTATTTTTGATTTATGCGCCGCCCGACAATGCGTCGCTTCGGGCATTGGCCATTCCGATGACGAATCTGCCGTTACTCTTTTTGGCCCATCGCCACCTCTTCCGGCCGGCCGGAATGACGTTCGACGAAGGGTTTGGGCTGGAGATCGGATGGGCCCGTGCCGGACGTCTGGCGATTGCGGTCTTGGCGGTGGTGGCTGCCGGGTTGTGGGGCGAGTGGGTGATGGATTGGTTGTCGGAGCCGCTCCATCTGACGAGTCATTGGGCTGAATGGTTCGACGCAGATCTTGTCTGGGCCTCGCCTGCTTTGACGGCGATCAGTTTAGTCGAGTATGTGATCTTTGCCCCCGTGTTTGAAGAACTCGCGTTTCGCGGGCTCCTGTTCGCGATTCTACGCCGGAGGTTCCGCTTCCTGCCTGCCGCATTGATCAGTGCAAGCATCTTTGCCATCGCTCATGGTTATGGGTTAGTCGGTTTCATCAGTGTGCTCTGGAGTGGTCTGCTCTGGGCCTGGATGTATGAAAAGACGGGGAGTCTTTTGCCAGGAATGTTGGCGCATGCGATCAATAATCTACTGGTCTGTTTGGCCGTCATGGCGTTGTTACGGTAGCGGACGATGAAACTGGCCTCCAACGTCGTTCTCAACTCAACCCAATCCTCAACGTACCCTACGGGTACGCCTCCGGTTGGGTTTCGTCTGCGGCCTAGTTGGAGAACCAGTTTGATCGTCCGCAAGATACACAATAGGTGAAGTTTCTATGTCAGAGTTTGCAGAGCTTCATAGAGGTTTGGGTGCTTCAACGTATATCCGAGTGTTGTTCGAAGCTTGGCATTGCTGATGCGTTTGCCTGTTGAGTGATCTTCCTTTGTTGGTGTTCCGGTCACGCCCCATCGTTGTTGTACCGTGGCGCAGATCTCGCTCCATGTGTGGGGTTGGCCGTCGCTGATGTTGTAGGCTTCGCCAGGGGTTCCTTGTTCGATGGCGGCGAGGCAGATGGCCGCCAGATCTTCGACGTGAATCAAGTTCACATATTTCCGTGATCGGCCGACGCGGCCTTGCCTGATCCAATTTAACGGATTTCTCCCTGGCCCATAGATGCCCGCGACGCGTAAGACGATCGCTCCATATGTGTGTCGTAAGAACTCCTCACCCTGAACGCGGGGTTTAGTCAGATCGATGGGCGCGGTTTCATCGATCCATTCAGGCGGATAGTCCTGAGATTCGCCGACCTCATAGGCCGAGGTGCTGCCGAGTACGACGAGGCGTCTGGCTGAGGCGTTGAGCCAACCTGCGAAGGCCTCTACCTGACGAAGCGGGGTCGCCGGAAAGCACCAGATGAGATCGGCGCCTGTAGGGATATTCATCCAGGTCGAGGGCTGTTCCAGGTCGAACATCACACGTTGTTCCGAGGGCATCTCGGCGAGATGGCGAAGAGGATTCCTGCTCGTGGCTAGGATCGTCCGTCCTTGAGCGGCTCCCATGGCGTGCAACAGATGCCCCGTATAGCCTGAGCCCAGCACTACGAGCGGCGAAGTCGAAGGTTGACTCACTCAATAACCCCCCATCCGTAAGGTTGCCCCATATTTTCACAGTCGGGTAAGATGGCACAACCGTTGCCTTGAGAATACGCAGGAGAACCTCCGATATGAAACACATTGCCGCAACAGTGTCGACCCTGATCCTCGGGTTGAGTCTCTTCAGTTGTTCCGGCGGCGGGAGTGGTGCGGGAGGAGGCAATCCTCAGACCTTTGCGGTATCGACGACCTCGGCCACGTATGGCGTAGTCGGGAATGCCTATTCCTCGACATTGGCTGCCACAGGGGGCACGGCTCCGTTCACCTGGACCTTGTTTGGCGGCACCCTGCCGAGTGGCCTCTCCCTCAATGCAGGCACAGGTGTCGTGAGCGGCACCCCGACGGGAGAAGGAAATGTTACTGCGGTGCTCACTGTAAGGGACGGCACGGGCAAGACCGCGACCGGCTCGGTATTGTTTGCGGTGCATCCGAGGACAGATCGAGTATCAGTCGATAGTACTGGTGTGGCAGGTAGCGGCGCCAGTTCGGCTCCTTCCATCAACAGTGATGGAAGCCTCGTGGCCTTTACCTCTCAAGCGGCAAATTTCGTCGCCGGTGTCAGCGGCTCACAGATCTACCTGCACAATCGGCAGACGAATCAAATCGAAGTGGTTTCACGCGATAGCACCACAACAATCGTCATCTCGGGAAACGGTGGGAGTAGCGCGCCTTCAATCAGTAGCGATGGGAGCCTCGTGGCATTTGTCTCGCTGGCTACGAACCTCGTGACCGGAGTCAGCGGCCAACAGATTTATGTGCGCAATCGTCAGACCGGCCAGACCTCCGTCATCTCGAAGAGCAGTGCGGGCGTGGCCGGTACTGGTATCAGTAGTGCGCCGGCGATCAGTGCAGACGGGCGCTATGTTGCCTTTGTTTCGGCATCGACGAATTTAGTGTCTGGTGTCAGCGGGACACAGGTCTACGTGCATGATCGGCAAACGGGGCAGACGACGCTGGTTTCGAAGGACAACAACCTGACTCCCATACCTGGCAATGACAATAGCTCCACCCCGACGATAAGTTCAGACGGCCAGTTTGTGGCCTTTGCTTCGTTGTCGACCAACCTAGGCGCCGCCGGGGGCAACCGGCAGATCTATGTTCATGATCGCTTGAATGGGCCCAACGGTACGACCAGCCTGGTTTCGAAAGATAGTGCAGGCACGGTCGGCAACGGAAATAGCAGTGTCCCATCGATCAGCGGCGATGGCCGGTATGTAGCCTTTGTCTCAGGGGCCACCAATATTGTGGCCGGGTTCAGTGGGCAGCAGGTGTATATCCACGACCGGAATACGGGCCCGAACGGCACCAATAGTCTGATTTCGCGAGACAATAGTGGGACCCCTAATGCCGGGAACCAAAATAGCAATACACCGTCCATCAGCGCCGACGGACGTTACGTCGCTTTTGTGTCGGCCTCAACCAATCTCATCGCTCTGATCAGTGGGCAACAAGTATATCTGCACGACCGTACTGGGCCGACAACGAGCCTGGTGTCTCGAGACAATACGAGCGGAAGTGTCGTCGCGGGTGATGCCGCAAGCGATATCCCTGCTATGAATGGGAGCGGAGGATTTGTTGCGTTCGCCTCGTTGGCGAGCAATCTGGGCACTGGTGGCGGTCAGCACACGTATGTCCGCGCCCTGCCTTAGCCGGTAGAGCTGCATGTTGCGGCATGCTACGGTCCCCGTACCATGCCGCTCTCCCGATTCCACCCTCTCATCGCTGACTGGTTTCGTTCGAGCGTCGGTGTTCCGATCGATATGCAAGTGCGGGCTTGGCTGGCCATTCAGTCTGGGGGCGATGTGCTGATCGCCGCGCCGACCGGTTCTGGTAAGACCTTCGCCGCCTTTCTCTCCTGCATCGATCCCCATAATTAACTAAACAGCAGGTAGCGCGACTTTGATGGCCAAGGCCTGAGGCAGTATCGAGTGAGTGTGGGCGTTCAGTGCATTCTCTTGTCGAGTTCGGCTTGAAACACCAGACAGGCTTGGGCGAATGCGGCTTCGAGTGGTTCGAGTAGAGGCTCAGCTTCTACCAGTGGGCCACGGCGACTGATCGTTTCCATCTGCCCGCACAAGTCTGAGAGGGAGATCGCCCCGAGCATGCCGCTTCGTGATTTCAGGCTATGCGCGGCTTCGTTGACGAGTTGAGCGGCGTTGGTGGTCAGCCCCACCCGTAAGTTGTCGACCAGTTGCTGCGAGTCCTTGAGATAGAGCGATAGGATTCTTGCCAGGACGTCCGGTTGGCCAGGCCGCTGCAGTGCGGTAATCGAACTCCAGGCCTGGCGGTCGATCGCAGCGGATGCCTCGACCAGCGTCGTCGTTGCCTCTCGTGAGGCCTTCTCCAGCTGGATCTGTCCATCTCTCTGTGCCATCGGCCCTGGCTGGAGCCATGACAGGAGCATTTGTTGGAGCCCTTCCCTGGTGAAGGGCTTTGACAGATAGTCGTTCATGCCGGTGGCAAGGCAGTGCTCGCGGTCTTCCGGTGAGGCATGCGCGGTGAGTGCGATGATGGGAATGGGATGATGTGAATGGCCGTTGCCGATCACCGCTTCCCATTCCCGTATTCGGCGGGTGGCTTCAAATCCGTCCATGACCGGCATCTGGCAATCCATCAGGATGAGGTCGTAGCGGGTCTTCTGTGCCGTGTCGAGCACCTCTTGTCCGGTCTGGGCAATCGTCGCGGTGCATCCGAGGCTTTCCAGCATCAAGAGTGCAATCTCCTGGTTCACAGGGTTGTCTTCCGCCACGAGGATGCGGCCGATGACACGAGGAGACCGTGCCGGCGACGGACTCAGTTGAGGTACGACGACGTGCGGGCTGTCGAGGAAACTCTGGAGCGCCAGATGGAGGGCCTCGTAGCGGAGCGGTTTGGTGACGAAGGGCATGTGGCCAAACAGCGGCTCTTGCTCCACGTCTGCACGGCGAATAAAGGACACCAGGCGCAGAATCCCGACGGAGGCGAGGACGGAGTCGGATGCCAGCGCGTGCAGCAATTGGATATCGGTCATGTCCGTGAACGTTTCGTCCACGAGCGCAATCACCCGGCCGCCTTCTGTGGCCAGTTCGTCCATGACCTGTTCGAGGAACTCAGCCCCGGTGCCGGCCATTCGACAGGTGATGCCCCAGTTCGAAAGGTAACGGGTGAGCAGGTGCCTGGTCGGGGGGTGGCTCACGGCGGCGCAGACCCTGAGGCCTGCGAGTGAGGGACGCGGTGCGTTCAGTGCGCCGGAGCCGGACTGCAACGGTAACGGGAGCGTGACCCAAAACGTACTGCCCTGTCCGATCAGGCTTTGTACGCCGATCGTGCCGCCCATCAATTCGCTCAGCTGCTTGCAAATACTGAGTCCCAGCCCGGTTCCGCCATGGACCCTTGTCGAGGACCCGTCCACTTGGGAGAAGGATTGGAAGAGTTTCGCCTGGCCCTCCGGGCTGATGCCGGACCCCGTATCTGAGACGGCGAGCATGATGGTGGGAGGGCCGGTGTCTCCGGACTGGGGTCGATCGACGGTGACGAGCACGCTCACATCGCCCTGCTGGGTAAATTTGATGGCATTGCTCATGAGATTTGTGAGGATCTGACGGATACGAGTGGAATCGCCGAGGACGGCGGTGGGAACAGACGATTCATACAGCACTAGCAGCTGCAGGCCTTTTCGCTGTGCGCGCTCGGCGAGCTGCTCCGCGGTGCGTTCGACCACCTCTCTGAGGTCGAGCGCGGTCGTTTCGATGTCCAGCTTGCCGGCTTCAATCTTGGAAAAGTCGAGAATGTCGTTGATGAGGGTCAACAGTGTGTCCCCTGAGTTGTGAATGGTCTCCACATAGTGGCGTTGTGTTTCGGAGAGAGAGGTGCGGGCGAGGATCTCGGTCATGCCGATCACCCCATTCATGGGCGTACGGATCTCATGACTCATGTTGGCCAGAAACTCTGCCTTGGCCTTGGTCGCCTCTTCTGCCGCGGTCTTGGCCATCGCGAGCGCTTGTTCCGCCTCGCTGCGGCGGGTCGCCTCCAGGACGAGCGTCATGAAATTGGCGAGCGCCTGAGCAAACTGTTGTTCGTCGAGCGCCCAGTCTCGTGGAGGGCCGACATGTTCGAACGACACCACTCCGGTTAATTCACCATTGGTCTTGAAGGGGGCATCCAATCGTGAGGTCACGAGTCGCGGCGCAAGAACCCCTGTGGCCAACTCCTTGAAGTGCTCGCTGTGTTCGGCCTGGGCCGCAACCAGGAGGCTCTCGCGCTCCAGCGCGTCGAAATAATGAGGATAGAGCGCTCTTGTGAGTTTGTCCTCAGGGCTGTGGCGACCCACGGTGCGCTCATAGCTGTCGAGGCAGTAGAGGGCCCGCGCCGGGGCGGCAAAGATCCATATACTGGCTCGCTCCACGGTAAGCGCCTGGGCTGCGGTGGCGGTGACCTGTCTGGCAGTCTCTCCAAGAGAGCCTTCGTAGACGGTGCGGTCTTTCACGAGCGCCAGCATGGCGCTCTGTTGCTGCCGCAGCCGTTCTTCCTTCGCTTCCAGCGACCGGTTGGCGGCCTGGAGCACATCGGCCCGTTCTTCGGCTTGGTGCTTGGCATCGACGGCTCCCACCAACTCCACCTGGGCACGTATGCGCGATTCAATGGCCCGGCTGTTCGTGAGGGCGACGGCGACTTGATCGGCCAGGCGGCGGGCATAGGCCATATCGTTAGTCGAGGGTTCGTTCCCCTCGCGGTACGCGAGGATCAGCGTGCCGTCCACCTCATGGTTCACAAGAATCGGAAAGATGGCGAAGGAGGAAAGTCCGGGCCGAGCCATCGCCGCGAGATAGCCTGGCAAGGCGGGCGGCGATACCATCACATGGTGTGGGTGGGCTTGCAGGTGGGCGAGGTCGCCGGTCGAGAATTGACAGGCACGCTCTGTGATCTCATGCTCGGATGGCCCGGTCAGATGCCGCAGGGACATCATGGCAGGTCTGTGTTGGTCAGGATCGATCAAGGTCAAGCCGATCGCGTCGCAGGCAATGGTTTCGGAGATCCTGGATTGGAGGATTTTCATCATCGCCGTCGGTTCGTGACTGGACAGGATGGCATGACTGATCGCGGAGAGGGTTTCCAAGAGGTGGAATTGCCGGCTGAGTGTGCCGGTCATGTTGTTGAAGGAGGCCGCCAGATCTTCGAATTCATCGTGGCTGGCCACCGTGACGCGAGTGGTAAAGTCTCCTCCGGCGAGACGGGCGGTGCCTTCCTGTAAGAGCGTCAGGGGCTGGAGCTGCCGGCGGATTTGCGAGAGGCTGAGCAGCAGCACGACCGTCAATGCCGAGGCGATGACCAGCAAGAAGGTGTGACGAAATTGGTCGACTGGCGCTAACGTGGATTCTTTGGATTGGCTCAGCGCGATGATCCAGGGATCCGCGAGAAACAGGTATCGCAATGGAATCGTCCAGACTCCCGCGATGTACTCGTGGCCGCCAGTCTGCCACACAAACGCGTCCGTCATGGGAGCGGCAAGGTCCTGCCTGCGGAAGTCCGGTAGATTGATTTGGCGCGGAAAGGTTGAATAGAGAGCCCGCCGTCCTTGATCCTCGACGACGAGATCCGTATCGGACGGCAGGGTTTCTTTCACCTGTGCGCTCCAGAGCAGGGTGACGTCAACCTGGGCTGACAGCAGTCCCGCTTCCAACTGATCCCGGTTGACCGCTCGGATCATCGCCATCCCAGTGGACTGGTCGGGTGTCGGCTGGAACCGTAACAGTGTCTTGCCGGCTCGAAGGTGTTTCAGTTGCTCATCGTTCAAATGGTGACGATCCGGGCTGCCGTATGTGAGCAGTCGGAGTTCGCGGAATCGGTGGCCCAGTTCCTTGACCGAAGCCGTGATCGTCTTGTCCTGCGTGACGGGACTCTCTGTGGACAATGTTGCGGCCGTGCGATCGAGATCGGCTTTCAGTG
This sequence comes from Nitrospirota bacterium, assembly GCA_030682135.1. GTDB lineage: Bacteria > Nitrospirota > Nitrospiria > Nitrospirales > Nitrospiraceae > Palsa-1315. The sequence goes on along the minus strand of JAUXQT010000003.1, from coordinate 48,356 downwards.
AGAGGAGGTGGTCGTAGATGACCATCCCTTGAGCCTTGCTCTCCTGTCTGAGACGGGCTGACGCTTGCAGAATCAGCTGATCTGTGACCTGGCTGTATGCAATCCATCCAAGGATCGACGTTGGAATCAGGGCACAGAGGACGAAGAGCCCGACAATGCGGCGTGCGACGCGACTGTGGAATAGCGAAAGGGAAAAGGCGGTCGTCATAATCGCGGCATCTTAAAAATTGGAGGCCAAGCCGTAATACCCGCCATCGTTGGCCCGAATGACGTCATCGTGACTCTTTTGTGCTGTTAATGGACCGACAGATTGTCCGTCTTTTCCCATGCTGTAGAGGTCGAAGTCCGAGTTGATCGGCACCAGGAATCGGTCCTTCCTCGCATGTCCGATGCTGCCGCAGGGAGGCCCCCCTCCCCCCCCGTTACCACCTCCGTTGCCCGAGTTGCCACCTTGAGCAACAAGCCGGATGAGACTCTGATGACTGCCCGTATCTACTGCGAGAGAGAGGCGGGCCGGGTGGTACGGAGGGTAATGGCTTGCAGGAATGATGAGCCCATCAGCCTCATTGCCAGACGGTGCGATGGGGTCGAGACGGCTGAAGGCCGGATTCGCGCAATTGAGCCGGTAGTACTGGTAGGGATTACCCCAAGGGTCTAGCCGCTGGTCCCAGCCTATCTGCGCTAAGCTATCGGGATATTGTCCATCGGGGTGCGCGTAGCCGTAAATTTCCTTCGCGACCCCGTTCATCTCGGCCACGGTCCTGGCAATACGGGCCTTCTCAAGAAAACCCAGATAGTTGGGGATCGCCAGGCTGCTCAGGACTCCGACGATGGCCACGGCGAGCATAAGTTCAATGAGGGTGAAGCCTCGGTCAGTTCTAAACGTGTCGAGCGAAGACTGCATCTCTGCCAGATCCCGTTCCGTCTTCCTCACGAGTGCGGTGAGTCCTGGGTTGTCCATGGCCGTGACGGCTTGATGCAATTGGCCGATGTCGAGGGCGACCGCCGCTTGTGCCGTCTTGATCGAGGTAATTTTCGCCTGGAGTTGCGCGGTCATCTGATTGACGAGGTCCGCTTCAGGGGTCAGGAAATCCCCTTTCCGAAGCGTCGTTCTGATCGAGAGGTTGCCCTGGCCGATTTGCAGGAATACGGTCTTCAGGCGATAGAGGGGGCCTGCAACATGATACATGGCCAGCATGGAGTGGGCGCAATGGATCAGGAGCACGAGGACGGCGCCGAGCGCCCAGGGCCAATACCTGTCATGCAGGTCGAGCAAATTGTTGGCGATGAGGGCCTTCTCTTGCCAGGGGAGTGTTCGATCGTCGAGCCCCTGCATCAAAGGGGAGAACAGGGGAATGGCCAACATGACGAGGATCGTCAGTGAATAGGCGAGCACAATGGTGAGCATGCGAATCTGAAGCGGATGGACTATGGCCCATCGTCGCCGGTGAAAAGGCTGAATTCCAGGTCCGGCTTGGACTTGGCTGGTGGGACGGTCTCCCGATGGAGCTTCCCCCGATGGAGAATGGGCGGCATCTGTCGGTGTATTCCCCGCATAGTACAGTCGGCTCATGGTCATGCGGCTTTCGTATTAGCCGGTGAATCCATGGCACCAGGAGCGGCGGAGTCGACCCCTTGTTGTTCTCGTGGCGGCGGCAGGGCTTGTACCGTGAATGCATCAATGCTGGTTCTGAACTGGTGGAGTTCTGTTTCGAGCTTCGCGAGTGCGGCATTCGCGTGGCCCGGTGATTTTCCTCGCACAAGCAGCGCCACATCCTCGTAGGCCTCTGTGACAGCGGCACAATGCAGGTTCAAGGTTTCGATCTTCTGCTCCAGCCGGTCCAGCATCGCGTTGAAGTCCCGTGCTTCCCGATGGAGATAATCGTGTTCGCGGAGGTGGGCCCGCAGATGTAAATGGCCGGCTCCAACCGACTGGAAGAGCGCCGTAAAGCGATAGAGGGGACCGGCAATGCGGTGCATGACGTAGATGGAATGGAGGAGGAGTCCGAGGAACGTCACGAGCAGCCAGGGCCAGACCCTGGCATTAAAGTCGAGGAATTGAGACGCCACCTGAGCCCGCTCCTGCCATGTGACGGAGGGGTCATCCAGAGACTGGACCATCGGAAGGAACACGATGCCGTACAGCACGAGTAACAGGCAGGCAAAGTAAATGACTGCCGTGACCACGAACCAATGCTGAAGCGGGTGGACGAACAGCTGTCGGCGCTTGAAGCGGGCCATCAGGACTCCACCGTTTTTCTGGTCCAGACCAGATGCGATTGGTTGTTGAAGGTGATGGTGTGCCTGCGAGGGTGATAGTGAAAGGACAAGACTTGCTCATCGCTTCTCGAGGTGCCGTAGGTGATGGTATAGAATATTCCCGATTCATCCGGCATGGCCTGTAATCCCCGAACGGCCAGCCCCTCGACCGCGTCCTCTCCCGCGCTGAACACGATCCCTTTCCGGGTGATCAAGAGTACCTTGTCGTCGTAGCCCTGCGCGGTCGTGGTCCAGGAGCCGATTAATTCATCAGGGCAGGAAGGGGTGCTGTTGATGGCGGAGAGCACGCCTCCGATCATGCCGAACGCGAGCAGGATGACGATGATGGAGAGAATGTTGCCCCGTTTGGTCGAGGATTTGGCTGCGGTCGTGGCTTGTGCCGGTTCCTTCATGATCGTCCTTGTGTGGAAGGCCGTGACAGTGCATCGCGACATTGAGATGTTGAGGTTTCTCCGTTGCTTTATCGGTCAACGATGTAGGGACTTGAGGCCTCCCAGAGATCGAAGAGATGGGAGGCTGTCAGCCACGTAGAGCGCCGCTCCTGCGCATGTTAAAATATCGCCGATGCCGCTCTCTCTCTTCCATCCTCTCATCGCCGAATGGTTTCAGGCTCAGGTTGGTCGGCCGACCGATGTGCAAGTGCAGGCTTGGCCCGCCATTCAATCCGGTGGCGATGTGTTGATCGCCGCGCCGACCGGGTCCGGTAAGACCTTCGCCGCCTTTCTCTCCTGCATCGACCACCTCTTCAAACAGGCCCTGGCGCGTGAACTCGACGACCATACGCAAGTGTTGTATGTCTCGCCGCTGAAAGCGCTCAGCAACGACATCCAGAAAAACCTTCAACAGCCGCTCGTTGAAATAGGAAACGCAGCCTTGTCTGCAGGGCTCTTGATGCCGGAACTTCGTGTGCTGGTCCGTACCGGCGATACGCCGATGGCTGAGCGCCAGCAGATGCTCAAGCGGCCACCCCATATTCTCGTCACGACCCCGGAGTCGCTCTATATTTTGTTAACCGCGGAGAAGAGCCGCCGACTTCTTCAGACGGTCCGAACCGTGATCGTCGATGAAATCCATGCCGTGGCGCCGAATAAACGAGGAGCCCACTTGGCTCTATCGTTGGAGCGATTGGAAGCGCTGACCCTCACGAAGCCTCAAAGGATCGGACTCTCTGCGACGCAGCGGCCCATCGAAGTCGTGGCACAGTTCCTGGTCGGTAATCGTGAACCTTCAGCCTGTATCCCTTCGTTCCTCACGGCTCCCTGCAACATCATCGACATAGGGCACAAGCGCGAGATGGATCTGGCGGTGGAGGTGCCGAAGGACGAATTGAGCGCTGTGGCGACAAATGCGATCTGGGCGGATATCTACGATCGTGTCGCCGAACTGGTCCGGCAGCATCGCTCGACCCTGGTTTTCGTCAATACGAGACGCCTCGCAGAACGAGTCTCGCACTTCCTGGAAGAACGACTAGTAGACTTAGGCGCCGATGCCGTGGCGGCGCACCATGGCAGCCTCTCGCGCCAGATTCGCTTGTCGGCTGAAGAACGGCTCAAGAGCGGCAAAACGCGCGTCGTCGTCGCCACGGCCTCGCTCGAACTCGGCATCGATATTGGGGCCGTGGACCTTGTCTGTCAGATCGGTTCGCCCCGTGCGATTGCCACCTGTCTGCAGCGGGTCGGCCGGGCCGGTCACTGGATCAAGGCCATTCCCAAGGGCCGTCTCTTTGCGATGACGAGGGACGACTTGCTCGAATGTGCGGCGCTGATGCGTGCGATTCGGACAGGAGTTCTGGATCGCATCGCCGTGCCTCCGGCTCCGCTCGATATTTTGGCGCAGCAGATAGTGGCAGCCGCGGCAACCCAGACCTGGGAAGAGGACGATCTGTTCGATCTCTGCCGGCGGGCCGATCCCTATCGGGACTTGGCTCGCTCGGATTTCGATCAGGTGCTGAAGATGTTGGCGGATGGGATTGCGACCAATCGCGGGCGGGGGCAGGCCTATCTGTTTCACGATCGGATCAATCGTCGCATCAAAGGCCGGCGAGGGGCGCGACTGGCGGCGATCACATCCGGCGGGGCCATCCCTGACACGGCGAACTATGCAGTCGTCGCGGAACCAGACGGCACGGTTGTGGGGTCGGTCGATGAAGACTTTGCGGTGGAGAGTCTGACCGGCGATATCATGTTGCTGGGCAACACCTCCTGGCGCATCAAGGGCATTGAGAGAGGCAAGGTGCGGGTGGAAGACGCGCAAGGGGCACCGCCCAATATTCCCTTCTGGCGTGGCGAAGCGCCGTCGCGCACGGCAGAACTGTCGGCCGAAGTGGCAGCGCTGCGGCAGGCAATTGCCGAGCGAGCCCTTTCCTCAGGCGTCAGTTCCGAACACTCAGCACTCAGCACTCAGTACTCGGTACTTGCCTGGTTGCGACAAGAATGTGCGCTTGACCAACGTGGTGCGGAGCAAGCTGTCGCCTACATCGCCGCGGGAATCGCGGTGCTCGGAACGGTCCCGACCCAACAGACGATCGTGGCGGAACGGTTCTTCGATGAAAGCGGCGGGATGCAGCTCGTCTTGCACACGCCCTTCGGCGGGCGGATCAACCGGGCTTGGGGCCTCGCCTTGCGGAAGCGATTTTGCGTGACGTTCGATTTCGAACTGCAAGCGGCGGCGACCGACAACGGGATTGTGATCTCGCTGGGCGAAAAGCACAGTTTTCCGCTCGATTCGGTGTTCGGCTTCCTGCATAGCCAGACGCTTCGCGAGGTCCTGCTGCCCGCCGTGCTTCAGGCCCCGATGTTTACGACCCGCTGGCGCTGGAATGTCAGTCGTGCCTTGCTGTTGCTGCGGTTCTCTCACGGCAACAAAGTGCCCCCGCAGATTCAACGGATGAAGGCGGAGGATCTGCTCGGCGCCGTCTTCCCCGATGCCATCGCCTGTCAGGACAATATCGTCGGCGAACGGACTCGCCAGATTCCGGATCATCCGCTTGTGAACGAGACCCTGCGGGATTGTTTCACGGAGGCGATGGATCTCGACGGGTTGACGGCAATTCTCAAGCAGATTGAAGCAGGGGCCATTCGTTGTGTGGCGGTCGATACGCCGATTCCCTCGCCGTTCTCGCACGAGATCTTGAATGCCAACCCCTATGCGTTTCTCGACGATGCACCGCTGGAAGAGCGGCGCGCGCGGGCAGTGGAGATGCGGCGCACGCTGCCGGCTCAGTTGGCCGGCGAGGTCGGGGCGTTAGACCCTGCGGCCATTGAGGAAGTGCAGCGCGAATCCTGGCCCGTCGTGCGCGATCCGGATGAATTGCACGATGCCTTGCTCACGTTGGTCTGGCTGCCGGTCGAGGAACTCAAGGACTGGGCGATTCATCTGCCGAGATTGATTGAGGAAGGGCGGGCAATTGAGCTGGTGGCGCGGGGCGCGGGGCGAGAGGCTAGGGGATGGGTTGCGAAGGAACATCAGGCTCAAGTCGAAGCAGCACTGGCGGGAGGCGATGAGACGACGTTCGATGCCATCGTGCTTGGCTGGATGGAAAGCATCGGGCCGACAATGGGCAGTGAGCTGGCAGCTCGTCTGCATCTTCCTGTCAATCAAGTGGAGCATGCGTTCCTTCGCTTGGAGTCGCAGGGCCAAGTGCTCCGAGGACGATTTCGACCGGACTCATCACTCAGCACTCAGGACTCAGCACTGTCGGGCGCGGGCGCGCCAGAATGGTGCCATCGCCGGTTGCTGGCCCGCATCCATCGATTGACCATTGGCAGGCTGAGGAAGGAAATCGAGCCGGTTACGGCGGCTGAGTTCATGTCCTTTCTCTTGCGGTGGCAGCATGCGGCGCCTGGGGCTCGCCTGCATGGAGAGGCGGGGCTGGCTGACGTGATCGCGCAGTTGGCCGGTTTCGAAACGGCTGCTTCGGCCTGGGAGCCACAGTTGTTACGGGCGAGGTTGGCGAAGTATGAGCCGGAGTATCTGGACCGGCTCTGTCTGAGCGGGGCCGTGAGTTGGGGCCGGCTGTCTCCTCATCCGCGGTTGGCCCAGGGCAGCGATCTTGACCGGCGTCGGATCGTCCCGACGAGTGTGGCGCCGATCGGTGTCTTTCCACGTGAGGCGAGCGAGTGGTTGATGGAGGCCTTCCACGCTGATGCCGCCTCGGCCGGGCCTGACCCCTTTGTCCCGTTGAGTGCCGTGGCGCAAGACCTGCGTCGCTCCTTGTCTGAGCGAGGGGCCAGCTTCTTTGCCGATCTCGTGCGAATGACCAACCATCTTCCGACGGAAGTGGAAGAAGGGCTGTGGGAACTCGTGGCCACAGGCCTGGTCACGGCCGATGGGTTCGATAACCTCCGCGCCCTCATGGATCCGCGTCGCCGCCGGGCGGAGGGGCGGGGGCGGTCTCGCCGGCCTCGTCATTCAGCCGGGCGGTGGTCGCTCTTGAGGCAAGCTGGCAGCTATCAGCCTTCAGCTATCAGCGCTCAGCGCATGGTGTCCGGCGCATCACCCATCACTCATCACGCATCACCTCGTATCGAGTCCGTTGCGCGCCAGCTCCTTCGTCGTTATGGCGTGGTGTTCCGCGATTTGCTGGCCCGTGAATCTCTGGTTCAGTCCTGGCGCGATCTGCTGGTGCAATATCGACGCATGGAGCTGCAAGGCGAGATTCGCGGGGGACGTTTCGTGTCGGGATTTGTCGGGGAGCAATTTGCGTTGCCGGAGGCGGTCCAGTCGATGCGGGCGTTACGCCAGACCGGTTTCGGTCTGGCTCAGGAGGTCAAGCTGTCCGCCTGCGACCCGCTGAATCTGGCCGGTGTGATTCTCCCGGGACCGCGGATACCGGCGGTCCCAACGAACATCCTGGTGTTCAAAGACGGGACGATCGTGCGAACGGTTATCGGACGGGGAGGCGAAGACCGATCGATTGGCCTCGCGCAGGTCGTGCATTAGTTCGATGCGCACGGAGCGATGGTTATTTCATGGCTGGCGCAGGGGCGCCGGCACAGAGGCGCCGGCACAGAGCACGTTCCATTGCGCGGCCAGATTCGCACTTCCCCCGCCCCATCCCAAAAAGGTTCCCGTATGGTCGACGTCGGCTCCTGACCCTTCCCATTTCAGGTCTTTCGCGTCACCCTTGACGCGGAACCGAGGCAGGCCCTTGCCAGCGCCTTCTTCCCAGATGCCGACGTAGTTGTAGGTTCCGCCATCGATGGCGGTCAGCCGACCGGCGAGACAATCCGCGCTGGCGCGATAGAGCGGACGAAAACCGATCCAGCCCGATTGGACCTGCTCTTTCGGGCAGTACTTGTCGCGCGGTTTGTATGTCGTGCACCATTTCGCCGCATCGTCGGGAGAGATTTTGGCTTCAGCCGTCGCTGCGGCTGTGCCGATTCCTGATTTGGTCGTCACTTGAGGATTCAGACATTTTGGGAGGTTGCAGATCGGCAGGTATTCGGGATTTCCGCTCGATGCCGGAGGGACGGAGATGAGGAAGAGGCCTAGAAAGATTGAGGCGAAGAGCCAGGCGATATTGAGGATGGATGAGAGTCTGAGTTGTTGCATAGGCCTCCCTGTCGAAAGAAGGTGGGGTGCGAGGTGGGGCCCACTGTAATCGCCGCCTATTTTCCTGTCAACCGAACGGTAGAGGCTATGCAGGAATAGCGAGTAAGGGGCAACGGGCCCCACGGACCACCCGCTCGGTGGTGCTGCCGCGAAGCAGGTCGAACAGGCTGCTGTGACCTTCCGTCATCATCACGATCAGGTCCACGTCGAACTCCGCTCCCGCTGCCAAGATCCATTCGACCGGATCGCCCTTCGCGGCGAGGGTCTCCCAGGACCAGCCTGGGCGCTCAGGCTTGGTGAATTTTGGGAGATCGGCTTCTTTCCCAAGATGCACCAGTTCGAATAAGACGTTCTCGCTGCCCAACGCACTCGCCAGCTCCGCGGCAAGATCGATGGCCGGTTGCGGGTTCGGCGTATGGACGATGGGGATCAAGACGCGGGTGAGGTTGATCTTGCCCGTCTCCGTTGAGACGAACCCCTCGACGCCGGTCGGGACAAAGAGCGTTTTGGTGTGAGTCTTGCGCGAGATGGGCTCGGCCACGGCCTTGTGCGTGAGTCGAGCGAACCCTTCGCGCTGGTGCGTCGACAGCACCAACAGATCGGTAGGGTGGGCCATCAACTGTTGGAGGATGGCGTCTGTGGCATGGTCTGCGATAGCGCGGACTCGTTGGATCTGAATTCCCAATTTCACGACATCCTCTTTCGAGCTGCCTTCCGGCAAGACGCCCCATCGAGCGAGGAGCGGACGGATGCGAGGGAAGTCTTCGAAGTCTTTGCGCCCGACGGCGGGGTCGACATGCATCATCGTCAGCTCGCCCTGTACGAGGCAGGTGAGTTTGAGGGCATGGGCGAATGCCGCTGAGTCTAAGGCTGAGAAATCCGTGGGATTAAAAATTCGTCGAAATGGGAGCATCGGTCGATAATTCCTTATGCAATGTTTAGCGAGCCAACGTCCGTACCTGTTGGACCTGGGTGTCTCGATCGGATGTGGTGAGCGCCTCGAAGTTCGCCTGGGCCTTGCTGTGAAAGGCGGCCTGCTGGTCGTCCGGCAATCCCAGAAGGGTACCGAGCGATGTCACATATTCCCCCCGCCCTCGTGCCAGATCCTGCTCCACATTGGCCTCGTTCAGGGCCAGAAAGGCTGTGAGTTTATGCTCGGGATGCAGGAGCCCGTCTTCATTCCACCAGGTGCGTCCGGACGTCGTCCCTGTCACATTGGACGTGGTATCGGTCGTTTCCTTGACGGTGGCTTTGAGTGTGCAGCCAGACATCAACAGCAGCAGTACCGGAAATAGGGCCCAAACAGTACGTTGTGTCATCGCGGTCCCTCCTCTGTGGGGCATGGAGTCGATGGTCTTATCGCAGATCGTATTCGTTATATATAGCACAAGAGCGCTGGCGTACTAAAGTTCAACCGAGTGGGCGCCGATAGGAGAAGTACGCGGCAAGTCGTACTGAGCCTGTCAAATCGAGGAGTGGCATCATGTCCGTTCAAGCGCTGACCCAAGTCGATCCGAACCAGTTCTTCAACCTCTCATCTTCGAACAATACGGGCGCCCAGCGGCTGGATACGAAGGTTGGCGGGGTCGCGGTCTCCACCGACTTCTCCGGTCGCCTCAGTGTGACGACGGCGGAAGGCGACAAGATTACCCTCTCCGCAGATATTGAATCGGATTTCCGTGCAGTGAATTATACGTCCCATGCCGTAGGCAACGGCACGACGACGGATATTGAGGCGAAGTATGCCGAGTACTCGCTCAAGCAGGAGTTCGGCGTGACGGTCGAAGGCGATCTGAACGACCAGGAGGTGAAGGACCTCTCCAAACTGTTTCGGAAAGTGGCGAATATTTTCAGAAAAGTCTTGAGCGGACAGGATGATGCGGCTCTGGCTAAGGCTTCAAAACTGAGCGAGAGTTTTGGCGATTACTCCTCCCTGTCCGGTCTGGACCTGAGCGTCGACTTCGAACGAACGGTGACCCGCTTTGCCGCCGCTTTGACCGGTGAGGTGGCTGGGCAGCCCGACACGTCGACTCCTTCGACCATTCCGTCTACTCCAACACCTCAGGCCGTCACCTTTGGTCCGGCACCCACGACGGAGGAGGCGATCCCTGCTCCGTCTTCCGATACCACAGTCCCAGCGACCCCACCTCCGGCTCCAACCACTGAAGCCGTGACCCAAGGTGAGGCGCCGACGACGGCAGCGGCGATCCCGTCTCCGTCGACTGGTATCACGGTGCCAACCCAGGGTGCGGCGCCTGCGGCCGTGCCAAGCCAGACTGCGTCGATCGTGCAGCAAGTGTTGGATGCGACGAAAAACGCACGGATCGAGACGGACAAGCTCGGCAAATACTTTTCACAATTCCTGAAGAACTTCGGGAAGACATCGCAGAATGAGAAGGCAGGCGACACGCAGCAGGTTGAGGGGCCCCAGACGAATCCGGCTCCTACGACTCCTACTGCTCCCGCGACAACTGGTCCATCGGTCTATCTGGCCTACCAGTCAACTCGACAGACGACGTTCTCTCTTTCCGTCAGAACGTAGAGCAAGAGCGTCAGCCACAGGGCTGGCGTCAAGTAAGACACGGCGAGGCCTGGTGATCCCAGGCCTCGCCGTTGTCGTTTGAGCGACAAGACCCCGATTCAGTTCACCCACAGCCGCTGATACCACCTCTTTTCGGGCTGATGCTGTCTGGATGTTCATTGTCTTGCGGATCTCGCTGATGCCCCAGCCTGTCAGGCTCGCGAGCGTCTGGGCCTCCCGTTCATATAAGGGGTGGCGGGGAGCGGCCAGATCGTCCTTCTTGCTCGCTGAGGCCGCACAATCAGAATGTGCTCCCTCAATGCGCGCAGTGAAGGACAATCTGGCTGCTCCCCTGTAGCCGATGTGGGAATGAACGGGGAGAGCCAGGCTCAATATTGGTCTCCTGTGCTCGTGCAACGCACGGCCTGGAAGGCCCTCGTTAGACGCGCGCACTTGCTGAGGCTGGAGCGTTAGGAAAGGTGTAATCGGCGGGTAACCGCCTGGGCGAACTGCCGAAAATCGTCGAGGTGACGGCTGCAGATCTGATAAACGATATTCCAATCAATGGTGTGATAGCTATGGACTGCAATGTTTCTGAATCCGACCGCTTTTATCATACGGTCAGCCAGGGCAGGGGTGATGATCTGAAGGTTCTTGAGCGCGTCGAAGTTCTCCGCCATCGTGGAGGGCGGACGGGCGTCGGTCTCGGCAATTAGGTGGGAGGCAAGATCTACGGATAACTGTACGGCACGTTGGAGATTTAGCGCGATGATGTCTTGTAGGTCCGGGCTCTGCGCCAGGAGTTCGGCAGACGACGGTGTCTTGGCTGCGATTCGCTCGACGCAACGTCTGAGCGATTTCAGCTTGGCTTCGACTAGCCCGCATTACTCACGAGGGTTCGTGACGAAACCGTTGAGACGTCAAGCGAGACGGGCGTGCGGAGTCGTGAATGAGGGAGGCATACTTAACACAGTATGTTGACCGAGTGAGCGGCGAGCCCGCCCGCCGTCAGGCGTGTCGTAGCGACGTATCGGCGGTTGTAGTAGAAGCTTCCGTGGGTAATGCGGGCTGTGTTCCGATCCATGCCTGTCTTCTTTCCGCGAGGATGCGGCGGTAGTAGGGCATCACGTCGGCCTCTTCATAGACCACTCGCAGGAGCAGGTCTGCGTAGCGTGTCCTGTCCGTGCAGGTCAGCAGTCGCCCTTTTGTGAGGATCTGTTGCAAGAGCGGTCCGTGAGTCTCTGAGAGATCGATCAGGTCGATTGGCCGACCCATCGCGACCGCCAGTTCTTCGATGAGCTGAAGTCGGGTCTGCGGACTGAGCGGCGCGGTCGAAGCCACGGCGAGGTCCAGGTCGCTATCGGTTCGTTCGAGCCCAGCTGCGAGCGAGCCGAAGAGGATCGCCACGGCGATAGATGGATGGCGAGCCAAGATTTGTCTAATTGCAGACTGAGCCCTGGCGCTTTCCTTCGAGGTCATGTGGCCGGTGTCGCTCATATCTCTTCAGTTATCACGAATGGTCCGTGGGTGCAAGAACATGCATGCGAAGGGGAGAGGGGAGGCAGCGATTATATGACACCTTGTGAGTAGAGGAATAACGGTTCCTACTCAGGGTATGGCGCGAGGGAGGGGATCCTTTCAGATGGGAGAAGGGCGTCCTGGTCGTCCTCCTGCTCGCGGAACGCGCACGATAAGAATGTGCTCGTTCGACGCGCGCAATCGAGGATCAACCAGGTCGCCCTTCTTAGGAGAAGAACGAGAGAGCTGAACGGAGTGTTGACATGTGGCTAGGTGCGCGCAAGAATCTCTACGTCAGTCGTATATCGGGGCGAGCGCAATGTCGGAGAGGTTCATCCCTGATTGGAAACTGTAGGGAAGAAGCCATTGAACAATTTCTAATGTGCCAGTCAGCATACTCAATCGTTAGGCCGTCAGGATAAGAAACAGCAGACTGAGGGCTGGAAAGGTTCAAGTGCGTAACCAAGATCAAAGTGTCAGAAGGCACGACGCCTGGAGGACACTGCTCGCCACTGTTGTTGGTGGGGTGCTTGCAGCGGGTGGTGGGATCGTGGGGCAGTATTATGCATCCCAGTTTCAATTCTCGTCACAAGTCCACCTCCAAAAGGTTCAGGGCCAGCGCCAAGTTTATGCACGACTTACCGGACGAAAGTTCGGCACCATACAACTGTATGTCTCTCGATATGAGGCGATGATCTTTTCTGACTATCACGAGGCGCGGTGGAAGCGTTCAGGGTCGCCTAAGGATTCCCTCGACCTGCAAGAGGCTCAGCGCTGGATGCACCGAAGCGAGGACCTTGTTTTCGACATCGTGAAAAATAACCAAGCCCTCTTCGAGGATCTCGGAACGGTCCGTGCTTTGTTCCCTGATGCACCACGACTTCGTGAATTGGTGGAGCGAATTCGCGCGTTCAAGGCTGTAAAGACATCAAAGCCGGCACGCGATGCTTCCGTAGAAGAACTTGCGCGGTGGAAGGAGGAGTCTGTTCGCCAATTACAGGCGCTCATCGATCGCGACTACGGAGGTCCAATCGAAGAGTTGTTGGCCTACCTTTCGCAGAATCTTCCGGCGGATTGAGCTGGTAAAGGTTCCAGGAACCATTGATTGCCCCTTTCCGTAAAGCATGAACTCGGACATCGAGTTTCTTAGTATCTTCATCAGTATATAGCCATGGGGGTGCCGTGAAATTTCCTCTACTTCTTATAGTGTCTCTTACTGCAAGCGCATTGACTCTGACTGAATATAGTGGAGTACAGGCGATGACTCTGGATGATCTCTCGGTCACGGTTGCTTACCTCAAAGAAGGCAATCAAAATGGTACAGGGTTCTTTGTTACTGCAGAATCGCGGGGCTTGGGCATAGCAGAGCAGCCGTACCTAGTCACTGCAGCTCACGTAGCTCAGTTCTTGACGGGTAATTCAACTGTTACGGTTCGGGCCGCAAAGGACATCCCCGTCTCGATTTTACTGAAAGACCTACTTTCTGATGGCGAGAAGTTGTCCTGGCAGGTTCATAGTGAGTCTGATGTGGCGGTTCTAAAACTGAATCTTAATAGCAAGACCCTTCCGCTGATGCAAGGTCGCTTTCTGGGATTTGTTTTGCTCGCCTCGGAGGAGAGCGCTCCAGAGCGGGAGCGCCCGGTAACGGTAATGGGATTTCCTTTGGCACTCGGAACGACCGGCCGCTTTTCACCGATTACGAGTGAGGCGAAGCCTGCAAGTGGATTGCTTCGAATATTCAGTCCCGATATTAAGAAGGAAGCTACGTTCTTCGTCCTCGACAAGCCAAGCATTGGCGGGTTCAGTGGCGGACCTGTTTTTCAAATGCCTGGGCCATTCGCTTCTAGTGGTGGTCTTGTGTTTCCAAATAAGTCGGCGCCGACTACCGTGGTTGGCCTTGTTCATGGCACCATTAGCGACGATACGGGAGGAAAGCTCGCAGCGGTTGTCCCTTCCAAGTTTATTCGAGACACCATCCTGCAGGCTGAGGGAGCTGAACCTGAAAAAGGTTCCAGGAGCCACTGATTGCATGTAGTGGCAGCAACACATCCAAGACCCCATGCTTGAACTCAGACCGACCTGCGAGCATTGCAGCAAGGCGCTGCCGCCTGAGTCGCTTGAGGCGCGGATCTGCTCGTATGAATGCACGTTCTGCATGGCCTGTGTCGAACAGGTTCTGGAAAATGTCTGTCCGAATTGCGGCGGCGGGTTCGCTCCGAGGCCGATCAGGCCCACGGAGAATTGGAATGGCGGCAATTTTCTCGGTAAGGATCCGGCTGGCACGAAGGTGAAGCATCGGCCGGTCGATCCGGCGACGCATGAACGGTTCTCGGGCAAGATCAAGACGATCCCACCGGACAAGCGATAGAGGATTGACCTGCCATGGTATGTACCGCGACGGATTCAGTCTGAGCGATGAATCGCCTCAAACACATCTCGCGATGGCTGTACGGCCTGTTCTTTATGGCGGCCGGAGCGAACCATTTTCTCAACACACCGTTTTATCTGAGCATCATGCCGCCCTATCTGCCCTGGCCTGTGGCGTTGGTATACGTCAGCGGCGTTGCGGAGATCGGGTTGGGAGGGCTTCTGCTGTTCGAGCGGTGGTCCTGGTTGGCGGCCTGGGGATTGATCGCTTTGTTGATCGCGGTCTTTCCGGCGAATGTGCACATGGCTTTGCACCCTGAACTGTATCCCTGGGCCTCGTCTCTTGGCCTATGGCTCCGGCTCTTTCTTCAAGGCATATTGATTGCCTGGGCCTATTGGTACAGCAGGCCGCAATATGAGAAGGCGGGAACTGAAAGGTGTTCCCATGGTCATTGATGCCCCTCTCGAGCATGGCTGTTTTTATCGATGATGGTGTACATAGAATGAACGAGCAATTGTTCCAGAGTCTTTTATTGCTTCGCAGTAGTCGATAGGCAAACTCAAACTTTCTCGTAAGGAGCGATATGGAAGCCCCAAGACCACCATTGCCGCCATTCGACGCCAAAACTGCCGCGCAAAAAGTTCGCATGGCCGAAGACGCTTGGAATACCCGCGACCCGCAGCGGGTTGCCATGGCGTACACGCAAGACAGTGTCTGGCGCAACCGCGCGGAGTTCCTTGCGGGACGTGACGCCATCGTGCAGTTTTTGACTCGAAAATGGAGCAAGGAGTTGGACTATCGGCTCATCAAGGAGTTATGGGCGTTTTCCGGGAATCGTATTGCGGTGAGATTTGCCTATGAATGGCATGATGATGCCGGCAGGTGGTTCCGGTCCTACGGCAATGAAAACTGGGAATTCGACGAGCAGGGGTACATGCGTCGCCGTATCGCCAGCATCAACGACCTGCCGATCAGCGAGGCGGAGCGCAAGTATCACTGGCCGCTGGGGCGTCGACCGGATGACCATCCAGGGCTCTCAGACCTGGGCCTCTAGCCCGTACGAGGTCGATCGGTTCGGCGTGTCATCCGGTTTCGTGGTCTGGCTCTGGTCTTTTTCACTAGTCAGTCGTGATGTGTGCGCGCGCAGTAGGCTCCAGGGGCCATTGATCCATGAACATTGGAATGAGCGGGAGTCAACATGAGCAGGGGGTGGTATGGGCTCTGACGACCTCATTCGAGTAGGTTCGTATCTTTCCGTGCTGGGCATCATGGCCACATGGGAGCTGTTGGCGCCGCGACGAAAGCTGACGGCTTCGAAGCTCTGCCGATGGGGTGGCAACCTCACGATCGTGATCCTGAATACGGTGATTGCCAGGCTGTTTTTCATGGGTGGTGTGGTGGCAGTCGCCGCCATGGCACAGGAGCGTGGGTGGGGCCTGTTGAATGGGATCGAGGGACCGGTCTGGCTCGAATTCGGGCTGGCGGTGGTGGCGCTCGATTTCATTATCTATTGCCAGCATCAAGTGTTCCATCTGGTTCCGATCCTCTGGCGGTTCCATATGATGCATCATTCGGATCTGGATCTGGATGTGTCCAGCGGGGTGCGTTTTCATCCGGTCGAAATCGTGATCTCAACGATGGTGAAGACCGCAGCGGTGCTGGCGCTGGGAGTGGCCCCTTTCGCGGTGGTCGCCTTCGAGATCGTGCTCAACAGCACGGCCCTCTTCAATCACAGCAACGTGCAGATGCCGGTGAGTCTTGATCGCATACTCCGGTGGTTCGTTGTGACGCCGGACATGCATCGTATCCATCATTCTGTGGATGTGCGCGAAACCAACAGCAACTATGGATTCAATGTGCCCTGGTGGGACCGGTTATTCGGAACCTACTGCGCGGAGCCGGCCTTGGGGCAACTGGGGATGAAGATCGGCCTCGAACACCTTGGCCCACCGGTCTGTTTGAATCTGTTCATGATGCTGCGGTTCCCCTTCGTAACGCAGCTTGGGCGCTACGCCGGGCGTACTCAGCCATGATGCCTGTCCGTAGGATGCTGAAAAATGGAGTGGGGTGGTTGGGGCGATCCCTTTGCTCGCGCAACGCGTGGTCTCAGAAGACCCTCGTTGGACGCGCGCAGTTGGGATCATCCCATCCACCCCTAAGTGAACGATCGATCGATGCGGCCTTGCTGGACGAACGTTTTGAGCATCCTGCGTGGGTGTTCTGATTTTTGACGAACCGCCTCCGCCTACAAGAGGATTCCGGTACAATCCTTCTCATGCTTGAACTGTTGCTGGTCATCGGAAGCCTGGTAGGGCTGTGTGTCATCGCGCTCATCACGCTTGTGGTCACGCCGCAGATCATGATCGAGCTGGGGCTCTGGGTCTTGGTTGTGGGCCTCCTCGTTGGGATTCCTACTGGCCTCTGGTATCACGTCGTGCTTTTCACACAGCTCGCTCCACGCAAGATGCTCCCGCCTCGCTGGTGGAGGGCTCCCGTCGAGTTGCACCCGTTGCTGACGCCGCAAGAGTTCAGGCGAGTCAGGCCCTGGTTTGTCGCTGGAGCCGCCGGGTTTGTGCTCTGCTGCATCGGCGGATTGGCTGCGATTGTCGGGCTGGTGGTGATCAACTTCTTGTAGGATGCTGAAAACGCCCGCCAGCTTCGTTCTCGGCTCATCGAAATCCTCAACGTACCCCTGGGGTACGCCTCCGGTTTCGATTCGCTTGCGGCCTTGCTGGACAAACGTTTTGAGCATCCTACGAGGCTGTTCAGGAAACTCCTCGCGCTAGCGACTGAGCGGTATCCCGACGGAGTGACTTGCGATGGGCATCCAGCATCTTGAACCGTAAGATTTGAAATGCCAGGGGAACCAGTTCGGTCAGTTCCGTGACGCGCGTATATTTTTCGTGGAGGACAGAGAGCACGTCCTGGACAAGGTCCTCGGCACGATCCCTCGATACCCGTAATGTCGCGAAGGCCAGAATCCTTTCGCGCAGGCTGGCAAGTATCTCTTCGTGGTCCATAGACATGTCGCTCTAGCAGGTTGTTGACAAACTACCAAGCCACTACAGAAATTCGCATGCCAGAACAGTTGCAGTTGCTGTCAGAAGTCGTCGCAGGCTGTTCAGAAAGGCCGTCCCGCAAGGCCGCAGCAAGCGGAGAGGCGAAGCGTACTCTCGGCAGTACGTTGAACCTCTGCGCGCCGTGAGAACGCCGCTGGCGGCCTTTATCAACAGCCTGCTAGCTGGTCGTTTTCGCCGCTGTGTGGGGGAGCAGGTCTCCGAGCGAGCGGAAGCCCAGCTTCAGCCCATTGCAGACCTCGACTTGGCGGTCGAAGCGGTTTTTGGTTTTCATCATCTTGCGCAGCGTCCCGAAGGCGACGCGGCCCCAGGCTGCGACGTGGAACACGGAGAGGGGATAGTCGGTGCCGAAGAGCAGGCGCTCATGCACCTCGGGATACTGGCGAAGATGCAGGAGCATCCGGAACCGATTGGGTAATGTAAGGGCTGAGATGTCCGAATAGAAGTTCGGGTAGCGCTGCACAAGGTCCCGCAGCGTGGGCAGAAACTTTTCATAGAGGATCAGGCCGTAGCTGCAGGCATGGGCGGCGATGACGGTGGCGCCTTCGTCGAGCGGTACCCGAAGCCTCTCCGGGTCGCCGACCGATTGATCCTTGCCGATCAAGCTGAATTCGTAGCCGACGTGACTGAGGAATGGCAAATTCCGTTCGGCCAATGCCCGGTAGAAGGGTTTGTACTTCGGATTGGCCGGGTCGAATTGTTTCGCGTTCGGCAGCACTTTTACCAGGACCGCACCGGCATCCGCGCAACGATGGACTTCGTCGATGGCATCGCGCCGCTGAGGATTGATCGACACGCCGGCCAGTAATTCATGCGGGTGGGCCTGCGCCGTCTTCAGCACATAGTCGTTGCTGATGAGAAAGTCCGTGTGTTCTCGGTTGAGCTGTCCGTTGTGATCATAGACGCCGTCCATGCCGAGGAGTACGGCTTTCTGCACATGGCGGGAGGCGCGGAGCTCGATCAGGAG
The DNA here is from genome assembly GCA_030682135.1 of Nitrospirota bacterium. Lineage (GTDB taxonomy): Bacteria > Nitrospirota > Nitrospiria > Nitrospirales > Nitrospiraceae > Palsa-1315. The sequence continues at coordinate 30,072 of JAUXQT010000003.1, read as the reverse complement.
GTCGTCGAGATATTTCTGATTGGCTTCGCGAGGGCGATCGACAGAAAGCCCGTGTTTCCAGAATAAAAACCGGAACAGCGGACTCTTCAACATCTTCGGCGAGATGAAACAGCCGTTGTCGCCATCCGGCAGCGCAGCCAGATGCACATGGCAATCGATCAGCGATTTTGTGGCAGGTGGCATGGTCATAGAGCCTCGTATCTCGTCGTTCGTCGCTCGTATCTCGCGAGATACGATTCACGAAAGACGCTTCACGTCCCCCGAAAGCCGTTCCATGGCGATCCGCTTGAGGCCGCGCAGGTCCATCTTGCCAGTCCCCAATACTGGCAGGGCCTCGACTTTGATGAAGTTTGCCCGTGATGGAATGAACAAATTCGGGAGTCCGTCTGCTGCGAGCTTGCTTACGATGCCGGGAATCTGCGCTTCATCGAGGGTGTGGAGCACGGCAAGCTGTTCACCTTTCTTGTCGTCGGGAATGCCGGTGACGGCGAAGACTTGCATGTCGCCGCCGACCGCTTGCTGCAGCGCCTCTTCGACGCGGCCATGAGGGACCATTTCCCCGCCGATCTTCGAGAAGCGCGAGAGCCGGTCGGTGATTGAGAGAAAGCCATCTTCATCCAGGGTGGCGATGTCCCCTGTGATGTACCAGCCATCCTTCATAGACTTGTCGGTGAGATCCTTCCGGCCTAGATAGCCGTTCATCAAGTTGGGGCCCTTGACGAGCAGCATGCCGGGTGTGCCTGGCGCAAGAATCTCATAGCTGTCGGGATCGACGATGCGTACGGAGACGCCGGGCAGCGGCTGCCCCACGGTTCCCCGCCGCGAGGCCACTTGAAAAAATCCAGAGGCGCGGAAGTCCGGGCAGTTTGCCGCAATGACGGGCGCACATTCCGTCACCCCATAACCCTCGACGGGGGTTATGCCGAAACGTTCCTGGAACGACTGCATGAGCCGCATCGGCAGCTTTTCGGCTCCCGTGATGATGACGCGCAGCGTGCTGAACTGTTCCGGCGTGCAGCGCCGCTGATAGAGCTGGAGAAAGGTCGGCGTGGCGACCAGGAGCGAGATGCGATACCGGCTGCAAAGTTCTCCAATCGCGCTCACGTCGAGCGGCGAAGGATGAAAGACGACCCCGGTGTTATGTCGCAAGTAGAACCAGAGGAGCATGTAGCCGAAGGAATGGAAGAAGGGGAGGATGCCGAGGGCACGATCGGCCTTGCTGATATGGATGACCTGGGAGGCTCCTTCGACGTTGGAATTGATGCTGAAGTGGGAGAGCATCACCCCCTTCGGTTCGCCTGTGCTGCCGCTGCTGAAGATGATGGTGGCCAGATCGTCCATGCCGGTCTTGCCAGTCTGTCCGCAGGCCCGCTCTAAGATTCGTATCGGGGTGAACAGGGCGAACAGCAGTGCGACGAACTTCTTGCCGCCGCTAATGGTCTTGGCGAGGTCTTCGAGCCAGAGGATGGTGGTGCCCTGCGGGATGTCGAGCTTCGCCTTCTCGATAAATTGGCGGCTGGTGAGCACGGTCTTGATCGAGGCCTGTGCGATGGCCGATTCCAGGCCGGCCTTTCCAACCGTGTAGTTCAGGTTGATGCTGGTTTTGCCTGACAGGGACGCGGCGATATTGACCAAGGCACCGGCGACGCTGGGTGGCAGGAGTAAGCCGACATGCTGCTGTCCTTCCCAATGGGGTCTGAGTATTCGGGCGAGTACGATGGTGCCGATCAATGCCTGCAAAGCCGACACGTGCGGGCGTGAGCCGTCGGCCAGGGCAAAGGCGAAGGGATGCCGTCGCCAGGCTCTCACGACAGGACGATGCAGGGTTTCCTGATCGGCTTTGCGCAGATACCAGGCCGTTTCTCCCAGTTCACGGACGAGTCGTCGGAGTTCATAGGCCGGGGTCGAGGAGGGTTGAGGCGTTCCGAACGAGACGGTGACGGGATAGGGGATGCGCTCCGGCCATTTGCCGACGAACCGGCCGTTCGTAAAGCTGAAGATGCTGCCCCAGATCCGGTCGAGGTGGACCGGAATGACAGGGACGGTTCGTCCCTTCACGATGCGTTCGAAGCCTCGTCGGAACGGCAAGAGTGTTCCGGTCCTGGTGATCTGTCCTTCGGGGAAGATGCAGACGATCTCGCCGTTGTCCAAGGCGGCGCCTGCGTCACGAAGGGCGCGCAGGATGACGCGCGGTCCTTCGCCGGAGGCGATCGGGATGACGCGCATGGCCTTCATGAGCGGCCGGAGCAAGGGATACTCTGCATAGCGGGCATCCACCACAAAACGGATCGGGCGGTCCAGACTCGCCATCAGCAAGAACCCGTCCACGAAGGACACATGGTTCGGCACCAGCAGTGCAGCGCCCTCTCGCGGCACGGACTCGCTTCCGATGACGGTCAGGCGATAGAAGAGGCGTGGCAGTAGCACCATCGTGAACCGCAGAAGGCTGTCCGGCATCAGCCAGAGGACGGTGACGGTGCCGATCAGCGCCACGCCTGCGCAGGCCAGGAGGATGTCGGTGGCGGAGAGGCCGATGTGCGACAGAAATCCCGCGCCCAGCGATCCGAGCATGACGCCACCGAACATAAACGTGTTGCCCAACGCGATGACGGCGCCGCGCCGGTCGGCCGGGGCGCGCCATTGGATGAGCGCGTTGATCGGCACATTGATGAAGCCGCTGGCGATGCCGAGTGCCGCCATCAGCGTGAGTGCACCGGTGAGGCTGGGCGGAATCAGGCCCAGCACCAGCAGTCCGCCGGCCAGACAGAAGCAGCCTGGCAGGATCAGTCCGATTTCGATTTTCGAGGCAGAGAGGCGGCCTGCGAGCCCGGCGCCGATGCCGATGCCGATCCCAAGAACCGCGAGCGGGAGTCCGGACAGCTCGTCGGACAATTCGAGCCTGGCCTTGGCGTAGATCAGCATGTCCTGGCCGAACAGGCTGGCGATGGTCCAGAACATGATGTTGATGCCAATAGCCAGCCGCAACAGGCGGTCTTCACGGATTGCCGCCCAGGCGACAGCGATGGTAGCAATCACGCCGCCTTCCGATCGGGCAACCGGCACGCGGGGGATGGTCCAGGCAGCAAGAAATCCGATCACGGAAAGGACGGTCACCGCGAGTCCCGCCAGCCAAGGACTCGCGTGTGAGAGGCCCAGAAAGATACCTCCTGCTGTCGTGCCGCCGATGATAGCGAAGAAGGTCCACATCTTCAGCAAGCCGTTGCCGAGTGAAAGTTGTTCGTAGGTCAATAGCTCGGGCAGAATGCCGTACTTAGCCGGGCTGAAGAACGCACTGTGGACTCCCATGCCCCCCAGGACGATCAAGGCGGGCCATCCGCCAGCCGGGTTTTCCCAGAGTGCCACGGTTCCGGCTCCCATCAGCGCGACTTCGCTCATCTTCATAGCAATGATGACGGTCCGTTTGCTTAACCGGTCCGACAGGACGCCTGCGACCAGAGAGAACAGCATGAGGGGCAGGTTGAAGACGACGAAGGCGATGGTGGTCTGCGCCTGGGAGGCTGCTTCAAACGCCGGTCCCGTCGGGCCGACGGCGGCCGTGACCTGCCTGATGGCTAGCAAGGCGACCATCAGCTTCCAGACGTTGTCGTTGAACGCGCCGAAGAATTGCGCGATCAATAGGCCGCGGAGAGGATGGGGCGTGGCGCGGGAGCCTGTGCTGATGGGTGTCGTCACAGTGAGCCTTAGTTGATCAGGCCTGGTGCTGTGCCTGGCACCGGCAACCCTTCCAATTCCATAATCCGTAGCGCATTGGTGGTGGGGCAGGGACCTGAACGGAGCTGGTAGTCGAATTGGAGTGCGCCGGCTGCCACCGTTTCCTGAAAGTGGGCGTTGCGTAATCCCGGCACCGTTTTGTCGAGATCGGTCAATTCGAGGTCATGGGTCGTGACCATGCCGAACCCATGGCCTTGCGAGAGGCCGGTGATGAAGGAGCGGCTCCCGATCAATCGCTCGCGATTGTTGGTGCCCTTGAAGATTTCGTCGATCAAGAAGAGCACCGGGGCGCGGGATCGATCCATCGTCGCGTCGAGCAACGTCTTGAGCCGTTTCACTTCCGCATAGAAAAACGACAGCCCCTCGTCGAGGGAGTCGTCCACCCGGATACAGCAGACCACGCGCACCCAGGTCCATTCGAAATGGCTGGCGCAGACCGGTGCGCCGGCTTGTGCGAGACAGATATTGATTCCCACAGTCCGGAGGAAGGTGCTTTTCCCGGACATGTTGGATCCGGTGACGAGCAGCACCTGTCCGAGGCCCTGAAGGGAGAAGTCGTTGGCCACGCGCATCGCATGGGGGATCAGCGGATGACCGAGATTGCGAGCGGAGCAGCGTGGAGCTGCCCCGTTCTGTCGGTTGTCGGTTTGAAGCGATGAAGGCCAGATATAGCGGGGGTGCAGGTAGGCGAAGGTGCCTAATGCCGCAGCCGCTTCAATTTCCGCCAGTCGATCCAGCCACAAGGGGAGATGATCTCGGATCTGATCCTGGATCTGGCCCAATCTCCTGGCGAACCAGAGGTCCCAGGGGCAGAGGGCATTCACGGCAAGGTGGACGACCGGATGGGCTTTGATGCTGATGCCATGGAGCACTCGCGCGGCCTGTCGGATCAGATGAATGGGCGACGTGGCGCTGGTCGCGAGCGGGGCCCAGGTGCGAAAGAGGACGGAGCGGGATCGTTTCGCATGACGGTCGATGTGCCCGAATACCGTTCCGAGTTTCTCGACTTCATGGTGGAGGCCGACCGCATGTTCGAGCAGTTCCTCTCCCTGGTCCGTGAAAAAATAGGCGAGGGCGTAGAGGCCGAAGGAGAACATCCAGTACCCTGGCAGCAGATTCAGCAACGCGGCGAGTCCAAGCCCTGCGGTGGTCGCGGCGAGGAGGGCCTGGATTGGCAGAATAATATGCAGCCGGGGAATCTCCAGGCGATGTTGCAATACGGCAGCCAGGCGATGGCCGTCGATCTCCTGTTCACCGAGCAAGCGGGCTTCAAGCGCCAATCGGTCTCGAAACAATGGCCTTGCCGTGAGCTCACGGACCAAGGCTTGGCGTTCCACCCAGGCGTCCGGGGCAGGTGGCTGTGAGAGAAGCCAGGCAGCCAATCGCTCGCGGCCATGCGAGGAGACGGTGGTGTTGAGCAGTTGAAACAACGAATGGGGCCCGACGAGGTCGAGGTCGTTCGCGTAGAGGTGATGGGCCGGCCCGGCGAAGGTCTGTGCAGGGATTCTGTCCCAATCGAGGCGGAGGCGAGCCACATGCGTCTGCTTGATCCGTTGCCATTCCCGGAGCCGATGAATCCGCTGTTCCAGCCTGGTATGATAGCTCGCGACGATCAGGAACAGGATGAGGAACCCGGCGAGCGAACCATTGCCGGCCTGGTACCAACCAAGTCTGTAGAGCGTAATTGTGCAGAGCAGCGCCGTGGCGAACAGGACGACACGCCAGCGGGTAAAGGTGGCACTGGTTCGAAGACCTGTCTGGAGCAACCGATCGGTTCGTCGAAGCAGCCGCTGCAACGTCTGCTCTCGTCCTGGCGCTTCTGTGTGGTGCTGATTCTGTTGCATGGTCGCTTCGACCTTACTGGATGGGCCTCCCTCCGTCAATAACAGGATAGGATTCAATGGCACAGGATTGGATAGACGTCACGATTCACGCCGACATCGACGCGGGAGAACTCCTGGGCGCGCTGGCGGATCCCTTCGTACAGGGGGCCTGGCAGGATGGCCCTACGATGCATCTCTATTGGCCGAGCGACCGGTGGAGTGCCGATCATGTGGCGGCGCTTCGAGCGGTCTTGCAGCAGTTCGGTGGGGCCGATGCCGAGGTGCTGGTGCAATCGATGCCGGATCAGGATTGGAACAGGCAATGGGCTCAGTCGGTCCGGCCGATCAGGATCGGTCGGCGGATTGTCATCCGGCCGAGTTGGGAGCAGGCGGTGCTGCTCCCTCAAGATATTGAGATCGTGCTCGACCCCAAGCAGGCCTTCGGGACCGGACACCATGCGACGACGCGGATGTTACTCGAATGGCTGGAAGATCTCGTGCACGGCGGCGAGTCCGTGCTGGATGTGGGGTCAGGCAGCGGGATTCTGGCGATGGTCGCACTGCGGCTCGGGGCGGCCTCGGCTCTTGGAGTGGAATGCGATTCTGTTGCGGTGGACTGCGCACGAGACTATGCCATAGAGAACGGGTTTGGACGTGAGCTGCAGTTAGTCTGTGGGACGCTGAGCGATGTCGCCGGATCATCTCGACCCCATCTCGTGCTGGCGAATCTCGACCGCCAGACGCTCTTGCTGCTGTGCGATGAACTGGGGGAATATGCGACTCATGGTGCGCGGCTCTTGTTGTCCGGCATTCTGCTCGATCAAGAGCAGGAGATTCTCGACGCCTTCTCCAAGGTTGGCGCGTTGTTCTCCCAACGGCGCGAGCAAGAGGGCTGGGTGGCATTGGAATTGTTGATGGGGGAATCCTGCGAGGGAGCCGGCCGATGACCGCACCAGGACGACCGTCCTCTCCTCATGTGCATCAGATCAACGTCTCTGATGGAGGTGTGCCGAAAAAGCCGATTCGTGAAGCGAAGCTGACGGAACGGGGTGTGGAGGGCGACCGGCAACGAAACCTCAAAGTGCATGGTGGGCCGGATCGGGCTGTCTGTCTCTTCTCGCTCGAGCTTCTTGAGCGGCTTCAGGATGAAGGACATCCGATTAACTCAGGATCGTCGGGGGAGAACCTGACGCTGGCAGGGTTGGACTGGGAGCTCATTCGACCTGGCGTGGTGATGTCGGTCGGTTCGGATGTCCGGCTTGAAGTGATGAGTTACACGGTTCCCTGCAGTCACAACGCGCCATGGTTTCAGGACGGGGACTATCAGCGCATCTCCCAGAAAAAGCATCCTGGCTGGAGCCGGGTCTATGCCAAGGTGTTGCGGGAGGGGCTGGTGAGGCCCGGTGACGCTGTCGAGATAAAGAGCTGATAGCCTATGGCCGATGGCAAGAGCGATGAACGGGGAGACTGTCCAATCCTTTTCTGCTATTAGCCATCGGCCATCTGCTTTTAAAGGAGTGATCTCATGATGCTGCGCGTGCTCGAACCTGAATTGATGGAGGACGATGCGCAGGTCCAGGCCTATGCGGCGGCGGACTTCTCGCAGGAGAACCAGGGCTTCGTCGATCTATTTCGTGAATACTTTCCGGAATTCTCCGAGGGCCATGTGCTCGACCTGGGTTGTGGCCCTGGCGATATTCCCATTCGTTTGGCTTGCGCGGTGCCAGGCTGTCGGATTACTGCGATCGACGCCTCTTCTCCGATGATCCGGTTGGCCGAGGACAGGGTGCGGCAAGCGGGGCTGTCCGATCGTATCACCTTTCGCTGTGAGCGCTTTCAGGACCTTGCCGGGGCCAATATGGCCGATGCCGCCATGTCTAATAGCCTGTTACATCACGTGCCGAACCCGCTGCAGTTCTGGCACAAATTACGTGTGGCGGTGAAGCCTGGTTCGCCTGTGCTCGTGATGGACCTCTTGCGGCCGGAATCGCCGGAAGAGGCGCAGGCGATCGTCGACCGGTATGCCTCAGGGGCTCCGGACATTCTTAGGAGAGATTTCTACAACTCGTTACTAGCGGCGTTCACCGAAGATGAAATCAGCGCACAATTGGCGCAAATGAATTTGACGCGGTTGATCATCGATGTGCCGGATGATCGGCATTGGGTCGTCGGCGGGATCATCCATTGAGAAGAATGCTGAAAAATGCCACCAACTTTGTTCTCGGCTCGACAAAATCCTCAACGTACCCCTAAGGGTACGCCTCCGGTTTTCTCTCGCCTGCGGCCGCGTTGGATGGCCTTTTTGAGCATTCTTCTATTCTTGGCCATTACCGTGTCTTTCAGCGAGGCTCAACTTGATCGCCTGAGAAGATCGAAGGCCCTGGAGCTGCAGCCCCCTGTTGAAACTCCGATGGTCGAGGTTCCCGAAGGGCCGTTTACGATGGGTGTCGACGGGATGCAGGCGCTTGAAGATGAACGTCCCAAGCATCACGTTGTGTTATCCAGGTTCTTCATCGACGTTTACGAAGTGACAACGGCGCAGTATGCCGTGTTTCTCGCTGAGACGAATCGACCTGCACCGTGGCAATGGAATATGGTCGAGCTGTCGCAGCATGGCGATCGGCCGGTGATCGGCGTGGACTGGTCCGATGCGGATGCCTATTGCCGGTGGAAGAGGAAGCGGCTTCCGACCGAAGCGGAATGGGAAAAGTCGGCCAGAGGAACGGATGGACGATTGTATCCCTGGGGCAATCAGGTTCCGAATAAGGAACTGGCGAATTACGCATTGGGTGCGCGGTTCAGCTATAGCCAGGTTTTGATGCCCGTGCAATCCTATGAGCAGGGCAAGAGTCCCTATGGGCTCTACCAATTGGCCGGGAACGTCGGGGAATGGGTAGAGGATTGGTACGGAGTGAACTACTACGAGAACTCGCCGGAACACAATCCGCAAGGACCTGAGTCAGGTCAATTTAAAGTACTCCGCGGCGGATCCTGGTCAGACGCGCCGAAATATCTTCTCACCTATGGACGTTTCAAGCTTCCGCCTGAGACCCGCAATAGTTACACGGGCTTCCGCTGCGCCCAATCGCGATAGGATGCTGAAAGCGATCCCCAACTTCGTTCTCGGATCGAAATAATCCTCAACGTACCCCTGAGGGTACGCCTCCGGTTATTTCTCCCCTGCGGCCTCGTTGGATGACCGCTTTGAGCATCCTATCTAGTCCCTGCCTGCAATTCACATCCGAGGCAGCGCTCAAAATGTTTTCCATGTCGTTCTCAGTCGTCCGTCTCCTTGCGACGTACCTCGGGTGAAAGAGCGGTTTCGGCAGCTCGGGGTGGGCGGGAGAGAAACGTACGCCTCAGTCGCCGGACTCCCTGCGGCCTAGTGGACTCGTCTGTTTGAGCATCCCGTACGAGAGCACCTTCTTCTGATCTCCAGCAAGGATAGGCTGCTCAAAGCGGTCATCCGGCAAGGCCGCAGCCGATGGCAACACCGGAGGCGTAGCCTCTCGGCTACGTTGAGGATGTTGGCGAGGTGAGAACGAAGCCGGGGACCGTTTTCAGCAGCCGTCAGTAGAGGCTGTTGCTGATTTCCGCCGAGAGTGAACTCTCGTTCCCGGCATTGTCGTAGGCGGATAAGGCGAAGAAGTAGGTTAGTGGGACAGGAAGATTGGAGACCCTATAGCTCGTGACGAGTCCAGTCATGAAAGGCGATCCAGAGAAATCGTACCGGCCGGACGCCGTGCCGACGTAGATTTTATAGCCTGCCAGGTCTGGTTCCCCATTTGCCGCCCATGAGAGTGTGACGCTTCCAGTCGATGGGCCGGGAGGAGGTGTCGATGGAGGTGTCGAAGGGGGCGGGGATGACGGAGGTGCGATGACCACTGGCGTGGGGGCTTGGAGCAGACTCGCAATTGCGGAGGTCCTGAGCAGGTTCACTGCCGATCTCGAACCACCGGGTGAAGGAGCGGAACCGCTTCCAGTCGAGGCTACAGGGCTGGTTGCTGCCATGTTGGCTAAGGGAGATGGTGTGAGAGATCTTGGGGTTGCCGTCGCGGCAGCAGTCGAGGTGGCTCCTGCGAAGAGGCTTGCTGTCGATTGTGATCCTGGCGCCGTTGCCGGAGGCGCAGTCGCCTTGCTGGAATCGGCTGTCGTCCGCGTCACTTGCCCTGCTGCGGCGATCGATGTTTCCCGGGCTGCAAGAGCGGCCGATACATTGGTTGGGCGCGTGGCGAGTTTTCGATGATGTTTCACTGGCGCGCTTGTTGGCGGTGCTGAGGTTTTTGGCAGTTCGGTTTGCGGTGCGAGGCGAGGCGGTTGACCGTTGAGAGGTCTGACCCCGGTCCCTTGGATTGGCGCGGACGGAGCAGGGCGTTCTGCCTGTGGCCGATGAATCAGGCTATGAGGGCCTTCCCTGCCATGTTCAGCAGCGATGACCGTCGAGGCGGTGAAGCCTGCGAACAGGGTGAGGGTGAGGAAGATATATTTGATGGGGTACGATGTGAGGACCGGGGTCACGGTACCTTCCCTTGCAGTCAAACAATCAAAACGGTGTTGGAACAGATGGTGATAGCTACGCAAAGCGCATGCCCTGTTCATGCAGGGGAGTACATCTGCATTTTTCGTGAAAATCGTTCGATTGGCGAGGAAATTGTCAGTTTGCGATGGCGGTGTACCAGTATGGCTGTAGAGAGAAGAGGGAAAGGCCGGAAGAAATTTCCTAGCAGGATGCTGAAAAAGTCCGCCAGCTTCGTTCTCGGTTCATCGAAATCCTCAACGTACCCCGAAGGGTACGCTTCCGGTTTCGACTCGCCTGCGGCCTTGCTGGACGGCCTTTTTGAGCATCCTGTGGTTGTTCCAGCCACGGTGCAATTCGGAGCATGTTGGCTATGCTCTTTCTCATACACCGAGTTTTTTCGCCGCCTGCTAGAGACGGCAAGAAAGGGCGCAGCGTTGGAAGTCTAAATGTTGTGAGGGCTGTGACCGGCCTCTATGAGGAGAAGAGGAGCGAGAGAAGGAACAATCCCGTCAATGACCAGAGCGATGCAAAGTAGAGGATCGCGGTCCGATCACCCTGCCAGGCGGTCTTCCATCCTTCCGGGTAGAGAGTATGATTCTCGACAAAAAGGCCGTCTTCGTAAAACCCCAACGCTTGTTCGAGCTGAATCAGGACTTGTTTGGCCAGCCGATGTCGGGACTGTTGCTGGAGGATCAACGCGCAGAACAGCCCGCACCAGATGAGACTGGCAACGCCTAGGACCAGTGCATCGAAGCTCGTGAGGCGATCCTTCTGTGGGCTCAAGAGGAGGGCGAACAGCATGGCCATCAGGCCCAGTGAACCGAAGGCCGTGAGCCGCATCATCTGCTCGCGTCGGCGATAGACCTCCTCTTTGTAGAGGGGATACAACACGGTTAAGACTTGTTGGATGCCTTCAGTAATCATGTATGACCTAACAGGATGCTGAAAAATCCCGCTTGCTTCGTTCGTGTCTCGTTGCAGACCCGGATTCGGAATTCTTGCGAGATACGCTTCACGCTTCACGTTTCACGAGGAGATGCCTGACGAGCCACTCGCTGATCGAGGTGGTCATCTGGAGAAAGTCTTCCCCTCGCGTGAACCGGTGATCGGCGCCTGGCAGGAGATCCAGCCGCTTCGGACCTCCCAGCACCTCGTGCAATCGTTGGCTTTGATGGAGGGGGACACATTCATCATGGTCGCCCTGTACAATCAGCGTCGGTGCCGTAATTCGTTCAGCTGGCCCATAAGCAATCTGTCTGAGGCAGTCTTCGTAAAAGCCATACCGCAAACGAACCCGGTCTGGCCCGCCCATGATGTTCGGAATCGTGTCCGTGGCTTGCCATCGAGCCAATTCTTCAGGTCCGAATGTTACGCGCAGCTCTTCCGCAAAATCCACCACTGGACATTTCAGGGCTAAGCAGGTGATGTCCTGACGTCTGGCTGTCGTCAGAATGGCCACGAGCCCTCCGAAGCTTGAGCCGACGAGCCCGATTCGGTTGTATCCCTTGGCGGTCACCAGATCCAGGGCGGCTTCAGTTTGTGCGATCGCCAGCGTGGTGGTGATCGCTTCGAACGGTCCGTCGCTCTCTCCTTGGCCGAAAAAGTCGAATCGAAAGGTCGCCAGGCCCTGCTCATTGAGGAGGCGGGTCAAGGTGTTGTTGGTTGTGCTGTTCTTGCCGGAAAGAAACCCGTGGCACAGTACGGCGACACCTGCCGTTGGCTTATCGGGCGTGCTGAGGATTGCCGCCACGTTATGGCCATTGCGATCGTGAAAAGTTATGGCTTCTTCCATAAGAGTGCCTAGTACCCAACAACATGGGAGAGGTAATTATTCTTGGGGACGAACTCCAAAGGCCCAGGCGAGTTTGGCGGTAAAGAGGGCCAGGCTGCTCAGGAGCAAGCCGACGGTGACCCAGGTGGCGATCTGCATGGGGAGTGAATTGAGCGGGAAGTTCCAGGTCATCGCTGCGAGTACGCCGAAGCTCATGGTTCCCAAGCTCAATCCTGCCAGCTGAACGGCTCGCCACCGGTCCATGATGGCTGCGAGTTGCTCTCGATAGGGGCCCTGTTTTTTCCGGCTTGCGACTCGGCTGGCCGCCAGCATTTCAGGAATGCCAAAGGACAAGACTCCCAAGACCGTCTGCAGGATAAATCCGATCAAGGCCATGTGAGTATAGGCTGCGAGGTGCAACGATCCAAACGGCAATACGGGGAGTTGCGGAAGGAAGTTGGCTCCGACGAGGACGCCCATAATCATCATGAGGACCAGGAAGAACGTGGCGACCAGGAGATGATCGGAAGCGGCGTTCCCCGGCCGGCCTGAGCTGGTCCATGTACGAAGGAGATTATAGGCGTAGAGGCCGATGCTGAGGACGAGCAGTCCTCCGATCGCGAGTTCCAGTCTGAGGGAGGAGGTGATGAATCCCCCGATGAGGATGGCGAAGCCTGCAGGAAGCAAGATCGATACAAGCCGAGCGAGTTTGGGACTATAGAGTTCGGTCTGCAAGATGATCGGCAGGAGCCGCTGCGTGGCACCGATCATGGCCAACGTCACGAAACCCATCAGAATCAGATGGAGGTGAAGGAGTCGCGCATGGGCATAGAATTCCGGCATGACTCGGAAGGCCATCGCGATGCCGATGGCCAATCCTCCAAGTAAGGCGATGACTGAGAATCGATAGAGCCACGAGGGATTGGCTGGTTGAGCCGGGCTTTGTCGAGCATATTGCCAGGCTGCCGGGGCGAGAGAGGCGACTGTTCCCAGTATCACTATCCCAGCTAGGCCGGCGATCCTCATGCCTTCGAGACCGAACCCCACGAGCAAACCGGCCGTGGCGGCATTGAGGATGACGAACAGCCCTAGATGAGATTTCGAGGGAGCTCCGTCGCCCTGGGAGCTGTGCGATAGGGACGTACAGAGTCCCCCGATCATGAGTTGCAGGATGCCGCCGATGAGGATGGCATGCACATGGACCAGCCGTAACCACGAGGGCAGCGGCGTGCCATGGATCAATCCAATGAGGATGGCTAATCCCAACAGGGAAGAAAGCAGGAGCCAGCCGAACCCAGTGATCAGAAACGTTAGTGGGCGGGCGGTGAAACGACCCATGGAGTCCTCCTAACAGGAGGCTGAAAACGTCCGCCAGCTTCGTTCTCGGCTCATCGAAATCCTCAACGTGCCCCTGAGGGTACGCCTCCGGTTTCGACTCGCCTGCGGCCTTGCTGGACGAACTTTTTGAGCCTCCTGCAAACGGTATTCATATTGTTCAAGACGTGCAGACCATCGAGTGATGTTGTCTAGTTCCCTCTGCATTCTGCTAGGTCTGGAGAAAGTAAAAATGATTCGTGGGTCCCGTTCCGTGGCCGATCGCCAGACTATGGCGAATGGCCTCGGTGAGGTAGGCCTTGGCTGTCTGAACGGCGTCGTTCATGGATTTACCCCGTGCGAGATGGGCTGCGATGGCCGAGGCGAGCGTGCAGCCTGTGCCATGCGTGTGGGGGGTATCGATAAATTCCCCCTTGAACACATTGAAGAATCGGCCGTCATAGAGCAGGTCGGTGCCTTGTTCTGCCAGCAAGTGGCCACCCTTGATCAGCACATACTTGCAGCCGAATGCATGAATGACTTTGGCGGCGCGGCGAGCGTCCGCGAGGGTTTTGATCTCGATGCCGGACAGTTGTTGGGCCTCGTGGATATTCGGTGTGACGAGCAGTGCCAAAGGAAAAAGCTGCGTCTTCACGGCCTCGATGGCCTCAGGCTTCAGCAGCGCCTGGCCTGTCTTCGAAATCATAACCGGATCCACCACGAGATTCGTGACATTTTGAGGTTTCAGAAGCTTGGCGACGACTTCGACGATGGCCGTGGAGGACAACATTCCGGTCTTGACCGCCGCGACGTCAAAGTCGTCGAACACCGCATCGATTTGCGCCGCGACGATCGAGGTCGGTAATTCGAAGACCTGGGTGACCTCTTCCGTATTTTGTGCCGTGATCGCCGTAATGACCGACATGGCATAGACTCCGTTGGCCGACATCGATTTGATGTCGGCTTGGATGCCTGCCCCACCGCCAGAATCGGATCCGGCAATCGTCAAAACCTGTTTGATGAGTGATGTGTTCATATGAGTTTCAATTGGTGGAAGGTGGTGCTGTCGTGTCGGTGACTGCTGGAGAGGCTCCAGCCGATTCGGCTGTGAGGCCCTCGATGGAGAACCGGGCATCCGGGCGTGGCATCCTCTCGTGATAACGCAGGGTAAAGTGGTTTGCCTGTGTGCCGGCCGGAGCCGAGAAGGTCAGCACGGCCCGGTCTTTCTCTCTCGGCGAGAGTTCAAGTCCACGTGCGCAGAGGCCTTCGCGATTGTCTTGTGCCTCTAATTTCCACAACGCGCCATGGTTGTCTTCCAGCAGGGTGCTTTGCAGCAGGCAGAGGACTTTGATGTCACGCGAAGAGGTATTTTCGACGGTCAGATCGGCGGTGACCCGATTGTCCCGCTGGTGCAGCGAGGTCACGACCAGCTGATACTGTTCATTACGATGGAAGCCGAGACCGGGGGGTGGCGGTGCCTTGGCGGATGGATCGACGATGACGACAGGCGGCTTATTCACTTCCTTGATCAGGTCCCCTAGCGGGCCGGCTTTGGGAAGGATGCCGCGTGTGGCGCCCAGTGACTGGACGGTGCTGGGGCTGAGCAGCTTCACGGTGACCCGGACCTCTCCTGCCGATTCGAGATAGGACCCAGTGAGAAATATATCGGCTCGTACCGCTTTGGCCGCTCGCGTCACGGCTTTCGCCTGAGCCGGTTCGAGCGTCGTGACATGGAACTTTTTCAAGGTCGAACTCACGAGGGCGCGGTCGACGACTTTGAACTCGCCGGTGACCAAAATCTGCGTGCCCAGTTCTTCCGCGATAAATTGTCCGATCGGCGTGACGATGCCGTTCGCATCCGTAAAGTCCATCACCGCCAGACGGCCCCTTTTGGCCTTTGCGACATCGGCGACCACTCCCTCCGCCAGCAGCCTCAGACTGTCCTCGTATGGCGAGGCTGCGTGAGCAGGAACCGTCCAGCAGGTGGAGATGGCTAGGAGGATCGTGAGGAGGAGGCGATTCATACCGGGAAAGTCATCCTGTGAGATCGGGAATCACGTCAACGCTAGCGCACATTATACTCAGCGGGCAGGGCCTGTCTAGCGGGCGTTTTTAACATTCTCTTCACGAATAAGGAAGCGCCCCAGCAGCCGTCCGACCGCATAACTGATTGGAAGCACGATGGCTTGCATAAATGGCAGGAAGACGTAGGCCAACGCCCCTTGGGCATCCGGATACCAGAGGGTCATGACATGGGTCCAAGCACCGAGTCCGAGAAGCCCAAATGTGGCTATGAGCACACCGGTTTTGCGCCGACCGGCGAGCCGCTGATCTTCTGATGGGACGTTCCCGAGATGGAACAGGGTGAAGACGGCAAAGAGGACGAAGGGCACAGCGTTCATAACGGCAATCAAGAAGAGGTTGTAGCCTGGCGCGAACAGGTGGAGGCGCAGTTGATGGAGTGCCTTTCCCAATGACTGTTGGTGTTTGACCAGATCGACGCCGACCGTGGCCAGCAATGGGACTGTGAGCCCCAATAAGATACAGCTCCAATAGACGATGAGGGTGAAGGTTGTGAGCCGGCGAGTCGATGCTGAATCGGTCATGGCGTCTGGTCCCTCTTGTTCTCGATCGACTGCAGCGCCGCGAGTGCTGCCTCGCGCACAATCGGATCGGTATCGTGAAGGGCTCTTTGCAGCGCAGGAGTCGATTCTTTCGCCGCCGGACCGATTTCCTCCAACGCAGAGGCTGCCAGATACCGTTCGAGCGGTTTCCCGGTGGTGAGGACCGCAGCGATGCCAGAGACGGCATCAGCTGCGCGCGGTCCGAGTTTGGCCAATTGATGCAGCGTATAGGTGCGGTTCATTCCCTGGCTCAACATCAGGGAGTAGACAGAAGCCTGTATCAATCGTTCGGCTGTCGCCACGGCCGATTGAGCCAATCCAGCCACGGTCTGATTCGAATCCTTTGTGAGGTCGCGCAAGGCGGCGAGGGATTCCGGGCTGGAGAAACCGTTGAATGAAAATTGCGTAACTGCCGCGTAACGAACCGTCCATTCAGGATCGCGCAGCGCTTGCAGCAATTCGCCCATGACCATATCGATTGGAAGGCCGATAGCGCCCAGCGTACGAGTTGCCCGTTCGCGGACTGCGATGTCTTCGTCACTCAAGAGCCTGACCAGAATAGGAACAGCCGGCTTTGCGACAGGACCGAGCGCGCCAATCGTCGAGGCGGCATAGCCCCTCATGTGAGCATCTGGATCGTGGAGCTTGGGGAGCCAGGCGGTCATAACTTGTCGTGCCGCACGTAAATCGATCACCGGCAACGCCCCGGCCGCCGCACCGCTCAAGGAGAGGTTTGTATCCGAGATCGCGACTGTCACCAAGACCGGCACCGCCGGCTGCGCGTTCGAGCCGATCTCCTTCAATCCCTCCGCCGCCAACATCTGCGCCTGCAGATCCCCGTTCTGCAAATCATCAATCAACCCAGGCACCGCCCGCGCACCGGTATTCAACCAATAGGTCAGCCCCAGCAGGGCAATCAAGAGCCCGAGCCCACTAAGATTTAGCCAGATATGACGATTGGTCATCGTGCCCTTGCAGAGAAATTTGTTGTCATTCTTCGGTCGAAAAATCGATCTCTCTAAGAGCTAATGTTTTCATGAGACTTTCTGTAGAGCCAAACAGAGAAAAGGCGTTGAGGTTGTGGGCGTCAAGTGCCCTGAGGACTTTTGCTCTCTCGCTGGCTGGTAGGTTGAACTTCCAGAGCAGGTCCTGAACAGTAACACTTTCCCCGAATGCCGATTCGTGACATTCGTAGTAACCGACGTCTCCTTTCTTGACAGTACAGACTGTGTATTCACTCTGTTGAAGATAATGTCGCCGATGACTTCTGATATACGGGCCTAAGCTCGATATGGCAGGTTCTCCACTAGAACCACTCTTCCCCATTCCCGCATATTCCTGGTACGCAAAAATCGAGACAATTTTAGTGTGATCTTTAGCACCATCAAATGCGAAGAAAGCCGCTACGTAGGGCGAGCGGGTCCAGTCGAGTAGTGGAGAGGGGAATCCATGGTGACGGAGGTGAACCATATACTCGTAGCCGGGCAACCCGCCGATGAGGAAAGGTATGCGTTGCGCCATCAATTCTGAGAAGTCCGGGGGAGTAGGGATGTCCCACCGCATATTCGTAAGGGTTTCGATTTGTGGCTTCACAGCAGAGATAATGCGGTAATACTCGTCAATGCTAAAACGGCGTGCTTTATATCGTTCAAGCGAAGTTGTTAATTGCCAGGTGTGGTCTGAATGGCCACGAAAAAGAATGCCGGAGACATGGGTTAGCGCCTTCTGTTTTTGTGCGGTGTGATTTTGTGTCAGCTCTTTCAACTTGCTTTCAAAATCTTCCCAGGTGTTCAAGGTAACTTCATTCATCCTGTTTCTCCCAATCAGGCACGGCATGACTTGACGGGTGGCGCTACCTTTTGGTCTCTCTGCTTCTCCCCATCTTGTGGCCGGTGGTTTTCTTTGGGCAGGTAGCAGGGCTGGGCCAGACTGCGCGCGTCCAACGAGGGCCTTCTGAGGCCGCGCGTTGCGCGAGCAATGGAACGGCCCTGCTGCCTGCCTTCCGAATACGGCCTTTCTTCACTCACTCCCCCTCTCGTCCGGTGTCCAATTCTAGGGCCTGGGCTGGGCGGTTCTCGGAGCGTGATCAGAGCGCCGTTGGGTGACCGCTCATGCTGTGCTGCAGCATCTGCCGCAGGCAGTGGCGACGAATGTTCGACGCCACACCGGCGCGACGGTGTGGCTAGTTTTCGGCACCAAGCGGAGGCGAAGCCTTGCAGGGTGCTCAAAAAGGCCGACCAGCAAGGCCGCAGCAAGCGAAGAGGGGAGGCGTACGCTGCGGTACGTTGAGCCTCTGAGCGAAGTGAGAACGCCGCTGGCGGACTTTTTCAGCACCCTGCCAGAGCGGTCAACGGCGCTCTGTGGCTGCTAGCGGAGAGAGCCGCCCAGCTCTGGCCCGCCCGCCTCTCACACCGGCCACTTCTCTTCGTTCCACGCCATCTCCCAAAACATCCACTCATACCGCGAGCTGATGATGAACGCTTCTTCCATGCGCCGCTTTTCTTCCTTCCCCGCGGTCTTGGCCCACTGGTCCACTTTCTTGCGCATCCATTGCTGCACTTCTGCAAATTCCGGCGAGGCGTAGAGCATGAGCCAGTCGCGATAGGGGTGATTCTTAGACGGAGGTCCGTTCTTCAATAAATGCTGTCCGACGACGCAGTAGATCCAGGCGCAGGGGAGGGCGACGACGGTGACCTCCGCGACCGAGCCTGTATGCGCGACGGTCAGCATATGCCTGGTGTAGGCAAAGTTTGTCGGTGCCATAGATACGGACGACATGTCCTTGGCGCTCATCTTCCAGCGCGATCCATATCCTTCGTGGAGGCTCCGTTCGACGACGATGGTTTCTTCTGCGAGCTTCGTGAGCCGCAGCGCCGTTTCTGAATCAGGCGCTCTCATCGCTCCGGCAGAAAACACGCGGGCCAGGTCGCCGAGAAACCTGGCGTCTTGCAGGATGTAGTACTTGAATTTGCGCTCCGGCAAGGTCCCCTTGCCCAACGCCACGACGAATGGATGGGTGAGTTGGGCGTCCCAGATGGGTGTGGCGAGTTGTCTCAAGTGATTTGTAAAAGACATGTGACCTCTTGCGTAAAAGAACGTCGTTCGTGAAGCGTATCTTGTATCTCGCGAGAAATAAATAGAGAGGAAGTGAATGCCTTTTCCGTTTCACGCTTCACGAGATACGCTTCACGAGTTTCACTCGTGCGACGGCCAGGGTCTCGGCAATCGATTGATGCCGTCCAGTGCGGCGACTTTATAACATTCCGCCAGGGTCGGGTAGTTGAAGACTGTATCGATGAAGTAGTCGATCTTGCCCCGATAGGCCATGACGGCCTGGCCGATGTGCACGAGCTCTGTGGCCCCTTCTCCGATGGCATGGACGCCCAGGAGCGCATGGGTCTCGCGGTGAAAGAGCAGCTTCAGCATGCCGGTTTCATCGCCGATGAGCTGTCCGCGGGCAATTTCACGATAATGTGCGATGCCGGCCGCGTAGGGAGTCTCTGCCTTCTCCAGCTCTTCCTCGGTTCGCCCGACCATGGAGATTTCAGGAATGGCGTAGATGCCATAGGGGAGGAGGCCCGTGTCCGTACGGTCTGGATGGCCGAAGGCATGGCAAGCGGCATGACGCCCCTGTTGCATGGAGGTGGAGGCCAGAGCGGGAAACCCGATGATGTCTCCGGCCGCGTAGATATGGGGGATGGATGTTTGAAAATGCTCGTTCACGACGATGCGGCCTCTCGCATCCGGCGTGATGCCGATGGATGTGAGGTTTAAGGGTTTCGTGGCGCCGACGCGGCCGATGGCATACATGAGCGTTGTGGTGGCGATCGGCGGCCGGTGTGCCAGCGAGACCGTGACCTGTCCATCGGATTCTTTCCGGATGGAGACCACTTCTTCTTCGTGACAGAGTGTGACGCCGAGGTTTGTCATCTGCTGCTGCAAGGCCTCGATGATCTGCGCGTCGACAAACTCCAGCAAGCGCGGCCGCTTGTCGATCAGGGTGACCGGCACACCGATCGCCGCTAAGATCGAGGCATACTCCGTTCCAATGACGCCGCCTCCGACAATGACCATCGACGTTGGAAGGTGTGTGAGCGTGAGGAGGCCGTCGGTATCGATGATCGTGCGATCGTCGAAGGGAATGTCGGCCGGCCTCGCCGGCTCTGTCCCCACCGCGATCACGATGACATGCGCCCGATGTTCCGTCGACGTGCCGGCCCGTTGAATGAGGAGCCGGTGCGGATCGAGGAAACGGGCTTCTCCGTGGAGCAGATCGATGCCGTTGCGGGCCATCTGGTTTCGCACGATCTCGATTTCGTTCTTGATGACGTGGTTGGCGCGAAAGGCGAGATCTTCGATCGTGATCGATTCTTTCAGTCGATAGCCGGCTCCGTACAGGGTGCGCTGGCGGAACCCCGAGAGATAGAGAACCGCCTCGCGGAGGGATTTACTGGGGATGGTGCCGGTGTTCGTGCAGACGCCGCCGAGGACCTCTTTGCGTTCGATGATGCCGACTTTTTTGCCCAGCTTGGCGGCCTGGACCGCCGCCTTCTGGCCCGCCGGGCCGGTTCCAATCACCAGCATGTCGTATTGCGCCATCAGAGTCCTATCTGCAACGGGTGAGGCCGAGGTTCAGGCTTCGACAGAACAGTTCGAGGTTTCAGGTTCGAAGTTCTAAAACCTCGAACGCTGAACCGCGAACATCTTGGCCTTGGCCTGAACTTCGACCGCACCATTTTTTGGCCTAGCTGGCCGTGATCAGTGACTTTGCCACCGCAAACGCTTCATCCATGTCCGGCAGTTGGGCCAGCTCGGGCGTGATTTGCAGATACCGCACGTGGTTGTGGGCGTCGATGACCATGACGGTGCGCGCCAGGATGTGGGGGTCCTTGAGGAAGAGTCCGAAGGTCTTTCCGAATTCGGCGCCTCGATAATCCGAGAGGAACGTCACGTTGGTGATATGGGCCTCTTCCGCGAATCGCTTTTGGGCGAAGGGCGTATCGATGCTGACGGTGATCAGCTCGATGAGCTTGTCCAGCCCTTTATTCTTCTCGCTTAGAAAATGGGTTTGTTGCTCGCAGACTTTCGTGTCCAGCGACGGCACGACGCTGATGATCCGGACCTTGCCCTTGCCCTTGGTGTCGGTGATGTTGATC
This sequence comes from Nitrospirota bacterium, assembly GCA_030682135.1. GTDB lineage: Bacteria > Nitrospirota > Nitrospiria > Nitrospirales > Nitrospiraceae > Palsa-1315. Next base: position 9,133 of record JAUXQT010000003.1, on the reverse strand, counting down.
TGCGAGAGATCCGTCTGTGTCAGTTTGACCTCCCGGAGAGGATCGCCGACTTTAATGCCGGTTCCCGAGAGAACCAGGGGGCTTCCCTTGAAGAGGACAGTATGGCCTTCACCCGCCATGGTGCTGCCATCTGCGACGGTGAGGTTCTTGTAGAGAAAACTGGTCCCGCTTCCGGTACTCCCGCATCCGGTAAGCCCGATCGTCAGGCAGATTGTGGCGCCGATGACTGTTCGAAATGCTGACCTCATCATGTTCTCCTTGGTAAGACAACCGTACGCATTGTCGCGCGGTCCTGTGGCCTATGTTGGTGTGGCTAGGGCCTCATAAAGTCCAGGAGCGCCTTGTTCACGACCTCAGGCTGTTCCCACTGAGGAATGTGGCCTGCTTTAGGAATTGTCACGAACGTCGAGCCGGTAATCGCTCGATGGAGTTGGTCGCCGGCCGGGAGGGGAAACACGCGGTCTTCCTCGCCCCATACAATCAACGTACGGTGGGTGATGGTCCCGATGCGTGGCGCGAAGTGTCGTTCCCACAGCGGGAGATTGGTGCCGATCGTGAGGAGGGCCCGGAAGAGTCCTGGCTGCTGGCGGTTATGGTTGGAGCGGTCCAGAACGGCTTGAGTCAACAGGGCCGGATCGTAGACGAATTCACGCAGCGTGGATTCGAGTATCAGGCCTCCAAAGAGCCAATTGCCGAACGAGACCAGCCAGGATGGGGTGCTGGTGGTTAAGGCGCGACGAAGCGAGGGGCTGGCCAGGTGTTCCATGACATGAGCCGGGAGTCCATCGATCAGGATAAGCTGTGAGACGCGTGTCGGGTGGTCGAGGGCCAGTCCGATGGCGAGTCCGGCTCCCATGGAGTTCCCCACCACGCTGGCCTGAGGAATATGGAGCGCATCCATGAAGCCCACGAGAAAGGCCAGCAGTTGATCCGGCCGGTACTCGATATCCGGTTTGTCCGACAGCCCTGCGCCGACCAGGTCTGGAGTAATCACGCGGAAATGGGCGGAGAGCGCCGCTTGTTGATGTTCCCACTGCCACATCGAGCCCCCGAATCCATGGAGGAGCAGGACGAGCGGCCCCTGTCCCACGTCGAGGTACGCTATGCGTTGACCCTGGACCGTAACGCTGTTGACCGGGAGTCGCCCGAGGGCGTCGAACCACTGAGGCAAGGAAGAGGGAGACGTGCAAGCAGTCAGCATGAGCGACAGGCCTATGAGCGAAGTGCGCAGCCAGGTACGAGCGCTGCGAGGTGGTGGCGCCGGGCTGTCGTGAAGGGAGCTATTCCAGCTGGATGACTGTTTCATCCGTCTTCACGTTGTCGCCTTCTACGACCAGAATGGCGGTGACGGTCCCGTCGATCGGCGCAGGGACCTGGCTTTCCATTTTCATGGCCTCGATGATCAGCAGGGGATCGCCGGCCTTCACCGCGGCATTCGCCGCCACCAGTATTTTGACGACGCGGCCCGGCATCGGAGGGGCGACGTCTCCCGGCTTGGACGGTCTGGGCCGTTTACGTTTGGCGCTGGTGCCGCTGTCAGGAGCCTCCGGCACGCCGGCCAGGATCTCTTGAATGGGTTCCAGCGAGACTTCTTCGAGTTTGTCGTTCACGCGGATATAGTAAGGTTTGCGCCCGTCCACCTTTCTCCCGGAACCGGACACCTTCACATGATAGGTTTCGCCGTGGACCGTGACGTTGAATTCGGCGGGGGCCAAATGGAGTTCGGTGGCTGTCGCCGGGCCACTGGGCGAGAAACTTTCGAGGGGCGCCAGCGTCAGATCCCCCTTCTCGCGTGCGTCGAAGAAGTCCCGCGCGATGGCGGGGAACAGCGTGAACGAGAGCTGGTCTTCCACCGTGGTGGCCGAGGCCGGCAGATCTTTTTTGATGGCTTCGAGTTCAGGCTCCAGTCGATCGGCGGGCCGCGTTTTGATCGGTTGGTCGTCCCCGATCGCCCGGGCCATGATGTCGTGATCGAGCGGTCCCGGCGCTCTGCCGTACAGTCCGAGGAAATAGTTCTTGGTTTCCGTGGTGATGACTTTGTACCGTTCGCCCGTCAGCACGTTCAGCGTGGCCTGGGTGCCGACGATCTGACTCGTGGGGGTCACGAGCGGGGGATAGCCCATTTCCTTGCGGACGCGCGGGACTTCATCCAGGACTTCTTTGATCCGATCGAGCGCATTCTGTTCGGTCAGTTGCGCCGCGAGATTGGAGAGCATGCCGCCGGGAATCTGCGAGGAGAGGATTTCGGCATCGACGCCGGTGAACTCGCTTTCGAACTGCCGATACTTTCGTCGCACGGTGCGGAAATGTTCGGTGATCGGGAGAAACGACACGAGGTTCAGCCCCGTATCGTACGGCGTGTTCCGCAGCGAGGCCACCAGGGTTTCCGTCGCCGGGTGCGAGGTGCCGCCGGCCAATGGCGAGATGGACGTATCCAGCATGTCGAGACCGCCCAGGATCGCCATGAAGGAGGTCATCGAGGCCATTCCCGAGGTGTAATGCGAATGCAAATGGATCGGGACCTTTACGGCTGCCTTGATCCGGCGGATGAGGTGATAGGCCTCGAGTGGCTCCAAGAGTCCGGCCATGTCTTTGATGCAGAGCGTATCGGTGCCCAAGTCTTCCAGTTTTTTCGCCATGTCGACGAAACGGTCGACACTATGGACGGGACTGACGGTATAGCTGATGGCGGCTTCGACATGTTTGCCGCAGGCCTTCACTTCGCGCATCGCCCGCTCCATGTTGCGGATGTCGTTCAGGGCGTCGAAGATGCGGAAGACGTCGATGCCGTTGGTGGCGGACCGTTCGATGAACCGCTCCAAGACATCGTCGGCATAATGCCGATAGCCGACCAGGTTCTGTCCGCGGAGCAGCATTTGCAATTTGGTGTTGGGCATGGCGGCACGCAGTGCGCGCAGCCGTTCCCAGGGATCTTCTTTGAGGAAGCGGAGGCAGGTGTCGAAGGTGGCGCCGCCCCAGACTTCGAGCGACCAATAGCCGACGGCGTCGAGCTTCTGGGCGATAGGCAGCATGTCCTCTGTCCGCATGCGTGTGGCCAGCAGCGACTGATGGCCATCGCGCAAGGCGACTTCGGTGAGCAGGATGGGCTTGCCGGTTGCCGGTTGGATGGTCAACTCGGGGCTAACCTTGGCACGGGTTTTTGACGTCCGGACGGCTGGTGCTGCCGCTCGTTTCTTGGGTGCCTGTTTTTTTGTAGGTCGTCGTGTCGCCATGATGTTCTAATCTGCCGGTTAATTCGTTATCGGTGGTTGATCGGCGGCTGTGCGGTCACAGCCCTTCGTAGGCGGCGATGGCAGCGGAGAGCGCCAACACCAGGTCCTCCGGTTGTTCGAAATCGTGGTAGTTGAACAGGTCCGGATGCGTCTCGAGATAGGACGTGTCGAAACGGCCCGCCATGAAATCCGGCTCCTGCATGATTTCTTTCATGAAGGGGATCGTGGTTTTCACCCCGCGCAGGACATATTCTTCGAGCGACCGTCTCATCCGGCTGACGGTTTCTTCCCAGGTACGGCCACGGACGGTGAGTTTAGCCAAGAGGGCGTCGTAGTAGGGCGGCACCGTATAGTCTTTGTAGACCGCTCCGTCGATGCGTACCCCGATCCCGCCCGGCGAGAGATAGGCGGTGATGGTGCCCGTGCAGGGCATAAAGTTGTTCTTAGGGTCTTCGGCATTGATGCGGCATTGGATGGAATGGCCCTGGAGCGTGACTTCCTGCTGTGTGATCTCCAGAGGCAGGCCCGCGGCAATGGCGATCTGATTGCGCACGATGTCGATCGCGGTGATCTGCTCGGTCACCGTATGTTCGACTTGGAGTCGAGGGTTCATCTCCATGAAGTAATAATGGCCGTCCTGGTCGAGCAGGAACTCAACCGTGCCGGCATTGTCATAATCGACCGCTTTGGCAATCGTAATGGCCGCTGCGCCCATTTCGGCGCGCAGCTTCGGCGTCAGGATCAACGAGGGGGCAATTTCGATGAGCTTTTGATGCCGGCGTTGGATCGAGCAATCGCGCTCGCCCAGGTGGATCATGTTGCCGTGTTTGTCGGCCAGGATCTGGAATTCGATGTGATGCGGCCGTTCGATATATTTTTCGAGGAAGACGCTGCCATCGCCGAACGATGCTTGTGCTTCCCGAGAAGCCACCGCCATGTTCTCACGGAGTTCTGCGTCGGATCGGACGACCCGGAGGCCGCGTCCTCCTCCGCCTGCACTGGCTTTAATGATGACGGGATACCCAGTGGCTTTCGCAAAGGCCAAGGCCTCGTTCACGTCGGTGACGCCGCCTTCGGTGCCGGGGACGATGGGAACGCCCACTCGCTTGGCGAGGTCGCGGGCGTTGACCTTACTGCCCATTAAATCGATGGCGTGCGGCGATGGGCCGATGAAGGTAATACCGGAGGTTTGGCACAGTTGCGCAAATTTCGAGTTTTCCGAGAGAAATCCGTAGCCCGGATGGATGGCGTCGGCGCTGATCCGTTGGGCCAGACTGACGATCTGTTGGCTATCCAGGAAGCCTTTGACCGGTCCCGGACCGACCATGTAGGCTTCGTCCGCCTTTTTGACGTAGATACCGGTCGAATCGGCTTCGGAATAGATGGCGGCAGTGGCGATGTTCAATTCGCGGCAGGCGCGAATAATCCTCATGGCGATTTCGCCGCGATTGGCCACCAGAATCTTCTTGAACATACCAGCCCCCGTCTCCTCAGATCGCACGCGAATCCGCGAGAGTTCTCAGGCGAAAATGAGCGCGTAAGCTAGCATAAGATCAAGAGTCTTGTCGAGGGAACGCAGGCTGGAAATGGGCCTGATCGAGGGGACCGGAGGCACGGCACAGCGCCGCGCCTCCGGTGGAGATTGTCGGATTCCGGCTACTTCGCTTGGACTAAAAAGCCCTTTGACCTGGCGTTGCCGCCGCCGGCGACCACATCGATGAACGACATGCCGGCTCGGACGTCAGGAACGGTCGCTTCGATGGTCGTCTCGTTGACGAAGGTGTAGTCGATTTTGGCCGGCCCCGCCGCGCTGAAGGCTACCCCGTGGAAACATTCTTTGGCCCCGAAATTCTCGCCTTTGATCGTGACCTTCTGGCCGGGTTTGGCTTCATCCGGTTCGACCTTAAAGATCTTTGGCCGCTTGCTCCGGTCGCAGACCGGGTCCCGTTCGACCTTCGCGGCATCGGACCCCTTGATCGATTCGGTCCCGTAGAGGGTGAAGCCCGCGCCGTCCACCATGGCTCCTGGTTCTTCCGCATAGGAGAGAGGAAGCGGTACTGCCATAATTCCGATGAGCCCCAGTAGCATGAAGACCGATGATCGCCACATGTGCATAGGTGCCTCCTTCAATGAACGACGGTTCAGGACTATTTCTCTTTGAGCGGAATGTATGTGTCGGCAATGAGTTCTTGACCGACTTGGGACAGCACGAACTGCGTGAAGGCCTCAGCCAGATGGTTCGGCTCCTTCTTGGACAGGAGGAGGATTGGGCGCCGGAAGGGATAACGGCCGTCCTTCACGGTGGGGACCTCCGGCTCGATCTTGTCGATGGGCAAGAGTTTGACGGCGACGCCGCCTGAGACGGCAGACAGGGCCTGATTCAACGAGAGATAGGTGATGGCAGACAGTGGGGGTAACGTTCCTACGACGGTTTTGACGACCTGCTCATCGGAGCCGATGACTTTGGCGCTGCTGGTGATCTTTCCTGTCACGCCAAGCTGAGCCTCAAACGCATCGCGGATGTTTTGATTGCGAGGCCGGTCGATGACCAGTATTTTTGTGTCGAGGCCGCCTAATTCAGACCACATGGTGATCTTACCGGAGAAGATGTCGGCGATCTGTTGCTTCGTCACATCTTTTGTCACATTGGAGAGATGCACGAGGATGCCGATTCCATCCCAGGCGATGACGGCTGCCGAGAGGCCTGGGTCCTCGGTTCCGGTCACGGCGATGTGGGCTTGGCCGGCTTTAACCAGCTCAACCGGCTTCGAGCTGGCCTCCCAAACGACATCGAGATAGGCGCGGGGGTTGGCCTTTTCAAAGGCGCGGGCCAGGGCTTCAATAGTCGTGAGCTCCGGTCCGTTGCCCGCAATGATCAGGTTTCCGGTCACCTCCGCCAGCGCGCTGGTGGCCATGCTCCAGCTGAATAGCAGGCCGAGGCCTAGCGAGAGTACCTGTCTCGCAATCATGGGATCTCCATTGGGTTGGGGTGGCTATCGGGACGAGGATGCTGTGCGTGCAGATGCCAGTTCACGGTCTGGTTCAGTTCTCCGTGATGCCGCCGCTTGCAGGGTCTGGTGGTCCGCCAGTCTCGGGGGCGGCGCGTTTCCCCATCAGCGGTGGCAGCTTGGCGAATTTGTCCATCCGCTCGTCCAGCATGTTGTAGGCTTTTTGTTCGGCAAAGCCGGTTTTGTGGGTCCCTTTGACCACTGTCGTGCTGGCAGACATCAATCGTGTCGCCTCCTGGGCCTGACAGTGCGGGCAGATCGTGTCTTCCGGTCTGACATGGACGGATTGGGTCGCATCAAACTGCTTTTCGCATTTTCTACAACGATATTCATAGATCGGCATCGTGCGTATCCTTCATGCTGGATGTTCCCGGGACAGAGTGCGAATCCGCTCTTGACCGGCCCGTGAACTTTGCCTTATTGTACACACCTTGCTGAGGTGACTTCTAGTGGCTTACGAGGAGGATTTCGATGCCCCTGTTGATTCGGAAATACAAGAGTACCGGTGGAATGATGCAAGAAGAGCGGATCGATGACGAGGATCGGATCGAGCGCTACATGAGGCTCTTCGATAAGGACGATATCAAGAAACTCGAGACCGGCGTCAAGGTCTTCATTGAGAAAGATGAGTGGCAGCTCCTGCCGTAAGTTGTCTCAATCGCCGGCGAGCTTCTCTCGTCGGTCGAAGTGGAATCTGATCGCAGGTCGTGAGCGCGGACGAGCCCTGAGTTGTAACCCAAGGGCCGTGTCTCGGTCTGTCTGTGAAGGGCTGTTCCTATGATCTATTGGATTCACATCGCCCGCTCAATCGATCGGGTTACGCTCCACAAGGATCGTTGTGCCGAAGTGCCCTCGTCGACGATCGGCTCCTCCAGCGATTTCTGGGAGGGCGGCTGGTTCGACTATCCTGACAAGGAGCGAGCGCTCGCGGCGATGGAGCAGGCTGGGACGACGGATCAGCGGCGCTGCGCCCTGTGCAAGGCTTGAGGGGGCAGTGCTGAGTCCTGCGTACTCAGTGCTGTGTAATTTTCTGAACCTCAAGCTCAGCACTTAGTACCCAACTCTCAGCACTTCTTCAATCTGATGCCACGATTCGCACTCCTTCTGACAACGTTCATTTGGGGCGCGACGTTTCCCGCGACCAAGGCGGTGTTGGAGCAGATTCCACCGTTGTCGTTTCTGTTTCTGCGATTCCTGCTTGGGGCGTTGCTGGTCGGGGGCGGGTTTTTGCTGTGGAGCCTCCGCCTGCATCGCGACCCGGCGGTGTTGCGGGCCGGTGCGATCGCCACCGGCTGGCTCTTTCTCGGCTATGTCCTTCAAACGGTCGGGATTCACTACACCACTTCGTCGAACTCTGCCTTCATTACGGCGCTGTATGTCGTGATTGTTCCCTTGATTCTTCGCCGATTCGATTGGCGCGTATTATTGGCCACAGGAGTCGCGACGGTGGGGCTTTGGTTGCTGGTGAAGCCCAGCGCATCCGGAAATCTTGGCGACCTTATGACGCTGGGCTGTGCCTTCGCCTTTGCTGCGCATATCGCCTGTCTCGAGCGGTTTACCCGCGAAGTCGATGCACCGTCTCTGTTTGCCTGGCAGATGATGGCCATGGTGGTTCTGTTATTTCCTACCATGTTGATGGAGCAGGCGCCGGCTCAGGCCTTTGCGCCGACTGCGTTGTTGTTGTTCGGGCTTGGGGTGACCGGAGGGCTTGCGACCGGGGCCTTTGCCGTTCAGATGTGGGTGCAACGGATTGTGCCGGCACAACAGGTGGCCTTGATCTTTGCTTCGGAGCCGGCCTATGCAGCCTGGCTCTCCTGGTATTTCCTGGGGGAAACGTTGGATCTGCAAGGATGGATCGGCAGCGGCCTTATTTTAATAGCGGTAGTGGTGGGCTCGCTTGGCAGCGGTCCGCAAGCGCCAGTGCCCGTCGCTGCCTCAGTCCAGCCGGTCTAGTACATCGGAGGAGTCGGATGTCACAAAAATTCGGCAATGGGCGTTGGGTGCAGGAAGGGTTTTTGGACAATCGCATCGAGGGGACGATTGTGGGGCGGATTATGTTTGCCGTGATCGGTCCGGTCGATCTGTACTTACGGGGAAACTTCAAGCCCGATATCGCGGGGCAGGTCATACAGTTTCGGAATCCCCGGTTTGAAGACGAAGATCTTGCTGGGCAGGTGATTGGCGACATGGAGAATCCCCAGATCGGGGATGTCAACTTGATTTCGTTCGACCCTCACCCGAACCTCGCGCCTCATCCGTATATCGAGTGGTTCTCGGCGAGGAAAAATCACTATCGCATTGAACTGGAACCTGCAGATGCTTGGATTGTTCCCATGGTGGAGGTTGGAGAGATCGATCGGGTGTGTCGGACAATCAGAGAGGTGCTTGCTGTGAGGGTGACTGACCGACCCACCCGTGAGCCCACGGAGTGGGTATAGTGTGGGGGTGAAATCGTCAATCGGTGTCCATGGACTAAACGCTAGGGTAAGAGACGTGCGAGAAGGTGTGATTCGAAGTGCGGAGTTTGAAGCGCTGAATACCTCGAACAGTTGAGGTTGAACGTTCTTCCGTGGCGCTCGTTCTGCTGTCTTGGGCGGGTTAGTGGTGGGGGCTAGCTAAGCATGATGGTTGCAATTTCGGTATGGTCGGTATGATCTGCCGACTGCATTCCCGTCAAACGCCGGGTTCGTTGTTGGAACCAGATATCGCCAGGAGGCAACCGAAGGGGAGACGCGAGCAGCGGGTCAAACTTCTTCCAAGCTGCTGGGGGGAGGGACTCGGGGGTACCTGAGGGGGCTTGTTCTAGCCCGAGGATAAGAGCGACCGATGCCGCTTCTATCGCCTCAGAAGAGAGAAGGGCTGAGGGCCGGCGTTCTCCAACCAATTGAATTT
>JAUXQT010000002.1 GCA_030682135.1 Nitrospirota bacterium | reverse complement strand
GTGCCAGGTCTGCAAGTCCAGCAGATCTTGCGTGGAAAACTGCCGCGCCACCCGCTCCAGTTCGCGGCCTGCGACGTCTGTTCCGCGCTTCACGAGCAATTCATGGTAGCGCGGGTAGGGGCGCACCATCGTGGCCCAATTGGCGGAGAAAAAATGGCGGATGAGAAAGGCTTTTTCTTCCGGACGAAGATCCGACGCCGGGCGTTGCGCATGTTCCAGGAAAAGATCGCGTACGGCTCCTGATCCGACTTCTTGCAGTTGTCGTAGGAGAGAGGGGGTAAAGTTGAACGTGGCATTGATCGAGGGGAACTTCTCCAGCACATAGGCCATGTCGTAGTAGGCCTTGGTGGCATGGAGCCGCACCCAAGGCATGCTGGCAGACCCCGCGACCGGGTCCGTGTAATAGGGCTGATGCATGTGCCAGAGAAAACAGATGTGGGCAGTTTTCATGGTTGAATGCTAGTAGCAGGAGTCTGAAACAGTCCGCCAGCTTCGTTCTCGGCTCTTCGAAGTCCTCAACGTACCCCTGAGGGTACGCCTCCGGTTTCGCTTCGCCTGCGGCCTTGCTGGACGGCCATTTTGAGCCTCCTGCCGGAGCGTATTCCTGTTGTTCTAGACGTGCGACCAGTTAAGTCTGGCGTGTTCTATAGTCTTTCCTCAATCTGTTCGGTATAAGTATCGCATAGGGTCGGGGACGGAGCGAGAGGAAATTCATGTGTGACGTGGCTCAACGAGGCGTGAGAGCGCAGATGTTGTGGTACTGGGGACCGGTTTGTGGATACGCGGGATTGATTTTTTATCTGTCGTCGCAGCCCCATCCCGAGCAGGACCTCCCGTCATTCGTGATGCTCTTCAGTGACAAGGTCCTTCATGCCATCGAATATGCTTTGCTCGGGGTGCTCTGTTATCGGGCATTTCGATGGGGTACGAATCAATCATGGGGGCAGCAGGCCATTCCTCTGGCCGTACTACTGGCTTCACTCTACGGGGCAAGCGACGAGGTCCATCAGGCGTTCGTGCCATTCAGAGACTCCAGTTGGCAGGATTGGCTGGCCGATACCATCGGTGCGGCCATTGGGGCAGTGAGCTGGCGGTCCATCAGGCCTGAATGATGCGGCGGGGTGGTCTCCCTTTGCGCCTGTCCAACGAGGGGCGTCTGCGACCGCGCGTTGCACGAGCACAGGAGTCGCCCGCACGTCCCTCCAGCTTCCGCTGCACCACTTAATGAATCGACATGTCGTGACAAGGTTTGACTGTATCGGTATAATGCGCGACCAATGGCTACTGTCGATCCTGCCGCGCCGAAACAGCCACTGGCTTTGCCGGATCCTATCCTCGTGGCAGCCACGGTTGAATCTCGACTGCCCTTTCAAGGGCAATTCAAATCCCTCACCCCATTAGCGGGCGATGCCTCTAACCGCCGGTATTTTCGCATCGAGTTGACCGGGGCTGCTGCTCGCCCTGTCATCCTCATGCAGTTGGCCGAGGCGGAGGCCTTCAAGCAATCGGAAGAAGCTGTCAGCGGGTCGGTTCATTCTGTTGCCGAGCTTCCGTTTCTGAACATCCTGTCCCATCTATCCAAAGCCGGTGTCTCCGTTCCGCGCCTCTATCATTACGATCAGACGGCAGGACTGCTCTATCTCGAAGATTTTGGGGACCTCACCCTGTCGGACGCCTGTCGTCAGGCGAGTGCGAAGGAATTAGAAGCGCGCTATACGCAGGCCGTCGATGTTCTCGCGCAGATGCAAGCGAAGGCCACGTCACCAGCCGATCCGAATTGTCTCGCGTTCCACCGAAGCTTCGATGTGCCGCTTCTGATGTGGGAGTTCGATCATTTCCTCGAGTACGGCATCGAGGCGCAGCGGGGCGCACCGATCGAGGCCGAGTCTCGACGCACGATTCGCCGAGAATTCGAGAAGATTGCCGAATTGTTGGCGGGAGCGCCACGGGTGTTTGTCCATCGGGATTACCATTCTCGCAACCTGATGGTAGACGGCACGCGGTTGGGCGTGATCGACTTTCAGGATGCCTTGATGGGGCCTGCGACCTACGATCTCGCTTCGTTGCTGCGCGATGCGTATATCGAACTCGACGAGGCGCTCATCGACCGGTTAATCGATCGTTTCCTCGATCGGATGGCAACAGCCGGGCAAGCCCGGATCAACCGGGAGGCCTTCCGGCGCCTGTTCGATTTCACGAGTATCCAGCGTAACCTCAAAGCAGCCGGGCGATTCGTCTACATCGACCGTGTCAAAGGCAATCCCAAGTTTCTCGCCGACATTCCCCGTACGCTGGGCTATGTCCGGCGAAATCTCCAGAAGTATCCGGAGCTGTCCGTGCTACGCGCAGAGTTAGTCCGTTATGTGCCGGAGCTACAGTGACGCCAGGCTAGTGGCTAGAGGCTTGGGGCTATGGGCGATCATAACGGTAAGGGCGAGACGCAATGGATAGAATAATCTGCCTTCTAGCCTCTGGCCCCGTGCCTCTTGCCAGCAAGAGCCAGCGATGAAAGCCATGATCCTCGCAGCGGGCTTAGGCACGCGTCTGAGGCCGCTCACCAACTCGATTCCGAAGCCGCTTCTCCCTATTGCGGGAACCCCCCTGATCGTCTGGAACCTCTTGCTGCTGAAGCGGCACGGGTTCAAGGACGTCGTCATCAATCTGCATCACCTCGGCCCGATGATCGAGCAGGCGCTCGGCAATGGTTCCCGGTATGGGTTGCGGATCATTTACTCGCGCGAACCGGTGATCCTTGGCACGGGAGGCGCACTGAAGCAGGCAGAGCCGCATTTTTGCGGTGAATCGGTGTTGGTGCTCAATGCCGATACCCTCGTCGAACTCGACCTGGGGGCGCTCTGCGCGTTTCACCAAGAGCGCAATGCCATGGCCACGTTGGTCTTGCGTGAAGATCCTGAGGCGGCACAGTGGGGGCTGGTCGAGATGGATCAGGACCACCGCATTGTGCGGATCACGGGACGTGGCCGTCCGGATCAGGTGCCGGTTCAGCCTCGCATGTTTGCGGGAATTCATGTGCTTCGTACGAGGCTGCTCCGCGAGGTGCCGAAGGGTGTGGCGTCGACCATCATCGACCCCTATGTGGCGTCGATTGAGCGGGGCGAAACGGTATTGGGCTACGATTGTACCGGCTATTGGTCGGATGTCGGGACTCCTGAACGGTATGCTCAGGCCGAACATGATGCGTCGCTTGGGCTGATTTCTCTAGCGGCCAGACAGCTCCCTACCTAGCAGGAGGCTCAAACTGGTTTGTTTTGTTTATCTGGTTCATCTGGTCTGTCTGGTTTAACCAAACAAACGAGACAAACCAAATAAACCAAATAACGGTCTTCTTCTGTTGGCGGACGTTTTCAGCATCCTGCTACAGCTACTCGTGCTCTTCTTTTGTCTTCTGCTGTTTGATCAACCTGGCGAGGTAGGTGCGCTGGAGCTTGAGGCGGTCTGCGGCTTTGGTCTGGTTCCCTTCCGCTTCCTTGATGGCTCGCTCGATGATGTGACGGCTATGCTCTTCCATCGACTCATGGTACGGGAGTGAGAGGTAAGGGAGGGATTCGCCCGGCGAGGTGCGGCTCATTCCATCGAGCGTGAGCATGTCCGGTTCGATCGTATCCGACTGGTTCAAGATGACGGCTCGCGCGACCACGTTGTCCAGTTCGCGAATGTTCCCGGGCCAGCCGTACCGGCCCATGGCCTCCATGGCTGCCGGGCTGAACATCATGCCGGGACGCTTCGCTTCCTTGGCATGCCGGTTCAAGAAGAACTTGGCCAGGGCAGGCAGGTCATCGGCCCGTTCGCGAAGCGGGGGCAGGGTCAGGCTGATGACGTTGAGCCGGAAAAAGAGATCCTCGCGAAACTCACCGTTTTTCACCGCCTGGCGGAGATCCTTGTTCGTGGCGGCGATGACACGGATGTTGACCGACACGAGTTTCGTACCCCCGACGCGATGAAATTCCCGGTCCTGGAGCACGCGCAAGAGTTTGGCTTGCAGCGGGAGCGACATGTCTCCGATCTCGTCCAGGAAGATCGTGCCTCCGTCCGCCATTTCCAGCTTGCCTTTTTGCAGCCGATCCGCGCCGGTGAAGGCGCCTCGTTCATGCCCGAAGAGTTCGTTTTCGAGGAGCGTTTCCGTGAGGGCCACACAGTTGATGACCACCAGCGGCATGGCCTGACGCGGACTCCATTGGTGAACGGAGCGGGCGAAGAGTTCCTTGCCCGTGCCGCTTTCCCCCAGCAGCAAGACGCTGGCATCGGAGTTGGCTGCGCGCTGAGCGGACTCCATCACGGCCCGGATCTTCGTGCTCATGCCCACAATCGAGGCATAGCGGCTATCGACTTCGGATTTGAGGCAGGCCACCTGCCGCTTGAGGGTGTTTCGCTCCAGAGCCTTGTTGATCACGAGGAGGAGGTGGTCCTTGTCCAGGGGCTTGGTCAGAAAATCGTAGGCGCCGGTTTTCATGGCTTCGACGGCGGCATCGATCGAGGCATGGGCGGTCATGACGATCACCGGAAGATCTTCGGCCGGTCTGACTTTCGGGAGCCGCTTAAGGACCTCCAGGCCGGTCATGCGTGGCATGTCCAGATCGAGCAACATGAGGTGCGGCGCTTCCTGTTCCACCAGCTCGAGCGCTTCGACCCCGTCCCGTGCGATCACGGTTCCATAGTCGGAGGCCTGCAGGCGATCCTCCAACATGGTGGCGATATCGGGGTCGTCGTCGACGATGAGGATTTTGGCTTTCATCGCGCTCCAGCGTAGGCGAAAGGCATGAGGCAATGGGCGAGTGGCGGAAAGTTCTTATCTTTTCCCTACCCCTGGCCGCTAGCCCCTCGCCTCTAGCCCTCCATCACATTAATGACCAACCCCGTCAGTGGCTTCGGGAAAAAATACGTCGATTTGTGCGGCATCCGTTCGCCGGCCGTTGCGACCGCCTGGACTTCGCTGACCTTCGTGGCATTGAGCAGCAAGGCGCCGGTTCCCGTGCCCTTCGCGACCCAATCCAAGGCTTCATGGTCATCCTTCGTGTAGAGGATGGCCTCTTGCTCCTGTTGTGTCGGACAGAGTGCCGTCACGACGAGTTGTTGGAGCAGGGATACGTCGAGCTTGGTGCGGGGAGAGGCTTGTGCATTCGGACGATGTGAGGCTTTCAACGTCAAGGTGATGTAGCGGCTGTCTCCCTTCAGCGCGAGTCCGAACACCGGCACGGTCCGTCCATTCGTCCGCATCGCCTCGATAAATGTTGCGCGTGTGGCGGCTTGCGTGGCCGCAGTGAATGGATATTCTCGTAGGTCGAACGTGGCGCCCAGCAAGGCCTGCACACGGTCATAGGACGGCAGCGCTGTGGTCGTCACCCGATGGGTCGGGAGCACGGTCAAGCCCGGATCTTCGAGGGAGGTCAACAGCATCAGCACACCGTCGTAGGGCTGTTGGCCTGCCGGTGCCCCGGCCTGTTGCCGGCGGAGTTTCTGATAGTTCAATGCAGTTTCATAACGATGGTGGCCGTCGGCAATGAACAGCGGCTTGCTGCGGAGGGTCTCGACGGCTTGATTCACCACGGCCGGGTCCGTTACAGCCCAGAGTTGTTGACGGAATCCCACATCGTCTCGAAAGTCGATATCAGCCGGCGTCCCTTTGACCGCTGTTTCCAGCAGTCCCAGGACCGTATTCTGAGGATCGGAGTAGAGCGACCAAATGGGGCTGAAGTTGGTCTTGCAGGCTTCGAGGAGATTCAGCCGATCGGTCTTCGCCGCCGAGCGCGTATTCTCGTGCGGGTAGATGTGGCCCGAGTCGAGCGCTTCCAGTTTGACGGTGGTGAGAAATCCCTTCAGGGTCTTCGTCGGCGAACCGGCCGGCGCATAGGGCGGCAAGTATTCGATCGTATGGTAGTAGAGGGTCGGCTGCGCATCGCGTTTCAAGGCCCCGCTCGTGAGCCAGCCTTGCAGGGTGGCTGCGGCTCGCGTGTAGCGGTTGTTCGTGGGGCCGTCGCCCGGCTGATCGAGGCCGAGCTCCAGGCGGATGATGTTCTGCGGATGGCGATCGTGCAGGGCCTTCTGTCCGGCCGCATCGATGATGTCGTACGGTGGCGCGACCACCTGTTTGACATCGCCAACAACCGTTGCATTGTACCTGGTGCCGTGAAACGGGATGATCGTCGACATGGGAAGTCCTCTACTCCGTAAGTGGTGGAAGCCGTTGCGGCGCAGCGGCCAGAAGAATGGAGCCGTTCACGCTCCGCGGTGCCTTCCAACGCCTCATGGCGTGGGATACGCGGGAGGAACGGCTATCGATCGCGGGTAACCATATAGTCTGCGGCCACCGAAAGGGCTCGTTTGGCCGTACTGTCTTCGAACTGACTGAGCTCTTGTTGCGCCGAGGCCACGTAGGTTCGGGCGCGATCCATGGCATGGGCAATCGAGCCGAACTCTTCCATGAGGCGAATCAGCCGCCCGAGGTCTTCTTCCGTCAGCGTCCTGGTTTCCATGCGGTCGATGATCATCTGCCGGTCCTGCTCGGAGCAATGACGCAGCAGATGGAGCAGCGGCAACGTGGCTTTGCCTTGGCGGAGGTCCTGCCCCAGCGTCTTGCCTAGCCGTTCGCCATTGGCGGTGTAGTCGAGTGTATCGTCGGCGACTTGGAAGGCCATTCCGAGATATTGGCCGAACCGGAAGAGCGCGTCCTGCTGGGCCTCTGTCGCGTCGGCGAGAATGGCGCCCATGCGGCAGGAGGCGGCAATCAGGCCGGCCGTCTTGTGTTCGACTACTTTGAGATATTCCAATTCCGGCATGGCGGGGTTGCCATTGTAATAGAGCTGCAGCACTTCGCCTTCCGCCATCTTTTTGCAGGCCTCGGCGAGCACTTCGTTGATCCCCTGGCTCCGGAAGTCGACAATCTGGCAGATGGCTTTGGAATAGAGATAGTCCCCGACGAGGATGCTGATTTGGTTGCCCCAGATTTTCCGGGCGGTTCGCTGGCCTCGGCGGATATCCGCATCGTCGACCACATCGTCGTGGAGCAGGGTCGCGGTATGAATGAACTCCACCAGACTGCCGAGCTGGTGATGGTCGCGTCCGGTATAGCCGCAGAGACGGGCAGAGAGGAGGAGTAAGAGCGGCCTGATTCGTTTTCCGCCGCTGTTCAGGATATGGGCGGCAACGGTATTGACCAGTGCGACACTGGAGTCGAGGTTCGTGCGGACTTGGCGCTCCACACCGTCCAATTCATCGCGATACGCCTCCCAGACGTCCGCCATGTTGTTGATAGTGGAGGTGATTGGGCCTTGGGGCATGCGGCGGATGGTAGGGCAGAGGGGGAAACAAAGTCAAGCCAACCACCCCTTTGGGGGGCACGGAGAAATGGCGCAATGGCGCAAGGAGGAATCTTGACAGAAGAATCGTCCTTCTATTAAGGTGAGCGCAGCTGAGACGAACGGAATAAGCCTTGTGAGTGACGGGGTTATCCATCCCGATTGCCTCTCTGGTGTAGCCTCCGTCTAGGACTCTAACCGCCTACCTTTTTAACGAGATACGAACGATGAGCATCCCCGGGCTTCCACCGAAGCAAGGCCTCTACGACCCTGAACAGGAGAAGGACTCCTGCGGCATCGGCTTTGTCGTCAACATCAAGGGCCAAAAATCCCATACGATTGTGCAGCAGGGTCTGCAGATTCTCGAGAACCTCAGCCACCGGGGGGCGCAAGGCTGCGATCCCTGCACGGGGGATGGCGCCGGGATTCTGCTCCAAGTCCCGCACGAATTTCTCATGCGCGCCGCCGGCGATGTGGGGGTGACGTTGCCCAATGCCGGAGAGTATGGCGTGGGGATGGTGTTTCTTCCGCCTCAGGTCGATGCCCGGCAACAATGTGAAGCGCTCTTTAGTAAAATTATCGGCGAGGAGGGCGCTCGGCTCATTGGCTGGCGCGATGTGCCGGTTAAGAGCGATGCGATCGGCCCCGTGGCGCGCAGCACCGAGCCCTTTATGCGGCAGGTCTTCATTGCCCGCGATGTCCTCAATGAGGCGCAGTTTGAACGGAAGCTCTACGTCATTCGCAAGCGGATTGAGAAAGCCGTCGGCGAATCGGCCATTCAAGACCGGAACTACTTCTATATTTCGAGTCTGTCGGCGAACACCATTGTCTATAAGGGCTTGCTGCTTCCGGAGCAGATGTCTGCCTATTACCAGGACTTGAAGGATGAGCGTTTGACGAGCGCCCTGGCCCTCGTCCATTCCCGCTTCAGTACGAACACGTTCCCCACCTGGCCCCTGGCCCATCCCTATCGCTACATTTGCCACAACGGCGAGATCAACACGCTCAAGGGCAACGTGAATTGGATGCGCGCCCGGCAAGGCCGGCTCAACTCTGAATTGTTTGGCGAGGATCTGGCCAAGCTCTACCCGATCGTGTCCGAGCAGCAGAGCGACTCGGCTTGTTTGGACAATGCCGTAGAGTTTCTGACCATGGGAGGCCGGTCTCTCCCCCACGTGATGATGATGCTGATTCCAGAACCCTGGGTCGCGAATCCGCAAATGGATCTCGACCGGCGCGGGTTCTACGAGTATCACGCGGCGATGCAGGAGCCCTGGGACGGTCCGGCGGCGGTCTGTTTCACCGATGGCAAGTTCATCGGTGCCACGCTCGATCGCAACGGTCTGCGTCCCTGCCGTTATCAAGTCACGACGGACGGTCTGGTGATCTTGTCCTCGGAAGCCGGTGTGCTGCCGATGGATCCTCAGAAGATCCGGCAGAAGGGCCGCCTCATGCCGGGCCGGATGTTCATGGTCGATACGGTGCAAGGCCGCATCATCGATGACGAGGAAGTGAAGGCCGAGATTGCCAGCCGCAAACCCTACCGGTCCTGGGTCACGCAGTATCGGATTTCGCTCGACGAGTTACCCGATCCCAGCAATGTGCCGCAGCCGGATCACCCGACGATCCGCCAGCGCCAGCAGGCGTTCGGTTACACGGTCGAAGAGTTGAAGATGGTCATCACGCCCATGGTGGTAGAGGGGCAGGAAGCGACCTCGTCCATGGGCACGGATACGCCGTTGGCGGTGCTGTCCGAGCGGCCGCAACTCCTGTTCAAGTACTTCAAGCAATTGTTTGCCCAGGTAACCAATCCGCCGATCGATCCGATCCGCGAAGAACTGGTCATGTCGCTGACGACCAGCATCGGGCCCAAGCCGAATTTGATGGACGAACATCCGGAGTCCTGCCGGCGCATCAGAGTGAAGCAGCCGATTCTGACCAACGCCGATCTCCAAAAGATCCGCGAGATCGCCGATCCGCATTTCAAGAGCAAGACGCTGAAGATGCTCTTCCGTGTGGCCGAGGGTCCTGAGGGGCTGGGAGCGGCCGTCGACGATCTCTGTCGACAGGCGTCACAGGCGATTAAAGAAGGTTACAAGTTTCTGATCCTGAGCGATCGCGGAGTCAACGCAGAATGGGCGCCGATTCCGAGCCTCCTGGGCATCGCCTCCGTCCACCATCATCTGGTGCGCGACTGCACGAGGACCGAAGTCGGCCTCATCGTGGAAACCGGCGAGCCCCGCGATGTACATCACTTCGCCTGCTTGATCGGCTACGGAGCCGGAACCGTGAATCCCTATCTCCTCTTCGAATCGATTGTAGACCTGGAGCGCGATGGCTACTTCCCCGAGGGGCTGGATGCGCAGACAGCGGAAGGCAAGTTCATCAAGGCGATCAATAAAGGGCTGCTCAAGATTTTCTCGAAGATGGGCATCTCGACGGTGCAATCTTATTGCGGCGCGCAGATCTTCGAGGCCATCGGATTGAATCGTGAACTGATCGGCCGATATTTTACCGGTACGCCCTCGCGTGTGGAGGGGATCGGCATCCGTGAGGTCGGTGAAGAAACGCTTCGGCGGCATCGTCTGGCCTATGAGCCTGCGCCGATTCGCCAGCTCGATTTCGGCGGAGAGATCCACTATCGCATCCAGGGTGAGCATCATAACTGGAACCCGGACACGATTTATAAGCTGCAGCATGCGACGAGGACCAACGATCCCAAGACCTTCGCCGAGTTTTCCCAGTTCGTGAACGACGAGAGTAAGCGGCGCTCGAACCTGCGCGGTCTGCTCGAATTCAAGTTTCTCCCTGAACCGATTCCGGTCGAGGAAGTGGAGTCGGCCAAGGAGATCGTCAAACGGTTTACGACCGGCGCCATGTCCTTCGGCTCGATCAGCAAGGAAGCGCACGAGACGCTGGCCATAGCGATGAACCGCCTGGGCGCGAAGAGCAACACCGGCGAAGGCGGGGAAGATCCTGAACGCTTCAAGCCGATGCCCAACGGGGATTCGAAGAACAGCTATATCAAGCAGGTCGCCTCCGCGCGGTTCGGCGTGACGAGTCATTACCTGGTCAATGCGAGAGAGCTCCAGATCAAGATGGCGCAGGGTGCGAAGCCTGGCGAGGGCGGGCAGTTGCCTGGTCACAAGGTCGACGAGAACATCGCGAAGTTTCGCTATGCCACGCCGGGCGTGCAGCTGATTTCGCCGCCGCCGCACCACGACATCTATTCCATCGAAGATCTCGCACAGCTCATATTCGATTTGAAGAATTCCAATCCGGACGCGGCGGTGTCCGTGAAGCTCGTGTCGGAAGTGGGCGTCGGGACCATTGCGGCAGGGGTCGCCAAGGCCCATGCGGACAAGGTGCTCATCAGCGGCGACTCCGGCGGCACCGGGGCCTCTCCGCTCTCCTCCATCAAGTATGCGGGCGTGCCCTGGGAATTGGGCCTGGCGGAAACGCATCAGACCCTCGTGCTCAACGATCTCCGCGGCCGGATCCGGGTGGAGACCGATGGACAGCTGAAGACCGGGCGCGATGTCGCCATCGCGACATTGCTCGGCGCAGAAGAGTTTGGCTTTGCCACCGCCCCCTTGATCGTCGAGGGCTGCATCATGATGCGGAAATGCCATCTCAATACTTGCCCCGTCGGCATCGCGACCCAGGACCCGGCTTTGCGGAAGAAATTCGCCGGACAGCCGGAACATATCGTCAATTTCTTCTTCTTCGTCGCGGAAGAACTGCGGCAGATCATGGCCAAGCTGGGCTTCCGGACCATCAACGAGATGGTTGGGCGTGTCGATAAATTAAAAGTCCACAAGGCCGTCGACCATTGGAAGGCCAAGGGGCTCGATCTATCCCCGCTCTTGCAGGCGCCCAATGTGGGGCCAGAGATTGCCCGCTATTGCGTCAAGAAGCAGGACCACGGTATCGCGGACGTGCTCGACAACAAACTGATCGAGCTCTGCAAGCCGGCGCTGGACAAGAAAGAGAAAGTCACGCTCGACCTGCCGATTCGCAACGTGAATCGCACGGTCGGGACGATGCTCTCCAGCCGCGTGGCGAAACAGTACGGGCTTGAGGGTTTGCCGGAGGACACGATCACGATCAAGTTTTCAGGGTCCGCCGGACAGTCGTTCGGTGCGTTCCTTTCTCGTGGCATCACGCTCATCCTCGAAGGCGAGTCCAACGACTATCTGGGGAAGGGACTCTCTGGCGGGAAGATTATTGTCTTCCCACCGAAGCAGGCGCTCTATAAGCCGGAAGAGACGATCCTCATCGGCAATACCTCGCTCTATGGCGGGACGCAGGGTGAAGCCTATTGCTATGGCATGGCGGGCGAGCGCTTTGCGGTGCGGAATAGCGGCGTTCGAGCGGTCGTCGAAGGGACCGGCGATCACGGCTGTGAGTACATGACCGGCGGGGTGGTTGTGGTGTTGGGTCGGACCGGACGGAACTTTGCAGCCGGCATGTCGGGCGGCGTGGCTTTCGTGTTGAACGAACTCGATAAGTTCCAATCCCGCTGCAACCTCGGCATGGTGGAGCTGGAAAAGGTGACGACGGCGGAAGACAAGAAGACGCTGCATGAGATGATCGCGTCGCATTTCATGCATACCGGCAGCCGGAACGCGAAGCGCATCCTCGACAGCTGGGAGGCGATGCTGCCGAAGTTCGAGAAGGTGATGCCGGTCGATTACAAGCGCGTCTTGGAAGAGCGAAAGAAGAAAGCGGCTTCGATCAAGTAAAGGGGTAGCGGGATACAGGGGTAAACGGGATAGCAGAGAGGATCGACTCTCTGTGTTTTGGTCGAAGGCTGATCGCTGATAACTGAGAGCTATAAGAAATGGGTGATCCAAAAGGTTTCATGAAATATGCCCGTGAGGGCCCCAAGCGGAAACCGGTCGAGCTGCGTGTGCTCGAGTGGAAGGAAATGTACGAGCCTCTCGCCGAGGACAAGCTCAAGACGCAAGGCGCTCGTTGTATGGATTGCGGCGTGCCCTTCTGTCAGGGATCGACCGGCTGTCCTGTCGTGAATTTGATTCCGGAATGGAACGATCTCGTCTATCGTGGCCGCTGGAAAGACGCGCTCAAGGCGCTCCATACGACGAACAATTTTCCCGAGTTCACCGGCCGCCTCTGCCCGGCGCCCTGTGAAGGGGCCTGCGTGCTCGGCATCAACGAAGATCCGGTCTCGATTCGGATTCTCGAGTGGAACATTATCGACCGTGGCTTCAATGAGGGCTATGTCGAACCGATTCTTCCCGTAGTGAAGACGGGCAAGACGGTGGCGATTGTCGGGTCAGGTCCGGCTGGTATGGCCGCGGCGCAGCAGCTTGCGCGCGCCGGTCACAGTGTCACTCTCTTTGAGAAGTCTGATCGCATCGGTGGCTTGCTGCGGTACGGCATTCCCGATTTTAAAATGGAAAAGTGGGTCATCGACCGTCGGCTGGATCAGATGAAAGCCGAGGGAGTCGAGTTCAAGACCGGCGTGACGATCGGGAAAGACATCACGGGTGAGCAGTTACGGAAGCAGTTCGACGCCGTCGGCCTGACCATGGGGGCAGAGCAGGCCCGCGAGCTGCCGATTCCAGGCCGCGAACTCAAGGGTGTGCATCTCGCGATGGAGTTTCTCACGCAGCAGAACAGACGCACGTCGGGCCTTCCCATTACGGATGAGCCGATCCTGGCGAAGGGCAAGCGCGTCATCATCATCGGCGGCGGCGATACAGGCTCGGACTGTCTCGGCACTGCCCATCGGCAAGGCTGCGCCGAAGCCCATCAGTTTGAGGTATTGCCGGAGCCTCCTCCAACCCGCGCGGGCTCGACACCCTGGCCGCTCTGGCCGATGCAGCTCCGCACGTCGCATGCGCATGAAGAAGGTTGCGACCGGCAATGGAGCATCTCGACCACCAAGTTCACCGGTGAGAATGGCCAGGTGACGAAGCTTCATGGCAATCGGGTGAAGTTCGAAGGCGGCAAGTTCACGCCGATTCCCAACAGCGACTTCGAGATGGATGCGGATTTGATTCTTCTGGCGATGGGCTTCACCGGCCCTGTGAAGAACGGTCTCCTCGACAGCCTCGGTGTGAAGTACGACACACGCGGCGCAGTCTCGGTGGACGAAGGCTTCATGACCAACCTCGACGGCGTCTTTGCCGGCGGCGACACCAAGCGCGGCGCCTCGCTCATCGTCTGGGCCATTGCCGAAGGGCGAAAGATGGCGGCAGGGGTGGATAAATACCTGCAAGCCGGCAAGTCTGCTAAGAAGGCCCTGTCGTAAAGGCGAATACTCGTTTAGTATCCTTCCTTCTGATCACATCCGCCCTCGGCGGCCTCTTTCTGCATAACCGGTATCAGGACTAATCGGGAGTAGAGGTAGGGCGAATTAGGACGCTGGCAAGGAGAAGAGCAGACTATCGTTGGCAGAATGGCGTAGCGTACCTTGGCCTTTTTCATACTGACTTCGCTCGATCATTCGGTATTGTTGTACCTGGCCAAAGTGCTTTGAAATACGATCCATAGCAGCCCTTGCCGCGAGTACAAGCCAGCCTTCTCCTACTTCATTGTTAGGAAAAACAGGGCCGCCCTGCTCTACTAGGCCATCGATCCACCATATGCTCTCAACCATAGTCTGGCCGGATTCATCTACCCATCTGAACAAGCCTGTATTGCTCAAAGTCCATCCCATGTCATTCGCGACAGCCGGATTTAGCGCCAGCCAATGCTTTCCAGGGGAATCAAATGTGATGAAATCGCCATGACGAACGACGAATGGTCTCGGCGTCGTTGCGATTTCTCGATCGGGATATTCGATAACGAAGCTATTGGGTAATGTTTCAAAGAAGTTCTTCTCATCATTCGCACTCAGACCTGTACGGAGAACAGAGCGACGGATTTCCTTAGGGCCTCCCCAATCGAGGCGTTTCAACTCAGTCTCTTCGGCCAAAAGCGTAAGACTATCCGCAGTTGTTGAACATGTTGATCTAAGCGATTCCGAAGCCTTCTCCACCCAGTCTCGCTCGACCCCGCCGTGATCCCGGATTCCAGGGAGTGTACAGATATATGAAGGCCGCGGGCTAGGCTGGATCATCACCATCATAGGATCATAGAAGCGAAGCTCAGCCTCGATTGACACAAGTTGCTGTGGAGTGATGGTTTTACTGTCGATCAATTCAGCGATCACATAGAACACTGCTCTCTTTGCCACAACTGCTCGAGGTCTATGGAAAACATATTTGAGGTCGCAAGTGTCAAGGAGCCATCGCAGCTTCTGCTCAGCAGCAGCCGACCAGGATTCTTTTGGCGACAAACGTTCCATCAATTGAACTGCGCGATGGTAAAGATTGGCTTTGGGTAATCGAGCAAGGCTGGAGAGAAGATCTAAATGGAGATCGAAGGGACGGATAATCTCGAGTGGATCAGCTGAGTCGGGTAGTGGCATCTCTTCCGAAAGCACCCGTGAAACTTCAATATCTCTACCTCTAATAGGCGGCAGAACAAGGCGATATATTTCTGGAAGCGGTCTAGGCTGCACCGATGTGGAAACAGTTGGCGTGATACCAGTTCGCTGGCAAATCACCTTCGCGATACGGCGGATCTCAAAGTTCGGGGATTGCTGAAGGCTTGTGATCTGCGGGTGAAACAGAGTGATTACTTTGGGATCTTTGAGAGAAACAGAATCAAGGACACGCAAGCTACGCTCCTGACGTTCTTCAGTCCCATTTAACCACTCACCTATTTCCTGTTCTATATTTGCGTGGTGGCACAGGAGAAGTTTCGCGGAGGCTCTCCATGCCCATCGCATAACTGGACTGGTGGGGTGTTCTAGATGAAGCATGATGAGATCGGCGATTGCATGTGCTGGGGTGTCATCATCAAGCACTTCAGAAAGAAGGTTTGGCATAGCTGCTGGAGCCGTAGGTAAACCAGTGAAGAGCGCCCGCAGATATTCTTCTATCTCACTCCAAATTTCTCGTACGGGAACAACGGGGAGAAGCATTGACATGAGTTTTTCGAGATTGTCTCCACCTCCACCTCCTCCTTGCACAAGGGCTTGAAACAGCATTGGTTGTGCACGTTCTGGACTCGCTTTTACGAGGGCACTGAAGGCTGCGATTCGGGTTCCGCCGTCATACCAACGGGACCATCCGTTGGGGTCTGAGGCTTCAAGCGATCGTTGGGCTAATTCCCACGCGCCACTCTTATCTCCCAGCTCTGCGAGACGTTCGCTCAATGCCCCCAAGATATGGACCGTAAGCCGACTTCCTTCCAGAAGTGCTGCTACCTCCTGAATACTTTGGCGATCCAACCTCGGCAGTAGCTGTTTCACGACCGACTGCCAATTGAAGAACGAGCCATCGGCTTGCTTTTCAAGGAGAGCGCGAAGATCGGGCACCGATGTAACGGTCATTTCAATTTCATCAGCACTTACGGTAGATCCATCTTTTAGGTTGAGAGGTGAGGACGATCGATCTTTTTTTTCTGGTATAAGTTCTGACAGTGACAAATCCACAGAGTGAAAGTCGATGCCGACATTTCGTAATGCCCTCGCTATGCTCTGGCGCCAGGCAAGCCGGGACGAAGGCAATGCTCCGAATCTGACTACGGTAAGAATCTCACGGCTGATCTGAATAGCCCCGTTTGCTCCAGAGGTATAGGCGTGTTCTATTAGTAAATTGATAAGACTTGGGAGTGGAGTTGCACCGATAGGAATAAGAATATCCGTCAGGCATGATTGAACCAGTGCCATTGGTGGCGACTTGCTTTCCAGTGCTGCTTGGAGAAGTACAGCGACAGAAGCATTATGGTTAAGCAGGCCTTGTTCAAGGAACCATTGAAACAGTCTGACGGACTTGCGTGGACTCCACCGGAAAGCCACTGCTAGTAATTCATTTATTGCGGATCGAGGTGCATCGTCTTCGGTTGTTCCTTCCAATGCGAAGAGGTCTCTAGCAAACCATTTGATTCGTTCTTCTGCCTTCGTGGGCTCTGCCTCGTTGACCTTCCCAAGCCAATGGACCCAGGTATCGAGTTGGTAGTCTCCCTTGTACCTAACTCCAAATGAGACCTGTAACATCTGAAGTAAAAGTCTGCGAGCCGCGGATTTGTCATGAAGCGTCAGCCACGCGTTTGCCTGTTTTAGACAAGCTTCAGTTCGACCAGTAGAATCCATACCTTCTAACATCGTCGCTTCAAGGACAGAGAGTCTCTCGGCAGCCCACTCTCTGGGGATTCCTGCTCGATATAGAGACAAAACTATTTGGCGCTGCACGTCGGTTTGCCAATAACGTTTGGTGTCTGAATTGTCCCAGTGCTGCTGAAAAGCATCCCGGAGCATTGTCACCGCTTCGAATCCATGCAATGATGCAGCATCGATGAGCAAAGCATATAACCCTTCACGTGCTTTGCCCCTAGGAAAATGGATCCAGTCCTTGGTTTCCTCAAACGACCGGTTGAATAACCGAAGAATCGGTTCTGTCTCATGCACAAACATCGAGGCATTAACGGTTCTCCCACGCCAGGCTTCAGCCCATAGTTTGGCTATAATGCAGATGGCACGTTCAAAATAGACAACGCCCCAGTGTCGTGGCTCAGTGGGATCTGGCACGATCTCGCGGACAGACTTGTTGTTTCCGAAAGTATAAAGCAGGCGGTTTAGGAGAAACCTGTGCTCAAATGGTCCAAATGCTTCTTCAGGATGATAGGAATCGGTTTGAATCGGTGGCTGTTTCAGTTCCTTCACGAAAAAGCGTGCTCGCAGTTCGTCATTAAAGAGACGATACACAGCACTTGCAATAATAACGCGTTGCTCGTCTCTCAGCTCCGTCAGGGTTGAATTTTCAATTGCCTCCTCAAGATAGGACCTTGCCTGTAGTTGGTGCCCGCTGGCCGCACAATCGCGCCAGGCTTCTACCTGTACCCAAAACCAATGTTCTCGATCCTCCGGATGGTTCCTGTCGAATCCATTTTGTGCCTTCAGCAAATCCTCCCATCTCTCCTGGTCGATAAGAGAATAAGCTACACGAGAAAGAAGCCGATTATGGAGACTTCTTGACGCTGCGGCTTCATCCTGTCGATACACGCCGCCTGCTTGCCCACGGACACGTCGGATCTTATTTATCAGTACCTCAATCTCGCGGAAATGACTCGCGGCCTCTGCCCAGGCTACGAGGCGCTTCCTATCTTCATCGAGATGAACATCTGAGATTGGCTTGGCCCCTTCCAAGAGATCAAGCGGCTCGGCCAGATCAAAGACTCGTCTGGCCTCTTCAAGAAATCCAGATTGCTTCAGAACTACACTGATTCCCAAAGCATCCTCTGCCTCAAGCCGAAGTCGGTTCCCATCACGGACATGTTCTAGCGCTGTATGTTTCTCGCCGATCTTAAGAAGGGTGGGGATAAATGAGATGTGATTGAGATGAAATTCCCGCTGAGACATTTCCGCTTTCAGTAATGTCATGCGGGTGAGCGCGATGAAGTCTTTCTTTATTGCGATTGCCTGATAAGCAAGACCGAGATCGGTTTGAATCGAGTCAAGCGGGCGAAATGCAAGAAATTGATCCTGAAACCACCTCTGTGATGCACAACTCAAAACCGCTTCATGTTCCTCGGCCTTAACTAGTGTAGTGATTCATGCTGTTCTTGTCTTATTTAGGGCGAGCCTAGCCCGGTTTACTTTTGTCAGGATTTCCTGCGCGGTTTTGGTCCACACAAAGGGTGTGGGATGGGCATTGCGCTGGGTGATGTACGCGTCAATT
>JAUXQT010000109.1 GCA_030682135.1 Nitrospirota bacterium | reverse complement strand
TACGACAAGCCTTCGGCGGGCAGGCTCGCCGTTCGTTCCCTCGACGTACTGTTCAAGTACGCCTCGGGCTCTCACGGCTCCGCGTGCCCGTCTCACAACGCGACTGCGCGATTTCGCGACGAACTGTCATGAATAATGCGGCCTAGCGAGTCATCTGGCGTTGCCAAGCGCTCCTGTGTTATGTCAACGGCCATGCCGACACCGCGACTCTTGCTCCTCATACCTCCGCTCACGCAACTGAATACGCCCTACCCCTCCACGGCTTATCTCACCGGCTTTCTCCGTGGTCGCGGGATTGAAACTTCCCAGGCTGATCTCGGCATCGACATGGTGCTCAAGATCTTCAGCCGATCGGGACTCCAGGCGGTGTTCGAGCAAGTGCGCGGATGCGACGATGAACTGCCCGGCGAAGCGAGACAGATGCTTGCGATCGAGCCGGCCTATCTGCATACCATCGAGCCGGTCATCGAATTTCTCCAAGGACGCAATCCCTCATTAGCCTTGCTCCTCGCCCGTCCAGGATTCCTGCCCCAAGGCCCCCGCTTTGCCGGCCATCGAGGACGATCCTCGTCAATACATGCCCTGTCGGAGCAGGATCGCGCCAAACGGTTCGCCACCCTCTATCTTGAAGACCTGGCCGATTTGATCCAGGCGACCGTTTCGCCCCATTTTGCCCTAAGCCGCTATGCGGAACATATCGCCCGAGCTGCCTCGTCGTTTGAGACCATCATCGAAGCCGTCGCGGTCCCTCCGACTTTGACGGATCAATTCATGCTGGAGTCCCTGTGGGGGCATCTCGACTGCCACAAGCCATCCCTTGTGGCACTCACCGTGCCCTTTCCGGGAAACCTCTACGGCGCCTTTCGTATCGCCCACTCGATTAAGCAGCGACGCCCCGACATCACCGTTGCTCTTGGAGGCGGCTATGCCAACACAGAGCTTCGGCGTCTGTCCGACCCACGCGTCTTCGACTATGTTGATTTCGTCACGCTCGATGACGGGGAACGGCCTCTGCTGTCGTTGATCGAACATCTGGCAGGAACCAGGTCACGCCAGCAACTCTGCCGAACGTTCTATCGAGAGAAGGATCGAGTGGTCTTCGCGAATGAGATGTCCGATCGAGAGTTCAGCATGGGCGAGATCGGCTGTCCGACGTATAGCGGCCTGAACCTGGGTCGCTATCTCACCATTTTAGACAGCACCAATCCCATGCATCGCCTCTGGTCGGAAGGTCATTGGAATAAACTGACGGTCGCCCACGGCTGTTATTGGAAACAGTGTACGTTTTGCGATGTCGGGCTCAACTACATCAGCCGCTATGAAATGACGCCGACCGAACGGCTCATTCAACAGATCGAGCAACTGATCGCTGAAACACACTGCCGAGGCTTCCATTTTGTCGACGAGGCCGCGCCTCCTGCCGCTTTAAAATCGCTCGCCTTGGCGCTACTAGAAAAAGGCATCACGATTTCCTGGTGGGGCAATATCCGTTTCGAAGAAGCCTTTACGCCTGATCTGTGCCGGCTCCTGGCAGCGTCGGGGTGCATCGCAATGACAGCAGGACTTGAAGCGGCATCGGACCGTCTGCTGGAAAAGATCAAGAAAGGGATTACCGTCGATCACACCGCCCTTGTGGCAGCGGCCTTCAAAGATGCAGGCATTCTCATTCATGCGTATCTCATGTACGGATGCCCCTCTGAGACCGTGCAAGAGACGGTGGACTCGCTGGAGCGGGTGCGGCAATTATTCGCAACAGACCTGATTCAGTCCGCCTTCTGGCATCGGTTCACCGTCACTGCACATAGTCCAATCGGGCTCAACCCGGTTAGCCATGGATTGCGCATTCTCGGGCCCGAGTTTCAGGGCTTTGCGGAGAATGACCTTCTGCACCAAGACCAACAGGGTGAGACGCCCGAGTGGCTCGGCGAAGGGTTGCG
>JAUXQT010000065.1 GCA_030682135.1 Nitrospirota bacterium | reverse complement strand
CATCAGGCGCTTGACGGCCAGACGCCCGACCAGGTGTACTATGACCATCTGACAACACGGCAGACCGCCGCGTAGTCAGTAATTCGCCAGGCACCACTTAAGAAATGGCCTAGGCTGTCCAACCAACCGGAGCCACCTCTGTTTTCAACATAACAGTATTGCGGGGTTGAAGAGGAACGCATAATCCAGTTCGTAGAAAATAGCACTCCGCTGATGTGACTATTGTCTTTTTCCAGGAAAAAGGTTGTTGAGATTGGCGTGGTTTCTGATTTATCAATCTGCGGTTTAAAGTGGTATCCCGACTCCCTGTACTCCGCATCTTTGGAGTCAAGAACAACATACATATCTCCAGTGCCATACAGAGCGCGGAGGATTTGTGGCAGCGAACTGTTAAAAATACTCAGTTGCAGATTTCGTCCGTTAAGCGCAATCAGGAAAGGTTCATCTTGATTACATACACCTTTTGCAATCCACCGTAGGTGCTGTCGTTTCTTTTCTGAAAGTATCTGAGTGCATCGTAAGACGCTTTTGTCATGGTCTACATCGTGAAACTCAAAATCTCCATCAGAGGTCAAGACCGTTTCGGTGACACTGTTAGGCTTCGATGGATCGCCACCAGTTGGTAAGCAGCACTCAATCCATATTCTTTTTCCTTCCAAAATAAGGCACAGGTCAGGTCTCTTGTCATTTATGCTGGGTTCAAGATGATAGCCTTTCTCCAAAAGTGTAGCCCCAAGCATCAGTTCCCAAGTTAGAGAGTAAAATTTGTCGTCATCCGCCAGTAACTGATGTTGGAAGTCCTGGGAAGCAAAGGGTTGATAGGTACGCCAATATCTCTCCATCTGTTCGAGATATTCAGACGCTCCCGGAAGGGATTTCGCATCCTCCACGAGTCTTTGGAATCGTTTGCCAAAAGTGGCGACGACATGGGTGTCAAAAAGTTTCATTTTTCAAAACTATAATAATTAGATAAGGAGTTACATAACATCACTGAGTTGTCAGCAATATAAATTAGTTGGAACTATAAGAATGAGCTGCCGGCTCACGACTTATATCATGGAATGTCGAACTGCCAGCGTCCGCGTCGATCTGGGATCGTCAGCGCCGCATTGAGGTGATTGAGAAACTCCCGGCGGGAAATCTCTTCTGCGCCGAGGGCGATCACATGGGGTGAGGATTGCTGGCAGTCCATGAGTTGAAATCCCCAGGCTTGGAGTTGGCGGATGAGCGAGACCAGCGCGACTTTCGAGGCGTCGGAGGTTCGCGTGAACATCGACTCTGCGAAAAACGCTCCACCGATCGCGACTCCATAGACCCCGCCGACCAGCTGTTCGTCCTGCCAGGTTTCAATCGAATGGGCGTACCCGAGTTCATGTAAGCGGGTGTAGGCTTCAAGCATCTCCGCGGTGATCCATGTGCCCCCGTCCGGATATTGCGGTCTCGGTCCTGCACAGTGAGTCATCACCTCGCGAAAACAGGTATCGAATGTGACGCGGAAGATGCCGGGGCGGAGACTGCTCTTGAGGCTGCGCGAGATGTGGAGCTTGGGGGGAAAGAGGACGGTCCTGGGATCGGGCGACCACCACAAGATCGGCTGGTCATCGTCGTACCAGGGAAAGATGCCGTGACGGTAGGCTTCGAGCAACCGTTCCGGTCGCAGGTCGCCTCCGACAGCGAGCAGTCCTTCTGGCGATGCTGAGTCAACGGGCGGAAAGCGCACGGATGGGTTTGCGCTGAGCCTGAACATGATCTCTAACGTACGCGACGCGATAGGAAAAGGCTACGGCCTTACGGCTAGCCCTTCAGCCTTTTTTTCTTCAGCTTGGACTAGAATCGGCTGGAAGATGGGATCGGCATCCAGGACCGCTTTCAACGATTCTGCTCCGATAAAGAAGTTCCAGATGTCAGGATTCTGCCCGGGAATTTCAGCAAACCATTTCTTGGCTTCCGTCAGCCGCTCCAAGAGCGCCTGATTGTTCCGGTCAGGGGTGAACAGCAAGCTATAGGCCTTGGTGTATTCAGCCATGAATTTATCGAGCGGCAGGTCGGCGGTTGCGAGCGCTGCATCGGCGTCCTGATAGGCGGTCCGAATATCCGAGTCGTCGAAGATGCGGTTCCAGGCGACTTTGTTGATGCGGGACCAGGCCAGTTGGAGCAGGGCTTCGGCTCTGCCGGCTCGTCGCTCGGGCGGAATGGCTTTCACCAGGGATTGATGGGTTTCGATCGAAGCGTCTTGGTCGAGATTCCAGCGCAAGGCCACGCCTAGCCGGAACAGGTTATCGAGTTGTTCCGGATGGACATCCGCCAGGGTCCTCATGGCCGAGAGCATGCGGTAGAGGTAGTCGGCCGTCGTCGGTTTATCGAACCCGCCCATCTCCATTCCCAGCGAGAGGTCTATGCGCACAGCCTGGGCGTAGATGTTCCAGAAATGCTCATTGACCACCAAGGCCAGCGCCGGATCCTTCACCATGAGTTTGTGAAAGGGAATGGCCTCGCGCAGGATGACGGCATAGAGGTGCCGGCTCAGCACCATGAGGGCTTCGGTGTGGTTCGGGTCGATGATCAGGACACGATTCAACATGGCGACGCGGTCGCGCAGTTCCGGAAAGGTCGCGGCGCGAGCCGCGGCGGCGGTCAAGAGACCGGGAAGATCCGTCGGTCCCCACCAGACTTGCGAGTCCGGGAGGGCGCGGCTCGTTTCGGTGAGGAACGGAATTTGTTCCCGGATGCCGCTCCCGGCGATGGCGCCGCTGGTCACGGGAAGGTTCACGACCGCCATGTCGCCGGCGAAGCCATGTTTCTTCAGCCCGGAGAGGACGACCCATTGGAGCGTGATGTCTTTCAGTCCGCGTCTGGTCCGCTTGATCGTATTCGTCCATTTGACCGAACCGGCTGCGTAGGTCAACGGAGCGGTCAGGGGATCCTGATAGCTGATGGCTAACTTCACCAAGGTGGTCGGCACTGCCACGATCGGGCCATTCGGCCGAAGGCGGAACGAGGCCGACGGGACTGCTGTACTGCCGACGATGCGAGTATGGAACCCGGTTCCCGGAGGCGTCAGGCCCAGTGAGTCGGTCACGAAGGCCGAGGCAGGGTAGCGGTTGAGCTCTTCACTGAAAAATGTCAGGTCGCCATTACTGGGCCACAAGACCTCCATGCCCACATCGCTTCGGACCAAGGTGGGCGCATGGGCGGCTTTCAGGCCTTGCCAGCAGGAGTCATAGAGGGGATCGGAGTCGGCCGGATAGGTCTTGATGCCCTTGGGAGACGCGGTCACGAGGGGATACTGACAGGCGAAGTCCAGTTGGCCCACGACGACGGTATTGCCCGTGCCCATGGCTTCGGCGTAACGCTGTGCCGTCGTTTCAGCAACGGTGGCAGACTGTTTCGATTTTTTCGCAGTTGCTGCGGATGCCGATGGGGTTTCGATCACGGTCATGGCCGCGACCATCGACAGGGTTCCAGCAAGAAACAGGATTGTGAATCGGCGATGTTGGAGAATCTGCAGACGCATCATGTCGTACGCTCCCCCTAGGATAAAGGTCGAGAAGAAGACGGTACTGTACCATGCTGCTGGAAGGATCTGAAAGGGGCCAGGGAGGCCGATTCACCCCTGGTAGGCTGTTGAGAAAGTCGTTGCCCTTACTGCGCCTTGGCGGCGTCGAGGATCGCCCGGCGCATGCTCACACGGTCGCTGGACTTCAACGGCGGGACCGGGCGATGTCGGCAGAGTGTGACGGTCTGCCGAAGCGAGGCGATGAAGACTTCGCAGTTCGGACAGGCGCCCAGGTGTTTGCGTATTTCCCGGCAAATGTCGGACGGGAGTTCGTCGTCGATAAAGGCGGATAACTGCCGGAGTAGATCCACGCAATGGCCTTGGCCTGGCGTATGGCGGTGAGACGATGGCTTGGACCGTTTTTTTGGCGCCGCTGTTTTTTTCTTGGTCATGAGCCCAAGCCTCCCGACTTGTGGTCATCGTGGTTGGTGATGCCGCGGGCGCTGAGTTCACGCCGCACAAACAAGCGGGCCCGGTGCAATCGCGATTTGACGGCTCGTTCGTTCAAACCCATGATGGACCCGACCTCTTTAGCGCTCAACCCTTCCATATCGCGGAGCACGAGGGCCATTCGATATTTCTTCGGCAATTTGTCGATCGCCTGGTCGAGGGCCTGCCGGAGCTCTTTGTTCTGCAGCGCCTCTTCCGGACTGAGCCCTTCCATGGGGATCTGAAGGCGAAATTCTCCTTCCGATGTGGGCACGAAATCTTCCAGCGATAACTCGTGCTGGGGTTCCCCTTTACGTTTGCGCCGCATCCGTATGCAGGCCCGTGAGGCGATGGTATAGAGCCAGGTGGAAGCCCGTGCCTCGCCGCGAAAATCTTTGAGTCCCCGGTAGGCATTAAGAAAGGTCTCTTGGACGAGATCCTTGGCCGACTCCGTTTCGCCGCATAACCGGTGTGCATATCGATAGATGAGGTCGACATGGTCTCGATAGAGCTTATCAAATCCGTCCGGTTCTTGCGTGGCGGGGCGTTGAAGAGACGTCTTTTTCGCGGGGGTGCGCATGGTTGGCGCGGAGTCTAGGGGCTTGGCTGAGGCCTGTCAAGCCAACTTGGCAGGATGCTGAAACGGCCGCCAACCGGGAAACGTTGAACGATGAGTGATGAACGGTGCACGAAAACGATGTTCGCGTCAGCGCTCATCGCTTAGAGCTCGGCGTTCAGTTGTTCGGGCAAGGCCGAATGGTGTAATGGCCGAGGGTCAGCGGATGGTTGCAGCGCCGGATCGTGGCGTTGCGGGTTTTGTCGAGGGGAGCGTGACGGTGACATGCTCCTGGTCGATACGAATGGTCAACGGTTGTCCCACCTTCACGTGAGGCACTCCGATCTTTGAATTGAGCATGACCAGGCCGATGGGAGTGCGAATAAAGACGAAGTTGGATTTGAGCTTGGTTACAGTTCCCGAGAGGAGTAGTTGCGCATCGGCGCCGGTCGGCGGGGCTTGGCTGATTTGGAGATCGAACTGCAGGTCGTGGACTCCTCGGAGGCTATTGGCGTCGTCGACTTCGACGGTCAGCAGATCTCCCTCGTGATAGCTCGAAAGCCTCTCGTCCTCTGTGCCGAGCTGGATGGTCAGGTCACCGTCGGGCCCCCACCATTGGAAGGATTTTGGATCGCCAGTTCCGGCTGTCATGGGCCCGCTGAGATAGCGATGGACTAACGATCCGTCAGCCCTTTTTCGGATCTCGACGACGGTATGGCGCCCATGCACCCACAAACGTACTTCGTGCGAGGCCTTGAGATCTTTCAGCGTTGTTTTAGAGCTGAGGGACAACAGTCCGATCGGGGTCCTGAGAAAGACGATTCCGGCTTTGGTTCGCCAGACGGAGCCGCGCAATGTGATCGAGGGATCGATTGTGGCTGGTTCACTCGCAACTGGAGCCTCGGCGATCGGGGACGAGGTCATCGCAGGAGTGGCCGGCGACTCCTCGGCATGGACTGGACCCAGGAGGGTGCCAACGATTACCGCGGCATAGAGCGTGTCACGGATGCAGTGCTGAAGCCTACGAATGGATGGGTGGCAGATTCCAATCATCTGAGGTCTGTCCTTCTTCGATGCATCGTCACCTGGTGCGAATACCATGATGCCTTCGGCGAGTCAAGGTGAATGCCGATATCTCAGATGCCGGATCGGTGCGGTCCTCATGCTTGTGTGCGTGCGAGATCGGTAGGCATCGGGGCAAGGAGTTGAAGAGGTGCGGAACTGTTGTCGGGGTGCGGGAGGGAGCGCAAGGGGTCGAGGGTCAGGATAATCCGGAGTTCATGACCGGCTGAGTGTGGGACCCCGAATCCTCTGAGCAAGAGGGACGGCGTAACCATGTGACAAATGCGGCGCATCTCGAACTGTGCCCAGTCCTCAGTCTCGACTCGGCGGTGGAGTTGTGCCAGGACGTCGCCACAGAATTCCGTGAGGAAGGACGGCATGGATTCAGGCGCCATTTGCGGCCAGAGCTCATGGGAATCACCGAACAGGGCCATGAGTGCACGAGCCGGTCCATTCATATGCAGGATGCGAGCGGATGAGGAAAACACGATCATGCCCGAGTCCGGGGAGGAGAGGAGGGGTTGTTGCCCCGTATCTGTTCCCTGTGAGCCTACCTCGTTTGCCGTCAAGACATCATCTGCCAGGCACTGAAGCGGGCTCTCCGGAAAAAGTGGTGACACAGGCATCCTTTCGGGGAAATGCTTCAGGACTGTGCAAGAGTTGCACCTATGGTAGGGCTCCAGGAAGCGTGACTATCCTGCGAATACCGATCACAACGTGATGTTCAGACTCGGGTGGCGCACAAAGAAGGTGTGGCGGTGGCGGAAATTGAACCAGCTATTTTTTGCGAACCAATAGGCGAATCGGGGTTCCCTCGAATCCATATTCCTCGCGGACTTGGTTCTCGAGAAAGCGGAGATAGGAGGGCGTGATGTTGTCCGGGTGGCCGACAAACAACGCGAAGACCGGTGGTTGTATCGCAACCTGGGTCATGAAGGCAGACTTCGTGATCTTCGTCGGTTTGCCTTTCCGCACTGGGAGGGGGTGGGTGGTGAGAATCTCCTGGAGGAACTTGTTCAAGGCGCCGGTCGGGATCCGTTTGGAGAACGCCGCGAACACCCGATCGATGGTCGGAAAGAGCTGGCCAAGCGTATCGGGATGCGCGGCGGAGGCGAAGAGGACCGGCGCCCATGTCAGGAAGGGAAAGCGCCGATGCAGTTCCTGTTCGACTTCTTGCCGGGCCTGGCTGTCGCCTTCCCGGAGGTCCCATTTATTCACGATGAGGAAACAGGCTCGTCCTTGCTTGATGATGATCCCGGCAATCTTGGTGTCCTGTTCCGTGACGCCTTCCGTGGCGTCGAGGAGCAAGACTCCGAGGTCGGATCGTCCGATCGCCAGGTGGGATCGGACCACGCTGTAGCCCTCGATTCCCCGGTCGATTTTTCCTCGCCGACGAATGCCGGCGGTATCGGTGAAGAGATAATTCCGTCCTTGATGGAGGGCGATGGAGTCGATCGAATCTCTGGTGGTCCCTGGCACATCGCTGACGACCACCCGGTCTTCTCCGAGCACGGCGTTCACCAGCGTGGATTTGCCGACATTCGGCCGTCCCACGACGGCAATGCGGGGCATCGTCGTTTTCTCAGGGTTTTCATCGGGGACCGGGAGGAGCGGATAGAGCGCGTCCAGGAGGTCGGATACGCCGATGCCATGTTCTGCAGAGATAGGATAGAGGGTGTCCGTGCCTAATTGATAGAAATCCGCCACGAGGGGTTCGACCTTGGGCGTGTCGATCTTATTCACCACGATGAACAAGGGCTTCGTCGTGCCGCGCAAGAGACGGACGACTGCGAGGTCCGGGGTCGTGAGTCCGGTCCGGCCGTCCATCAGCAGAATCAAAATATCCGCTTCTGCAATGGCGAGTTCCGATTGACGCTTGATGAGGATCAACATGCTTTCCGAGGCGGTCGGGTCCAAGCCCCCTGTATCGACCAGGCGGTACGGCCGGTTCCGATAGCTGCCGTCGGCGTAGTTGCGATCTCGCGTGACACCGGGGACGTCGTCCACAATCGCCGTTCGTTTGCCGAGCATGCGATTAAAGAGCGTCGATTTGCCGACGTTGGGGCGGCCGATAATGGCCACGATAGGCGGGTGAGCCGCTGTGGCTTGCCGGACCGGTGCCGTTTCTTCAGCTGCGGTTTCTTCGGCTACGATCTCTTCGGGGATGTTTTTGGGTTTTTTCGTGCGTGGCATAGAAATTTCTGTACCGACCGTAACATAAGATTTTTGGCAAACACAACCATCGTCGGGTACACTCCAATAAAATGACGTCATTTCATTTGAATTGGGACGAGATCGATGACGTGCTGCTCGACATGGACGGCACGTTGCTGGATCGGCATTTCGACAACTTCTTTTTTGAGGAAGAGTTGCCGCGCCGGTATGCCCTCTTACATGGGCTGTCCTGCGAGGGGTCCCGCGAGCGATTGATGGCCATGTATCGGTCGGTCGAAGGGGAGCTGGCCTGGACCGATTTAGACTACTGGACCGAGCGAGTGGGCATCGATGTGGTGGCCATGCACAAGGAGCTGGACCACATGATCGGATTTTTGCCGAGCACAGAATCGTTCCTCCGGGAACTCAAGACGCTGGGGCGGCGGGTGACAATCCTCACCAACGCGCATCAGTCGGGCGTGGAGGTGAAAATCGCCAAGACCGGTCTCGATCGGCATGTAGGGCGTATCGTGACGGCCTCCGAGGTGGGCTACTTGAAAATGCGGCCTGCGTATTGGCCGACCTGCCAGCGGTTGGTGGGCTTCGATCCTACACGTGCGTTGTTTATCGACGATGATGAGGGCTGTCTGGCGGCCGCCAGGCAGTTCGGCATCGCGCATCTCGTCCACAGTGCGAAGTCCAGCTCGCAGCTGCCGCCGGCATTTTCTGCATCGTTTCGATCGGTTGAGAGTTTGTCGACCTTGATGAAGGGGCCTCTCCCGCCGCATCCTTCTCAATCATTATAACGGCGCAGGCCTTGCCGATCCTCGATACATTTCCCCGCCCAATCGCGGGACCTGTTGCATCTGGAACCGGTCCAGCTTGGTGATGGCGAGCCCCGCCTGCTCGATGAGTTGATCGATCTTCCGGTTCAGATTGCATCCACAGCCGATGATTCGTTGAAGCGGGTTCATGCGGTCTTGCCAGGCCGCAATCTTGGCATCGTCGCTCCGGCCATGCTCTAGAAACAGAAATATTCCGTCATGTGTGAGGACTCGACGAACTTCCCGGAGTGCCTTCACCGGATCGGGAATCGTGCAGAGCGTCCAGGTACTGACAACGCAGTCGAAGGTTCGATCGTCGAAGGGGAGCGTTTCTGCGCTGATCGGCTTGATCTGAACGGGAAAGGCAACGGACTTACTCCGCTGCGCGACTCGATTGGGGAGGAGCGGCGCCGGGTCTACGGCATGCAGCCACGACACGTCTCCCCCGTAGTGAGGCAGGTTGAGCCCGGTCCCCAGTCCGACTTCCAACACCTCTCCGCGAGCGTCTTGTAATAATAGTTTTCTGAGCTGCTGGAATTCGTCGCCGCTCATGACCCAGTCCATGAGGCGGGGGAAGATCTGTGTGGCGTAGAGTCCCATAGTTCTTTCGTGGGGTGCCTCGTCCTCCTATCGCGGAATGGTCAACACAGACTACAGCCTCTATTGTAATACAGAACGATTGATCCGTGAGTCTGGTCGTAACGGTGTAGATGGAGTTTCTCAAAATGGAGTATGAAAGGGGATACAGGGAGAAGAAGCGAGCCCGCCAACGACTCATGTTCCGAGTCGTCGGTGGTTGCGCAATTTTGGGGGCCTCGCTACTTTCTGCCCATGCGGAAACCTATATCGCAGGGCAAGTGGGGTATACGGTGGCGCAGAACACGACCCGCGGCAGAGTGACGGATCCGTCACTCATCGGGCTTCCAGCTGGCACCAGTGTGGGGAACTTGAATTTGGACAACTCCCCCATGTACGGGATGAAGCTTGGTCACTATTTCGACTCCAGGCCATGGTTGGGCGTGGAGCTGGAAAGTTTCATGACCACTCCCCATACTCCCCAACAACGTGTCACGCTTCAAGCGCCGGGTGTTGGGACAGTCCTATTGGATGAAACCGGGGCGACGAATCGGATCATCGTCGTCGCGCCGAATCTGATGGCCCGATATCAGGCCGGGGCGTTCGAGCCCTATGTGGGGATTGGCCCGGGAGTCTTCTTCTTACATCAGCGGCAGGAGTCACCGATGCCTGGATCAACGGCATATTCGCAGTACAGCACCCGCGTAGGATTAAACACGCAAGTCGGCCTCCGGTATCGTATGACGGACCATGTGTCGGTGTTCGGCGAGTGGAAGTATAACTATGTCCGCTTCAATCTGGCCGGCCAGGCTGATGGTCCCTATGCGGGGGTCAGTGCGGTCGCCAATCTGCATCACTTCATCTTCGGTGTCGGCTATCACTTTTAGCGACGCTCTTCCCTGAACCGCGGGACCGGTCTTCCAGCGAAGATGGGCTTCTGTTGCGCAAGCGATCCCCACGTCGATTCTTGTTGCTCCCGCAGGTCTATGTTAGAGTCCTTCCTCTTTTTCTATACAGTTGCGGATTATCACGGTATGAGCAAGACCTACGATCATCAGTCTCTTGAAGTGAAGTGGCAGGCCTATTGGGAGGAACACCGGACCTTTCGCGTCGCTGACGACCGGACCAAGCCGAAATTTTACTGTCTCGACATGTTTCCCTACCCCTCCGGATCGGGCCTCCATGTCGGCCACCTCGAAGGTTATACCGCGACGGATATTGTGTCCCGCTACAAGCGGATGCGGGGTTTCAATGTGCTCCATCCGATGGGGTGGGATGCATTCGGGCTTCCTGCCGAGCAGTACGCGGTGAAGACCGGTATTCACCCGGTCGTCACGACAGCCCAGAACATCGCCACGTTTAAGCGCCAGATGAAACGGGTCGGTCTGTCCTATGACTGGGAACGCGAGCTCAGCACGATCGATCCTGAGTATTATCGCTGGACCCAGTGGATCTTCTTGAAACTGTTCGAGCGAGGGCTGGCTTACGTGGCGGAAGTGCCGGTGAACTGGTGCCCCGCGCTGGGGACGGTGCTCGCCAATGAAGAAATTATCGATGGGAAGAGCGAGGTCGGCGGGTTCGATGTGATCCGCAAACCGATGCGTCAATGGGTGTTGAAAATTACGGCTTATGCCGATCGACTCCTCGAAGATTTGAAGTTGGTCGAATGGCCGGCCAGTACCTTGGAGATGCAAAAGAATTGGATCGGCCGATCGGTTGGCGCGGAAGTCGAGTTCGATATGGCAGGCCTTCCAGGCAGGGTTCGGATCTTTACGACGAGGCCGGATACCCTGTTCGGCGCAACGTATATGGTGCTATCTCCCGAACATCCGTTAGTGGAGGTCGTCACGACCGCCGATCGCCGTACGGCGGTCACGGCCTATCGCGAGGCGGCGGCCAGAAAAAGCGATCTTCAACGGCAGGAACTTGAAAAGGACAAAACCGGGGTCTTCACTGGCGGTTATGCGGTCAACCCGGTGAACCAGGAGCGACTGCCTATTTGGATTGCGGACTACGTGTTGATGGGTTATGGGACCGGGGCCATTATGGCTGTGCCGGCGCATGACGAGCGCGACTGGGCGTTTGCGAAAACCTATGATTTGCCGATCCGCGAAGTGATTGCGGGCGGTCAGGTTGAACAAGAGGCGTTCGTCACAACCGACAAGGGAACCGTCGTCAACTCCACAACGCCGGACGGAAGTTTTACGATCAACGGGTTGACGCCAGGCGATGCGATTCCGAAAATCACGGCCTGGATAGAGTCGCAGGGCAAGGGCCGCAAGGCCGTGAACTATAAGTTGCGGGACTGGCTGTTTGCCCGTCAGCGGTATTGGGGCGAGCCTTTCCCGATTGTATGGGTGGATGGCCAGGCCCTTCCACTTCCGGAAGAGCAGCTGCCACTGTTGTTGCCGGAGACGAACAACTTCAAGCCGTCCGGGGGCGGCGAAAGCCCTCTCGCAAATCTCACCGACTGGCTCACGACGACCGATCCGATCAGCGGAGCACCGGCCAGCCGTGAAACCAACACGATGCCGCAATGGGCCGGCTCCTGCTGGTATTATCTGCGATTCATTGACCCGAAGAATCAGGACCGACTCATCGATCCCGACAAAGAGCGGTATTGGATGCCGGTGGATCTCTACATCGGCGGCAGCGAACATGCCGTGTTGCATTTGCTCTATGCGCGTTTTTGGCACAAGGTGCTGTACGACATCGGCGTGGTCAGTACTCCGGAGCCGTTCAAGAAGCTCGTGCATCAGGGAATGGTGCTGGGAGAAGATAATCAGAAGATGTCGAAGTCCCGTGGCAATGTCGTCAATCCTGTCGAGATCATGGACCAGTTCGGGGCCGATGCGGTGCGGCTCTATGAAATGTTCATGGGCCCGTTGGAGGCGGTGAAGCCCTGGAGCACGAGAGGCGTGGAAGGGGTGACGCGGTTTCTCGAACGGTCCTGGCGGCTGATGGCGAATGAAGAAGGCCATCTGTCGAACAGCGTGGTGGAAACCGTTCCGACGCTCGAACACCAGCGATTGCTTCATCAGACGATGAAGAAAGTCACCGAAGATATCGAGGCGTTGCGGTTCAATACGGCGATCTCCCAGATGATGGTGTTTACGAACGAGATGACGAAGGCCGAGCAGCGTCCCCGGGCCTTGCTAGAGCCTTTCGTCCTGATCCTGGCACCGTTCGCTCCCCATCTGGCGGAAGAGTTGTGGGAAGTGCTGGGGCACAAGCCAAGCGTGTCTCAACAGCCCTGGCCGATCTTCGACCCGGCCATGACCGTCAGCGATCGGTTGACTATTCCGATCCAGGTGAATGGAAAGTTGCGAGCCAAGCTCGAAGTCGGAGTCGACGCGACTCGTGAACAGGTTGAAGGGCTGGCTCGTGCGCAGATTGGGGAATGGCTGCAGGGCAAAGAGCCCAAGAAGATTGTGTATATTGAAAAAAAGCTGATGAACTTTGTGATCTAGCGGACGAAGTAGGGGGCGAGAGGCGATGGGCGAGAGGCGATGGGTCGGACGTCTGAAGTGGATCAAAGGTTTATCAGGCTCGGTGCCTTTTACTCCTTGCCTCTTGCCTCTCGCCTGCTGTCTTTTTCTGTTCGGTTGCGGTTATCAGTTCCGTGTCGAGGGAGCAGGACCGACGATCGGGGGGGCGGCAGCGACGGCCTCTCCCACATCACCTCCACCGCGGTTGGTGGTCCGGACCTTGGAGAACAAGAGTTTCGAGCCGAATCTTGAGGCCCGCTACACCAACTATTTGCGCCACGAGTTTTCGTCCGGCAGCGGAGCGCAGATCGTTCCAGATACTGAAGCTGCCGACCTCGTGCTGTCCGGGCAAATTCTCTCGGTCAGTCTTCCGACGCTCAGTTTTAGTCAGACCACCACACTCGAAAGCCGCGCAGAGGTGGTGGTGATGATCAAAGTGGAGGAGACCAGGACGAAACGTGTGGTATGGGCCCAAACGGCCAAGGGTTCTTCCGAGTTCTACGTGACACCCGATCTGCAATTTAACCGCGTTCTGCAGAATCGTGCCTTGGAACAAGCTGGCCGTTTTATCGCCGAGGACTTAGCGTCTCGCTTTTTGCTCCAATTGGAATCGGGGCAGCTGGCAAAGCCGATCGTGCGTCCGGCCTCGACCGGCGCGGACACAAGCAGTAAATAGATCGCATCGCAACTATGGCTTCAGCAATTTCTCATGCGCAACTCAAGGCGCAGCTTGCGCAAGGAACGGTGGCACCGCTGTATGTGGTCGTCGGAGAGGAAGACTTGCTTCGCGATGTCGCCTTGGGGGTGCTGAAGGCCGCGATATTGGGCGAGGGCGAAAGCGACTTCAATTGCGATCTGTTTTATGGCGACGACGTGAGCGGGTCCGAGATTGTCACCTGCGCTTCGGAAGTGGCTGTATTCGCGCCTCGGCGTCTGGTGGTGGTGAAAGCGGCCGATAAAATTCCGGCCAGGGAGTGCGACGCGATCCTGCCCTATTTGAAAGAGCCGAACGATTCTACGACGGTGATCTTTGTTGCCACAAAGCTAGATGGGCGACTGAAGTTCACACAGGCCTTGACGCAGACTGCGGTCACGATTGATTGCTCCCCGCTTAGAGAGGCGCATTGGCTTCCCTGGCTCAAGCAGGATGCAGAACGGGTTGGGATTCAGCTTAACGAAGAGGCCGTCGAGTTGCTGAAAGAGGCCTGTGGCGGCTCGCTCTATTCGGTCCGGCGTGAATTGGAAAAGCTGGCGGCCTATGTTTCACCAGGCCTGGCTGTCACCGCTGGCGATGTGGCGACGTTGCGTGGCACAGAGCCTGGCGCCTCGGTCTTTGATCTCACCTTGGCAATCGGCGCAAGAAACCGTGGACGGGTGTTAGCTATTTTGGCTAGGAATGTGGAAGCAGGAGAGGCCCCACTGAGAATTCTTGGCTCGCTGGCTTGGCAATACCGGAGACTCTGGAAGGTGAAGGAAGTGGTACGGCAGGGAGGCCGTGAGGGGGAAGCCGCTCGAACGTTGCGGATGGATCCTTCCAGGGTGCGAGTATTTCTCGAGCAGTTTCCCGACGCACACTTGCAGGAGGCGCTAGGGTTGCTCCTGGACGCCGATGCCAAGCTGAAGGGTGGAAGTGGTGGGCGGCCTGTTCGAGTTCTTGAAGGGCTGTTGCTGCGATTGTGCGATCGGGCGCAGACACAGACACGTCCACCCTCACCGAGTCGTGGCGCCGAAGTGCCGCAACCGGTGAGAGCCAGAACCATTTCGAACGTGCGAACGATTACGAACGTGAAGCGGATAAGGAGTTGACGTGGAGCGTGAGGCGAGCAATCCGGCGCGAAGCCGTGTTGGGTTTCATCACACCCTTCGTCACAGCCTTGCCAAGGGCTGAGGTGGCGATGCGGAGGGACGACGTGGCATCCTCAACCTTCTTCTCGGCCACGGCGGCTTGGACCTTCTTGACCAGGGTCTTGAGCGTGCCCAGCGTCGCACGGTTACGGTCGTGCCGCTTCACGGCTTGGCGGGCTCGGCGAATCGTCGATTTATGTACAACCGGCATAGTAGACTCCTCTAGTAGAAAAGAAGCGCATTTGTACCATACGGCTTAGTCAAGCGTCAAGGTAAGCCATTTTCAAAAGGATATGCCTGTGTCAACCATCATTGCCCGTGACCGTCTCATCTTCGCGCTCGACGTGCCTTCAAGCGACGCGGCGGAGCGCCTGCTCGATCGAGTCGAGGATCAAGTTGTGTTCGTGAAAGTTGGACTCGAGCTCTACACCGCCGCCGGACCCCAGATGGTTCAACGCCTGATTGCACGAGGCAAGCGGGTCTTCCTCGATCTTAAGTTCCTCGATATTGAGGAAACGGTGCGTCGCGCGACCGCATTGGTCGCCTCGATGGGCGTGGAGTTTTTGACGGTTCATGCGAACCGGAAAGCGCTGGCCGCAGCCGTCCAGGGCCGTGGAGATTCCTCGCTAAAATTGTTGGCGGTGACCGTATTGACCAATTTCGACAGTAATGATCTTCGCGAGATGGGCATTCAGCGGACCGTGCAGGAGTTGGTCACCGCGCGTGCATTGCTGGCGTCCGAAGTGGGCTGTGACGGGGTCGTGGCGTCAGGCGAAGAACCGGCGATCCTTCGTCCCAAGGTCGGTCCACGGTTTCTCATCGTCACGCCCGGTGTGCGTCCGGCCGGCAAGGGCGTCGATGACCATGCGCGGGCGACCACGCCGACCCAGGCGATTTCGGCAGGGGCGGACTATTTAGTGATCGGTCGGCCCATCAGAGATGCCTCGGATCCAGCCGCCGCTGCCGCTGCAATTCTTGCAGAAATGCAGAAGGCCTTCGATACAAGAGGCTGAACAGGCCAACCGTGAGTTGCGGGTCTCCTGCTCCCTTTGCTAGAATCCCCTCTGTCTTCTCCGTATGGTGGGTGTAGCTCAGTTGGTTAGAGCGCCGGATTGTGGATCCGGAGGTCGCGGGTTCGAAACCCGTCACTCACCCCATACCCCTGACCGGCCAATCCCGCACAATCAAAACAGTGATCCGTTTGGCGCTAGGCGCATCAACGCCTTCTGAGAAAACTCATGGCCGCTTGTACG
Organism: Nitrospirota bacterium; assembly: GCA_030682135.1. GTDB lineage: Bacteria > Nitrospirota > Nitrospiria > Nitrospirales > Nitrospiraceae > Palsa-1315. The sequence goes on along the minus strand of JAUXQT010000065.1, from coordinate 33,891 downwards.
AAGATGAATATCGAAGGCGGCGCGGTCGAATTGTTGTGTGCCTGTACCGGCGACCGGAGCTTATTCAGGCCGTGGCTGAGGGGGGACAGGCGTTTGGCCAGGGGAGGTCTGATGGGATGACCCATTCGGACGTTCGAGTTTTTCCAGAACATCCTGCTTGAGTCTCGTGGGTTCCTCGATTCGATTTTCACGCTGCAGGGTTCCCAGCTCAGCTGCTTTACGGGCGTTCAACTCCACCATGTCCGCTTCGTCCCTGACCAAGGTCGGGGTCAGAAACACCAGCAGACTAAGTTTCTCGGTCGCCCGGCTTTGGAAGCGGAAGAGCCAGCCTAAGAGCGGAATATCTCCCAGGAACGGGACTTTTCGTTCGTTGAGGACGAGATTATCCCGCACGAGTCCACCGATGACGATCGTCTGTTGATCCTTCGCAATGGTGGTGGTTTCCATCGATCGTTTAGTTGTGGTCGGTCCTACGGGAACGGATGAGGTTCCGCTTCCGATCGTTTGTGACACATTTTCCGCGATCGCGGAAATCTCCTGCTTGATCTCCAAGCGAATCAGGTCATTCTCTAAAACTTGGGGCGTGAATTCGAGTGTGACGCCGACATCCTTTCGTTCGATCGTGACGAGCGTGCCGCCCGTGATTCCCTGGGCCTGGCCGGTTGGGAAGGGACGATTTTCACCCACGACGATTTTGGCCTTTTGATTGTCTGCGGCAAGTACCTGAGGTGTCGAGAGGACATTGGTGTCTGTGAGGTTCAGCAACAGCTGAAGAAATGCCCGCACATTGACCGTGTTGAGCACGGTGACCGCTCCACCCGTTGCCCCACCCGCAGCCACCCCGCTAATAGCCTGCGCAATGTTGGCCAAATTTTCCGGTGCAGTATTGAATCCGGCAATACCTTGCGCGGAACCGCTTTTGCCGACGCCAATGACTTGAAGAGGGTCACTTCCGATCTGTCGGAGCCGATCGACCTGCACTTCCAGGATGACGGCCTCGACAAAAACCTGCTTCCGGCGCGTATCCAGGTCTCGAATGACGGATTGCAACTTGGTATAGGCGCTTTTGGTCGCACTGATGATGATCGAATTTGTGGCTTTGTCCGCAAAGACTTGAACGGGGGCTTCGAATTCGCTCAAGGGCCTGAATAGCGGTCTCGTGCCCGGCGAGGTCTGTGCCACGGTCTGAGATCGGGCAACGAGATTAGTCAGGATGGCGGCCAGGTCGGTCGCATTGGCATGTTTGAGTTTGTAGACGAAGGCGCCTCGTTCTGGAGGAAGGTCCCCCATCGCGACGATCTGATTGACGTTGCCTTTCTGGACGACAGCCAGACGGCTCACTTCGAGCGCTGCCACGAACATGCTGTAGGCTTGGTCGTGCGTGACCTTGGTCGGGGAATACACGCTGATTTTCCCGCCGGCTTTCTTAACGACATCATCCAACACAAAGTTTTTGCCGGTTAACTCGCTAATGAAACGAACAAAAACAGAGAGTTCAACGTCATTGAAGTCGAGGGAGACGCGGCTGGGGGAGCTTGCGCCAGATTCGGCCCGCAGGGTGAGAGGAAGCAGAGAAACAGTCAGCGCTGCCAGTACACAGGCGAGAGAGGCCTGTCTGATCCACCTAAACTGTCCGGAAGAGAGAAAAGTCATGATTCACAAACACCGTATGCGTATGGAGTGGGATCAAAAATCCCCCGGATCACGTTGAGCATGAAAATGGGAATAGCGAACGGTACCATAAGCTTGCCATCGACACAACAAAACTGCAGCGATGCCTTTGTGTTCGAGCATGGAATCAGGCTTCTTCGTCTATTCGGTTACCGATCATTCATCGTGCCTCATTCATCTCCGTCTGAGCGTCGAAACTGCCCTGGGGCATAGTCCCTGTTGCTGATTCCTGACAGCCTTGTTCATTTTTGACGACCAGATAGGAATCGGGGGAATAACGGTATCGACTAACTCCTCAATAACATAGGGCCGCTCAAATTATAGGTGAAAGCTGTGATGGCATTGGGATTGCAGCTCTCTGCTTGGTTTGCCCCTCTGCGAGCGTGAGCCTCCACACGGATGTGAAGTTTTGGCAAAGTGGCTTGGGGAGCCACATTGCACCTTTTAATGATCTGCTAAGGTTGAAGCGTGCGGACGGATAAAACTCCCCCTCAAAAAACTGACAAAAAGACTCCCTCCCGGGCACCGAAGCGGGGTCTTGTCGGCTACAGCAAGAAGAGCGCACTGCTCGAAGAAGCCATCACGCACATGAACACCGGCAAATACGGCCGGTCGTCTGCTGCGTTGAAAGAGTTGCTCACCCTTGATCCTCACAATACGGAAGCTCGCCGGCTCTTTGCCACGCTGCATTTGCGACTCGGCAGTCTCGTCACGGCTCGGCAGGCATTTGAGTCTCTCGCCAATGAAGCGATCGGCAGGCAAGACTTTTGGTTGGCCGAATCCCTCTTGCGTGAATACTTGGCGGCTGGACCCCGGTGCGTACCGTTTCTGGAACAGTTGGCGCATGTGTATGAGGAAAAGGGCGATGCTATGGCCGCGGTGGCCGAATTGGGCAAGGCGATCGATATTCTCATCGAGAGTCCCGACTCTGACAATCCCAAGAAGCCGTCTCAGCTCTACGCCAAGGTGAGAACGCTTGCACCGGCCAGCTCTGTGGCGTTTCAGTTTGCCTCACTCTTCGACATACAAACCGGTGATTATTTAGGGTCTGCTTCGGTAGTTGCAGAAGCGGCGACGTTACCAGCAGTCGATACGGCCCAGCTCCAGGATGTAACTCTTGCCCCCACTGAAGAGGCGAGTCCTTCTGGTGTGATGTCGTGGGAGCAGGGCGATCGTGCTCCGGGCAATCAAGAAGAGGTGCCGCTATCCGCGGCATCAAGTTCCGTCATTGACTCGATCGAAGCTCCGGAGGTGCTGATAGACGCGGCACCTGTCTCTTCTGTTACTCAGGAACTGCTGGTTCCATTGTCCGAATCGACAGAGCCAATCCTGCCAGCCGATTCCACCGGGCAGGAGCATGTACCAGAGATGTCGTGCTTGCCGAGCTCTGAGGAAGTCTCGTCTGCCCCTCCGATGGTATTGGCAGCTCCGCAGCTGCCTTCTTCCGAACATCGTGATATTGGGATTGAGCAGCCGATTTTCGAATTGCCTCCTTCTGTTGTGGGAGAAGGGTCAATTCCCGACTCTTTAGAGGAGCGTACAACGGAGACCGGGATATCCACCCCCTCTCCCGTCGAATCGCCGGCGTTGTCCGCTCCCATGCCGTGGGAACAGATCGAACATTCCAACATCAGAATTGAAGATGCGGCGCCGTCGATCGCTCCTTCTGTTCAATCGGATGAGGCCCCACTCTTTGGCGCTGAATCGTTTCCTGCCTCACCCAGCATGTCACAGTCTGAGCCTGCATCCGATCAGTTGGCCAGTCTGAATCTTTCTCAAGAATTGCCAGAGGCGAGTCAGTCGTCCGGGGTGGATTCATCGGTGAGCTCCGCGGTGGTACCAGAGCTGGACGTGCCGACGCGCTCCTTCATGGTTCAGCCAGAATCGGAGGTCGCGCTGCCGGTGAGTTCTGAGTTTACGCCAGAGCCGACGATGCCGAGTGAGATAGGCGATGCGGTGGATTCGCCAGTGAGCTCTGCGGTGGTAGCAGAGCCTGAGGTGCCGACGCGCTCCTTCATGGCGCAGCCAGAATTGGAGGTCGCGCTGCCGGTGAATTCTGTGTTTGTATCAGAGCCATCGGTGCCGAGTGAGTTGAGCGATGTGGTGGATTCACCGGTAAACCTTGCGGTGGTATCAGAGCCTGAAGAGCCGACGCTCTCCTTCGTTGCTCAGCCAGAATCGGAGGTTGTGCCACCGGTGCCGAGTGAGTTGAGTCGTGCAGTGGATTCACCCGCGGTTCCAGAGCCTGAAGCCCTGACCCCTTCTGTCGCAGATTCATCCGCACATGTTCCCTTTTCATGGAACTCCATTTTTGATGGCGCATGGAAGTTTGGCGCGGGAACTTCGGCGCCGAGTTCGCCCGGCTCATTTTCCAAGCCAGATGCGATTTCACAGGATGTAAAGGAGTCGGAATCCGTTCAGCCTGAATTAGTGCCGGTGCCAGCGCTCGCCGATCCCGTCAGCACAGCAGCACCAGCATCGCCATTCTCATTTACGGAGCCAGATCCAGCTCCATCGGTACAGGCTTCTGGCTTGAACGAAGAGCGTGAATCGATCCCGGAAACAGCAGCGATCAGTGAACCAGGGCTTTCTGAGTCCGTCGCGGATTTTCTGTCGGAGAAGTCCTCACGTCAGGAAGAGCCCTCGACCATTTCGCTCGAGATCTCGCACGTTCCTGAGGTGGCCGGTCCGGTAGAGCCTATGGCGGAGTCCATTGAACTGGCTCGTGAGGCTGAACCCGCATCGTCCCCATTTTTCATGGATCCGCAGCCCGTGATGTCATTTCAGGACGCCGCCGCTCCGGAGACTTCACCTTCAATGGAGATTCCGGAAGCACTACCAGAACCGGAGGTTCTCTCAACAGTCAACGATGAAGTAACCAGTACACCAGTCCAGATTGCCGGGGCTCCTCCGTTCTCCGAAACAGCCGGTGAGGAGCCAGCGGTGCCATTGGCTCCGATAGAGACCCCCTCACATTGGAGTACTGGCGAAGTCGAGGTGCAACCGCACCGTCCGACTGACAAGAAACGAAACTGGGACAAGGAGAAAGGGGAAGCGCCAGTCGTTCCCCCAGCTCCAGAGCCGGTGGTAGAAGAATATGAGCCGGTTGCCGCGCTGCGAGATGATTGGGAATCGGCTCCCTCTGAGGCGACGCCTCCTGTCGTCGAAGCATCAGCTCCCGTGGTAGCGCCCGTAGTTCATGAAGTAGATACGAGACCGGAATGGGTGCGGGCGAGTGAATCGATTACATTTGTGACTCCTAGTCCCTCCTCTCCGGCAACGTGGCAGGATTCCGGCATTGAATCTGTCCAGTCCAGGCCGGAACCAGCGTTCTCAGTCGCTGCGTCGGCGGTGGATGTCCTGTTTGACTCAACGGGACAGAAAAACCAGGCTCCCGCGCAGGATCGTACGACACGGTCACGACCGTCCCCATTGTTTGCGACGAGAGTGGCTCGGGTCCGCAGGGGCCTCTCATCGATGCTCGGGTCCTGTTTTTCGACGACGCAATCGATGGTCGTATTATGCTTGGGGATGGCGCTTGCCTGTGCTGCCCTGGTCGTGATCGGTATCGGAGGGGTGGGAGTGGCCTGGCTCGTCATGGAAGAGCCCCCGACCCCGGCCTATCGAAACCTGACGGCTAGTTCCCCTCAGGCACATACAGACCCACGAAAGAACGGGTACTTTATGCTGCTTGGTTTCGGCTCGTCTGCGGAGCGGGATCCACTCCAAGCTGGTTACGAGAAAAAAGCCGAAGGACAGGAACTCCAGGCGGCACAGGCCTGTATGGCCGGTGATGAAGGAACAGGGATGACGACCACCGGAGCCTCTGCCAATGTGTTGAGAGGGTGGTTTCGCGGTGCCAACCCCGTGGCGCAGATGAAGCCGCAGGCTGCAGCCGTACGATCCTGGACGGCTCAAGAAGCGGTTGGCCTCAAGCGGTACCAACAATGGTTGTCGATGCCGTTTGAAGATGCGGGGTACGGACAAATCGTGAGCCCGAACTGTGCCCAGGTTCTGCTGGCCCATCGGTTGTATCTGGCAGAAGGGTTTGCGCAAGATCTCAACACCGGGCTTGGACGGCTTGAAAGCGATATGGGATCCTGGCGCTCAGCGCTGGGACAGTCGAAGACGTTGATGGTCAAGATGTTGGCCGCGACGGCAGTCCAGGACGGTGTGGCCATCGCGTCCGGACTCTTGAATCGTCAGGACCTCGATGCGGCAGCCGTCGGTCGGCTTGGCAAGATCGTTCGTCCTCTCGATCAGGTAGAACTCTCCCTCCGGTGGCCGATGCAGAGCCATTTCGTGTGGGCTACGAAGACGGTGACGAGCAGCCTGAAGAACGACAAGACCGATGAGCGTCCGCTGTACGTGTCCCTCGCGGCGGCGATGCCTCTTCCCGTGCAGCGCCGGGCCAATGCTTATGCGGATTACTACGAGGCGGCGAGCAAGGCCGTGGCCGAAGGGCGCTACACCAACTTGCCGAAACCCTCCAGCTTCATCCGGACTCCCGCGGTCAGCGCGTTGGACTATGTGGCGAATCCGGTCGAACACATCATCGGCATCGAGCCGCTCCCATCTTGGGATCCCTACGTCGGACGGATCGTGGAGACCGAAGCACGACTTCGTCTGGCAGGCCTGCAAGTTTGGATTAGACGAGGGCCACAAGAGGGGAATGTCCTCACGCGTCTCGCAAAGGCCGGACAAGCGTACTACGATCCCTTTACCGGTCTTCCCATGCTGGTCAACCAGCAGAGGGGCGTGATGTATAGTGTCGGGCGAGACGGCAAGGACCAAGATGGCGATCTTGACCTTGATGTCGCGGCGACCATTCCCACAATTCAAACGGTTGCGATTGAGAACAGCCGCTCCGTTGCTCCATCCCGATCCAAGTAACCCACGCCTCCTCGCTGCCGTGATCAAACAATTCTGATCCTTTCGTTCCCTCTGGCTGCTTGACACTGCCGGTGGTATTCCAGAGAATCATCGACGCAACGAACGGACACCAGTTCGAAATACGTCACGCGTTAAGGGAGAAATGAAAAAATGAAGAGCGAGATCTTATATCCAGGGGCATTTCCGATGGTGCGGGTGGATTTGGCGGCGGGCGAGTCGATCAAGGCCGAGTCTGGTGCGATGGTGGCCTGTTCACCGACCATCGACATTGAAAGCAAGATGGAAGGTGGGTTTCTTGGAGCCCTGTCGCGAAAATTCCTGACGGGAGAGAAATTCTTCTTCCAAACGCTGCGTGCCAGCCGCGGCTCCGGTGAAGTCTTGCTGGCGCCGACCGTCCCGGGAGAAATCGTCATCTTGGAACTCGATGGTGTCAATGAGTACATGGTGCAGAAAGACGGCTTCCTCGCAGGCGCCGACGCGATCGTGATCGAAAGTAAAATGCAGAGCTTGAGCCGTGGATTGCTGGGTGGCGAGGGGTTCTTCATCCTAAAAATCAGCGGGAAGGGGACGCTTGTCCTGAACAGCTTCGGAGCTATTCACAAGATCGAGTTGAAGCCGGATCAGGAATACATCGTGGACAACAGCCACTTGGTGGCCTGGTCTGCCACCACGTCCTACAATATCGAAAAAGCCACGTCTGGATGGGTCGCCAGCTTCACCTCTGGCGAAGGGTTTGTCTGCCGGTTCCGAGGTCCCGGACTGGTGTACATTCAAAGCCGGAATCCTGGAAGTTTCGGAGCATGGATACGTCAATTCATCCCCGTCTCCGAGTAACGGCTGCTGAAAATGGCCGCCAACTTCGTTCTCAACTCGCAGACAATCCTCAACGTACCCTCTGGGGTACGCCTCCGGTTGTTGCTCGTCTGCGGCCTCGTTCGCGGACATTTTGAGCAGCCGCACAATTCTAGATGGCCACTATGATTTCCAATGCGCTCTGTTTCGGTAACGAGTTTCCTGCCAGCGGTGCTCCTTGTGTCGTCCAGGTCGAGGGGGACGGTCTCACGATCATCTTCGAGTCTGAGGGGACCGAGGGTGCGCGAGAGGTTATCCTGTTTTCTGCACTCACTGTCTCGGCAGGCGGGCTCGACCATGACCATCTCGTAGTGAAGTGGGCTCACGCACTGGGGGAGCGGACGCTCTATCTCAAAAATCACGACGTGATACGCGCCTTCCGCCAAGCCGCGCCGGATCAGTTGAACGCTCCGTTTGAACAGGCGGCCGAGCGGGTGCGGCAGGTGCGGCAGCGTCACCGAGTCCTGTGGGCTGCCGTAGGCGGTTCGATCCTCGCCCTGGTACTGGGCCTCTGGTTCGGAGCCGATCTGCTGGTCGAGGTCGCCGTGAGCCGGATTCCGGTGGAGTGGGAACAAAAGCTGGGGGACTCGGCCTATCGGGACTTTCTTGCCCATCAAGAGGTGATGAAAGAAGGTCCGGCAGTCACAGCGTTGGGAGAGATGACGCAGCGGCTGACTGAACAGATTCCCAACAATCCCTATAAGTTTGAAGTGACTGTGGTGAAGAGTGACGTCGTCAATGCCTTCGCGCTGCCAGGCGGGCATGTCGTGGTATTCACCGGGCTCATGAAAAAAGCGGACAGTGGCGAAGAAGTGGCGGGTGTGATGAGCCATGAGTTGAACCACGTGCTGCAGCGGCATGGGCTTGAACGGATCGTGAAAAGTCTTGGGTTGATGACAGCGGTGGCGATTGTGCTCGGCGATCAGCAGGGTCTCGTCGGGATGATGAAACAAGTCGGCGTTGAACTCCTCACCCTCAAGTTCGGCCGGGAGCAGGAGACCGAAGCGGACGTGAAGGGATTGCAACTGCTTCAACGGGCGAAGATCGATCCCTCCGGCATGATCAAGTTTTTTGAACGGCTCTCGGAAAAAGACGAGGGCCGGATGGAGTGGCTTTCCACGCATCCGATGAGCACCGCCAGGGCCGAACGATTGAAAGCGGAGCTGGCCGCCTTGCCGAAGAAATCCCCGGAGCCCTTTACATTCGAATGGAAGCAGGTGCAGGCGTCGCTCGGGTCTCAGCCGGTTGTCGCTCCGTGAATCAGCGGAGAACCATGCGAAGCAATTACCGCATGACCTAGGCCATGATTCGACGCCTGCGGCAGTTGATCGAAACGTTGACAATTCGGGACGCGGCACATATATTCGTCGCAGTGATACTAAGTATTTTATCTAGCCGTCGTTCGTTCCACGTAGCAAGCCAGTAAGCCATTATTCCATTTAAATAGGGGGTACATATGAAAAGAGCATTCATCTCGTTGGGTGTGGTTGCATTTGCAGCGGTTATTTCCGGATGTGGGATCGGCGGGTATACGCAACCTGGCGGCCTGACTCCGACGGCTGGGATCTATATGGATACGGTCTCAGGCGGTATTCTGCATGACAATGGCACGACTCCGACCAAGACCGGGAAATCCTGCGGAACGAGCATCATGGGGATTGTGGCGACCGGCGATACGTCCGTTGAGGCAGCTATGATCAATGGCGGTATCAAGAAAGCAGTCTATACCCAAGAGCATATCAGGGGATTTGTCTGGGGCGCGTTCGTTGAATTGTGCACAATTGTCAAAGGCAATTAGTTGTTAGCACAGTAGGCCCTTGTTGCGAAGGAGCCAGAGCGTGGGTGGCGGGTTGCCATCCACGCTTTTTTATTTCTGTTATAGCTCCGCATTGTTCGCTCAGGGTAGGTTGTGTAAATACGGCAGTAATATTTCAAGTTGACTCACACGAACAGAGAGGTCTCGACTATTCATGAAGCAGGCTAGACTCACTATGCCGATTCTGCTCAGGCTTATGATGGCAGGAGCTGCGGTGGGCGGGCTCACGTTTCATGGGTACGGAGCAGAGCTTGCTGGGGCAGATGCGGCAGAGTCAGCGGATATCTATATGAGTCTGTCGGTGGCGGGGGGATTTCCCGAGGTGCAGGGGATGGACCTTGCAGGACAAGAAGTTAGTAAGAGTAATGCTCATAGAAGCCTGGGGGCGGGGTTCAAAGTTGGTGTATTCCCCGAAGCCACGTCTCGAGTGCTAGGGATCGAACTGGAGTACTTCGGTACGACGGGCAGATTATCAGCCGCGAATCGTAACAGCGCAGAGGGTGCGGCTGGCCTGACCGTCCTCAACAGTATGGTGAATGTCATGGTTAGGCAACCCTCCGGGTCGGTTCGCCCCTATGGAGGCGTTGGTGTCGGATATTCTGGCGGAATTCTGCACGGTGCGGATTTTTCCGGTCGGTCGAATCGAGCGTTTGATTCGACGTCGAACTTCGCCTACCAGTTTATGGGAGGAGTGCAGTGGGAGGTGAGGGGCCAGACATTTCTTTTTGCCGAGTACAAACATCTGGTGACGACGTTTCATTGGAAGGCCGTCTCCTTCGACTATCGAGCAAATTATGTGCTGGGTGGAATCGGGCTGAACTTTTAAATTCTGTTCACGAGCAATTCACGGCGCCCTGTCGGAGCCTGCTCTTGAATAAGGCAAAAGTGGGTTGTGCTTCAGCGTAGACCAAGAGGTAATTGTCGACCATCCGCTTGCCGGTTCGCGAAGAGGCCATAAGTAATTTTATCTCAACAGGACTGTCCAATTCGGATATAATGGGACCGTTGCATTTAATGCGCAACGGGGAGCTATCCACTCATACAAGGAGGAGGACTTATGTCGAAGAAAGTTCTAATACTGTCGGTTGCGGTGCTCTTTAGTATGCAGGCAGGCTTGGCAATGGCCGCCAACCCTGACACCGGACCTGGTTGTGGTCTCGGCAAGTTGGCATGGCAGAACTATCCACACCAGAAGGTCATTGGTATCCAGACGATGGAAGCGACCACGAACGGACTCATGGGCAACCAGACGTTTGGAATCAGCAGCGGCACCTCCGGCTGCACCAATGACGGCAAGTTCTGGGCGGAACAGAAAGTCAATGCCTTCGCATCGTTGAATTTTGAAAACCTTGCCCAGGATATGGCTCAGGGACGGGGCGAACATCTCGCCTCGCTGGCGACCTTGATGGGGATTTCAGCGGCTCAGCAGCCGGCATTTTTTGCAATGACGCAGGAAAAGTATGCCTCACTCGTGGCGGCAGGGGAAACCTCTCCCGTTGCCCTCGTGAAGGCGCTGAATGAAGCTGTGGCCACGAATCCAATGTTGGCCAAGGTCTCGCAGTAAGATCGTCTCGTGGGGTTCCGGTTGTATCAGCTGGAACCCCACGGGCCTTTCAGATCCCCGCTCCTCCTGCTCCTCCTCCTTGTTTCCTGTCTGGTCATTCTCGGTACGATACCCAGTTGGGCGGCTGAGGCTCCCCATACCCTCTATCTCAATGAACTCATCGGCCGCGCAGAAGCCATGCATCTTGCTGAAGAACGTGAGTGGCATGTATTGCTGCACTATCGACGTACGCTTCTTGGCGGGACCGAGAGCATGCAAGACGATCCAGGATTTTTTCTCTCTCCGGAGGGGAAGACCAACCCGCAGGCCGAGTTGGCCTCGACGCTGGCCGGGTTCTTCTCAGGGGAACTGATCGGGCGGTCCAAACAACCGGCACAATGCGCGTTTGTCGCGCGGTATCACTGGCTCAACGAGAAGCTTCAGTTCGACGCAACGAGGCTTTTCCCACAGCCCTGCGAACGGTTCACGCGCTGGTTCGATGAATTTAATGCAGACGCGATTACCGTCATTTTCCCATCGGGTTTCATGAATAACCCGTCTTCCATGTTCGGCCATACATTTCTACGGGTTGATGGGAAAGAGCAGACGCCGCAGACCCGCATTCTCGCCTACACGATCAACTACGCGGCACAATTGCCCGCCGATGCCGGAGTGGAATATGCCATCAAGGGTATCTTCGGGGTCTATCCTGGCTACTTCTCAACGATTCCCTATTATCTTAAAGTGCAGGAATACCGCGACATCGATAATCGGGATATTTGGGAGTACCGGTTAAATCTGACGGCTCCGCAAGTGCGGCGACTGTTGATGCATACCTGGGAATTGGGGAATGCCTATTTCGATTACTTTTTCTTCGGCGAAAACTGTGCATACCATATCCTGTCTCTCCTTGAGGCTGCCGAGCCGTCGGTCCATCTGCTCGACCGGTTTCCTGTCTACACGATTCCCATTGATACCGTTCGGCTCGTACGAGAATCGGGATTGGTCGGCGAGGTTGTATCTCGCCCATCCAGAAGCACGTTGGTGCGCCGCAAGCGAGCGGCAATGTCGGCTGACGAGCGTGTTTGGTTCGATCGCCTGATTCGAAATCCCGCGAATCTGCAGTCAGAGGGTTTTCGTGCGCTGCAACAAGACCGACAAGCCTTCGTGCTGGAAACTGCCTCGGACTACCTGCTGCAACATAGTGCAGTCGGGGGAGAGGAAGGCAGTCCATTCCGAGAGAAGAATCGGACAATTCTACGTGCGAGAAGCGAATTGAAAGTGACGCCGCGCGATCTGCCGATCGAGCCCTATGTCAAACAGCCCGATCTGGGTCATGGGACCAGTCGAATCGGGATCGGGGCCGGATGGCGGAATCATCGGGCGTTTGAAGAGACCAACATCCGCGCAGCCTATCACGATCTGCTGGATCCGGAGCCGGGGTTTACGCCCGATGCACAGATAGAGATCATGTCCCTGTCGTTGCGCCATTACCACGATCAATCGCAGGCCCGTGTCGAGCGGTTCAGTCCGATCAATATTGTTTCCCTGGCTCCGATGGATTCTCTCTCGCAGCTGCCGTCATGGAAGGTGAATGTCGGGATGCAGACGATCCGGCACAATGGCTGTACACTCTGCAGCAACGGAGTGGCCAACGTCGGTCTCGGGGCTGCGGCAGAAACGGCGCTGTTCAAGCGCGAAGTCTATTTTGCATTTGCCGAGGCCGAAGCCAACTACAGCAGAGCCTACGAAGAGCGTCATCGGGTCGGCGGAGGCGGAACGGTGGGAATGTTGGCCGATGTCACGGATCGCTGGAAGCTGATGGTGTCGGGCTCCTACCTGCGTTATGCGCTCGGAGACAAGTCTGACGATATCCGCTGGTATGCCGGATCGCGTTATACGCTCTCGCAGAATTGGGCATTGCGGGTGGAATATAACCACCGCGACCGGGACAATGACCTGGTGTTCTCCGTCCAAGCCTTCTTCTAATCGGCCGCGCCCTCTTGCCCGTACCCGAGAGTCCTGCTACAAGAGTGCGAACCACGGGTTTCCAGAGGCCCATCATGAGCGTCAGTATAGACCCATCCGGTGAGCGTCCCCTGTCTCAGGTGCCGATGGTGCCTGTCGCACCCCATCCTCCCTTGCGCCGATACTATTCCGAGGATGAGAAACGGCAAGCGTTTCTGAACGAGCTGTTCGATCGGACGGCCTCTCAGTACCGCAATATCGATGTCGCGACCGGATTCGGCTCCGGCCTCTGGTATCGGAAAAAGGCGCTTCGGGAAGCAGGGCTGAAGCCAGGGATGCATGTGCTCGATGTCGCCTGCGGTCCCGGTTTAGTTTCGCAATGTGCCCGTGAATTGGTTGGCCCGTCTGGTAGAGTCGTTGGGCTGGACCCGAGCGTCGGCATGTTGCGGGAGGCGCAAAAGGGCCCCTGCCGGAATTTTGTTCGAGGGATAGGAGAACAGCTGCCCTTTCCCGATCAGAGCTTCGATTTTTTGAGCATGGGTTATGCCATGCGGCATGTCTCCGATCTGAAAACCGCGTTTGCAGAGTATCGGCGTGTGCTCAAGCCAGGAGGGATTGTGCTGTTGTTAGACATCTGTCGGCCTCGCTCTCCGCTGCTGCTGTCCTTGTCGCGCTTTTACATCAAGACGGTCATGGGCACCGCCTTTGCCGCCTCGACCGGAAATCGGGACATGAAAACATTGATGGCCTATTGGTGGGATACGACCGAGTTCTGTGTCTCACCGGAGACGATCCTCGGCTCGTTACGGGAGGTCGGGTTGACCGATTGCTCGTTGCACGAGTTATTCAACGGACTCTTGCGGGACTATCGAGCCGTGAGAATCTAGGATGGATATGGAGCATTCAGAATCAAAGCCGCTCGAGCAAGAGCTGTCGAGGTTGATCGTCCAGACGCTCAAGCTGAAGATCGATCCGGCTACGATCCAGCCTGACGCAGCGCTGTTCGGAGACGGGCTCGGCCTCGACTCGATCGATGCGTTGGAGCTCTCGCTGGCTATTTCACAAACCTACGGCTATCAGCTCAAGTCGAGCGATCCGGACATCAAAGCCATCTTTTCCTCCCTGCGGGCGTTGGCCAACGCGATTGTGAAGAACCGCACGAAGTGACCGCAGGTGGGGCCATGCACGATACCCCTTTGATCGGCCCCTACAGTCCGGACGATGTGCTGGCCCTGGAGCCGGATGGTTCACGCACGGCGCGGCAGTTTGTATCCGACGTCGTTCGACTCGCTGAATCCTTGCCCAATCGGCTCACGGTCATCAATCTCGCCACGAGCCGCTACGAGTTTCTGGTGGGATTTGCCGCAGCCATTCTCCGGCGGCAGTTGACGTTGCTGCCTCAAAGCCGGGCGGTCCAGACCCTTCGCCGCATCGCCGGCGATTACCCCGAGAGTTACGCCTTGACCGATCGTGACGATGCGATCGACGGGATCGAGTCTGTCGCGATGCAACAGCGACAGGGCCTGGCTCCCTGGCCAAACGAGATTCCGCTGGTCCCCTTGAATCAAGTTGTGGCGATCGCCTTCACCTCCGGGAGCACAGGTCAGCCGATGCCCAACAAGAAAACGTGGGGGGCGTTGACGGCCGTGGCTCACGCAACCGGATCCAGGCTTGGCATCAAAAGCGGCGATCGCGCCTCGGTGGTGGCCACCGTTCCGCATCAACATATGTTCGGCCTTGAAGCCTCCGTCATGTTGCCCATCATGCATGGATTGGTCATGCATGCCGGGCGACCGCTCTTCCCGGCCGACATCCTGAGCGCCTTGGCCGACGTGGAGGGGCGAAGGATTCTCGTGACCACACCCTTGCATCTCCGCGCCTGTATGACCGAAGGCGTGAGAATGCCGCCGGTCGGGTTGATCCTCTCTGCCACCGCTCCCCTTTCTCAGGGCTTGGCCCAAGAAGCTGAACGGCACTTTCACACGGAGGTGCATGAAATTTTCGGATTTGCCGAAGCCGGCAGTGTTGCGGAGCGGCAGACGACGGCAGGCGATTCCTGGAGGCCCTTAGACGGAGTGCGGCTTCAATCCAGCGAGAGGGGGTGGACCGTAGAGACGGACTACCTTCCCGCACCGGTACTGGTGCCGGATCGCATTACTGTCGATGCGCAGGGGCTGTTCGTTGTGCATGGCCGGGAAGCGGACCAGATCAATGTCGCAGGCCATAGGGTCTCGCTCGGCGACTTGAATCAAAAACTGCTGGAGGTCGAGGGGGTACAGGACGGTGTGTTCTTCTTGCCCGAAGAGGGCTCCGACTTCGTCACCAGGCTGATGGCCTTTGTCGTGGCTCCTGGAAAAACCAGCGAAGAGATTCAACGCGCGTTACGGACCCACATCGATCCGGTGTTTCTCCCTCGTCCCTTGGTCTGTGTGCCCAGTCTTCCTCGCAACGCTACCGGAAAATTACCACAGGAATCGGTACGTGAGCTGGCCCGGCAATGGCTGGCAGGGCTGGGCCATGGTACATGAGCGGGTGCTCTCCATCGGCCATGATCATCCATCGCTGGCGGGGCATTTCCCCGGCTATCCCGTCGTGCCCGGCGTGGTGCTGCTGAACGAAGTGCTCGACACCCTGCGTCGGGGATTAGCTGTTTCATCGGTGGTGACGGGCCTGCCGACGGTGAAATTTTCTTCTCCCCTCCGGCCGGGCGAGGCTGTGACCATTCGTGTGGAGGAAGAGGGAGCCGGGCAGGCCACATTTTCTTGCCGGGTGGATGCACGCCTCGTGGCGTCCGGCACCATCGAGTTCATGCCTGGCGCAACGGCGCCCATGGAACGGACGTGAGCCTCGCCTGGCGACAGCAGCAGGAGCGCGGGAGTCCGACGGCCATCCGGCTGATGGCTTGGATCGCGCAATCGCTGGGTCGTCCGACCGCTCGGGGCTTGCTCCATCCGATCTGTCTGTACTTTTTATTGGCCTCAGCGTCTGCCAGACGTGCGATCGGGCAGTATCGCGAGCGGCTGTTCGGTCGACCGGTGACGTGGCGCGATCTCTGTCGCCATTATCTTGCCTTTGCCGCAACGATCCTGGACCGTGTCTATTTTCTGCGCAGCCGGTTCGATCTGTTCGATATTGAGATCCATGGGTTAGAGGTGCTGGACCGGGAGTTGGCGAAAGGCCGTGGCTGTGTGCTCCTGGGGTCGCATCTTGGAAGCTTTGAAGTGGTGCGGGCCGTTGGACTGTCCCGTCAGCACATCGAGATCCGCGTCCTGATGGATGAGCAGAACGCGCCCTTGATTCGTCACCTGATTCAGGAGTTGAATCCCGCCGTCGCTGAGACGGTCATTCAGGTTGGCGGAGCCGGCACGATGCTGCAAGTCAAAGAATGTTTGGATAGAGGCGGTGTCGTCGGGATTATGGGCGATCGTGTGATGCAGCAGGATCAGTCGCTGGCCTGTACCTTCTTGGGGGGGCAGGCGAGGTTTCCAACCGGCGCGATGCGATTGGCCCGCGTCGTCCATGCTCCGGTGGTCCTGTTCTTCGGGCTGTACCGGGGGGGGAACCGCTATGAGGTCTATCTCGAATCCTTTAGCGAAGGGATGGAGCTGTCGTCCGATCAGCGAGCTATAGACCTTCAACAGTGGACGCAACGGTATGCCGATCGCCTTGAGGCATTTTGCCGCCGTGCCCCAGACAACTGGTTTAACTTCTATGAATTTTGGAACGACTCAAACTAGGTGGATCTTTTTTCTTAGCGTCCTGCTGTTGGCAGGAAATGTCGCTGAGGTAACTGCGGAGAGTTCCCTTTCTCCCGGCGATCGTTCGGGTAACGTCTGGACGGTTGAGCAGGTCGTGGCCTCGCTGAAAGATGGTCGGGAGCCCTCGGTGTCGTTTGAAGAAGCGACCTATTCTTCATTGCTCACCGAGCCCTTGATCGTGCGTGGCCTGTTGCGCTTCACGCCCCCGTCGACGCTGGAGAAGGACGTGCTGGAGCCGTACCGGGAACGGTACCTCATCGAGGGAGACCGGGTGACCTTCGAGAGTGAACGCAAGCATGTGAAGAAAACTATTTCACTGGAAGACTATCCGGCCTTACGCAGCTTTGTCGAAGCCTTTCGGGCGACGCTCACGGGCGATGTGGCACAGCTGAAGAACGTGTATGAAACCACCGTTGACGGCACCAGCCGACAGTGGACATTGCTGCTCCGTCCCTACGATCCGGCCGGAAAATCCATGGTCGACTATCTGCTGTTGTCCGGATCGGACGGGCGCCTGACGACCATCGCCATCCGAGCGCCTGATGGCGACCGTTCGGTGATGACGCTCCGCCGGGGACCATCCAAATGAAATCCGCCTGGTGGCCAGTTCTCGTCTGGGTCGCCCTTATCACCGGTGCCGTCTGGTTCACCGGGACCAGTTTGTCTGTCCATAGCGAACTGGGTGACCTGCTCCCCGAAGGCACTACGGCGACGCAGCGGTTGTTGCTGACGCAGGTGCGCTCGGGCCTGGCCGGCCGGATGCTGCTGCTGGCCATCGAGGGGGCGCCGCCGGATGAACTGGCCGGGCTCAGCAAGACGTTGGGCGAAGGGCTGCGAGGGCATGCCCGGATCGATTTCGTGGGCAACGGCATGCAGGTCTTGTCGTCCGAAGAGCGGCAGGTCTTGTTTCGCGCGCGTTATCTCCTGAGCCGGACGGTGACGGCCGAGACGTTTTCTGCCGATTCGCTGCATGCCTCCCTTGAGCAACGACTCGATGAACTACGTTCTCCTCTCGCCCCGATGATCAAGGCCTATATTCCGACCGATCCAACCGGAGAATTTCTCGGGATCCTCCAATCCTGGGCTGGATGGGAATCGCCGGCCACGCATCGCGGAGTCTGGATGTCGGCCGATCTCCAGCGCGCTTTGTTGGTCGTTGAAACCAAAGCCGCGGGGTTCGATGCCGATGCGCAGGAAGCGATTCAGCGGGATATCCGGGCCTCGTTTCATCGGGTGGCCGATGGGCCATCACCATCCGCCCGTTTATTGATGAGCGGTCCGGGGGTCTTTACGGTCGAGATCCAGCGGACGATCGAGCGGGAAGTCTGGTGGCTGTCGGTCGTGGCGGCGACACCGGTCTTTCTGTTTCTTTACGCCAGCTATCGATCGCTGACGCTGGTGTTTCTCAGTTTGATTCCGCTCTCAAGCGGGATTCTGGCCGGCATGGTCGCGGTGAACAGTTGGTTCGGGTTTGTGCACGGCATTACATTAGGATTCGGGATCACGTTGCTCGGTGTGGTCGACGATTACCCGATCCATTTATTCAGCCATTTGAATAAGCAGGCTTCTGCTCCAGTAATCATGCGGGCGATCTGGCCGACGATGCGGCTCGGGGTGCTCACAACCGCGATCGGATTTTCCTCCCTGCTGCTGGCTGGGTTTCCCGCGTTGGCGCAACTGGGACTCTTCGCTCTGGCGGGTTTAGGTACTGCCGCGTTGGTGACTCGATGGGTATTGCCGGTCTGTGTTCCTGCCGGTTTTGTCCCACGGGAGATCCGGACCGATCTGCTGAGGCCGATGGCGTATTTGTCGAAGGCGAAGATGGTGGTGCCGGTGGCCGTCGTTCTTGCGACAATCGTGCTGATATGGTCAGATACGCCACTGTGGGAAGTAGATCTGGCGAAGATTAGTCCGGTATCGGAGGAGAAGAAGCAACTCGACCAGCAGTTGCGACGTGCGCTCGGTGCACCGGATATGCGGGATCTCCTGGTGATCGAAGCGGCGACGCAAGAAGATCTGTTGGAGCGGAGTGAAGCGGTGATGCCACAACTGGATCGTCTTCGGGACGCAGGCGCTTTGGAGGGATACGACCTGGTGTCGCGCTACTTGCCCAGCCATCGTGTGCAGCGAGAGCGGCAGCAGGCCTTGCCAAATTCTGTCGATTTGAAAGATCGGCTCGGCGAGGCGGTGAAGGGATTGCCGTTTGCGCCAGGGCTGTTCGAACCATTCCTGGGCGAGGTCTCGGAGGCTCGGACGCAACCATTGGTCGATCGGGACCTGTTCCGTGGCACGCCGTTAGGCCTGAAGATCGAGGCGTTGATGCTGGAACATCACGGGCGTTGGGTGGCCATTGCGCCGCTGCGCGGGGTGGTCGATCGGCAGGGATTGAACACAACAGTGGCTGGCTGGGGTGATTCGGCGGTTGCCTATGTGGATCTCAAGGAAGAGTCCAACCGGCTGATGAGGGACTATCGAAACAGAACGGTGCATTTGCTCGGGTGGGGAACGATCGCCATTGCGGGGGCCTTAGCCATCGGATTGAAATCGCTTTCCCAGCTCTGGCGTGTGCTCGTCCCGATTGTCGCCGGGCTTATCGTCGTGGTGGGTCTTCTCAATCTGTCCGGTGAATCGCTCTCCCTGTTTCATGTCGCGACGTTACTCCTGGTGGTCGGCTTGGGGCTCGATTACGCGCTGTTCTTCAATCGTGTGGAGGACCAAGGTGAGGAGCGGCAGAGGACCGTCTTTGGGTTGCTGGTCTGTAGCACCACGACCGTGCTGGTGTTCGGAGTCCTCGCCTGTTCGACCATTCCTGTGCTGCATGCGATCGGCCTGACGGCAGCCTGTGGGTCGTTGACCTGTTTGCTCTTTGCGGGATTCTTAGCCGGGCAGGATTCTCATGTCAGCTAACGTGCAACCGATCACGCCATTGACCCTGACCGCCTATACCCTCGTCACAGCTAATGGCCGTGGAGTGGGACCGGTTCTTCAGGCCTTGCGCGGGCGGCGGTCGGGGTTGAAACCCTGTGACTTCGAAGATGTCACGCTCAAGACCTACATTGGACGCGTCGAGGGCCTTGAAGACTTTTCGCTCGGCAATGAATTGGAGCGATTCGATTGCCGCAACAATCGGCTGGCCTGGCTCGGCCTGCAGCAGGACGGGTTCATGGTCGCGGTGGCGGAAGCGAAGCAGCGTTATGGCGCTCATCGTGTCGCTGTCGTCATGGGGACCAGTACCTCAGGCATTCTGGAGACGGAGCATGCTTATCAGGCCAGGAGCCAAGCCGGTTCGCTCCCGGACTGGTATACCTCGCGTTATCGCTATACCCACAACATGTTTTCGCTGGGCCACTTCGTGCAGGCCTGTCTCGGGTTGCGCGGGCCTGCCATGGTGGTTTCGACGGCCTGTTCCTCCAGCGCGAAGGTCTTTGCGACGGCCGATCGTTTGCTGCGAGCTGGTCTCTGCGATGCCGCCATCGTCGGTGGCGTCGACAGCCTTTGTTTGACCACCCTGTATGGGTTCTCTGCGCTGCAGCTGCTCTCGACCGGTCCCTGCCGTCCTTGCGACGAAGATCGCGATGGGTTGTCGCTGGGCGAGGCTGCGGGGTTTGCCTTATTGGAATCCAGCGAGTTGGTCGGCAGACGTGGCGCGGTGGCGCTCCTTGGTTATGGAGAGAGCACGGATGGCTATCACATGTCGCATCCCCATCCGGAAGGCGCCGGTGCCATTCGCGCAATCCGGGATGCGCTGGCCAGGGCCGGGCTTCGCCCTGAAGACATCGAATATGTAAATTTACACGGGACGGCCACAAGGGCCAACGACTCAGTCGAGGATAAAGCCGTCTATAGCATATTTGGCGCGCGGCCTGCCTGCAGTTCAACCAAAGGCTGGACCGGCCATACGTTAGGTGCGGCCGGCATCACCGAGGCCGTCATTTCCGCGCTCTGTCTCACCGAGGGATTGATTCCTGGCACGCTCAATTGTGCGCGCGTCGATCCTTCGTTGAAGAGTCGAATCCTTCGTGAGAACCAGATCGGTTCGCTCTCCTGCGTGGCGAGCAATATTTTTGGGTTTGGCGGAAACAACTGCAGCCTAATTCTGGGAAAGTTGTGATGAAGGTTTCGATTCAGGGTATCGGCCTGCTTGCCACTGGTCTCGCCGGTTGGGAGACCGGCCGTGCCGTGCTGGCAGGGCATGGTTCGTTTCAACCGGGTGAGATGCCCGATCCTGAAGCGGCGTTGTTGCCACCGAACGAACGGCGGAGAAGCAGCGACTGTGTCCGGTGGGCGGTTCAGGTTGCACAAGAAGCCATTGCCCAATCTGGCCTGGGTCCCCGTGAGGTGCCCACGGTCTTTGCATCCTCGGGGGGCGAAATGGGGGTGCTCGATACACTCTGCCGCACCTTGGCGACCCCTGAGCGGGAGATTTCGCCCACACTCTTTCATCAATCGGTCCACAACACGCCCTCCGGCTATTGGGGAATCGCCACAACCTGTCAGCAGTCGTCGACGGCACTGTCCTGCTACGACGACTCGTTCGCGGCCGGTCTGCTGGAAGCCGTGACCTTCGTCCACGTAGAGCAACGCCCTCTGTTGCTGGTCGCCTACGATTTGGCGGTGCCCGCTCCGCTCAACGAAGCGCGTCCGATCTCGGCGGGTTTTGCCGTGGCTCTCCTGTTCGCTCCGCCGTCAGACGCCGCGCTCGCGACCATGCAGCTGCATCTCAGAGAGACAGATCAAGAGCCGGCGAGCCATTTGCAAGACCTTGCATTGGAGCAGGTGCGACTGGGCAATCCTGCGGCCCGATCGCTCCCGCTCTTGAAAGCCATTGCCACAGGCGGTTCGCAGAAGGTGATCGTGAGTCTGCTTGAGAGTCAGCAGCTCGTATTGGAAATCGATCGATGCCGCAATTGAGCAAAGAAGAACTGAGCAGGTTTCTTCCCCATGCCGGGGCGATGCGGCTGATCGATCTCGTGGACTCGTGGGATGCCACGACGATTCGATGCCGCACGCAATCGCATCGCGATGGGGCGAATCCGCTGCGGCAAGGCGGGCGCCTCGACGCGGTGACCGGGCTGGAATATGCGGCACAGGCGATGGGGGTCCATGTGGGGCTTCTGAATCGAGAGCGGTCTACGGAGGGGCTGATCGGCTATGTCGGCGGGGTGAAGGATGTGGTGTTGTCGGTAGACCGTCTTGACGACTGTCCAGGAGAACTCACGATTGAGGCCTCGCATCTGTTCGACAGCGGCGAGAGTTTCATGTATCAGTTTGCGATCTCATCCGGAGGCCACAACATGATGACGGGGCGGGCCTCGATATTTATAAAGCGTGAGCCATCATGATGCGGAAACGCGCCCTCGTGACCGGAGGCAGTGGGGTCATCGGTTCGGCCATTGCCGAGCGGCTGGCGGCGGATGGTTATGCCGTCATCGTGCATGCCCATCGGCATCCTGAATCGGCTGAGCAGGTGGCGGAGAAGATTCGGCATACAGACGGGTCGGCGTCGGTTTCCTGTTTCGACCTGACCGATGAGTCTGCCACGAGGCAGGCACTCAATGCCCTGCTGAAGGATGGGCCGATCCAAGTCCTCGTCAACAATGCCGGAGCCCACGACGATGCGCCGATGGCAGGGATGTCTCACGAACAATGGACGAGGGTCATCGATCTTTCGCTGAACGGATTCTTCAACGTCACGCAGCCGCTGTTGCTGCCGATGATCGGGACCCGCTGGGGGCGGATCGTCTCGATTTCATCGCTGGCCGGCGTGACAGGCAACCGCGGGCAGACCAACTATGCCGCCGCGAAGGCAGGCCTGCATGGAGCCAGCAAGTCGTTGGCGATCGAGGTGGCATCACGAGGCATTACTGTCAATGTGGTGGCTCCCGGTTTGATCGAATCGCCCGCGACAAGCGGTGCGTTCAAGGCGGAGCAGGTCGTCACGTTGGTGCCGATGAAACGAATGGGTACGCCGGATGACGTTGCGGCGCTTGTGTCGTTCCTCGCGTCCGAGGGCGCCGGTTATATTACAGGCCAGATCATCGGCGTCAACGGAGGCATGGCGTGACGCGGCTGCGCGACCTCGCCCGTTCATACTGGGTCGTGATCCCGGCCTACAATGAGGCGGAAACGGTGCGCGATGTGGCGATGCGCGCGCGGCAGCAATGTCCGAACGTCATCGTCGTGGACGACGGCTCAATCGACGGCACGGCTCGTGCCCTGGCCGGTCTGGATATCACCCTGATACACCATGAAGAGAACAGGGGAAAGGCTGGCAGCCTCCAGCGAGGATTCGAGCATGCCTTGGCCCACGGAGCCCTTGGCATCATCACGCTCGATGCAGACGGGCAACATGCGCCGGAAGAGATTCCGATCTTTCTTACGGCTTCCGTGAATGCTCCCGATGCGTTTCTTGTCGGAATCCGCCCGCGCGACAAGCGGAAGACATCTTTCTGGCGGTATGGCGCCAATCGGGTTGCGGATTTTTGGATCTCATGGTCGGCAGGACGATGGATCGACGATACGCAATCCGGGTTCCGGCTCTATCCGGCGACATTGTTGAGAAATATTGATCTCGCACATGGGAAGGCGCGAAGTTTCGTGTTTGAAAGCGAAGTCCTGATTGAAGCGAGTCGAGTGGGTACTCCGATCAACATGATCGCCGTCGGGGTTGCGCCTCGGATGGGTCCAAGCCCCAGCCATTTCAGACCTGTATGGGACATCGTGAAGATCACCTGGATGGTAGGGGGGAAGCTCCTCTCGCGAGGCATGTATCCCGTAGGGCTTTATCGAGCACTCACGGGGAAAAGTCTATGTGAAGGTAGTCGGCAGAGAAGAGAAGGGAAGTCTACTGCCCAACGGCAATGAATTGAGTGCGGATGGCGTTATCGAGGTTCTCTATCCAACCGTTATAATTGCCATGAATCAAATACGGCGGGGCTCCCGGAACCTTCTCATCGCCTGGAGTAACCGTCAAATTCACGCTGCTCTTATATCTAATGCTATATGTGCTAGTGCTATAGGGGATATCGACGACTGCTTGATGGTCACGCAGGTTTAGCGTGGCGATGATATGGCCTGGTGAGGCTACAATCATTTCCCATTTCAATCCCATTCCTGCCAACACGATGGCCTTGGTAACCTGATCAAGTGCCAGCTCTTTGCCCGATAGCGTCTTAACCGGGGCATCCTTCACATTCAAAATTGGAGCGCCGCATCCAGTCATTGCAACAATCAATGCAAGTACAGTTGCGCCGTTTTTTATGAGTCGAATCATCGGAACCTCCTCAGGATAACTAAAGCGTTATCGATCCACAGCTATCAATTGAGTGCGAATGGCGTTGTCGAGATTTTCTATCCAGCCATTATAGTTTTTGTGAATTTCTCTGGTTTCTGGTCCATCCATTTGGCTTGGCTCACCGTACAGGAGTCCCTTACTCCTCTTGTACTGGATGCTATATGCACTGGGGTTATATGTAACATCCACGACTGCTTGATGGCTCCGGATATTTAATGTTCCAACGATATGGCCTGGCGTCACTAAATCCATTTGCCATTTCAGACCCATTCCCGCCAGTACGATGGCTCTTGTGATCTGATCTAAAGGTAATTCTTTGTTGGAGAGAGTTTTGACGGGCGCATCCTTGATGTTCAGGATAGGGTCAGTAACACAGCTGGCTGTGACAAGAAGGGTGGGTATTAATAATAATGTGAGTGCCATTAATCGGAGTAGTTGAATTAGAGAGATGTTCATAGCTAGCCTCCTGAGCGTCCTGTGGTTGGGCTACGAATTGAGATCGAAGGATGATTATGTCTGGTGAGGATGATCTATCCTGCGGAGGGATGAGGCCCAGTCGTGTCGCCAGGCCTCACCCTGTCTTTTTCGTGCTTACATTCCTGCCGCAGCGAGCCGGCCCTTGATGGCGTTATCAAGATTGCGAATCCAGCCGCTGTATGCCTCGTGGATGGTTTGTTTCTCGGCGTTGTAGTTTAAGTTCACGCTATCTTTATAGGTCATGCTGTACGTTTTGGTGTCGTACGCAATATCGACGATGGCGGTGTGGCTTCGGGCATTTTGCGTGGCGACGATCTGCCCTGGCTTGGTGACCACCATGATCCATTTGAGTCCGATCCCTGCATCCATGATCGCCTTGCCGACCTGATCCAAGGTCAGCTCTTTACCTGCCGATGTCGCAATCGGCGCTTCTTTGACATTGTAGATTTGCCCTGCACCTCGGCAGCCTGTCACGATCACGACAGCCAGACATGCCACAAGAATTCCAGATAGCAACTGCTTCATCGCTGTCCCTCCTTTGGATAGGCCCGGTTGGGCTGAAAGTTCTTTGCTCTTAATCCCATTCGCGGTCTCAAGTCAAGTTCACGCGCCGGTGCCTCCATCATATGCGTGGGGGCATAGCCGCGCTCGAGGACATGGTCGATCAAATCTTCGACCAGCGAGAGGTTGGCCGGACACATGCCCTTCTGGTTCCACTTGGACATGGAGTCCGGAAAGACTTGATGCTTCGCGAGGACGAATTCCGAGGGATGACAGTAGAAGACCAGGTGGCGTGATCGGCGCCCGATCCAGCGAATCATGCGTTGAATCATCGGTAGGCCGAGCGTGCGGAGCGTCGCCAGGTTGATCGGAAACAGGCAGGAGGAGGGAGGGACTTCGGTCAAGGGCCCCTCACCGGGTGTCGTCAAATTTTCCCGTGAGGGCCGATAGGGATCTCGTGGAGCCCAGAAATATTTCAGGTAATGGACTCGCCCAAGCCCCATGTCGAATCGCCTGGCCGGAACGGAAGAGTCGCATCGATATCCTTCATGTTCGAGGGCGCGGAGCGTGGTCTCACCGATCGAGAGGTTGGGCGCGCGGAATACGACTGGACGAATCCCGGCGGCTTGTTCGACCGCCTCGGTGGCGCGGCTGATCCATTCCCGTTGCTGCTCGTAACTGGCCGTGCGGAAATCTTCATCGTCCTCCAGCCCGCCGTGGGCCCATCCATGCGTGCCTAACTGGTGTCCGCGGTCGTGACAGTTTCTGACCAAATGCGGATAGGCTTCCGCGAAGCGTCCCGCGAAGAAGATCGTGCCCTTGAGCTGGTAGCGATCGCAGAGGCTGAGGAGCAGCTCGAGTCCTGAGTGAGAGCCGGGCACCCAATCGCAATCGATCGTAAAGTAAAACTGCGGGGGAGCGATTGCCCCATGTCCGTTTCCATCGACGGCATGGAGATGTGTGGCACGACCCCTGGACATTATGAATGGCTCCCGCGCATGACGGGGAGACGGGACGGTTGTTGAAGAGACGATGCAGGATATCGCATGAATGGAATCAGTCCGAGGTGATGAGCCCTTCGATTTCAACTAACAGTTCCTTGCGGCAGAGCGCTCCTTGAAGGAAGAGAACCTGATTCGAGGATAACGGGAAGCTGCGGAGGGCCTCGCGGACCTCGGAGAGATGGGCTGCATCCCGCACATAGACTTTATACAGGGCTTTGCTCTGTGGCCCTGAGAAATGTCTGTGGGCTTCGTCCTCAGCATGCGGGAGCAAGACTCTGAGGTTCTGGATCGTTTCGAGCGTCTGTTGCTTTGGAAGTCCCACATGTTGGCTGGTATGTCCGACCACGCTTGCCGTTCCGGCAATATAGAGTTGCGAATGGGCCTCAGATCGAGACAGGGTCGCCCGCGCGAAGGACGGACTTCGGGGTCCGTAATCTTGGGGATACTCGTAGGCATGGACTTGCCGGGGATTCCCGAGGTGCGTCGCGGGAAGGGTTCCCGCAATGAAGTAGATCTGCAACGGGCCCGATCTGGTGCCCACGGCGGTGCCTGCGGGAAGTGAGTGGGGGAAGCCAGTCAGCATGTCTGC
This sequence comes from Nitrospirota bacterium, assembly GCA_030682135.1. Lineage (GTDB taxonomy): Bacteria > Nitrospirota > Nitrospiria > Nitrospirales > Nitrospiraceae > Palsa-1315. The sequence continues at coordinate 7,525 of JAUXQT010000065.1, read as the reverse complement.
AAGGGCACGGTGCCGGCCCAGGCAAAATCCCTGATAGCGTTCAAGCCCGTTGGCGAAGCCATTGATGTCGGGGAAATAGTTCCAGATCCGCCAAATGTGTTGATAGGACAAGTCGTGCAAGCAAGAGAACAGCCGGCGATAGGCGCGCTCCGTCACGGTCTCGATCGGTTGGCCAGGCTGTTCGGTGAGGGTCACCGTTCCAAAGAGCACGTGTCCACTGGCCGAGGCTGAAAATCCCTCGTCACGATAGGTCTTGATCTGGTCCGTTGTGCTCCACACCTCAAGGCGATGGGGGCCGGCGAGCTCCGGGAGGTCGAGGTGAATGACGGGACAGGGAAAGTTATCGGGGACGTGGCTGCCAAAGGAGACGATGGCAAGCGGATTCATGCGATGTGTCTTCAGCCAGGAGCTCACCTGTGCCGTCTCAAGAAATACACAGCGGGGCAGCTCCAGTGAGGCCGAGAGCGAAGGGTCTTTTCGGAAGGCCGTCTGAGTCTGACTCTGTCCCACGTGGCGGCTCCTGTCGATTGACCTAGGACGGTTGCTTCACGGCGTAATCCTGCACCTCGGTGACCGTCGTCGACGTACCGAGTTTTCTTCGCCGGGAGACGGCCCAATTTTCTTTCCAATTCAGCATGAAAACCGTGTAATAGCAAACCTTAAAGAGGAAAAGAGGGAACCGGGCCCGTCGCTGTTCGTACACGTCGCCGGCCAAGAGCGACAAGACGGCCCGTTCGATCTTCGGCGGCCGGTTGGTCGAGACGAAGAGCGATTGAAAGGCTGGCTGGGTAAAGCGGTGGATAAACCATGAAAACGTATTGATGGCCCGCCGTACCATCCGCTCGAACTCGCGGAGCCGTTGCGCATAGTCCGGCGAATGGCGCAGGTGGGCCTCGACGACTTTCGCGCCAAGCACGGCACTGTTCAGCGCTAAATGGACGCCGCTGGAGAAGACCGGATCGATGAAGGCGAAGGCATCGCCGACCATGAGGTAGCCGTCCCCCGACATGGTCTCTCGCCGATAGGAAAAGTTCGCCGCCGCATAGACGGGCGTGAGGAGTTTTGCCTGACTCATCCGCTTCGCAATGGGGGGGGATTGGCTCAGGGTGTCCAATAAGAATTGATCGAGCGGAACCGTGCGCGATTTGATGTAGTCGGGCCAGCAGACGACTCCGACGCTGGTGGTTCCGTCTTTGAAAGGGATCAACCAGCACCAGCCGTGATCGAGCCAGCCGGCTGTGATATTGCCTTCATCTTTGCCCGGCAGTCTGCCGACACCCTCAAAGTGACCGAAGATAGCGGCGCTGTTATGGGTCTGGCTGCGTTGCTTCCCACCCAGTTGTGCGGAGAGAAACGTGTCGCGCCCGCTCGCATCGACCACGAATCTGGTTTCCCAGGTCATGGGATTTCCGGTCTTGTCTTGCGCATGCACAAGTGACGTCGTCCCTGGGCGAAACTCGACGCGCTCGGCCCGAACACCTTCGTGGACCTGCGTGCCTTTGGCGACGGCATTCTTCAGGAGGATGGCGTCGAATTCGGATCGTTTGACCTCAAAGGCATAGGGCTGGGATTCATCGAAGGCTTTGGAAAAGTAGAACATCTGCGTCCGGCCATAACGATGCGAGACCATCTCCGCACCGTATTTCACGATTCCGATCTTCTCGACGTCGGCCAACACACCCAATTGCTTCAGGATCGGGAGAGTTTGGGGGAGCAGCGATTCGCCGATATGGAAGCGAGGATGCGGATCCTTCTCCAGGATCTGGACCTTCCAGCCCTGTTCAGCCAGTAAGGCTGAAATGGTCGAGCCTGCCGGCCCGCCTCCGATCACGAGGACGTCGCATGGGGTCGGAGTCGTATTCGCGCCTATGGAAGGGGTGGAGGACATGGGCAACCTCATGACATGGTAATCGAGTGGGGCGGAGTATACCCAAGAGGCGAAACAATGGCTAGTTGCGCGCGGATGATCTTGCGGCTTATTGACAGGCCGGGCCGGTGCGGAAGCAGGGTGCTTGACGGGAAAATCCTGTAGTGATAGCGTCCCGCGCCAGAGTGGCTAGTCGCCAGGTTTCCTAATTCTCTCGGTACCTCATCCTATATTTTGTAAGGAGGGATACATGAAAGTAGCGTCCATTGTTCTTGGTGTGTGTCTGCTGCTGTCAACTGCGGCGTGCCAATCGACGCCGATGAAGCTGCCTTCTGCATCCATAGGGCCGAATGAGAAAGCCCTTGGTCAAACCGAGGGGTCGAGCACGGGTATCATGTTGTTCGGATTTATTCCGATTATCCAGAACACTCGCTTTGAGAACGCCTATGCGGAAGCGGTTCAGAAAGGTGGAGGGACGCGGCTGACCGACATCACTATTTCCGAACAATGGTTTTGGGCGCTCGTCTTAAACGGATACATTTTTACCGTGCAGGGAACCGCTGTTGGGAATAAATAGCATCCCCATAGGTTTACATTGAGGGCAAAGGAGGATACATGAAACTTATCAGCCTGTTTCTTGGTGCCGCTTTGTTACTGACCACAGTGGCTTGTCATTCCAGTCAGGTGCGGATTACCGGTGATCCTCCAGGGCCGAATGAAAGATTAACGGGAATCGCGGACGGGCACAGCGGCGGGTTCATGTTGATGGGGTTCATTCCCATCAATCAAAACCATCGCTTTGAGAGAGCCTATACGGCCGCGCTGCAGAAATCTGGCAGTACTCGATTGGCCGATGTCATAATCTCTGAACGATGGTTTTGGACTCCCGCTGGAGACGGATTTATATTCCATGTGCAGGGCACGGGAGTTGGTCCTGCTTTAAAGTAGATGATCCTGTTCCAAGAGCGGGAGGGCCGCCGTCATCCGGCGTCCCTCCCGCTCTATTTGTTTCTCTCGCCATGATGGTGCCTCCCTCAACAATCGCAGGTGGGTTCCGGCTATGCCCAGCCAGTCAGATAGGCTACCACCTGCGCGTGAAGGTTCCGATAGGGTGAGGGGATTGATGAGTCCGAAGCTGCTATGAGCCTCCTCGATCAATTTTTCGTCTATCATCCTGAGCCCTGGCAAGATCGCGACTGGGCGCGGCTGACCGGTTTGCCGCTTGAAGAGGTGTGGTTTCAGGCTGCCGACGGAGCGCGCCTGTTCGGGTGGTATGTCGAAGCACAAGCAGATCGTCCGGTCATACTCTGGTGCCATGGCAATGCCGGTAATGTAATCCATCGGCTGGAAAATCTGAAGCTCCTCTACCAGTTAGGCCTGTCGGTGTTTCTGTTCGACTATCGCGGCTATGGTCGGAGCCAGGGGCGGCCTTCGGAGGAAGGGCTCTATCGGGATGCGTTAGGCGCCTACGACTATCTGACTCGTACGAGAATGATCCGTTCCGAACGCCTCATCATCTTCGGGCGTTCGCTCGGTGGGGCTGTGGCGGGGGAACTGGCCTCTCAGAAACCTGCTGCGGGGCTGATTCTGGAATCGGTGTTTCCATCCATTGAAGCGGTAGCCAAGTTCCACTACGGCGGGTTGCCGGTTCATTGGTTGTTAGGGGCCGATTTCAAGCTGATCGATCGCCTTCCGCAGCTCTCGCTGCCGAAGTTGATCATTCACGGCGACAGAGACGACATCATCCCGCTCGAATTGGGCAGGCAAGTTTTTGAAGCAGCGAAGCCGCCCAAGTCCTTCTATCTCATCGAGGGCGCCGATCATAACAACACCTATCAGGTCGGTGGCGCAGCCTATTTTCGACGGTGGGTGGAGTTTGTTCAAGCCGCCATCCGGTCTTAGCCGCCTGCTAGTCCGTACTCGCATCAGATTGGTAAGACTTGAGGAAATGGGCCGACAGACCGAGATAGAGTAGGCCGATCGCGTCCCATGCCAGAATTTCGTAAGAAGTGATTGGAGATCGCGCCAGCATTTGGTAGAGTGCCGTCGGTTGATCGGAAGGCCTGCTCAGAGGGGCAGGGGGTTGGCGGTCGAAAGAGACTTGTTCCTGCAATGTGGGTGAAGGAGGCCGGGCTGATGAGTTCTTTTCGTGTGCTGACGTTCAGTCTGCTGACTGTTGGGGTGATGCTGGCTACTGGCTGCGCGGGGAAATCCGGCACAGTACAGACCCAGGGGGCGAGCGATGCGAGGCCGGCCGTTGACCAGTCTCAGGTGCTAGTTCTTACGGCACAGCAAGATACGGCTCCGGACGAACCCCTCGATCCATTTGCCAGAGCTGACGAAGCAGCCGGCGAGGAGTACGATCCCTGGGAATCGTTCAACGGCAATATCTTCGAGTTCAACCGTCAGGTCGACCGATTTGTGCTCAAGCCGGCCGCGAAGGGGTATAACTTTCTCTTGCCGGACTGGGTTCAGATCGGTATTAGCAACATCTATTACAACCTGCGTTTTCCGCCGCGCCTCTTGAACAATATGTTTCAGGGCAAGTTCAAGGGGGCAGGCATCGAAGTCGGACGGTTCTTGGTCAACAGCACGATCGGTGGGGCGGGACTCATCGACGTGGCCAAAGACATGGGTTTAGAGACGCCCGAAGAAGATATGGGCCAAACACTCGGACATTACGGCATGAAGCCTGGCCCCTATTTGGTGTTGCCGCTGTTGCCTCCCTTTACCGTCAGAGATTTCACCGGCTACGTTGGCGACGTGTTTTTAAACCCGATCAACTGGCTGGTTGCCCCGCTCATCGAGGTCAAGAACGTTCCTTCGATCATTGCGCATAAGAATCGGACGACGACCAGCGTGATCCAATTCGGCGCCCGCGTCGAAGAGATCGTGAATGAGCGCTCGCGAAATCTCGAAAAATACCAGGGAGTCGAAGAGGCGACGCTCGATCTCTACACGGCTGTTCGTAATGCCTATCTGCAGAAGCGGGCGAAGGCAGTCCGGGAATAAGGCGAAGGGCAAGAGGCTAGGGGCTAGGGAGGGAGTAAGATTTCAGGCCCATCCTCCCCCTTGCCACGCGCCTCTCGCCTGCATCATCGAATGATGCCCAGTTCCCGTCCAACTGTGGCAAAAGCAGCGCTGGCTCGTTCCAGTTGTTCTCTGGTATGGGCTGCCGACATCTGGACTCGAATCCTGGCTTGCCCTTCCGGCACAACCGGATAACTAAATCCCACGACATAGATCCCTTCTTCCAGCAACCGCTCTGCCATCCTGGTCGCGAGTGAGGCGTCGCCCAACATAACCGGAATGATGGGATGTTCGCCGGGAATGAGCCGGAACCCGAGGGTGGTGAGTTGCGCGCGGAAGAAGGCGGCGTTCTCGCGCAGCCTGGCTCGCAACTGGTCGCCTTGGGCTACGAGGATGACGGCCCGTCGAGCCGCTGCGGCGATGACCGGGGGAAGTGAATTCGAAAATAAATAGGGTCGTGAGCGCTGCCGCAACAACTCGACGATTTCTTTTCGTCCTGACGTAAACCCGCCGGTCGCCCCCCCCAATGTTTTCCCCAACGTGCTGGTGACGATCTCGATCCGGTCCGCCACACCGAAATGGTCCGGCGTGCCGCAGCCATTGTGTCCGAGCACACCGGTCGCGTGACTGTCGTCGACGATCACGGCCGCATCGTACCGCTCCGCCAGTTCGACGATCCGGTCGAGTTTCGCGAGATCGCCATCCATGGAGAAGACCCCATCGGTCGCAATCAGGCGAAGGCGGCAGGGTGCCGCTTCATGCAGCTTGGCTTCCAGGTCCGCCATATCGGAATGCGCATAACGAAGTTTGGTGGCCTTGCAGAGACGGATACCATCGATCAGGCTGGCATGGTTCAGGGCATCGCTGATGACGGCGTCTTGCTCGCCGAGCAGCACCTCGAAGAGTCCGCCGTTGGCATCGAAGCAGGAACTATAGAGGATGGTGTCCTCGGTACCCAGGAAGGTGCTGATCGTCTGTTCGAGCTGTAGATGGAGATCTTGCGTGCCGCAGATGAACCGGACGGAGGCCATGCCGTAGCCATGTTCGTGCAACCCTTCCACGGCGGCCTGTCTGATGTCAGGGTGGTTGGCGAGCCCCAGATAGTTGTTGGCGCAGAGATTGAGGACCTCACCTTGCGCCACGCGAATCTCGGCCCCCTGCGGACTGAGGATCTGCCGCTCGGATTTGTAGAGGCCTGCCGCGCGGATCTCTGCAAGCCGTTCTGAAAGAGTTTTTTTGAGAGAGTGATAGGCCATGTGATCGACGACAACGATGAACTAGGAACGATGAAGGCTGAGCGAAAGAATTTGGTTCATCGTTCAGCGCTCAGCATTCAGCGTTAGGGGAGTAACACCACCTTTCCACACTGCCCTGAATTGATCAACTCGAACCCCTGCGCAAAGTCTTTCATGGGAAAGGTATGGGTCATGATCGGCTTGATATTCAGCCCGGCCTGGAAGAGCCCGGCCAAGCGATACCAGGTCTTGAAGAGTCGGCGGCCTGTCACGCCATAGACACGGATGCCCTTAAAAATTATTTCGTTCGGCAGGTCGAACGACACAGATCCGGTCGGAATGCCGAAGAGCGTGACCCGTCCGCCGTTCTTCACGGCACTGAAGGCTTGATGTAATGCGATCGGGTTTCCGGACATTTCGAGGGAGGCATCGACCCCTTCGCCGGCGGTGATGTCACGAATGGCTGCGGCGATGCGATCGGCGGTTTCAGTTGTGGCGTTGAGCACATGATCGACACCGACCTGTTTGGCAAGGTCCAGGCGGTAGGCGCTGACGTCCGATGCAATGATGGTGGCGGCGCCGGCCGTTCGTGCGACGGCGGCTGCGAAGAGTCCGGTCGGACCACAGCCGGTGATCAGCACCGTCTGTCCCGTGAGGTCTTCGACTAAGGCGGCATCGACGGCGTTGCCGAGCGGTTCTTGCGCGCAGGCGAGTTCCGGTGGAATGGTGGGTGACGTCTTCCAGAGCACGGCTTCCGGCAGGACAACGTATTCCGCAAACGATCCGTCGAGATCGACTCCCAGGATGCGATAGTTCTTGCACACATGCGCCTGTCCGGTCCGGCATTGGAAACAGTGCCCACATGTGAGGTGCGACTCGGCTGCGACATAGTCCCCTCTCTTGACCAAGGTGACCTCGGGCCCGACTTCCACGACCTCGCCGCACATTTCATGACCGATGATCCGTGGCGGGTGGATGCGGCTATGGGCCCAAGGATCCCAATTGTAAATATGGGCATCGGTCCCGCAGAGCGACGTGGCTTTCACGCGGATGACCGCATCGGTGCGGCCCGGTTGTGGATCGGGGCAGGTGCTGAGCGTCAATCCTGGTTGAGCCGATGTTTTCACAAGCGCCTGCATGAATCCATTGTATACCAGCGATTGGACCATGCCTACTCCTAGGGGAACACCGAGTTGCACGGGTGCGGCGAGATCGGTAGGATGCAGTTTATGAAGGCGCTGTACCACCAAAGCCTTGTGATTGTGGCAGGCATCTGTTGCGCCGCATGGTTGGCTCCCGGCTCTCCCTCACCCGCATATTCCGCATCATCCCCACAGACGGCCCCCTCGTCGGGTCCCACGAAGCGTTGGGCGCAGTTCGAGTTAAGCCAAGC
>JAUXQT010000077.1 GCA_030682135.1 Nitrospirota bacterium | reverse complement strand
GAGCGTCACGTTGCCGCGTTGCGTCGGCAACCACGGCTCGATTTGGCGATACTGTGCGTCGGTGATTTCCATGCCCGCAGTATCTCATAAAATGGCCATTAGTGTTAACAGGCCCTAGACCAGTTTGTGATTCGTGAACGTGAGGCTCTTTACGACGACCGCTCCGTTTTCATAGGTAATGATGCGGCGGGTGGCCGGCAGATCCGATGATCCGACACGCACGTGGCTATCGGTGAAGCTTTCCACGTTGTTCAGTTTTCCGTCGGTCGGGGAGTAGTAGTAGACGCAATACTTCGTCGTCAGGTTCTTCTGGTCCTGGGTGAGGGAGCTTTCCTCGACATTGATCGTGAAGGCGAAGGGCGTCATGCCCGGGTGCGCCATCTTGCGATTGATCTGGGTGATGCGATTGTCTTTAAGGCGATAGAAGGAGTTCGAGCCGTGAATGTTGAGTTTCGTGCCGAAGGGATGTCCGTCTTCTTCCATCGTCAGGGAATATTTACCGTCCGACTCTTCGAAGCTTCTCGGGCCACGGTGCACGGCGATCGAGCCAAGCTGTTCCTGCGCCCACTTCTGCACCTCGGGATCTTCCAGCTGGACCGAGACTTCACGCGGACCTTTGACCATGACCGGTCCCTTGGTCTCTTTCCCGTTCACGTTGACGGCTAAATCGGCGGTGAATCCCTTGAAGTCCTTGGGCCAGCGTGCGGTCTTCTCGAAGGCTTGCCGAAGTAGTTCGCGGGCTTTTGGATCGTCGGCGACCGGGGTTTCTTCTTGTTTTGGCTTCTGTTGTTCCATGGGGTCATCTCCTTGTTGGGTCGAATGGGCAGGATGCTGAAAACGTCCGCCAGCTTCGTACCCGGCACCCGTGAAGCGTCCTTCGTGAAGCGTATCTCGCAAGCTCAGGCAAGCATCGCCTGCGAACGACGAGATACGAGCGACGAGCGACGGACCGGATTTGAGCATCCTGCTTAGATTAGACGGGCATTATACGCATGGGGTGAAACGTGCCACAAGCGCTCTTCGGTGCAAGAGGCAGCTGTTGCAATAGTTTATTTGGTTGAACCAGACTAACCAGAGAAACCAGGCTGGTCTCGCTAGTCTCGCTCAGCGTTCCCACTTAGGCGCTAGAAGAAATTGGGGATTTCGGGTATACTCGCGCCGCGCGGGGGCTATCTCTCCACGTAGAACGAAAGGATGGACATGGAACGACGGGCTGCTTCCCATACCGAAGAAGAAGAGATGAATCATCGCCGTAAATTGCTGAACGCCGCGAAGAAGGGCGATCAGAAGGCCATTGGCAAGCTCTTAGAGCTGTATCAAGTGCGGATTCATAGTGGAGACATGGTTCAGAAGCTGAATAAGACGTCCGCCACGCATAAACTCCAGGCCCAGCTCGCTGAAGGGAAGCCTGTGAAGGGTGGCGGCGGGAGCCATGGTAAGAAGACTGCGCCGACGAAGCCCGCTCCAGCAAAGGCCGCACCGGCGAAAGTTGCTGCGAAGCCGGCAGTCTCGAAGGTCAAGCCAAAAGCAAAACCAAAGGCGGAATCGGTCAAAGCCGCACAGCCGAAACGCAAGAAATAGCCGACTGGCGATTATTGCACTGCCACTCGTAGTCCTCCGCCTGCCAGCTTTGCTGCGATTTCTTCCGCTTGTGTCAGCCCCCCGGCAAACACGATGGCTTCTCCATCATGATCGATTTTCCATGCCAGCTCGAAGGCTTTCGAGCTGGTCATGCCTGGAATGTATTGGCAGAAGAGCCCCACCACTTGCTCGTAGGTGTGACATTCGCAATTGAATACGATCACGCGCGCATCGAGTCCGCTCCCGGTGCCGGTACTGGTCGTCTCGATCGGAACGGGAGGTGCAAAGGGGGTTTTTATGCCAGCCATGGGGGAGAATAGTAGCAGAGTTTGGAGCAATTTTTAACCTGGATTATACAGGCGGGCCGTCGCGAAGCGTTCGAGGACGAGTGCGTTGGTGCGTTTCTCCGTACGGTTGACGGAGCGGGTCTGTACGAAGAGTCTTAGCTAATAGCCGACTCGCATGAGCAGGTGGTTGGTTCTCACCCAATTCTCCCGGGCGCAGGATTGCGCATAGAGGGTGAAATGCGCGGGGGAATCTGTGGCCGGTTGGAGTTGATGTCCCAATGCGAGCATTTGCGTATAGACGAGGGAGGCGGATGTCTTGACGAGGGCCAGCCCGTATTCAAAGAGATACCCCTCTTCAAGAGTCGGGCTCCTCTTCGAGAGTGCCCTTACCCGCGCGAGGTCGAATGGTTCCACTCTGAACGAATTGTCCATGAGATGGAGGAGCGCAGCAGGGCCTGGTACGAGTGTTTCGCCGATGCGAACCGCATGGGATGGTTCAAAGAGTCCACGCTGAAGACGGCGGTTCCGGCAGAGGGCCGCGTGAAATTGTGCGCGCCAGACGGGGTCGTGGAGATCTCGGTCGATGGCCTCTTCCACCAGTGAGGTGAGCGGTCCACTCACGTCATGCCCTTGCACGAGGCGCCCAGACTCGATGAGCTCTGGAAAACTCATGCCCATCCGGTCTTGAAAGGCCGTGACGCCTGACATGGGCGTCAGTTGCATCGCCATGAAGTCGCGAAAATGCACGGTGGCAAAGCGAGTCAGGAGCCTGGTCAGGGTCTCCGGGTGGCAGAGGTGGAAGGGGTAGAACAACGCGTGGGGTGGTTGCCGGTGATTCATCGACAAAGTCTCACAGTCATGTTAGTTTTCGCGCGTGAAATATCTCTTCACGTCGTGGCTTGATTATCTGCTCATCTTCGTCCCGGTGACGATCGCGCTCGAGGTACTTCGAGCCGACCCGCTGCTGGTTTTCATCTCGGCTTGCTTTGCCATTATTCCGCTCGCCGGCTTGCTCGGGCGAGCCACCGAACATTTAACGGCTCATGTCGGTGCCGGGATTGGCGCACTCCTCAATGCGTCGCTGGGCAATGCGGCAGAATTGATTATCGCGCTGGTGGCGTTGCGCGAAGGCCTTCACGACGTCGTCAAGGCGTCGCTGACCGGCTCAATCCTGGGAAACATCTTACTCATTCTTGGTGTCTCGATGTTTGCCGGTGGCATGAAGTATGAGCGGCAGAAGTTTAATCAAACCGCTGCCGGAACTGGTGCCAGTCTTCTGCTCCTAGCCGCTGTCGGCCTCATCATTCCCGCGCTCTTCCATTTCACCGCTGCCGACCGTGGCGTGGCGATCGAGCGAGAGCTAAGTTTAATGATTGCACTTGTGTTATTCAGCATTTACATCGCAAGCCTCCTGTTTTCCTTGAAGACGCATCGTCATCTCTTTGCCGGAGAATCGCATGATGCTTCAGATCTTGGAGAGCAACCCTGGACCAAGAGTGCATCGATTGCCGTACTTGCCGTGGCGACCTGTTTCGTGGCCCTTATGAGCGAAATGTTGGTGGGAGCGCTGGAGCCGGCTGCGCAGAGACTCGGTCTCACGCAAGTCTTCGTGGGTGTCATCCTTGTCGCGCTTGTGGGTAATGCGGCTGAACATTCTACGGCGGTGATGGTGGCGCTCAAAAACAAAATGGATCTGGCTTATGGAATTGCGGTGGGGTCCAGTCTGCAGATCGCCTTACTCGTGGCGCCACTGCTTGTGTTTGCCAGTTATCTCTTCGGGACGCCACTGGACCTGATATTTACACCCTTCGAAGTCGCTTCTGTGACCATCTCGGTCCTCATCGTCGGATTCGTCGCGATGGACGGGGAATCTCACTGGATGGAAGGGGTGATGCTGGTCGGGGTCTATGTGATGCTTTCGATCGCTTTTTTCTTCCTGCCCGCGTAGCAGCTGGGAGAGCGGAGCTGATAGCGATTGGCGTATAGCTCATAGAGAGACGGTCCAATTCTTCCGCGTTCTCCGACTATCAGCCATAAGCTATAAGCCATCTGCTCTTTATCTGCTAGACTTTGTCCATGTCGATGACTTCGGTGGCTTCCCAGAGATTTTTCAATTCCGCATCCGCGAGATCCTTCACTCGATCCTCTTCCGTCTCTTGGCCGAACTGAGCCGCTTGAATCGGGGGGGCGCTTTCCTTCTCGTCTGGCGCGGCCACTGCTTCCGGCGGCATAGGCTGTCTTCGTCGCTTCTTGGCTGGGTCCATATTAACGGGCATGTTACCTCCGGCGTAATCTGCGGTCAGTTTCCACTCTGATTGGCAAAAAAGTCAATGATCGTTAGGCTGAACTGTTGTGTTTCTCCACAGGCTGTTCAAAAAGGCCATCCTGCCTTCGTCGTTCGTGAAGCGTCGCTCGTATCTCGTATTTCTGAGGGTTGCTCTAAAACGAGGTGCGAAATACGCTTCACGAGATACGATCTTGTCAGTACAGCTTCTCGGCAATGGTGTCGGCCTGTAGCCGGCCTTTCGCCGATAGTTTGCTGCGTTCTCCCTCTTGTTCGATCAATTCTTGCGCGAGCAATTGAGCGGTGAGAGCGCTGTGTCCATAGTTCACTGCATGTTGATGCAGGTTGTGAGAGGGAATGCCTTGGATCAGTCGTAGTCCGAAAATCACGGCGTCGCGGAGTTGTTCTTCTTTCGAGAGGGTGAAGCGCTCCTCGATGGGGAGGAGGCCTTCCGTCAGCGAGCGGTTGTAGGCATCGAGGTCGGCGACGTTGCCGAATCTCGTTCCGCCCAGATAGGACTGGGCGCTGGGGCCGAATCCCAGATATTCCCCATTGGTCCAATAGAGCAGATTGTGGCGGCAGGCATATCCTGGCCTGGCATAGTTCGAGACTTCATATCGCTCATAGCCTGCATCTGAGAGCATCCTCTGTGCGGCTTCGTCCATCTCAATCTGAAGCCCTTCGTCGGGCGAGGGACTCCGTTCGAGTCGGATATTTGATGCGAGTCTCGTCTCTTGTTCTACTGTGAGCGCATAACAAGATAGGTGCGTCGGCTGCAGTGCAAGGCAATGGGCCAGGGTTTTCTTCCAACTGGTCAGGCTTTGGCCAGGCAATCCATACATCAAGTCAAGGTTGATGTTTGTGAAGCCGGCGGATCTGGCCTTTGCCATGGCTGCGATGGTTTCACTGACGGCGCCGGGCCGACCGATTCTGACGAGGTCGCCATCCTCCATCGATTCTGCACCGAAGCTCAGTCGGGTCACACCGGCATGACGTAATTGAAGAAGGTTCTGCTCGGAGATCGTCGAGGGGTGGCCTTCCACGGTGACTTCACAGTCTGAGGTGAGGGTGTATCGGTTCCGAATCTCGGACAGGATGGCGATGAGCTGAGCTATGGGCAAAACCGTCGGTGTCCCGCCCCCAAGATAGACGGATTGGATTGGGCGCCCCACAGAGACCTGTTGCTGCGCCGATAGTCCAATCTCATGCAAGAGTGATTGGACAAAGGCGTCAGCCCGTTCCTCGCGATGGATTTCCAGATAGAAAGCGCAGAAGTCGCAGCGCTGGCGGCAGAAGGGGATGTGGAGGTACAGGCCCAGAGGAGGGAGCATGGTCACGACAGGCTGAATCCTTGGGGTTTGGAAAAGTCACGCGACAGGACGATTTCAATTTCATCGGCCGGGGATTTTCCGCGATTACGCACATGGGGCTGCCAAGCCTTGTGTTGGCGCAGTGATTCGAAGAGCACCTTGAGCAGATCTGGCTTGATGCGCGCTTCCCACTCCCGCACCCAGGCGTGAGCCTCTTCGTCGCCCTCATAGTCGTCGGGAAAGGAGGCCTCCAGGCTAAATCGAAAGGTAAAGGTCTTCTCTTCTTGGTACATAGAACCCCTCGCTGATTGCGATCTGGCTAGGTCGATCTTATAATACCCCTCAGATAAAGGAGCATGACTTATGCCTATCTTCGAATATGTCTGTGGCGAATGCAATCATCGGTTCGAGCTGTTGGTCTATGGTTCGACGCCTGCTGCCTGTCCCAAGTGCAAAACGACGAAGCTGGAGAAGCAAATTTCTTCGTTCGGAGTCGGGGGCACGGATGGCTGGGTGTTGCCGGGTAATGGTGGCGGTTCTTGCGGAAGTTGCGGTGACCCGCGTGGACCCGGCTCCTGTTCCACCAATTGATCATGGAATCAGGCGAGCAGAATCTGCAGCGTGCGATTGGCATCATCTCTCAGTCCGACCCGCTCACCAAATTGCTCGAAGAGGTGAAGCTTGGTCGCATGAAACCGACCGATGCCGGTCTGCGAGCCGTGATCGGTTCGTGGCTAGGGACCTATCAGAAAGTTATCGAGTCCGGCGGATTCACCGGCCAGGCCTTGCGCCGCATCGACCCACAGCCACGGCTGGCAGTCTTGATCGAATGTGGCGTGTTGACGGGTGAACAGCCGTCGGTCACGGCCCTCCGTGCGAGTTTCGAGAAGGCCGTCGCTGCCGCAACGGAGTGAAATCATCCCATGTGGGCGCTGTCGGTTATGGCCGTCTTTCTCCTGATCATGGGGCCGATTGGGGAGGGACGGGCAGAAGAGGGTATCGGTGCAAGCCCGCTCCTGACAATTACGCCGAAGGATCTTCCTCGCATTCTGCCGGCAGACTCTCGTCTCCTGATCGATCCGCTCTCCATCGAACAGTTTCTTGATGCGCTGGATGGCGCCCCGCCTGACTGGGCAATGGTCTACGGTCATGGCCATCACGATCCCGAGCATGACGAACGGCTGTTCAGATTGAACCGTGAGCGAGATGCGAAACGTGCAGTCAATCCCGCGTTGACACAGCTCGTCACCTTTCTCTGGTTCGGAGAATTGTCTCGGTACGATGCGGAGGCTGGTGGTTTTCGCGTGGTACTCGGCCCCAGGTTTACCGCGACGAGGTGGGGCCTTGTACGTTTCAAATATGAGGATCTGCCAGGCGATCTTGTGGCGAAGGTATCAGCGACGCTGCAGAGCGAGCTGGAACATCGATTTGCGCGAGGTGAGCCGGTCGATGTCACAGTAGTCATGACGGGACGGCTCATTCCTGACGAATCGGTGGTATACGACTTCTCGCATGACCAGGAAGGCCTTGGTTTGATCATGCCGGTTGTGAAGGTCGAACGCCTCGATTATCTTCTGACGAATCACTAGGCCGGTGGAGCTGGCCCTTCCCCCAATAAGTATTCTTTCTTGTCTGATCCCACCATCACGGCGGGGCGGTCCTGAACAGTCAACAGGTATCAGCAGCGTGTTCCCACCGTAGGCTGTATCAGTCACTTCTCCGACTGCGCTCCGCAGATGCTCATGAAATTGCCACCTTGTGCGCAATAACCTCACGGCTTTGCGCAAAGGCACTGGTTTTGCTCCGTCCTGCTTCATTGTTTGGCTGCGAGATCGTGTCACATCGGCCAAGCAACAGGAGGCAGGATCATGACTCACGTCGCAACGACGATTACGACTACTAGGGATTATCAGGTTGATGCGCCCTTCTTGGTCTCAGGTCTTGGAACGGCGTTCTTACTGCTGCTCGCAGTCCAGGGATTGGTCTATTGGGCCGAGGTTCCGTTTCTCTCTGCGGCAGAGACGGGCCTGACATCCAGTCAATCGATCAAGAAATCTGATAACCGACAGGCTCGTCGGACCGAAGATATTACCCCTGTCCCAGCACCGGGGTTGGTCTTCACGGCGGACAAAGAATCAGGCCGTTCGAAGGTCGAGAAGAAGCCCCGGCGGCTGATTAGGAAGCCTTCGGCTGGCTCATCGCCATCGGAAACTTCTCAGCCTGTCGACCAAGGCCGGCCTTCGAGTATGCCTGTGGTCACTGACCAGTCTTCACCGGAGAGGAAAGACTCAACTGCCGGCATGGCTTCGTCTGCTGCAGGTATGAATCAGGTTCCCTCAGGGGTCTCGCCAGGAGGGTCCATTTCGACCAGGTCGACAGGAATGCCTGCTGTATCGGCCGTTGCCGGGGCGGCAGTCTCGCCTGGTTCTTCAACAGCCGCTTCCGGCTCAGGCGGCTCGTCATCGGGGCAGGGGAGCCGGAGCGCTCGGAATTTAATCAAGCAGTTGCCGGGCTTGCAGCAACTGCTCACTGCTGCGCCCGTCACACAAGGGCCACCCCCGGAACCGGTTGCGGCACCGGCGCCTCCGTTGGGGCCCCCTCAGGCTGGCTTGCCTTCGGCCCCAGCCAATTGGTTTGCCTACCATGTGTTGAATCGATTGGCCTATAGCGGTACACCGAATCAACTCAACACGGTTTCGCATTTGACCCCTCAGGAGGCCAATGCCTGGGCCGTTCGTTATATGAAGGAACAGCTGGAGCTGGACCCGAATCTGCCCTGGCCTACCAACCTGCACAACACGCAGCCTCTTCCGGCTCCAATCGTCATCGACGATTCCGCCCTCAGTCAGCGGCTTGCCGCAGACCGTGCTGACTGGCGGACCGAAGATGGGTTGCCTGACGTGCTGGCGCCATCGCTCAGTGAACTACAAGACCACGATCTGATTCGAAAGGTCTACAGCCGGCGGCAGCTGAGAGAAAAGATGATCTATTTCTGGGACAACCATTTCAATACAAATTATCGCACACATAACAAGGGGCAATTCGAACTGGCGGAGAATGAGGCGTTCAGGGTCAATGCGTTCGGAAAATTCCTCGACGTGCTGATGGCCAGTGCGAAGAGCAGCGCGATGATGATCTATCTGAACACCGATGTGAATCGGAAAGAAAATCCCAACGAGAACTATGCCAGGGAACTGCAAGAATTGCATACGCTGGGAGTCGATGTGAACGGAAATCCGAACGGCTACATACAGGCCGATATCGTCGAGGCGGCCAAAGCTTTTACCGGATGGACCACATTAAGCAGCGCGAGGCCAGGATTTCAGTTTATCGCGAGCCGGCACAGTCCAGGATCCAAACAGTTCTTGGGACAGACGGTGTCGTCCTCCGGCGTCGGTGACGGCGAGCAGGTGCTGGCGATCGCGTCTCGGCATCCGTCTACGGCCGCCTATCTCGCGAAGAAGTTATGTGTGTACTTCGTCAACGATCATCCTTCGGCCTCTCTCCTGAACGAAGTCGCGTCGGTGTACAGCGACTCCGGCGGCGACATCAAGAAGGTCTTGATCGCGATTTTCACCTCCCAGGATTTTAACAACGTCGCCAACTATCGAAGTCTGGTCAAGACACCGTTGGAATTCGTGGCGAGCATCCATCGCAATCTTGGTGTCTGGTCGTCGATGGATCCGTTTCGGAATCGCTTGGTAAGAATGGGGCAGGGCCTGTACGAGAAGGCGCCACCGACCGGGTATAAAGAAGCGGCCGATGAGTGGCTCAATACCGACGTGATGTTCAACGAGGTCAGTTTCGCGTATGAAGCGACGATCCCTGGATTCGGGTCAACCATTCGGTTCGGATCGGATACCAGCGGAGGGTTGACCAGGCTCTGGTTGAAAAATCTTGGACTGAAGACAGAAGAGGATGTGTTGGGGTTTCTGTTGAATTTGACCTTCGATCGGCAGGTCAGTCTCACGGAGTACCAGACCTTTCTCACGACCCTCCGTAGTGGGGGAGGAACCTTCAATCTCGATAGCTCGAACGTTGAAACACCGCTCGACCGAATGCTGGCGACGGTGTTGGCGAGTCCACGCTACAAATACCAGTGAGGTGTCTATGGAAACCTGTGAGCATTGTCAGGCGGCGCAGAGCGCTGTATCGCGTCGGACATTTTTCAAACGCGCACTGGGAGTGGCGGGCGCGACCCTGGTGCTGAATTTCTTCCCGTCAGACTTTCTCCGTCGGACCGCGGCGGCTGCGACTAACGCCGGAAAGACTCTGGTGGTGGTCTTTCAGCGCGGCGGCAACGACGGGTTGAACACCATCGTGCCTTATTCGGATTCGCAGTACTATGCGGTGCGGCCATCGGCATTGAGCGGTGCAGGCAACATCGGGATCCCTCCTCCAGGAGGCGGTGATGGCGCAGGAATCAATCTTCCCGGCACAGGGTTCGCGATGCATCCGGCCATTCAACCCTTTCTCGATTTATACAATAACAACAGCCTGGCGATTGTGACGCAGGCCGGATTCGTAGGCTCGACTCAATCGCATTTCACGGACCAGGACATCATCGAACGCGGATTCTTTTCAGCGACAGACGGCTGGCTCAATCGCTATCTGCAAGCGGTGGGTGCGGTCGGCGCGCCCACCATCCGGGCTGCCGGGATGGGGAGCGATCTGGCCGATGCGTTGCGCGGGGCGACCCTCGTTCCTGCAATCAATGATCTGTCGGCTTTAAGCTTTGCCAGACTTGGCAGCTCAAAAGCGACGTTGGAATCGAATCTCCGCGCGTTGTACGCCCAAGATCCTCAATCGACCAGTACGAATTCCTATAGCCGGCTGATCCATGCGCTGGGACCGGACATGTTGAATCGAGTGGCCTCGATCGAGGCGATTGGCCCGGCAGCGCCTCAAAACGGCGCCCAGTATCCCAATACGTCCTATGGGAGGCAGCTTCGAGATGTGGCGCATATTATCCGAACAGGATTGGGACTCGAAGTCGCCACGGTCGATATCGGCGGATGGGATACACATGACGATCAAGGCGCTGGCGGAGGCGCCACGCTGTCGCAAGGCGCGAGGCTGGCGGAGTTCTCAGGAGGAATACGGGCCTTCTACAACGATCTGGGATTGTTGATGAATAATGTGGTGGTGCTGACTTGTACAGAATTTGGCCGCACTGTGAGGCAGAATGCCAGCGGCGGAACCGACCACGGGAAAGCCTCGGTGTGGTTCGTGCTCGGCGGCGGGGTCAAGGGTGGTCTGTATCATGGCGCGGCGGGTTTCCCGTCGTCGCTCATCGATGCCAATCTCGACTCGGGTCGATACATCCGGCCCACGGTGGAGTTCCGCAATATCTTTTCTGACGTGTTGGTCAAACACTTCGGCGTCACGGGGACTGAACTGACCAGCGTGTTTCCCGGTCAGGTGCATCTGCCGGTTGGATTGTTTGTGTGAGTGGGGGTTACAAGGCATCTTTCGCACAGCGAAAGCCCGTCCCACTGGGGCGGCTGTCCATGGTGCCCCAGTCGCGGTCGCCCGTGCGTAAACTGATAGCCGGTTTCAACCAGGATCCGCCGCGCATCGCTTTGATTGCACCGCGAGGGGGCCCTTGAGGACTTGAGAGGGGCGCGTCTTTGTAGTAGTTCGGGTTATACCAATCCTGTATCCATTCCGCGACGTTGCCTGCCATGTCATAGAGTCCGTGTGGACTGACGCCTGCGGGAAAGCTGCCGACCGGCATCGTGAGCACCTCACCCTTGATGCCCTTTTCTTTTGAAATCTGCGCGCCCTCTCCTGTGACCCAGAAGGCATCCCAGTCCGCTCCGCTCTGAAAGTCGATGGTGCGACCGGCCCAATAGCTGGCGCTGTTGGCCTTCGTGACATCCCACTCGTTTCCCCAGGGGTAGCGGCGGCCATCGGTGCCACGCGCGGCCTTTTCCCATTCCGCTTCAGTCGGCAGACGTTTATCCATCCAGGTGCAGTAGGAGACGGCATCCTCCCAACTGACATTCACTACTGGGTGGGTGCCGATGCCGAGGATTGGTAGATTGTTTTCCCACAAGGTCGAGGCAGGCTTGGCGTTGGCCGGCGCGCGATGTCCGGTCGTTTGGACAAATTGCGCATAGGCATCGTTCGTTACTTCGTAGCGGTCGATCCAGAATGAGGCGGTCGAGATGAGTCGCTGAGGTTGTTCGTCCGGAAGACCATCGCTGCCTGCCGGATTCCCCATGAGGAATTCTCCGGCAGGAATCAGGGCCATGTCGTCGGAAGGAAGGGAGCCGATGGCCAATGGGGGATGGCTGATGGTCAGGACAACAGACAAGAATGCGAGAGCAATCAACCCACGCACGAGTTAGGTCTTTTTGAGTCCACAGGCCTTGGCCACCGCATCGCGATAGGCTTGCCAGAGGGTGAGGCATTTCTTGAGGCAGCTCAAGACGGCCTGTTGTTGCGTTCGTGTGGTGGCGTAGTTCACGACCATGGCATAGGCATCGTGGCGATGGCCGGCTTCGACCAGTTGGTGTGCGCGAATCAGATCCATGGCATCGGGAGAGAGACCATGGTACTTCACCAGCGGGTGGCGCTGGACGATTGCTTCGATTTCTTCGGCGGTTTTTGGCTTGGAGGGATCGGCGATTTCCGCGCGATCTTTGACGCTGCCTTCGACGAAGACGGTCAAGGCCGCGGCTCCGACCACCCAGTCTTTTTTGTTCGAGACCGTATCCAGCCAGGCGCGGTAGCGCCGACTGGCCGGGAGGAGGCGCACCGTATCAAAATCGCGCGCCGGCAGCCCCAGGCCTGCCATCATGGTCAGGAACAATTCCGGGTGCGATTTACCCAGCGAGAGCCCACCGGTGTCTTCTTCGTAAATATTGTCGGCGAGCATCCGGCGGACAGGAGCCGGGGGATTTTGGCCGTGAATGCGGGCCAGGAAGACAGGAAAGTCCCGCACGTACACGCCGTATTCCTGCTGGAAGTGGCGCTTGAGCTGCTCGACAGTGACCGTGCCATCGGCGAATGCCGGCCAGGCCCAATGATGTTTGCGGTCCATCAGTCGCAAGAGTTCTTCGCGGAATCGGCTTTTGGTCAAGGGACGTGTCATGTCTGTTGCCTTCCTGCTGAGCGGCTCGTTACAATTTGACGACGCGGAGGTACATCAATGGATCGTGTGACGGTTCAAAATCCAGAAGACATTCTGTCCATGCTGGCAGACGTGTCGTTACGAGGATCAGGTTTTGTGACGGACTCTCTCCTGGACTATGTGTTGGAAGAGGGCTTCACGGAGCCGATTTTTCTCAACGCCAGCGGGGAAGACCCTGATGCCTACTTTAAAGGCCAATCGCATGCCTGGGCCGTCTATCAGGTCCGGGAATGGAAACGGGTGTTAACCATTTCTGGCGGCCCTGGCAAAGAACGCCGCGTGCAAATTACAGAAACCCCCTAGCAGCCGCTGAGTGTAAGAGGGATGCCCGAAAAAAGCAACGAGGAGAGCGGGTATCCGCACGTCAATTCCCCAAGCAGCGAGGGTGTGACATGCCGATGATCTGTCTGACCGAGCCACAGAGTATGGGTGAGCTGGCAATGGTCACAAGTTTGCTGGAAGGAAGTGGTATCGGGTACCTGCTTCAGAACGAATATGTGAGCAGCTTGTATCCGGGGCTCCCCATTCTGAACTCGCGTGTCATGGTCGACGAGCGCGATCGGCTTTCTGCCAATCTGCTCTTGAGCCGGCTGCGGGTGGATGTGCGTGACGTGTCGTGACAGGCGGACGCGCGGGTTAGCGCTGGGGTCTCGGGGCATGGGGGTTCGACGGAGTTTGAATAGGGAGGCGTTCGCCTGACCCTTGAAACCATCCGCCGATGAGCCGGCCTTCTTCCAGGTAGAGATAGCGGTGCTTCACTGTCGCGGCATTTTCCCAATCTTCAAAAATCCATTCTTCGCGGCGGAGGCCTTCTTTGGTGAAGGTGGTGTTGATCGTTTGGGGGCCTCCCCAGGCCTCTAATACCTGCTCTTTGGACATGCCGACCATGACGCGATGTTCCGCGATATGCTTTTGAAAGTCAGGGTCTTTGAGTTGTACGATGAGCGGCCAGATCACCATGAGGAGCATGAATATTCCTAGCCCCGCATAGATCATGAGTCGAACGGGGCGTCGGCGGATAAAGGGTGTCTGTTCTGCGAGGTCGGGGGATGAAGCGTGCATCGGTTCTTGGGTGGCTGCAGTCGTGTGATCCATGATGGTGAGCATGGTAGCAATGTGAATCGGAGAGAGTCAAGGAAGCCGGACTGTTTGCGTCAATTTAATCAATAAGATGTGAGAAGTCGGCAGGGGTCGATATACTCATGGAGATGTGTCCATCCAGCCATGACACGATTGATCGAGATCGACGAAGCATTCTTCTGCGCAATGGCAGTGTGACTGTTCTTGTCGGAGTCTTCCTTCTCTGGATCAGCAGTTTCCTATTGCCGGAGTCAGCGTCTGCCACGATCATCTATTCCTATATCGATGAACGAGGCACGGCAGTCATGACGGACAACTACGAGACCATTCCCGAACGGTATCGTGCGAAGGTACAGGCGACAGAGCATGCGCCACAAGCCGCCAGCAATCATTCGACGGCGGTGCAACTGCAGCAGTCGGTATCCGATTGGGCACAGGTCGCTCGTGCGAAGCTCAGCACATTCACTCCAAGCATTCCTGGGTTGACGCCCTATCAGTCTCACGTGCTGACTGTCGGCGGCCTCGTCGGGGTGATTTGCCTGTTGGCCAGACTGTTTGCGCGAAGCCAAGCTATCCGCTTCCTCTCGCTCTGGTGCTTGGTCATGTTGGGCTTGACTGTGCCTGCCTTGCTCTTTACTTCTCAAGGCACCGCGTTGGATCTCTTCACCGGTCGGGCGGTCAAAGCGCAGGAGAAGCAGCAGGACCGTCTCCAGAATCTTCCTTAATTTTTCCTGATCATCGTGCTGAGTCGTGACACCCCGTCGTGGCTAATCCGCGTATTTGGGAAGGGGAATCTTTTTAATGGTGGGTACCTGAGGGGACCGTTGGCGTTGGGAGAATTCTCGCGAGTAGGGATTCAGGATAGGGTCATGCGTATGTCTCTGGCGTTGCTTCACGAGGTCGACGCTTTGCGTGCCGATTTCCATTCGATCGACGAGCGACTTGGACGTGAGGGGATCGGGCAGGCCTTGTAACGAAAACAGCTGATAGGCCAAGCTCCATTCGAGCGTATCCTTCGCGGCTTCTTTCACAATAAAGCGAGCCTGGGGCGACGGAGCGCCTGTGAATAGCAGGATCCAGATGTTCGATCGGAATGAGGGCGCGGCGGGGTTCTCAGATGGGTGAAACTCCGGAACCAGTGCCGGGATCTTGGAGAGGGGAACGGCCGGGGAAAACTCGATGTCGACGAGCCGAACGAAGAGGGTTCGATTGTCGCTTGCGTCGTTGGGATCGAAGGTGTAACTGAACGAGTAGCGGATCTCGATACCCTCACGTGTCACGGTGTAGACATCCTCGCCGTTTTCCGGGGAGACAAGCTTCCGGAAATACTTCTCCCAATCGGTGATGGCGTAATAGGTGAAGACGCGCAGCGCGGATTTTCGATCCCGTACGGCCTGAGGCATCCCGAGTTGTTGATGGAGTTCCGCTTGTGTCAGCCCGAGGTACCCATCCTCAAAATAGGGCGCCGCGAAGGCTGGGGAGAGGTGGATCCAGAGGCCGGTCGTCGAGACCAGAGCGACGAGAAGCACGAGAATGGTATGAAACGCATGACGCAGGAGCATAGTGTCTCTCCAGCTAGTCACGGTATGGTATCGGCGGACTCCCATACTGTCAAGGCAGGATGAGCGGGATTGCTTGCTGGCGCCGGAACCGCTCAGTTATGATGGCGGCTGGTTTTTTGTCATGGAGACGTAGTCGATCACGGAGACAGGTTGTATGAGTGCAAAGCTAGAAACTCTGCTGCAACAACGCATTCTGGTCCTCGATGGGGCGATGGGGACCATGATCCAGCAGCGGAAGCTGGACGAGGCGGCGTTTCGGGGCGAGCGGTTCACAGATTGGAAGAAGGACCAAAAGGGGCACAACGATCTGTTGAACCTCACGCAGCCGGCCATCATCGAGGAGATTCATCGCCAGTACTTCGAGGCCGGCGCCGATATCGTGGAAACGAATACGTTCAATGCCCAAGCCATTTCTCTGGCCGACTACGGCATGGAGTCTCTGGCCTACGAGATTGCGCGGGCAGGAGGGGAATGTGCCAGGCGTGCGGCGGCGCAAGTCATGTCGGCGATTCCTGGTCGCTCCTGCTTCGTGGCCGGGGCCATCGGTCCCACGACGAAAACCTCGTCGATTTCAACCGATGTCAACAATTCTGCGGCACGCGGCACGACCTACGACGAACTGGTGACGGTGTACTACGAGCAGGTTCGTGGTTTAGTGGACGGCGGCGCCGACATCTTATTGGTCGAAACCATCTTCGATACGCTGAATGCGAAAGCCGCGTTTTTTGCCATCGATACGTTTTTTGAAGATCGCCACGTGAAGCTTCCCATCATGGCGTCGGTGACGTTTATTCAAGCCGGCAGCAACCGTGGGGTCACGGGCCAGACCATCGAAGCCTTTTGGAATTCGATCTCTCATGTGCCGTTGCTCAGCGTCGGCATCAACTGCGCCTTGGGGCCCAAGGAAATGCGGCCGTTGATTGAAGAGCTTTCGCGACTGGCTCCGATCCTTGTGAGCAGCCATCCGAATGCCGGACTGCCGAATCCCTTGCTCCCGACCGGATTTCCGGAGACGCCCGATAGTCTGGCCCCGCAGTTAAAAGAATGGGCTCAGAATGGCTGGCTGAATATCGTGGGCGGCTGTTGTGGGACGACACCGGGACACATCAAGATGATCGCCGAGGCCGTCCGGGGTATTCCTCCGCGCGTCCCGCAGCCAGTCGAGCCCTATACCAGACTCAGCGGGTTGGAAGCGGTGACGATCAGGCCGGAATCCAACTTTGTGAATATCGGTGAACGAACCAACGTCACGGGGTCACCGGCTTTTTCTAAACTGATTCTGGCTGGCGACTATGAAGCGGCGCTCTCGGTGGCGCGGCAACAGGTCGAGGGGGGTGCGCAGATCATCGACATCAATATGGACGAAGGCATGCTCGATTCC
Source organism: Nitrospirota bacterium (assembly GCA_030682135.1). Lineage (GTDB taxonomy): Bacteria > Nitrospirota > Nitrospiria > Nitrospirales > Nitrospiraceae > Palsa-1315. Next base: position 11,892 of record JAUXQT010000077.1, on the reverse strand, counting down.
CAGGCTGCCATGGAAAAGTTTCTACGGCTGGTCGCCTCGGAACCGGATATCACTCGCGTCCCCATCATGGTGGACAGTTCGAAGTGGGAGATTCTGGAGACGGGGCTGAAGAACATCCAGGGTAAGCCGGTCGTCAACAGCATCAGCCTCAAGGAAGGCGAAGCCAAGTTCCTCCATCAGGCGAAGTTGGTCCATCGTTACGGAGCGGCGGTGGTGGTCATGGCCTTCGATGAGCGTGGCCAGGCTGATACCTATGAACGGAAGATCGAGGTCTGTGAGCGGGCCTATCGCCTCCTCACGGAGCGTATCGGATTTCCCGCCCAGGACATCATTTTCGATCCGAACATCCTCACGGTGGCGACCGGCATCGAGGAACACAACAATTACGCGGTGAACTTCCTCGATGCGACGCGCTGGATCAAGCAACATCTTCCGCTCGCGAAAGTCAGCGGCGGCGTCAGCAACATATCCTTCTCTTTCCGCGGCAACAATCGCGTGCGCGAGGCGATGCATGCGGCATTCCTCTATCACGCCATCAAGGCCGGTCTCGACATGGGGATCGTGAACGCCGGACAGTTGGCGGTGTACGAGGAGATTCCCAAGGATCTGTTGGAGCTGGTGGAAGACGTGCTGCTGAACCGCCGGCCCGATGCGACGGAGCGGTTGGTGACCTTTGCCGAGACCGTCAAGCAATTGGGTAAGGTGGCAGTCAAAGACGATGAGTGGCGTTCAGGCACGGTCGAGGAGCGACTCTCCCATGCCTTAGTCAAAGGAGTGACCGACTACATCGAGCAGGATATCGAAGAAGCCCGTCTGCAGTATGCGAAGCCGTTGCATGTGATCGAGGGACCCCTGATGGCCGGGATGAACATCGTCGGGGACCTCTTCGGGGCCGGCAAGATGTTTTTGCCCCAGGTGGTCAAGAGCGCTCGAGTCATGAAGAAGGCCGTGGCCTACCTGATGCCCTTTATGGAGGAGGAGAAGCTCAAGTCGGGGGCGTCGAGTTCCAATGGGAAAGTCCTCCTCGCCACGGTGAAGGGCGATGTGCACGACATCGGGAAGAACATCGTCGGGGTGGTGCTCGGATGTAATAACTACGAGGTGATCGATCTCGGGGTGATGGTGCCCTGCGAAAAGATCCTGGCTGCTGCACGCGAACATGGAGTTGCGATCATCGGATTGAGCGGACTGATTACCCCCTCGCTGGATGAAATGGCCCATGTGGCGCGCGAGTTAAAGCGCGAGGGCTTCGATCTGCCGCTGCTCATCGGCGGTGCCACCACGAGCAAAGCCCATACGGCCGTCAAGATCGCGCCCTCCTACAACCACTCTGTGGTGCATGTGCTGGACGCTTCCAGGGCCGTGGGTGTCGTCGGGAGCCTGGTCAATGCCGAGTTGCGGGATGAGTTTTCCAAGACGATTCGCGCAGATTACGATTCAATCCGTCAGACCCATCACGACAAGGGGGCGAAAACCCTCTGGCCGTTGGCGAAGGCGCGAGCCAATCGATTCGAATCGAAGTGGGCCGAGGTCGATATTCCCACACCTGCCTTTACGGGGATCAAGACATTGCCGAAGCAGCCGTTGGATCAACTGATTCCCTACATCGATTGGTCGCCGTTTTTTCATACGTGGGAATTGCGTGGTCGTTACCCGACCATTTTTGACGATCCAGTTGTGGGGCCAAAGGCGAAGGAGTTGCATGACGACGCGTTAGCCTTGCTCCGGAAGATTGTGGAGCAACGGCTATTCACCGCCAATGGGGTCTACGGGTTTTTCCCGGCCAACAGCGTGGGAGACGATATTGAGATCTACCGCGATGAACAGCGCACGACGGTCTTGACGACCATCCATACCCTGCGTCAGCAGTCGGAGAAGCCGCAGGGGCAACCGAGTTTCGCGCTGGCGGATTTTGTCGCGCCGAAAGAGTCGAGCCGCAAAGATTATCTCGGAGCCTTTGCCGTGACGACGGGAATCGGGGTCGATCTCTTGTGTAAGGAGTTCGAACGGGACCACGATGACTATAATTCTATTATGGCCAAAGCTCTGGCCGATCGTCTTGCCGAAGCCTTTGCCGAATATCTCCATAAGCAGGCGCGTGAGGTGTGGGGGTACGGCAAAGAAGAGACGTTGTCGACCGAGGATCTGATCCGTGAAAAGTACCGCGGTATTCGACCGGCGCCCGGCTATCCCGCCTGTCCCGACCATACAGAGAAACGGTTGCTCTTCGATCTCTTATCTGCAGAACAGCAGACAGGCATGACCTTGACGGAAAGTTTCGCGATGTGGCCGGCGGCTTCGGTCAGTGGGTTTTACTTCGCGCATCCGGACGCCAGATACTTTGCGGTGGGGAAGATTGGGAAGGATCAGGTACTCGACTATCAGTTGCGAAAGGGTATGCCGCTTTCAGCACTCGAACGATGGTTGGGGCCGAACCTGAACTATGAACCAGCTGGTGGATAGTCTGAGGAGAAGGGTGCTCACGGACCGGTTCAATCGTCTGTTATGACACTGCGGCGAGGACTTTCGCATGAGTCGGTTTGCCGATCGCGGCAGTCAGTGCCGACTTCACCCGCCGATACCGTTCTTCCGCCCACCGATTCACGTCTTCTGAATCAGTAAAAACCAACTCCCAGGCCTTTGCGGCATCCAACATCAAAAGTTGGTGTGGCTGAGTATTGCCAGGTAAATAAACGACGAGCACCGCGGATTTCCCTGTCAGACTGATATCGGTAAACACATGCAGCATAGCGCCCTCAGGCAAGGGGATGTCGCGAGATGCGGCTTCCACAAGTGGATGGTAGAGCCGCTGAAGAAATTGAGACGTCACTTCGTAGGGGTTTGTCGTACTGAGGAGTCGGGGATTGGGTTTCTCGCCAAACAGGTTCTCGGTCAGATAGGTCGCGGCCTCCCACGTCGGCATCGTGCCAGATGTCACCAAGGCTTCGCAAAGGTACGCAATCCAATTACGTGTCGCGGTTTGTTTGCGCGCAGAAATCGTCTTCTTAGCCATAGTCGGCGGACCTTTCGCGAGCGTGAGATGGTGGGGTACAGGATCTGGAAATCTGCGTGGGGATCTGTACCGATCGAGATGAGGAAAGTATATCGGCGGGTAGAAAACCGGTCAACGAAATGACGTAAACGGATACTTATGATTCGGGAACGATTCCGGGCGATGAGGGGTCGGCATACCGGTCGTGAATGCGTGTGATGTCGTCCATCGAGGCAAAGAAGATATCGAGCAGCTCGGGATCGAAGTGTTCGCCGCGATGTTTGCTCATGAGTTCGACGGCGTGATCGAGGGTGAAGGCCGGCTTGTAGACCCGTTGCGTGGTGAGCGCATCGAACGCATCGGCAATGGCCGCGATCCGTCCTTCGATGGGAATCGCTTCGCCTTTCAGTTTCCGTGGATAGCCGTTCCCATCCCAGCGTTCATGGTGGGTCCAGGCAATCAAGGCGGCCACTTTGAGGATTTCCGCATCCGATCCGTCGAGGATGCGATAGCCGATTTCTGCATGTTGAGAGATCACGTCGAACTCTTCCGGCGTAAACTTCCCGGGCTTCAGGAGCACATGATCCGGCGTCCCGATTTTTCCGATGTCATGCATCGGGCTGGCGGTGCGGATCAACTCACAGCGTTCCGCAGAGAGTCCGTATTTCCTGGCGAGCAATTCGCAGTAGTGGCTCATGCGATGAATATGCTGGGCCGTGGCGCCGTCCCGGTATTCTGCGGCGATGGCCAGCCGTTGAATCGTTTCTTCTCGCGAGAGGCGCAATTCTTTTTCGCTGCGTTCGAGCCACTCGAGCGCTTGCTGCAGCGCCATTGTCCTGGTTCGCACGATGTCTTCGAGGTTCTCTCGTTGGAGGCGATTTTCCATCTCCAGGCGGCGGCGGCGGAGTGCATTTGCGACATCGATCAAGACTTCATTGGACTCAAACGGCTTGACGATGTACCCGAAGGCGCCGATGTCTAGCGCCGCATTCGCCAGCACGGAACTATCGAGACCAGTCACCATGATGACGGCAGTCGAGGGGTACTGGCTCAGGATATTACGGACCAGATCCATGCCTGACTCGCCGGGCATGTTCACATCGCACAACATCAAGGCAAAGGGTTGTTCTTCCATTTTCACGCGCGCGTCGCGCGCATCGGACGCCAGCACCGTTTCGTAGCCGTGGGTCTGCAGCATGTATCCCAGCAGCCGACGGATGGGCTCTTCGTCATCGACGATCAGAATGCGTTTAAGCTCAAGAAGGGTTTGCTGGCTTGGTCGGTCAAGAAGTAGCGTCATAATGTGTACGGTGTGTCTATCTTGTGTGGTGAAGGAAAAGACTGCCTAGGTCCGGTGAATGTTCGTTATGGCTATCGAGGACCAGGGGTCTCCAGAGAACAGTAAGGGCATTTGCACCTTTTGTGCCATCATATTGCGAAAAACCCGCACTGCCAGCCTCTGATAACGGATGACATCTTGATGATTGAGAAGGAGCGGAATGATGCGCTGTGACAGCATTTTGAAAGGGGGCCGTGGTCGTGGAATTTGCGGAAAGGAGAAGGCCTTCAACTGGAGTGCGAAATGTGCTGTACAGATTTCGCCGATCGCGTCGTGTACTTTTGTACAAATCGACGAGAGGAATGACCAAATGCATACAGTCGTTTCCTCGGTTCGAGTCATCGCTGGGCGCCAGGGCGGTTTCATTGCGCTTTCGCCGAGCCTTCACTTATAATGCGCCACATCACACAACAGGAGTCACCAATGAGCAGTGCAGCAGGATTATTACGTGTCGATGGGCGGCGAAAAGATCAATTGCGTCCGGTAAAGGTCACGCGAAATTTCATTAAGCATGCCGAAGGATCGGTGCTCATTGAAATGGGCGACACCAAAGTGATTTGTACGGCTTCGATCGAAGAGAAGGTGCCTCCGTTTCTGAAGGGGAAAGGGCAAGGATGGGTGACGGCCGAGTATTCGATGCTCCCTCGTTCGACCCACGACCGATCCCCGCGTGAAGCGGTCAAAGGCAAACAAAGCGGCAGAACGTTGGAAATTCAACGTCTTGTCGGGCGAGCCCTCCGTGCGGTGACCGACATGGGGCAGATGGGCGAGCGATCGATCTGGCTTGATTGCGACGTGATCCAAGCCGACGGAGGGACCAGAACCGCCTCCATTACGGGAGCCTTTATTGCGTTGGCCGATGCCTTCTCCTCGCTCAAGAAGAAGGGGCTGATTAAGAAACGACCCTTGACGGACTATCTGGCCGCAATCAGCGTCGGCAAGGTAGGCGGGGAAATCCTGCTCGATCTCGCCTATACCGAAGACTCGATGGCCGATGTCGATATGAATGTGGTCATGACGGGGCAAGGGCGTTATGTCGAAGTGCAAGGCACCGCAGAACGGACCCCCTTTGCCAAATCTGAAATGGATGAGTTCATGGCGGTGGGATGGAGCGGGATTCAGACCCTCACCGCGCTACAGAAGGATTTGATCGGGGAATTGGAATAGGGGAGAGGCGATGATCCGTGAATTGGTGCTCGCCACTCGCAACCGGCATAAAGTCATAGAGCTCGTCGCGCTCTTACGCGATCTGGGTATCACGATACGCAGCCTCGATGAATTTCCGGATGCACCGGACGTGGTCGAAGATGGGGCCACGTGCGAAGCCAATGCGATCAAAAAAGCGCGTGCGATCGCCGAGTTCACAGGGTTGCCGGCGGTCGCCGACGATACGGGACTCGAAGTGGATGCACTCGGTGGACGGCCCGGTGTCTATGCCGCTAGGTATGCCGGCGAAGACGCCACCTACGACGACAATTGCCTAAAGTTGCTCCGAGAGTTGACGGGCGTGCCTCGTGAACGACGAACCGCTCGCTTTCTCACCGTTGCGGCCCTCGCCCTTCCATCGGGCGAAGTACGAGTGGCACAAGGCATCTTGGACGGAACGATAGCAGAAGAGGCGAGCGGTACGGTGGGGTTCGGATACGATCCAGTGTTCTTCGTTCCAGCACTGGGGAAGACCTTGGCTCAGCTGTCCGCGGACCAGAAAAATAAGATCAGTCATCGCGCCAAAGCTTTCACTCAGGCCAAAGATCTGTTACAAGAGATGGAATTCCCAGATACTCGAGTCGGGGCGTAGCGCAGCTCGGTAGCGCGCCTGCTTTGGGAGCAGGATGTCGCAGGTTCGAATCCTGTCGCCCCGACCAAAACCGCAGCGAAGTGTTGAGACCTGAGTACTGAGAGCCGAGTCTCGGAATTGTTTCTCACCGCTCCAATTCTCAGCACTGAGCACTCAAGTCTCAGTACTTCATCGCGCGCCCGTAGCTCAGTTGGATAGAGCATCAGCCTTCTAAGCTGAGGGTCGTTGGTTCGATCCCAACCGGGCGCACCATAGGGTTTCCTATTCATGCGTTGGCTGTTTCGTCCTTCCCGTCTTGCGATTCTTGCCCTGGGCGTGGTCCTCCTCTACGCACTCGTTGGGTTTGTTCTTGCTCCCTTCCTGATCAAAGCTTACGCCATCCCCGCTCTTGCCGAGACGCTTCACCGTCCAGTGTTGGTGAAAGAGGTGGAGCTCAATCCCTTTGTCCTGTCGATTCGAGTAACGGGCTTCGAAGTCCGAGAGCCGGATCAATCCGCCTTGCTGGGGTTCGAGGAGTTCTTCGTGAACTTCGAGATCAGCTCCCTCATCCGCCAGGCCTATGTGTTCGATACCATTCGTCTCGCCGTGCCGTATGTTTCGGCACGAGTGTCTCAAGAGGGTCGCTTGAATTTAACGGAACTAGTCCCTCCGGCCGATGGGGCAGGGGCTGCACCGGCAACGAGGGATTCAACTGGCCCCTCCGCCATTCCCGCCGTGCAGATTGGCCATCTTGAAATTGCGCAGGGGATCGTGGAGTTCTTCGATGAGTCCAAGGAGAAGCCGGTCTCGATGGAGATCTTGCCCCTCGGCATTGTCTTGAAGAATTTTCATACGAAGCCGGGCGGGGACAACACCTATGCCTTTATGGCCGAGTTGGGAACAGGGCAAATTCTGGATTGGAAAGGCACGGTGTCTCTTGAGCCGATTCGCTCCGAGGGGACCGTCTCGCTGAGCGGGGTGAAGATTCCGACCTTTTTCCAGCATGTGCAGGACCGGTTCAACTTTGACATTCCCAGTGGCACGATCGAGGCGAAGGGGCAGTATCTGTTCGATGCGGGGACTTCTCCTGTCACGCTCCTGCTGTCCGATACCGCGGTACATGTCCGGGACATCCGCCTTGTCGAGAAGGGCGATGCGGACCCGGTGATCATGGTTCCCTCGCTGGATTTTAACGGCATTCATCTCGATCTTCGTGCGCGAACGGTCTCGATCTCCAGCATTGCGATGGCCAACGGTTCGGACCGAGTCTGGCGAAATCCCGATGGATCGATCAATCTTCAATCGCTGTTTACTCCGGTGACGAGCGATTCGTCCACGCCCCCGGCTGCGACTCCTCCGGCCACGATCCCTGCGCCTCACGCAGTCGATGAGAGGCCCTGGTCGCTGTCCATCAAAGAGGTGGGGGTGACCAACCATTCCATTCATTTTGAGGATCGCTCGCTCGCGCTGCCGGTGCGCGTGAACGTAACCGGTCTCTCGGCCAAGACCCATGACTTTGAGTTCCCGATCACGAAGCCCATTCCTCTGACTGTAGAGCATCGGCTCAATGAAACGGGCAAAGTGGCGGTCGATGGACAGATCATCGTGCAGCCCTTCCAGCTCGATCTATCCCTGGCCCTCAAGAATATTGAGCTCCAGCCTTTTCAGCCCTATGTCGAGCCGTTTGCGCGCATTGCGGTGGATTCCGGGGCGATCGATCTGGACGGACAGATTCATCTGGCCGTGGAGCATCCGAAAGCGCCCATGATGACGTTCCGCGGAAACATCGGCGTCAAAGCGCTAGCCATTGCCGACCGCGATCAGGGTTCCCCCGTTGTATCCTGGAAGCAGTTCCACCTGAGGCAACTTGCACTCACAGTCGATCCCACCATGGTCAGCATCGAGGAGGTGGGACTCGAGCAGCCGATGATTCACTTGGCTGTTCTGCCCGATGGGCAGCTCAATCTGAAGGCCTTGCTTCCGCAGGCCGATGAGGTCACTCCCCCCTCTGCGCCAAAGCCTGAGTCTGCGCCGACGAAGAAAGGCCCCTCACCATCGATTGCCATCAAGACGGTGAAGCTGTTGAAGGGGGCTGTCAGCTTTCGAGACGAATCGATGACGCCGATGGTTCAAACCGGGCTCTACGATCTCACTGGCACGATCAAAGGCTTATCGTCGAAACAGCTCGCCGAAGCCGATGTGGAATTGGCCGCCAGCGTCGACAGGGTTGCTCCGTTGAAGATCGTTGGGACCATCAACCCATTGATCGAGCACGCCATGACAGATCTCACGGTGACGCTTGGGGGCATGGACTTGACCGCGGAGAGTCCCTACAGCGGTAAGTATGTGGGATATGGATTGTCGAAGGGGAAGCTCTCACTCGATTTGACATATAAGGTCTCTCAACAACAACTTGAAGCCGAGAACAAGGTCGTGATCGATCAACTGACGTTCGGGGAGAAGGTCGAGAGTCCCGATGCCACCTCGCTGCCCGTACCCTTTGCGGTCGCCCTGCTGAAAGATCGCAAGGGGCGGATCGAGATCGATCTGCCGATTCGCGGCGATCTCAAGGACCCCGACTTCAAGTATGGCAAGGTGGTGGTTTCCACGTTGCTGAATATCCTGGGCAAGTTGGTGACCTCTCCGTTTGCGCTCATGGGAAAATTGATTCCAGGCGGAGGCGACGCTGAGGAACTGCAATATCTTGAGTTTGACCCTGGCGCTGCCTTGCCGCTTCCGGCAGAACTCAAGAAAGTCGAAGCCATTACGAAGGGGCTTGAGGAACGGCCTGGTTTACGTTTGGAGATTACCGGCACGGCCGATCCAGTTCGAGATAAAAAAGAGCTCGGTCTTCAGAAACTGAAGGCGCAGCTGTTCGCGAGATGGCGGCAGGGGAAAGGCGCCTCAAAGGAGGCTGACCTGCCGATGCTTGAAGAGGAACGACTGATCAAGGACCTGTACGATCAGCAGCGCAGCCAGCAGCCGGTATCAGCACCGGCTATGGCGACTGACCCTGCGCCGAAGCCGCCGACAATCGATGACATGCGGCAGCAGCTTGTTGCGGCCATTGCGGTGTCCGACTCGGATCTTCGAGCCTTAGCGCAACAACGGGCGGATCAGGTGCGTGGGCAGTTTACAGGTGAGGGCAAGCTTGCCGTCGAACGTGTGTTCGTGACTGAAGTCGATCTGGCGGCTTCGGACCACGACAGGGTCAGAAGTCGATTGAATATCACGGCTGGACAGTAAGCCGTTGCTCCCCCTTGCACTTGATCTTGGAGAGACAGTATCGTAGTGAGGTTCCGTTATCAGATCGGCGTGTTGTGTAACCACGGAGGATATCATGGCAATTCGATTAGGCGATGAGGCACCGAATTTTACGGCAGAGACTACCGAAGGGACCATTAACTTTCATGAGTGGCTGGGCGGCGGGTGGGGGATTCTCTTCTCGCATCCGAAGGACTATACCCCGGTCTGTACCACCGAGTTGGGGACCGTGGCCAAGATTACGCCCGAGTTCAAGAAGCGCGGCGTAAAAGTCATCGCGGTCAGCGTCGATCCCCTGGATTCCCATAAGGGTTGGATCAACGATATCAATGAGACGCAGCACACCACGATGAACTATCCCATCATCGCGGATCCCGATAAGAAGGTTGCAACGCTTTACGACATGATCCATCCCAATGCGCTGGATAACATGACCGTCCGTTCCGTCTTCATCGTTGGGCCGGACAAGAAGGTCAAGCTCACTTTGACCTATCCAGCTTCATGTGGCCGGAACTTCGATGAGTTACTGCGAGTGATCGATTCGCTGCAGTTGACCTCGAAGTTCAAAGTCGCCACGCCGGCCAACTGGAAGGACGGCGAAGATTGCATCATCACCCCGGCCGTAAACGATGCTGAAGCGAAGACCCTCTTCCCCAAGGGCTTCAAGACGGTAAAGCCCTATCTGCGTTATACGCCGCAGCCGAACAAGTAAGACAGGTTTCGAGCAGCATTGAAGGGCGGGAGTGGCTTGGGCCTCTCCCGCCCTTCTCATTGTTGAGCCGTCCCCTGCGCGAATATTTTGTCTGGCGATTCCCTCTAGACGAGGAGCAGGCCTGCAGCACGAACCTTCTTCCATGGGGTACTGCTCAGGAAGGTCTCGAAATCCTTTGCCGTTCCTGGAAAGCTTGTCTTCCTCTCCCTGAGGAGGGGATAGGGAGAGGAGGGGGCACTCTGTGGTGTAGACCGCTGAATCAGATCGTTCAGCCATTCGGCCTGCTGTGTGGAGAGCGTGACAGCATGGTCGCTGGTCCGTCCCGGCAGGATGAGTCTTGTTCTTCTTCCGACCGGCTCACAGACTGGTTGACCGCCTAGCCACACGAACCGCCGCTCTGCCTGGGGGTCATCTTCAACCACTCGGCCCTTGAGGAGACGCTGTACCCAGGTGGAGGAGACGCGTGGTTTGGGTGTGGCATGATCGAACCATTGGCGGACATCCAGCGTGAGACCGTTTCCTTCCAAATAGTTCAACATCGATCGCCGCAGTCCTTCACCGAGCCAGTCTGGCGTCTCGCCCTCCCGGTCCTCATGCTGCAGGTCATTTTCCGCGAAACCCTGAAACTTCGGTCCGAGGATGCGCAGACCATGCGCAGCCGGTTTGAGGCCGATCGGGCTGTGTGCCGTCGCGGTGAAGCGATGCCAGAAGGCGGATTGCATGAGGTCTGCCGCGACCAATTGACGGACTCGCTCCAGCGAGTCTACGGTTTCCTGGACGGTCTCGGAGGGGCAGCCGTACATAAGATAGGCATGGATCAAGATGCCTGCATCTTTGAAGGCCGCCGCCACAAGCGCCGTCTGATCGACGGTAATCCCTTTCTTGATTTTCTCCAGCAACCGGTCGGAGGCGGCTTCGAGTCCTGCCGTCACCGCAATGCAACCGGAAGCAGCCAGGAGGCGGCAGAGGTCCGGCGAAAATGCTTCTTCAAAGCGGATATTACCCCACCAGGAAATGGTGATGCCCCGTTCCAGTAAGGCCAAGGCGAGGGCCTTCAGCGCAGCGGGAGGCGCCGCTTCATCGACAAAATGGAATCCCCGGCGGCCGGTCTCGGCGATCAATTGTTCGATCTGTTGGATGAGCCGATCGGTCGGCGTCATTTCGTAGCGACTGATGTAGTTGAGTCCGACATCGCAGAAGGTACATTGCTTCCAGTAACAGCCATGGGCGACCGTCAGTTTATTCCAATGGCCTTCCGACCAGAGGCGATGCATCGGGTTCGTGCTGTCCAAGATTGTGAGATAGCGATCCAAGGTCAGGCCGCTATAGGTCGGACAGCCGATTTCATCCATCCCGAATTCCCGATCGGAGGTATCGTTTGCAAAGACCACTCGATCCGTATCCCGATAGAACGTCCGGCAGAGTCGCGTGCGCGGTCTCGTTCCCGCCAGATGTTCAATCAACGAAAGCAGTGGCCGTTCCCCATCGTCGAGAGTGACATAGTCGATGTAATCGAATACGCGCGAGTCGGCCAGACGGCGCAGCTCCGTGTTGGCATATCCGCCTCCAAGGGCAATCACAATATCTGGCCGTCGGCTCTTGATGGAGTGGGCAATACGAAACGCGCTATAGAGGTTTCCGGGAAAGGGAACAGTCAGGCAGACAAGCGAAGGATTGAGGCGTTCGAGATGTTCCCAAAGGGATTCGAGCATAAATCGATCCGTCAGCATAGGAGGGGCAGCCACCGCATCGATGATAGTTTGGAACGATGAGGCGGCTCTGGCAATGTGTTCGGCATAGCGGCTGAG
>JAUXQT010000069.1 GCA_030682135.1 Nitrospirota bacterium | reverse complement strand
AACGCCGACGAGGACGGGGCCTTCGAGGTCGACCTCCCCTCGATGTGGTCCCTGACCCCCGGCGAGGGCGACCCGGAGGCGGGCGCGTAGGAACGAGGACCGGTCGTCGCACTAGTGCGTTTCGGTACACTTGCCGAATCGCTTTTTCCAGTCGGTACAAGGAGCACGAATGGCGGTCGAGAGCCAGCGCGTCGAGGATTTCCGGCTCACCAAGGAGCCCTACTACCTGCCGTTGGGCAACGAGGTGGAGCTCTTCGAGTCGGCGTACAAGGCGCGCCTGCCGGTGATGCTCAAGGGGCCGACCGGCTGCGGCAAAACCCGATTCGTTCAGCATATGGCCTACAAGCTCGGTCGTCCCTTGATTACGGTCGCCTGTCACGAAGATCTCACCGCGTCCGATCTCGTGGGCCGGTATTTGCTCAAGGGCCAAGAGACGGTGTGGGTCGATGGGCCGCTCACGCTCGGCGTCAAACATGGCGCAATCGTCTATTTGGACGAAATCGTCGAGGCGCGGAAGGACACGACGGTCATTATCCATCCGCTGAGCGACGATCGCCGCCTGTTGCCGATCGAGAAGAAAGGCCAGATTCTCGAAGCGGCGGACGACTTCCTGCTCGTCATTTCTTACAACCCCGGTTATCAGAGTGTGCTCAAGGATTTGAAGCAAAGCACGAAGCAGCGCTTTATGGCGATCGAGTTCGATTATCCGGCGCCCGATATCGAAACCACGGTCGTCGAACGGGAAGCAGGGATCAGCCGTGATCTTGCTGCCAGTCTGGTGAAGCTCGGCGGCAAGGTGCGAAATCTCAAGAATCATGGCTTGGAAGAAGGGGTCAGCACCAGATTGCTGATCTATGCCGGGACATTGATCCGGCAAGGTGTGGCGACCGATCGAGCCTGCGATGTGGCGATCGCCCGTCCGATTACCGACGATCCCGATATGCAGCGCAGTATCTTGGAATTGGTGAAGGCCATTTTCTAGTCCCTGTCAGGATGCTGAAACAGACCGCCAGCAGCGTTCCCTGCCTTCGCCGAAGCGGCTTCGCGCAGGCAGGTCGGCTCATCGAAATCCTCAACGTACCCCTGAGGGTACGCCTCCGGTTTCGATTCGCCTGCGGCCTTGCTGGACGGTCTGTTTGAGCATCCTGGGACAACGTAAATACGCAAGCTCTGTTAAGTTCCTGGCTCTGTCACAGATGAATGCGCTGATCGTGCAGGACACCAAAGCCGGAGCGGTCCTCACCGTTCATATCCAGCCCAAAGCCTCCACTACAGAATGTGTGGGCCTTCACGGCGACGCGATTAAAATCAGAATAGCTGGCCCTCCGGTCGATGGTGCCGCCAACGACGAATTGATCCGATTCTTGGCTCGTCAGCTTTCCACGCCTCTTGCTTCGGTGCAGATCCAATCCGGTGCGAGTGGGCGGCACAAACGTGTCCTTGTGAAAGGGGCTACGGCGCAGCTTGTGCGAGACCGCTTGAACCTTGGCGAGGAGAAGGGCGCGGTGAAGCCATGAGGCAGAACGCTCTGTGCATCCTTGGAGGATCGCTGCTGCTCACCGCTTGTTCGACGGCCCATCCCATTCTGTATCCCAATGCGCATCTGCAATCTGTCGGGAAGGAAGTCGCGGAGCAGGATCTTGAGACCTGCAGGCAAATGGCCGAAACGGCCGGAGCAGAAGAGGGCAATGGCAAAGCCGGTCGTGTGGCGGCCGGTACGGCGGTTGGTGCGGGAATCGGTGCGGCAAGCGGCGCAGTCGGTGGAGCCATCTCCGGTGCTGCAGGCCGCGGTTCTATGATCGGGGCCGCGAGCGGAGCGGTATGGGGGCTGCTCACGAGTCTGTATTACGCGTTCGCCGGGTCGCCGCCGAATCAAGCCTACACGAATTTCGTGAATCGGTGCTTGCAAGAGAAGGGGTATGAGGTGACGGGCTGGCAATAAGAGGGGGTTGCGAGACGATGGGGTCGGTCTCTGTGCTCGCGGAACGCGCACGATCAGAATGTGCTCGTTCGACGCGCGCAGTGGAGCCCGATCCCACCATCTCGCACTGAAGCGGGTGCCAGGCCGGTGAAAATGAGGAGGGTGAGGGATTGAGGAAGTTACAGAGCATCATCGTTCCTAGTGTGCTTTTATGCTTGATGGCCTGTGCGGGGCCGGAGCCGTTGTTGCGGTCGAATGCGAAGTATCAATTACAGGGAAGAGAGGCGTCGAAGCTCGATGTGGCGATGTGTCAGAAGAAGGCTGACGAGGCAGGGTTGAAGCCTGGCACCCGCGCCCGAAGCAGTAATGTGGCTGCCGGCGCTGTCTTGGGTCTGCTGGCCGGCGCTGGAATCTGGGCATCGAGCGGGCTCATTGGCGGCGTGCCCGGTGTGACGATCGGCGCAGCGGTCGGCGGCACGCTTGGAGTGATCGTCGGGTCGTTCGGCGGCGCCTACAAACCGCTGGAGCCGGATCCTCCATATGCCGATGCGGTGGTGCGGTGCTTGATCGAAAAGGGGTATGACGTGTCGGGGTGGCAGTAGGGGAGGGGTGAGACGGAGGGGGGACCTCTGTGCTCGCGGAGCAGGGGAGGGGATGGAGCCTGATGATCTTCTGTGCTCGCGCAACGCGCGGCCTGAGAAGGCCCTCGTTGGACGCGCGCAGTGGAAGATCACTCAGCCCCCATCCCTAGAGAGAAACGAGCAAGCTTAGAGGGAACATGTACACCGCTTGATGTGCGCAGTAAAGGGTAGTCTTGGCCACTTCTCTAAAGTGAGATGGTGAGAATCAAGCGGCCCTCGCATGGATTGGCAGGTGAGAATGGATGCGCAGTAGAGATCGTCTAGGCCATCTCAGCTGTATGTGAGTGGAGAGTGAGGAAGCCGTAGATTGATCGGAGTCAACATCAGCCTTATCAAATACCACTAATTTTGAAAGAACACCTAATGCCGACCTTAAATGGGGGAAAGCAGGTGGAACGCTAGTGCGCTGAGCATAAAAAAGAGTAAAGCTCTTGCCATGATTAATTCACGTGGAGTGAACTTTTGCTCGCGATCACGTAACGACAGCCTAATCAACAGATAAATCCACCATTGATTTCTGTTCTTTTTATTCACGTACAAGGGAGATATTGCAATAAAAAGGATAACCGAAAATGTCCCCAGGATCATCATCATGCAGAGCATAACCGCTAACGCGAAATACCAATTGCCAGATTCAATCATGTTCAATCGCAGAAGTGATTCACCAGGGTGTTAGCTACCTGTGATTGGCTTTGCCCCGCTGCATCATGGAGTGGCGCGTACCCAAGGCCGAGTATGAAATCCTTATGGAGCGTATCCTGGCGGAAGGGGGCCGTCAAAAGAAATAGCGGTTTATATGCGGAAAATATATTTGTTTTTGAACAGGCTACAGAGTGATTCAAATGACTCGTGAAATCGCCCCATGCTCCATCGATTTCAAGCAGAGGTTTTCCAAGAAGGCAGACTTAGCAGAGGCCAGCTTTGCAGTCGGTCACGACGAGATTTGTGGCTTTCTCACCTGCCTCGAGTTCTATCACCAGCCAGGCTAGCCCCGACTGTCGTTCTTCTTGGTGTGTGCCAGATCCTCCTTCGATCAGACTGACGATGTAGTAGCGCCCTGCGGGAATTTTGGTGAACCAGAAATGTCCGGTTGGGTTGGCTCTGGTTGTGCGGAGATAGGGAGCCAACCGCTTTTCCATCTGAAGCCGAGTCAATGATTCGTGCGCGCAGTCAGTTGGAGGGCGTGGGGCTGCGGTGTTTTCAACGGAGGCCTGGGTTCCTGTCTCTGAGCAGGAGGTGGTTTTGACTTGGTGGTCGAACCAATAACGGGTGTAGGGAGTCATGGGGATGAGATGGATTGGCGCGCCTGCTTGGGTGATGGCTTTCCCTGATGGTGAACTGAGAAACGCCTGTCCGGTCAGACTGCTTCGCCCTTTCTGCTTGTAGGCGAAGAAGTCTTTTTCGTTCCACGGTGGCTGGTTCGGTGGGGTTGGCTCAAGCGCTTGTCCCGATAGGGGACAGAGGCTCCCGAGGAGTAGGAAGAGCACGAATCCGAACCGGAGTCGGTCAGGGTATCGCATAAGCATCAGGCGGTTGGGGTTGACGAATCCTTGTCCGTCGTTTGTGGTGCAGTTGCCGCTTTGTGTTTGAGTGCCCGGCCTTTATCGGGAGTCGGGTCTGTGACGAGGCCATAGATCTCTCGCCCTTCGTGGCCTTCCGGGAGATATTCGGTGATCGGCAGGCCGTCTTCCCGCACGAATAACAGGCAGTGACAATATTTGTAGATCTGCATCTCGTCGCAGGCGCACATCCAGCGACGGAGTTTGGCTTCTGCCTGTTTATCCTTGTAGAAGTTACAGGGGCAGAGGGGTTTTCCCAGCTCGTCGATGTGCATCGCGAGGCCTTTGACCACGGCTTCGGTGACGGCGGGCATGGGATGCATGGAGGTTCCGCTCTTGTCTGCGAAGCCCTTCACGTACTTCCACATTTTATCGAGACTCTCTTGCTTGGGCTCGGCCATCACAACTCCTTTGGCATGGGGCCAGGGGCTAGTGGCGAGAGGAAGGACGAGGATTTCTGCCCCCTAGCCCCGTGCCTCTCGCCCCGTACCAGCGCGTCAGCGCCTAGTTTACAAGCGCCAGGGCGTCCTTTACAATCCAGCCCTCCCCTCACATGCCGTAGGATTGGGTCGAGAATCGAGATGTCGGATACCCATCAGCAATTGATCGCAAAACTGGCAGAGGAGCTAGGTCCCGCTACGGCCCAGCACCTGGTCGCTCGTCTCGTCGAGGCCTCGGTCAAGCCGAATCAAGCGGAAGGTGTGTTGCTGCTGCTCGATGAACTCGATGAAATATCTCCGAAGGTCGCCCGCGCTGCGATCGAGTCGTTCCCTGACTTGCAGCGCCGGGATCGGCTCACCGATGCGGTGGCCTGGCTGGATCTGGGGATTGCGCTCGCCGGTTCATCCGGTGCGATCGGATTGAAGTATTTCAAGGAGAGCCCGCTGGTGTTGGGCTTGATCGAGACTCCATCTGGCCGGTCGTTGGTTCTGAAAACTGCGTTGGAATTGGCCGAGCAGGATGCGAATGTGGCGCTGGAATTCCTCCGTGTGTCGGCGGACGCGGTCACGGTTATTTCGCCGGATCAGCTAGAGGCCTGGTTGGAAATCGGGTTCGAGCTGACGCAGGTCGATTTTGTCGTCGCCCTGGAGTATATCCGCCAAATTCCCGCGGTCGCCCGGGTATTGCCGATCGAAGAGGCCAGAGCCTGGGCGACGTTCGGCTTGAAACTCATTTCCCAGAATAGTTTCGGCAAGACGGATTATTTCGGGACCATCGAATTCCTCCGCACCAGCCCGCTCATCCTCGGCGATCTCGAAGACCAGTCGGTGCGAGCTACAGTCATTACGGTCGGGTCGTTGCTGGCTGAACGGGATCCCGGGGCCGGCATCGCCTGGTTATCGGAATCGCCACGTTTGTTGCGTGCCGTGCCGAATGAAGAATGGCGATTGAAAGTATTGCAGTACGGGGCCTTAGTGGCCGAGCGCGATGCCGACACGGCGTTGGCCTATTTGCGCCGCGCGCCTGAATTGGTGACGGTGATCGGCGAGTCTGCCGAGGCCATGGCTCGCTTTGAGGCTTGGTTTACCGCGGGCATGGAAGTGCTGGCTTACAGTGTCGAGGGAGCCAGGGCCTATTTTGCCCTGGAGTCGCAGAAGGCGTTGACCTCGGTGGAAGCGGCCTTAAGCGGTGTGCCGCTCCGGCAGGTCGCGCGGACCATCAAACTTTTCGTGCAAGGGCTCTGTGGCACGGACTTGACGATTCAGGCGCTTCCCGATTCGCTGAGCCAGGAGATTGCTGTGCGGCCTACGGTAAGCCGGGACGGGCGCACAATCTCGCTGCCGGCGCTCCTCCGCCGCTACCCCACGGCCGAGGAGAATACGCGGTTGTATCTGGTGATGGCGGCTCACGAGGCGGGGCACGTCGAGTTCGGGACCTACCAATTGACGCTTGAGCCGCTCGCGGATGTGGTCATGGCTCTGCGCCAGAAGTATGGCCGGGTGAAGCAGGCCGAGCCTGATAGTTTGGCGGCGCTATTCCGTTTCTACCCCCATCCGGGGCTGATCCAGGACCTCTGGACGCTTGTCGAAGATGCGCGGGTGGAGTTCCTGTTGCAGCGAGAGTATCCGGGGCTCCAGCGGGATCTCCAACAGTTTGCGCGAGAAGCGATCACGACGCGGTCGTTGACACATGGGCTGACGGTCAAAGAACTCGTCGTCGATCAACTGCTCCAGCTGTCGACCGCCGCATCGCAGCCGGTCGCGATTCATGAGGCCATCAAGGACGAGATCGCTGTCCTCTGGCCGATGTGCCAGGCCATTCTGGTTCCAACGGCGACGGCGGAAGAGGCCGTGCGACTGGCCCATGCGCTCTACGTGCGGCTCGAAGAATTATTGGCGCCGAAAGGGGCGATGATCCAGGCCGATCAGGCCGGTGACGCGTCAGAAGAGCTGGGTGTGGGCCCCTCCGCGTCCGATCAGACTGGTGAGGACTATCGCCCTGTCACCAACTGGGTGTACCGTGGGGCCATGAATCCTGAGTTCATTCGCCAGAATGCAGAGGATGGACGGCAGGCGGACGATCAGCAGCAGTCGGACGAGATTCAACGGATGGCGAGCGCGGCAGGCGGATCGCAGGAGGCCTCGTCGCAGGGCCAAAAGAATCAAAACGGCACACGCACGGAGACGGAGGGGGATCGGCTCGCCGGGGGGCGGCAGTTGCCGTCTCAGGTGGAAGAGCTCTTGGCCGTGAAGGTCGAGCAGCCGGCGCCGATCGATCATGCCGGGCCTGGCGATCGTGCCGTGCGTTATCCGGAATGGGATCAGGGGATCGACGACTATCGCCTCAACTGGTGCCGCGTCGCCGAACGGGCTGCGGAGGAGGGGAGCGGGGATATTGTCGCGGCGACGTTGAGCGCCCATGGCAGTGAGGTTTCCGCCCTTCGGCGGTTCTTTGAAGGTCTGCGGCCCCCGGGGCTTCGGCGGGTGCCGGGCCAAGCCGATGGCGACGAGCTGGATGTGGATGCGGCGGTCCGTATGTGCGCGGAACGCGCGGCTGGCATCGATCTGTCGGATCGGATCTATGTCAGGCGGGAGCGAAAAGAACGGGATGTCGCGGCGGCCTTTCTGGTCGACGTGAGCGGGTCCACCAGTCGTCAGTTAGAGAGTGGCCGCCGCGTGATCGACCTGGAAAAAGAGGGGCTCGTGCTGCTCTGTGAAGCGTTGGAGGCAGTCGGAGATCAATATGCGCTCTATGGCTATTCTGGCCAAGGCCGCGGGCAAGTGGACTTTCTGGTGATCAAGGATTTCGACGACCAGTTGGGCGGGAAGGCGGCGCAGCGGTTGGGCGGACTGGTCCCCATGCAGCAAAATCGTGATGGGGCGGCCATTCGCCATGCGACCGCCAAATTGCTGGCGCGCGAAGCGCGGACGCGGCTGCTCGTCCTCATCAGTGATGGACGCCCGCTCGATGACGGCTATAAAGACGAGTATTCGCTGGAAGACACCAAGGCGGCGTTACGAGAGGCGCGGCAGCGGGGGGTCCATCCGTTTTGTATTACGATCGATCGGGAGGCCGACGGGTACGTCCGGAGAATGTACGGGGACGTGCAGTTTGCCGTCATCGATCATCTGGAGGCGCTGCCGAAGCGATTGCCGAAGATTTACCAACGGCTCACGACGTAATACGTGAAAGGTCGGATGTCGCGGAAGGGTCGCGTCGCAATTTTGGACTCAACATTTCACGTTTCACGAGAAATACAACATGGCCAATGAAACTGACCGACCGACTGTGCCGCCCTGGCTCTATAAGTTGTTTTCAGGGAATCAGTATCCCTATGTCCGTCGCTTGGCGAAGTTTGCCCAGCCGACCAAGCCGGGGGAAGATCGCCAAGAGCCGACGAAGGAGATGATCGAGGCCAAGTTTTGGGAGGTCTATCCCCGCTGCTGGGCCAAGATTCTTCAAGAAGTGAAGGTGGGAATGATCGTGGTATTCCACGACCTTGGAGAATATCCAGCGGGAGGGTTTCAAGAGCTGGTCGACGATCCTGACGGCTTTCTTGCCAAGAACTATGGCAAGAAGAAGATCAAAGTCAACTTCTACGACGGAGACAATTTCGTCTGCACGATCAATTTTAAAGTCGCGGGTTGGACGGAGCACGAGGGGGGCCATTGAACAGAAGCCGGTTGCATTCTGGCCCTGCAGAATGCGAATGATGAGGCGGGCTTGTTCGCGGTGCGCCGGTGAGGGTGCACATCGCCCTGAGGGTAGGGAGCCAGTACGAACCATAGAGGTGAGATGATGGGGAGACCGAAGATTACGGTGGTGGGTGCGGGGAACGTCGGGGGCACGACGGCGCAACGGCTGGCAGAGAAGAACGAGTACGAGGTCGTACTTGTGGACATTGTCGAGGGGGTCCCGCAGGGGAAGGCGCTCGATATCTCACAGGCCGGTCCCGTTTGCGGCTACAGCACCCGCGTGGTCGGCACCAACGGTTACGATGAAACGGCCGGCTCAGCCGTGGCGGTGATCACGTCCGGTATTCCCCGCAAGCCGGGGATGAGCCGTGACGAGCTCTTGACCACGAACGCCAAGATCGTGAAGTCGGTCGTCAAGGAATTGGTGTCCCGATCGCCGAACGTCATCCTGATTCTCGTTACGAACCCGTTGGATGCGATGGTTCATGTGGCGCGGCTGGTCAGTGGTTTGCCAAAATCCAGGGTCTTGGGAATGGCGGGCGTGCTCGATTCTGCCCGCATGCGTGCGTTCATTGCGGCCGAACTGAATGTGCCTGGGCCAGACGTGCATGCCATGGTCCTGGGGGGGCATGGCGACACGATGGTACCGCTGGCTCGTTATACGACGGTGAAGGGGAAACCCGTTTCGGAAATGATGTCGAGGGAACGGCTGGATGCGATCGTCAAGCGGACACGCGAAGGCGGAGCCGAAATCGTGGGCCTCTTGAAGACCGGCAGTGCGTTTTACGCGCCGTCAGCTTCGGCGGTCGATATGGTCGAGGCGATCATGAAGGACCAGAAGCGGGTATTGCCCTGTGCCGTGCTCTGCGAGGGCGAGTATGGATTGAAGGATGTGGTGGTCGGGGTTCCGGTCAAGCTGGGTCGAGGCGGGGCGGAACAGGTGGTCGAATATGAATTGACGGCAGAGGAGCAGGCTGGGCTGGCGAATTCGGCTCATGCCGTGCGCGAGCTCTGTGCGACAGTCGATCGGTTGATGGCGTAATGTGATCGTGTTCGAGGTTCGTATGACAGAAGAAAGCGGGCCTGCAGTAGAGACAGCGACGTAGCAGTACACCTAATGAGGAGATACAATGAAATTTCTTGAGAATCCGATGCAAACGATGGGCGTGGGATTCGCGCTTGCGGCGGTGTTGATTGTGGGTTATCTCGGCATGGCCGGCATTGCGATTGGTGAGGCCGACTGGGCCGGTCTGTTGTTGCGTTGGGTGCACTTTTTGGCCGGCATTACCTGGATCGGCCTGTTGTATTTCTTCAACCTGATCAACGCGGGGTTCTTGAAGAGCTTGGATGGTCCGACCAAAAACATCGTGATTCCCAAGTTGATGCCTGCCGCGTTGAACTGGTTCCGTCATGGCGCAACGGTTACGGTGTTTGCCGGAATCGCGCTCTACTTTTACATGTACTCGAAGGGTGGAACCGGTGCGATCGCGTTGGGAATCGGCGGGCTCTTGGGTCTCATCATGATGATCAACGTCCATGCGATCATTTGGCCGAACCAACAGAAGATCATTGCGGCAGTGACGGCGGCAGCCCAGGGGACCCCTGCTCCGGCGGAAATGGCCCAATGGGGCCGAACCGCGCTTCTCGCTTCGCGGGTGAATTTCATGTTGTCGATTCCCATGTTGCTATTCATGGGAGCCGGTAGCCACCTCAAGTAAGACGCTCTAAGCGAGGCCGGCAGGGAAACCTGCCGGCCTTGTTCCTTTCTTCCCGTCCCTGCCTCAGCCTCGATCGTTCCTACGCAATGCCCAGATGGCCCATATGCCCTGTTTTGCATGGGCCGCTGGCCCTAAGTCGTTGAGATTCAGGCCTATTATCGGGCCATTGTCTTGACGAAGGCCGGCCAGGAGCCGTATAGTAACGCTCCGCACTGTGAGTTAAACCGGCAAGGAAGGGCGCATGACGACTGCGACTGATCCACGAGTTCTCCAAACGCTTGATGGCAATCCCTGGGATATCGAGGCCTACCTGAAGATCGGGGGCTACGAGGCCTGGAAGAAGTGCGTCAAAGAGCTGAGTGCGACGGACGTCGTGAGTGAACTGAAGAAAGCCGGGCTCCGTGGCCGCGGGGGCGCGGGCTTTCCCACCGGCATCAAGTGGGAAAAGGTTCTGAACCACCGGGTGAAAGAGCATTACTTCGTCTGCAATGCTGGCGAACATGAGCCCGGTACGTTTAAAGACCGCTACATGCTCAAGCATGCGCCCCACCAGCTCATCGAAGGCTGCCTCATCGGGGCCTATACGGTGCAAGCCAAAGCGGCGTTTATCTATGTGAATCACGAGTACCACGAAGAACGCGAGAATCTGAAGAAAGCGTTGGCGCAGGCGAAGGATCGAGGGTTCCTGGGCAAGAATGCCATGGGTAGTGGCATGGATATCGACCTGCAAGTGTTCGAAGGCCATGGAAGTTACGTGGCCGGTGAAGAAACGGCGATGCTCGAATCGATGCAGGGACGGCCGGCGATGCCCAGGCAGAAGCCACCGTTCTACCCGACGGACTATGGCCTCTACGGGAAGCCGACCCTGGTCAACAATGTCGAAACCTTGTGCAATATTCCGCGGATCATCCAAAAAGGCGCAGCTTGGTTTACGCAGGTTGGAACGGAAAAGTGCCCTGGTACGATGATGTTCTCACTCAGCGGCGCCATCAACAAGCCGGGTGTGTACGAGCGGCCGATGGGTATCACAATCCGCGAATTGATTGATACCTGTGGTGGCGGCGTGCCTGGCGGACGCAAGATCAAGGCGGTATTTCCAGGTGGCCCGGCCTTTTCGATGGTCACGGCCGATCAGCTGGATCTGACGATGGACTTCGATTCGCTCAAGAAAGCCGGCACCGGACTTGGGTCGGCCGGTATGATCGTGGTCGATGATGCGACCTGTATGGTGGCGAAGACCCTCCATTTCTCGAACTTCTTCAAAGGTGAGAGTTGCGGACAATGTCCGCCCTGTCGAATGGGGACCATTAACCTTGCTGCACTGATGACCAAGATCGAGCAGGGAGAGGGGACGCAGAAAGACTTGGATAGCCTTCTTCAGCTCTGCGGGTTTGTGAAGGGGACGGGTTATTGCACGTTGGTCACCGGGGCTGCAGTGTTGGTGCAGAGCAGCATGAAACTGTTCCGTCATGAGTTCGAGGAGCATATCCGATTGCAGCGCTGTCCCTATCAGCCGGTGACTGCCGGCGCGACCGCGTAGCGAAGAGGTAGTTACGATGCCACGTGTGACGTTTCTCCATCCTCAGGGCAAGAGCGGAGAAGTTCCGGCGAATACGTCCCTGTTAGACGCGTCGAAGGTTCTCGGGTTTACCTTGAATAATGATTGTGGTGGGAATGCCTCCTGCACCACCTGCCGGGTTGAAGTGCAGATGGGCGCCGAGAACCTGTCGGAGATCGACTTCGATGAGCAGGATCTTCTCGATCGTGAAGCGCTCAGCGAGCCCTGGCATCGGCTTGGATGCCAAGCCAAAGTGCTCGGAGACGTAGTGGTTCTGGTTCCAGAGGGTAAGTGGGTTGCACCCACGACGGCGCAGTTGGAGTCGCAGGGTATTGAAATCCGGTAAAGAGATGTTACACTAAGTCATTCCAGGCAGGTCTTCGAAGGACGGCCTGGTCACACGAGGAGGGTTATAAATGGTTACGATTACGGCGATTGCAGAGCAGAAGATCAAGGAATTGATGGTCGAAGAGAAGGATATCGTCGGCTTGCGCGTCTACGTGAAGGGCGGCGGCTGCCACGGGTATCAATACGGGATGGCCTTCGAGTCCAAGATGGGCGATGACGATACGGTAGTCGAGAAGGGTGACGTCAAGGTCATCATGGATTCGCAGAGCGCGCCCTTGTTGCAGGGGGCCGAAGTCGATTACGTGGACAGCCTCCAAGGGTCCGGGTTCTCGATCAAGAATCCACAAGCGAAGACGACCTGCGGCTGCGGCAGCTCTTTCAGCGCCTAAGGGATGTGCGCTGGAGTGGCGCGAGCTGTTTCGTTGAATGAATAGGGGAAGCCAGGATTGTCCGGTATGTGGGCAATCCTGGCTTTTCCATTTTTCCTGATGAATGTGAGCTGAATCCACAATGGCACAGGCGAGTGTGACGAGGCGGTATCGGTTTTGCGCGGCGCATCGGCTGCATACGGATCAATTATCCCCCGCTGAAAACGTGGCGGCGTTTGGGAAGTGCAATAATCCCAATGGACATGGTCATAACTATGTCGTGTTGGTGACCGTCAAGAGTACGGTTCCGACCGCGACGAATAAAGGGATGGACCTCGATCAGCTGGATCGGACTGTCGGACAACAAGTAATCACGCGGTTCGACCATCAGGATCTCAATCAAGATCCTGAGTTTGCCGATCTCACCACGACGGGTGAAAATTTGGTGTTGCTGATCTGGGACCTCCTCGTAAAGCACCTGCCCAACGGGCAGCTGGAAAAGGTCGGGCTCATCGAAACACGCGACAATTACTTCGAGTATACGGGGTCGGCAAGTCAGGCCCCGGTCCTCAGAGAGGGACGGCATGGCTAAGCAGGGAGTCAAGCGACGCAATCAGCGGCAGATAGAAGACGTCAACGGGAGCGGTAAACCGGCCGATTTGGATGTGCTGCAATCTCTCGTCACCGAAATGCTGCTGGCCCTCGGCGAAAAGCCTGGCCGCAACGGGCTCGTGAAAACGCCCGAGCGAGTGGCCAAGGCCCTCGCTTTCATGACCCAGGGATACCAGCGCGATATCGACGAGCTCTTAAATGGCGCGCTCTTTCCGATCGAGTACGACGAGATGGTCATCGTGAAGGACATCGGATTTTTCAGCATGTGCGAACACCACCTGCTGCCCTTCTTCGGCAAGGTTCATGTGGGTTATCTGCCCAATAAGAAGGTGGTGGGGCTCAGCAAGATTCCTCGTATCGTGGATATGTTCGCGAGACGGCTGCAGGTCCAAGAACGGCTCACCGTTCAGATCGCTGAAACTCTCAAAACCAAGCTCAATGCCCATGGAGTCGGTGTGGTCGTCGAGGCGCGGCACCTCTGCATGATGATGCGGGGCGTTGAAAAGCAGAACACCGTTGCGGTCAGCAGCTCCATGTTAGGCGCTTTCCGCACACAGCAGCAAACCAGGCTGGAGTTCCTGAAGCTCATCCGCCGAGGCAGCATCGGCGACTCCGACTAGGCAGGGTGTTGAAAACGGCTTCCAGCTTTGTTCCCTGCCTTCGCCGAAGCGGCTTCGCGCAGGCAGGTCGCGTCGTTCAGATCCTCAACGTACCCTACGGGTACGCCTCGGACCCTCACTCGCTTCGGCCTTGCTGGATGAACTTTTTGAACGTCCTGCTTGGTCTCTCTCATTTCAATCTAGCCATTCCAGTCGTGGATTGCTCTACCTTCGCCTTAGGCGCTCACTGGTTTGCGGTTCAGAGGCGAAGGTCGCGACGATGTGATTGAAGGCTTCCGGCTGCTCTTTGTTGGCCAGGTGCGCGGCGTTTGCGATCATCCCGCTCGGCGTATACAATTCTTCCCATTCTTGGGGGGTCAGATGACGGCTTCACGCGATCAGACATCCGATTTATTTGGGACTCCCGAGGGAGAGAAATCCGTTGAGGCTCCGCTGGCCGAGCGTCTCCGGCCGCGGGAGTTTGCGGACTTTGTCGGGCAGGACGACATTACGGCGCCGGATCGGCCTTTGCGCCGGGCGATCGAAGCAGATCAACTCTCTTCCGTCATCTTCTGGGGGCCGCCAGGTTCCGGCAAGACGACTCTGGCTCATCTTGTCGCGCGTCATACCAAAGCGCAGTTCGTGCCCTTCTCGGCGGTTACGGGTGGTGTCCCAGAGCTGCGGGCCATCATCAAGACCGCGGAGCAACGTCAGGCGATCAACGGTCAACGGACGATCCTTTTCGTCGATGAGATTCACCGCTTCAATAAGGCGCAACAGGATGCCTTTCTCCCTCATGTCGAGCGGGGAACGATCATCCTGGTCGGTGCGACGACGGAGAATCCCTCCTTCGAAGTGATCTCGCCGCTGCTGTCCCGTTCTTTGCTGATCGTGCTCAAGCCCCTGTCGGATGAGGCCTTGGGGCATATTCTGGATCGAGCCATCACAGATCCTGAGATCGGGCTGGGCAAATGGAGTGCTCGCCTCTCGCCAGAGGCCAGGCAGCGATTGATTGCCTATGGCAACGGCGACGCGAGGGCGCTCCTGACGGCGCTGGATTTTATCGTCAGACAGCAGCCGGCTGGGCCTGATGGGACGCGCGTGATCGATGGAGCGGCGTTGGAAGCCGCGTTGATGAAAAAGTCGATCCGGTACGACAAGTCCGGGGAAGAACATTACAACGTCATCTCTGCCTACATTAAGAGCCTGCGCGATTCCGATCCGGACGGCGCGCTCTATTGGCTCGCCCGGATGTTGGAAGGGGGCGAGGACCCGAAGTTTATCGCCCGCCGCATGGTCATTTTTGCCTCCGAAGACGTAGGGAATGCCGACCCGACGGGTCTGGTCGTGGCCACCGCGGTCGCCCAGGCCGTGCAGTTCGTGGGACTCCCCGAGGCGCAGATCAATCTAGCCCAGGGGACGACCTATCTTGCCACCAGGCCCAAAGACAATGCCTCCTATGTCGGACTGCTTGAGGCGATGGAAGATGCAAAAGCCCATGGAAATCTAGGGGTTCCGCTCCATTTGCGGAATGCCGTGACTTCGATGATGAAGGGGCTTGGGTACGGGAAAGGCTATCGTTATGTCCATGACGATCCGCAGGCCAAGGTGCAGGATGACCTCCCTGACTCGCTCAAGGGGCGCCGGTACTATCGGCCTAAAGACGCATAAATAGGGGGTGGCAGAGTGGTGGACAAAGATTTCTAATCGGTTATACTTAGGCCCATGAAACGACAGAGTCCGAAGTCAGCTGCATCGATTGCCGCAACGAACGAACGGCGCAAACTTGTTCGTGCAACATTGGTCGGCTCCGCATTGATTTCGCCGAAGAGTGGATCGAAGGCGATTACGGCTGTGTTGGATAACGTCAACAAAGTCGGCGCGGGCCTGCACACGAAAGAGACGTTGGCGGTGGCCCAGCCTGTGATGGTGTCGTTGGCGTTTCTCGATTCGGACCGCGCAGAACAGATGGAGCGTCTCGACGGGAAAGTCGCCTGGGTGAAGCCATGGGAGAAGGGGTTTCTGATCGGCGTCGTCTGGGACGAGCTGGTGACGAAAGAGAAGAACCGCTGGTTGTACTATTATCTTGAAGAAACGGTTCGATCCTCGGTCTAACTCAATGCGCGACGCGCAAGTTTCATTTTCACCTGTCTCGCTTTTCCCGCTAGTCTCGCCCACCCCGCTCGTTAGTCAGCTACGCGAACGCCGTCAGCTTTTGTTTCACATCTTCCAGTTCAGATGAGAGTGTTTCCCATTTGGCCGTGAGCCGCACAAGATCCTTCTTCCAGCCGTCATACTCGATCTGCAGCGCACTCCACTTGGTGGATTCATTTTTATAGAGTGCGGGGTTGGCCAGTTCGAGGTCCCGTGCTTTGATCTTCGTCTCACAGTCGGCAATCTCGGCTTCGGCCCGCACGAGCTGCTTCTCCAGGCGGGCTTGGGCCTTGCTCAAATCGCGGCGATCTCCGGATGAGGACTTGGCTGGGGCTTGCGACAGCATGGCCTTGGTCGGTCCGACGGTCTTTCCGCGATCCACTCCCTTCAGGTCGTCACTCGATTCCTTGATGGATTCGAGTTCCTGCGCTTTCTTCCACAAGTAATATTCATAGTCACCGGTGAAGCTGCGGGCTTTGCCCTCTTCGATCTCAATGACGCGCGTGCAGACTCTGGTGAGAAAGGTGGGGTCGTGGGAAATGAAAATGATCGTACCGGGGAACTCCGAGAGTGCATCGGTCAGCATATCGACCGACGCCGGATCGAGATGGTTGGTCGGTTCGTCGAGCAGCAGGGTATTGGCCGGTTCGACCAACATCCGTGCGAGCGCGACGCGATTGCGTTCCCCTCCGCTCAGGGCCTTGACGGGTTTCTTTTGATCGTCACCGGTGAAGAGGAAGGCGCCGGCAATTCCGCGGAGAAAGTTCGTTTCAGCCTGGTTGGACACTTCTGTGAGAGATTCCAGGATGGTATGTTCCGGGTTCAGCGTCTCGGCCTGATGCTGAGCAAAATAGTGCAGCGTGACACCATGACCGACTGTTCGTTTGCCTTTGTCCGGCTCCAGCGCGCCTGCCAGCATCTTGAGCAACGTACTTTTCCCAGCCCCGTTTTCTCCCACCAGCGCCACTCGCTGACCCCGTTCGATCGAACACTCGACTTTTTCGTAGACCACTTTTTCTCCATAGCGTTTGGATGCGCCCTGGAGTTCAAGCACTTGCCGGCCGCTCGCTGGGGGGATGGGAAATTTGAACTTCACCCGCTTGGGATCGCGCTTCACCTCAATCATCTTGACC
>JAUXQT010000060.1 GCA_030682135.1 Nitrospirota bacterium | reverse complement strand
CTTCAGAAGTATTTCGAGAAGCATCTGTCCCCGGACAAGCCGGCGATCTGGTGCGGCGATATGAACGTCGCCCCGCGTCCGATGGACGTGCATAGCCCCGAGAAGCATCTTAAGCATGTCTGTTATCACGAGGATGCGAGGCGGGCTTATGAGAAGACGTTGGCCTGGGGGTTTCAGGATGTGTTCGTGAAGCTCTATCCAGACCGTCAGCAATATACGTTTTGGGATTATCGAGCGCCCGCTTCGCTGGAAGCGAATAGAGGCTGGCGCATCGACCATATTCTGGCGACGGCTCCGCTGGCGGACCATTGTATCAGGGTAGAAGTGGACGTTGAGCCGCGGCGAGCAAAAGACCCCTCAGATCATACATTCTTATGGGCGGAGTTTTCGGTCTAACCACGAGCGCAACGTCCACACCTGCCCAATTCGGTCGGGTCGGCAAGTCGTCCGCTCCGACCGAACTGGCTCACGATCTCGAACAAACCATCAGGCAGCGTCCAGGACCCGCTGTTTCGGGCGCGAGGGAGTGACGCGATTCTGCGCAATCAAGGGGTCAAGGACCAGGCCGCAATTGATACAGCGAAGCACGGCCACTTCCTGTGAGAAATCCGGTCGCCACTCTTTCACCATCAGTCCTTTGCATTTTTGACAAGTCATCGGCCCACCTCCTACTGTCATGTATTCCATTTCCGAAGCAGCGATCACTCACGGACGGAACTCTAGCATTGCAAGATTAACAGGGTGTTAACTGGCAGTTAGAACTCTCTAATGTCGATACAGGACGATAGACATGATGTGGTGGTGATCGGTGCAGGCGCCGCCGGACTGGCGGCTGCGATCTTTTCAGCCGAGGGGGTGACGAAAAGAGATCCTACCCTGAAGGTCACTGTGCTCGATGGGGCCAAGACTGTCGGAGCGAAGATCCTTGTCTCCGGAGGTGGGCGCTGCAATGTCACGCATG
This sequence comes from Nitrospirota bacterium, assembly GCA_030682135.1. Taxonomy (GTDB): domain Bacteria; phylum Nitrospirota; class Nitrospiria; order Nitrospirales; family Nitrospiraceae; genus Palsa-1315. The sequence continues at coordinate 53,688 of JAUXQT010000060.1, read as the reverse complement.
ATGTCGTGACCGCCACCGACTTCTTCGGTAATCGTCACATCATCAAGAATGTGCTCGCTGCCTTTCCGGTCCAGGCCACGATCGACTGGTTTGCCTCGATGGGGGTCGAGCTCAAGTGTGAAGACACCGGCAAGCTCTTTCCGGTAACCGACAAGGCGAGAACGGTCTTGACCGCACTCCTCACTCGTTGTCACGAACTCGGCGTGGTTATCCGTCCGGACCATCGAGTGACAGACGTCTCCCGTCTGACCGGCTCAGAAGCTGGTTTCGTCATTCACCATACCCATGGAACCCTGCAAGCAAAGAAGGTCATCTTGGCTACGGGTGGCCGCTCACTTCCGAAAACAGGGAGTGACGGGTTCGGTTATGAGCTGGCCCGTCGGCTGGGACATCGGGTCAGTACAACCACTCCGGCCCTAGCCCCCTTAGTGCTTGACGAGACCCTGTTCCATAAGGATCTCTCAGGCATCTCACAGGAGGTGGAATTGACCACGACGGTGAGTGGCCATGCCGTCGATCGAAGAACCGGCAGTTTGCTCTGGACCCATTTCGGAGTCAGTGGCCCAATCGTGATGGATGCCAGCCGGTTTTGGACAAGCGCCAGGGAAAAAAATGAGCCGGTTGAGCTATCCGTGAATTTCCTGCCGACCCTGACTCAAGAATCCGCCCGCCAATGGTTCATGGAGCAAGCAGCGGGATCCCCTCGTCGTTCGCTGATCAACACTCTGGCGCATCTGGTCACGGAGCGATTCGCCGAGTCCCTCTGCCGATATCTGGGAATCAATGGGCAGACAGCCATCGGTCAACTTCCGAGGAAGGACCGAGATCGTGTATTGGTGGGGCTTGTAAAGTTTCCGCTGCCAGTGCAACAGGATCGGGGCTGGAACTATGCAGAGGTTACGGCGGGTGGTGTTCCACTGGAGGAAATTAATTTTCGCACGATGGAGTCGAAGTTGGTGCCCGGTCTCTATCTAGTTGGGGAAATCCTCGATTGCGACGGTCGAATCGGCGGGTTTAACTTTCAATGGGCTTGGGCGACAGGATTACTTGCAGGTCGAGCGGCATCTGCCACTGTGCGTGAAGATGGAGCGGTTCGCGGATAAACTGGACACGTCTCATAACGACATATTCGCACGGAACGTAGGTTTTCTTGACAGCGAGGAGGAGATCATCTATCCGTGGACAAGACAAGATTTGGTCTTTCGCCAAGTCTGTGTCATAGGAACCACGAGGAATCGATGATATGGGCCGCATCCTGAACTGTCCGCGTTGTCAGAAGGACGGTATCTTACAGTCTCTCCCTCAATCGATCCGCGAGCACCTCGCCGCATGTATTTTTGTGGCGCCATTCAAATGTCCGTCGTGCAGTCACCGGTTTCTCGCATCTCGTCTTTGGCTCGACCATCCCACGCATCCGATGGATCGCCGCGAACATCTCAGGATTCCCGTGCGACTCTATCTTTCGTTTTCCGGGGGCAAGGTTCGTGGTGAAGGAACGGTGCTCGATCTCTCGATGGGCGGCTGTATCATCAAGAGCGAGACCCTGGTCCATACGGACGACATCTTCTATTTGCAATTGACGCTGAACGAAGGTGATCTTCCTCTTGAAGTGGCTGCGATGGTCCGTTCCGTGAGTCCTCGCGGTATCGCTTTCAAGTTCCTTCGAGCCGCCCAAGAGGACAAGCGCTTATTAGCCTTCGTGCAGGCTCAGACGCCGGACCAGTCCGGTAAGTCCTCCCGCAAGGTGGATGCCGCTGCCTGAACGGGCGGCGAATCTTTATCCCAATCTCATCGTCAATAGAAATAGAATAGAGTTTGCCGCGATGTGCAGGATGCTCAAAATGGCTGTCCAGCAAGGCCGCAGCGAGTGAAGGGCCGAGGCGTACCCGGAGGGTACGTTGAGGGCCTGAGCGATGCGAGAACGCTGCTGGCAGACTTTTTCAGCATCCTGTTAGGTCGGAGTTTCCCAGGCAGAATGAAGCGGATGATCGTTAATCAGCCCCTCATGCGCAGCGAGGTCATAGGGCTCGATGGTGAGGTCCTTCTCATCGAGCGGTTCCGGGCAGGCAGGGGAACAGAGGTATGCGCGATAGGATTCGGCCTTCTCTTTCGTGGCGAACCGACAGAGCCCATGTTCCGGCATCCCGGATGAGGGATACCAAAATGCGAGCTCGATCGCGCTCCCCTGATAGATGCCGAGAGTGCGGTGCGTGATCTGAAATCCGCCTGGTAAATGTGAAGAGGGTTCAAGCGACATCGGACGGTCTCGCCTCCGTATCATACAGATGATCCGCATGATAGCATGATCGATATCCGGCGCTATAGACCGGCGTGCGCGCATGTCAAAGGAGGAGCACCATGGGCAGTCGTATCTCGGTATTCGCTACCTTCATCATTTCGGTTCTGCTTCTAGGCCTCTCAGGATGCGGCTACAACGATCTCCAGGGGTTGGATGAAGATACCAAAGCCGCCTGGAGCGAAGTGGTCAATCAGTATCAGCGGCGAGCCGATCTGATCCCGAACCTGGTCGCCACCGTGAATGGTTATGCCGCGCATGAGAAGGATACCCTTGAGGGGGTCGTGCAGGCGCGTGCACAAGCCACGGGGATTCAGGTAACGCCGGATACGTTAAAAGATCCTGCTGCTTTCGAACAGTTCCAAAAGGCGCAGGCTGGTCTCTCGTCGGCGTTGGGCCGTCTCATTGCCATTGCAGAAAATTACCCGAATCTGAAAGCAGACCAGAACTTTCGCGATCTCCAAAGCCAGCTCGAAGGGACGGAGAATCGTATCGCTGTCGCGCGCAAACGGTATATCGAGAAAGTCGCGGAGTACAACAAAGGCGTTCGCTATTTCCCTACGAATCTGACGGCCAAGTTCCTTCTCCATCTCGAAGAGAAGCCGAACTTTACCGTGGCGGATGAAAAGGCCGTTGCGAAGCCGCCAGAGGTGAAGTTCTAGCAGGACGCTGAAAAATCCTGCCAGCGTCGTTCTCGGCTCATCGAAACCCTCAACGTACCCCTGAGGGTACGCTTCCGGGTTCGACTCGCCTACGGCCTTGCTGGACAGTCTTTTTGAGCATCCTGCTCAGCTGAGGTTTAATGTGGGGGACAATCTTCGACAGTTGATGGTTCGTTGTATTCTCGTCGGTGTTGTATCTCTAGTCTCGGCCCTCACCTCTCCGTCCTTCGCGCTCGATGTGCCACCCCTTACGGGCCGCGTCGTGGACCTTGCGCAGGTGCTGCCGGCCGATATGGTCGCCTCCCTCAGCCGCGACCTCGAAGCCCACGAGACGAAGACCAGCAATCAAGTTGCCGTGCTGATTTTGCCGTCTCTCGAAGGCGAGCCGCTCGAATTCTTCTCTCATCGCGTCGGGACCACGTGGAAGCTCGGCCAGAAGGGAACGGAGAATGGCGTGCTGCTGCTCGTCGCCCTGCGCGAGCGGAAAGTCCGTATCGAAGTGGGCTATGGTCTCGAAGGCACATTGACGGACCTGAGGTCCGCCCACATCATTCGCCAGGAGATCGTGCCACGGTTTCGAAGCGGGGATCTGCCGGGCGGCGTTGCTGCGGGAGTCCAGGCTATCCTCGGTACGATCGAAGGCACCTACAAGGCTGAAGAGGTAATGGCCAGCCGCACCCGTTCCGGCCAGGATCCAACGGCCGTTGAGTATGTGATCATCGGAATCGTGGTTGGGACCTTGGCCGGTATTGTGTTGAGCCATGGACTTCAACGCACCCGTGCGTTACTCGGGAGCCTGCTCGCCTTTCTCGTGGCGCAGTCTGCCACGGTGGGGTTGGGTCTCCTGGCAGCCGGGGTGACGGCCTTCTTGTTGTGGCTCATCCTGCAAGCGAATCGCGGAGGAGGGCGGGGTGGAGGATGGGGAGAGGGTTTCATCCCAGGACCAGGCGGTGGATTCGGCGGTTCATTTGGGGGTGGCGGCGGGTTCAGCGGCGGGGGCGGTGACTTTGGCGGCGGCGGCGCTTCGGGAGATTGGTAGATGACGTCATTCACGGATATAGAGCGTGAACGGATCAGAAAAGCGGTTCAAGAAGCCGAGTCGGGTACGAAGGGCGAGATTGTGCCGATGATTGTCCCTGCCTCGGCTCTGTATCGTGAGGCCAGCCATCGAACGGGGCTTATGCTCGCCCTGCTTGTGCTGGCTCTCCTCCTGACGATCGAGATGTATTGGCTGCCGTGGGGCTGGTATGCCGGCAACGCCGGCTGGCTCTTGTTGTCAGTCGTGGTGGCCTATGGATTCGGGCAATGGCTTGGCAGGGCTTCGGTGATCATCCGTCTCGTCACGTCACGCGAGCGCATGGCACATAAAGTGACCCTCCGTGCCGAGCAGGCCTTCTACAAGCACGGGTTGCACAACACGAAAGGCCATACAGGCATCCTCATCCTCATTTCGTTGCTGGAGCGTCGTGTGCACGTCTTGGCGGACAAAGGCCTCAACGATCGCGTCCCCCCCGGTACATGGGACGGATTGGTCAGTGGTATCACCGACGGCATTCGAATGGGACAAGCGACTGACGCCATCTGTGAGGCGATTGCGAAATGTGGAATCCTCCTTGGGCAGGTGAGTCCTGCTGGTTCAGGCGACAATCCGAACGAATTACCCGACACATTGATTCAAGAATCATAATCGTTGCCTTGATAGACTGCCTGGCGAGGTTCCGCTAGAATCCAAGCCTATGTCCGAACCTGCCGCGTCACCCGGTTCTCCACCAGCATCGCAGGATGAAAATCATTCCGTCGTGAAAGCGGCCGGGATGATCGGTATTGGTACTTTCTCCAGCCGGATTCTCGGTTTCGTCCGCGACATGGTCTTGGCTCGCCTCTTCGGTGCCACGCCTGCCGCGGACGCGTTCTATGTCGCCTTTCGGATACCCAGTTTGCTGCGCGAACTCTTTGCCGAAGGATCGATGTCCTCGGCCTTCATTCCTGTCTTTACGGAATATCGGACTCTGCGAACCAAGCAGGAAGCCTGGGAGCTGGCCAGCGCCGTCTTTACCACGCTGTTGACGATCGTGACCCTGGTCACCGTCATGGGTATTCTTGCCGCGCCGTGGCTCGTGCAACTTCTTGCGCCTGGATTTGAGGCGAACCCTGAAAAGGTTGCACTGACGACGCTGCTCACCCGCGTCATGTTTCCCTATCTGCTGTTCATCAGCCTGGCGGCCTTGGCGATGGGGATTCTTAACTCCGTGCGGGCCTTCGCGGCTCCGGCCTTCTCGCCGCTCTTTCTCAACATCTTCATGATCGGCTGTGCGTTGTTTGTCTCGCCATACCTGTCGGAGCCGATTGTTGGCGTGGCCATCGGGGTGGTCGCAGGAGGGGCCGCACAATTTGCCATGCAGCTTCCCAGCCTGAAGTTGCGAGGTTTGTTGTTCGGATTTCGATGGGAGTGGGGGCATCCAGGTTTACGGCGGATCGGGACGCTGATGATCCCCTCGCTTCTCGGTCTGTCGGTGACACAGATCAACATTACGGTAAGCACGATCCTCGCCTCCTTCTTTGCAGGCGGGCCGACCTATCTTTTTTATGGCATGCGGTTGATTCAGTTTCCGCTCGGAATTTTTGGTGTGGCATTGGCCACAGCCATCTTGCCGACCCTCTCTGCGCAGGCCGCGCGCGGCGCGTTGGGGGAATTGCGTGTGACGTTGGGATTCGGCCTTCGCATGATCCTGTTCATCATTCTTCCGGCGATGCTGGGGTTGATCCTCCTGCGGCAACCGATCGTCCATCTGTTTTTCGAGCATGGGTCCTTCACGGCGTACGATACGGCCGAGACTGCACTAGCGGTGCTCTGTTATTCCGTCGGCCTCTGGGCCTTCGGAGGAGTTCGTATCATTGTTTCGGCTTTTTATTCGTTGCAAGACACGCGCACACCGGCCATCTCAGCGGCTATTGCCGTCGCGGCCAATCTCCTGTTTTCACTTTTACTCATGTCGTCGCTTGGTGCGGCTGGTCTGGCCTTGGCCACAGCCTTGGCGGCGATGGTGAACGGAGGGATCTTAGTCGCGGTGCTGCATCGTCGCCTGGGCGGCATCGAATGGGGCTCGGTGGGGCGATCGTCGCTCCGCGTGCTGGTCGCGTCCGTGCCGTTGGTCGTGATCTGCGCCTGGGTCGCGGCAGCTCAGTTGTGGACGCATCCCGGTGATTGGCTTGAGAAGTCGATCATGCTGACGATGACAATTGGCTTGAGCGTAAGCGGCTATCTGGGCGTCCATGCCATGCTGCGTTCGGAAGAGCTTGTGTTCGTGTGGGGGATGGTAAAACGAAAACTCAGGCTAAAGGCTAAAGGCTAAAGGCTATGAGAGCCAAAAACGGCAAGACGAGCGAAGTCAGATCCAGCACATACAGTAATTCTCCCCCTCACCTCGTGCCTCGTGCCCCACGCCAGGCGTCTGTCGTTTTTGTGTTTCAGACGCCATGGGGTTGGATGGGCATTTCCGAAACGTCGAAAGGAATCGACGCGGTGGTGATGCCCCAGGCGTCGCGTCAGGCCCTCTTGTCTGAGCTGCCAGCGGATTCAGTGGAGCTACTGGAAGGCCTGGCTTCTTTACGATTGCGAGAGGCGCAAGCCCAATTGACCGACTATCTCGACGGGGTCCGTCAATCCTTCGATCTGCCGCTCGACCTCTCGGGAGGGACGAGCTTTCAGCAAAAGGTTTGGCGAACGCTGCTGAGTATCTCCTATGGCAGACTGCGATCCTATCAATGGGTCGCCTTGCGCGTGGGAGGCAGCCACTATGCCCGTGCCGTCGGTAATGCCGTGGGGGCGAATCCGATGCCGATGGTGATTCCCTGCCATCGGATTGTGGCACACGATGGGTCGATCGGCGGATTTTCAGCAGGGTTACCCTTGAAACGAAAACTGCTCACTCTTGAGGGCACGATCGCGCAGCTTCGGCCGGAACGATAAGCTATGAAGGCTGTGATTCAGCGGGTGACGCGGGCATCGGTTGAGGTTGACGGTCGGGTGGTGGGACGGATCGATGCCGGCCTGCTGGTCTTGCTGGGCGTCGCGAAGGGGGACGAGGAGACGGATGGCCGGTACCTCGTCGAGAAGATTCGCGTGCTCCGGATCTTTTCCGATGCACAGGGAAAGATGAATCGCTCGTTGACGGACATTGGTGGATCGGTCTTGCTGGTCTCCCAATTCACGCTCCTTGGCCGGACGACGAATGGCCGTCGCCCCAGCTTTGACGAAGCGGCTCCGCCTGACGAAGCAAAGCGTCTCTATGAGGCAGTGGCAGCCGAATTAACAGCGCAAGGGATTCCGGTGGAAACAGGCGTCTTTGCCGCGCATATGCAGGTCGAGTTGTTGAACGATGGACCGGTGACGTTTGTTCTGGATAGCCGGAACGTGAGCTAGCAGGCTGTTGAAAAAGACCGCCAACTTCGTTCTCGCCTCGAACGCATCCTCAACGTAGCCAGGGGCTACGCCTCCGGTGCTTCCATCGGCTGCGGCCTTGCTGGACGGTCTTTTTGAGCAGCCTGCCGGTTCAGCTCATTCTGGTCCTGGTTCAAGTTTGTTGTGTGAAGACCGATAGAAGAATCATGGGCCGACATCGGCGCGTTTGAGAACATCTGCTATACTGAACTCACGAGTCTTCGGAATGTGTGAGAGGTGGATATGAGAACGCAAGTTCCGCCACGGCATCCGCTCCGGCAGTTCTTCGGCGCCCTGACCGAGAAGAGTTTCACGGAACATCTCGGGTGGCCCGACTCCAACGTCACCAGTTACGTCTCCAATCTGCTGGTCGACTTTACCCATACCGACCATTTATATAAGATCAGGAATCTCCAGGACCAACCGGTCGATACGGTGGTCGATCTCCTGTTTGAATCCGAAGTGCTGCTTGAGGCGCAGTCGATGGATCGCGAGCGGGACGTGCATCAGCACATCGGCGATTTTACGCTGTTCATGGCGGGCCTGTTTCCGGAATATCTGCGCCGCCTGAAGACAGCCGGATTGATCTACCATATGGATTTTCTCGTGGACTATATGAAGAAAGGAAAACGCTCCTACGGGATTGTCGCGCAAATGGCCGACAGCCCATCGGGGGAAGAGCCTCCGCTCTTTCGTAAACTCTCCGACAACTTCGAGCTCTGCGTCACCGGCCTGGGATTTGTGCGGTCCGATTTGGACCGGATGAAAGATCCGGCCTACCGCCAGGTTCGGGATCTGCTTCTCAATTGACCGGTTCCGCTCCCCTCATTCTTGCCCATGGAGGCGCCGGCCTTCGACGCATGACGCCGGCGCAGGCCACCTGCCTGGCCGATGCGCTCGTCATCGGTTATGCCATTCTTGAGCAGGGAGGCCCTGCCCTCATCGCCGTCGAATGTACCATCGGTCTTCTCGAGCAGTCCGGTCTGTTTAACGCAGGACGGGGGGCGAATCGCCAGCTCGATGGTGTGCAGCGGATGGACGCCTCGATCATGGAAGGGGCGCAGCTCGGAGCTGGCGCGGTTGCCTCGATCGAAGGGATTCTCCATCCGATTACCGCCGCCCGCCTGGTCATGGAGGACACCCCTCACGTCTTGCTCGTGGGACCCCAGGCCACGAAATTTGCGCAACATTGCCAACTGGCTCCATTACCCAAAGCGCGATCGCCTCGCCGAAACACCGGTCGAGATCTTCCCTCAGCCTCTGCCGCGCAGACGATGCGGCTCTATCGCGCGATGTTACAATCTCAGAGGACCGGGAAGGACCAGCATGGAACCGTCGGCGCGGTCGCGTTGGATGGATTTGGAACGGTGGCGGCAGGGGCTTCGACCGGGGGCGTCGATTCGATGTTGCCTGGGAGGGTCGGCGACAGTCCGCTCATCGGCTGTGGCCTGTATGCGGACAATCAGTGTGGCGCTGTGTCGATGACAGGAATGGGCGAAGGGATTATCCGTCTTGTCGTCGCTAAGACTATCTGTGATTGTTTAGCAGCGGGGAAAAGCCCTGCAGTCGCGGCTCGACAGGTGTTGCGTATGTTGGTGTCCAGAATCCAGGGGTCTGCCGGGGCGTTAGTCCTCTCGCCGGACGGGCGATTTGCGATTAAGCATGTGACGCCCTATATGGCTGCCGGCTGGTGGAAGGGGAGGGGAAAGCCGACGGTCCGAGGGCAGTTCCCATGAAGGATGCACTGTTTCATTTGGCCTTTCCCACGCACGATGTGGCGGCGGCGAAACGTTTCTATGTTGATGGGCTCGGCTGTACGTTGGGTCGTGAGTCGAGCCGCGCCGTTCTATTCGGACTCGCAGGGCATCAACTCGTGGCGCATCTGGTGGCGGAGCCTCTGCCATCACAACAGGGCATATACCCCCGTCATTTCGGTCTGGTGTTCTTATCGAAAGATTCGTGGCAGCGGCTGTTGGAGCAGGCCCAGGCGAACGGGTTGCCCTTTTACCAACAGCCCCGCGTCCGCTTCCCCGGCACCAGTCTCGAGCACCACACCTTTTTTCTCGAAGATCCCTCCGGGAATCTCCTCGAATTTAAACACTATCTGCATGAGTCGGCGATTTTTGGCGAACAGGGTTCGTCCGAGATCGGTGATTCCTCGCCTCTCGATTGACGCTCAGTATTCGGCGCGTATCCCGCCCATGATCAGGAGCGGGCTCCCCAGCGTCTTGATCGAACCGGTTTGTGTTGCAATATAGTGCCGGTCGGTGAGGTTTTCACCGTTGAGAACCAGCCTGAGTCCTTTTCGAAGCTCGTGTTGGAGCGACGCGTCGAGCACGACGAAATCGGCCACCGGCTGCAGGTTCAAGTCGTCGGTGTATTGGCGCGAGAGATATCGGGCCATGATCGTGACCGTCACCCAATCGGACCTGCCACCGGTCATGCCGGCAGTGAGTTGGTTCCGCGAGACGTTCGGGATTCGTTTGCCTTCTCGGTCCTGGGCTCCCGGAAGGCTGGTGATGGCTGAATCGACATAGGCATAGCCGAAGCTCAGCGAGAGGAGCGGCGTGACCCGATAGGAGAGATCCAGCGCCCCACCAGTCGATAGAGTCCTGCCGACGTTCTGCCGTTGCGCGGATGCCGGTCCTTGTGTGAGGAAGAGAATCTGGTCTTTGACTTCGTCCCGATGGGCCGACAGGCGCCAGCTGAACGATCGGTCAGATAACAAGTTTCCTTCCAGTTTGACCTCCGTCCCCGTCAGTCGTTCTGGGCGAAGCTGATCGTTGGGCAGGAAGCTGAATCCGCTAAATCCAAAGCCCCGGTAAAGTTCGTTGATCGTCGGGGCCCGGAATCCTTGATAGATCGAGGCGCCCGCGCGGATGTTATCGGTCAAGATGTAGTTTGCCGATAGTTTCGGATTCACGACCTGGACGGTGTTATCCCGAAAGGCCATGGTTGCAGTCGGAGACTCGCTTCTCGCGTTGTAATTCTTCCACCAATCGGCCCGGAGGCTTGGCGTGACGGTCAAGCGTTCTGTCGCCGGCAGGATCCATTCCCCGAACAGGCCCCATCCGAGCTGGTGCCCGCGGGCCAATGTTTGCCCGGTGAAGCCGCCAGAGGAAAAGAGATCGTCGGTGGCTTGTGCGATGATCGTTCGCGCATCAGAGCCCAACACCAGCCGATCCGGCCCCCAGAGGCTGCCGGTCCATTGCAGTGACCCGCCGAAGTCGTTACTGGGAATGGTCTGATTCAGATTGCGGAATTCTGCCAGGCGCAGGAGCGGACTCGGCGTGATCTGGGACGTTTGGTTCCGGAAGGTCTGCCATTGGGCGAACAGTTTGCTCTCCCATTGACCGCCCTGTCCCTGGTCGCTGTGCAGTCCGAGCGCGATGTTGCCGATCGTTCTCGACGCCAGGCTGAGGCTGGTTCCAAATGTCCGGTCTTCCCGGAACAGGCTTCCGGAGAGGTCTAGGGTCGTTCTGCTTGACGGTAACCAGGCCAGCCTGCCGTTGAGCAGTTCGTGCCGCGAGTCATTCGTCCTGTCCACCGGTCCTTGCTGATAGGCCGGGACTGGAATGATCCCATTCGTATGAAACCACCGGTAACCGATGGAAAAACGGAATCGGTCGGTTCCGTACCGGGCATTCAACGCCTGCTGATAGGTGCTGAGCGTGCCGGCCTGACTGTCCACCTTGAGTCCAATCCCTTCAGCCGGGGGAGTCGTGATGATGTGGATGACACCGCCCATGGCCCAGGTACCGTAGAGGTTCGAGGCTCCTCCGGGGACAATCTCGACCCGTTCAATGTCGTTCGGGATCAATCCCCAATTGATCCATCCGCCAAACCCGTCGTTGAGCGGAACACCATCCAGCAGCACCAAGGTTCGACGAGTGCCCAGGCCGTTCAACGTCACGGACTGAGCGGTAGGATGATTGTAGCGGCTGCTTAGCGTCGCAGGCTGGACGCCCGGAACGGATCTGAGCAGATCGTCCAACTGATGTCCGCCGGGATAGGGAGATCGCTCGATCTGTTCACGCGTGAGCACGGTGATGGCGGACGCACTCTGCCCGATCGGCTCTGCCGTTCTCGTCGCGGATATCACGATTTCATCGGTCGTCAAGACGGAGGATTCTTTCGTGGGTTCTTCGGCGAGCGTGAGGCGAGGAATGAGGCAGGTGGCAATGAGACCGCAGAGCTGTACGAAAGAAGCGCCTCTCATGCCGGGTATCCGTCTCTACTCAGGCTTGATGTCATGGTGCGCCGTTTGGTTCATCCGGCGAATGATCCGTTCATGGCGGCGAGTCAAGGCCGTTGTTTTTCTGATCGGATCGTATCGCCTGGGCGAGGGTAAGATGGCTGCCAGCCAGGCGGCCTCGTCGGGCGTCAGGTCGCGTGCGGACTTCTTGAAGTGGTGGCGGGCTGCCGCTTCCGCTCCGTAGACACCCTGTCCCCATTCGGCGACGTTGAGGTACAGTTCGAGAATACGTTCTTTCGTGAGCTGCTGTTCGAGGGAGCGGGTGATCAAGGCTTCCCGTGCCTTTCGGAACAAGGACCGTTCGGAGGAGAGATAGAGATTTTTGGCCAGTTGCTGGGTAATGGTGCTCCCGCCGCGTTTGAGTTCACCAGCCTCGAGGTTGTATTTGGCGGCCTCTTTGATCCCTTCCCAGTCGAATCCTTCGTGGGTGAAGAACGCCGCATCTTCCGCCCCCACGACCGCTTGGCGGAGTGAGGGAGCGATGCGAGAGAGCGGCACCCATATCCAATGGCGTCTAACGCTGTGGCCTTGTGCTTCAGCTTGGGCCTGTCGTGCTTCCATAAGCGCCGTCACGGGTGGATTGGTCGTGCGTAAGATCGAGACGTCCGGCATGGTGAGCAGCCAGAGAAACAGGACTGCCCCGATCGGGAGGCAGAGCCCGATAATCAGGAAGACCTTCATGCGCGAGCGGGATTGTTTGGTTGACTTCCTCATAGTCTGATGCGTATGAAGGGGAGGAGGCGAGAGGGCAGGACCAAGGGCGCTGATCTGAGTCTTGCATCGATCTCTTGTCTCTCGTCCCTTGCTCCTTGCCTATCTATGAGGGTGACCGTTGAAAATCTTGAATGCAGAGTTTATCAGAAGTTGTGCGGGGCCAGAACAGTTTCTGAAAGGTCAGCTGCCTGAAGTCGCCTTCATCGGGCGGTCGAACGTCGGGAAATCCTCGCTCATCAATTCCCTCCTGCAGCGCAAAGGGCTGGCCAAGGTGAGCCGCACGCCGGGAAAGACCCGCTTAGTCAATCTTTTCCGGGTCACCAGCGACGACCCAGGGTTGGCGCGGTTCGTGTTGGTGGACTTGCCAGGATATGGATATGCGAGGGTGTCGAAAGCGTTGCGGGCTGAGTGGGCGCCGTTGATCGAGCAGTATCTTAACGGCAGCGAGCAACTCAGCGCGGTGGTCGTCTTGGTCGAATGCCGGGTGTTGAGCGAGCAGGATCGTGAAACCATCGCATGGCTCTTGTCCGTCGGACGGCCGCCCATCGTCGTGGCGACGAAAGTCGACAAGTTGAAAATGAGCGAGCGCGTCAGTGCATTGCGTCGGCTTCAGGAAGGGCTGGGATTGACTGAGGGGGGGACGATCATTCCTTACTCGTCGTCGACGGGCGAGGGGCGGGACCGGTTGTGGTCGGCCCTGAAGGAGCAGCTTCAAACTTGATCTCGATATAGGCCTTGTTCTTGAGGTCAGCGAGCCAGGCCTGGAAGACGTCCTCGCTTTTCTGCTGAAAGACGAGCCCCTGGATTTCAATGCGGACCTCCTCGTAGGGGCGGAACTGTTTGGGTTTCTTGTCCTCCAGCCGCACGACTTGAAAGCCTTCCGAGGTTTCAATCACATCAGAAATTCCTCCGGGGACAAGCTTCGCGATGGCCCGTTCGATTCCCGGCAAGAGCTCTCCCTGCCGCACGAGGCCGATGCGTCCTCCGCGCGAGGCGTTCGGGCCGTCTGAAAACTGCAGCGCCAGGTCTTCGAAGGACTCCCCCTGCTTCAGCCGTTTCATCACGTCACGAACCTTTTCCTTGGCATCGGCCGTATCGTCCGGCGACCGGGGAAGGATGAGAATCTGGCTGAGGGTATATTCCTCCGGGAGCGCAAAACGATCGCGGTGCTCCTGGAAATATCGTTTCATGTCGGAGTCTGCCACCATCACCCCGCTTCGCACTTCGCGATCGACAACTTTGAGCAGGGTCAGTTGTTCCCGGACATTTTTCATGTTTGCCGGGTTCGTTTCGTCGATCGTTTCCCCCTGCTGCTTCATATTCTGGACCGCTTGCCGGACTTCCTGATCGGTAACCTCGACGCTTCTGGTCTTCGCTTCCTGAAGTTGCAGCTTGCGTTCGATCATTGAGGTCAACGCCATATATTCCGCCGTCTTGAGCCGCCGCGCGAGCATGTCGCCGTGAAACTCTTTCTGCATCCGCTCCCGCTCGGGTGTCAGTTCCCGTTTCATGTCGGACAGCATGATGAGATCTGAGTTGACGATCGCAACGATCCGATCTTCCACCTGCGCGGCTGAAAGAGGCGACGCCGGTGCGATCAGTGCAACCGAGAAGAAGACTGTGAGTCGTAACCAGTGTGGTGCCATCATGATGAACGGACGGAACGCGATTATGGATAGGAGGCTCGCCCTATGCCGTCGAGATCGGCTGGCCGACGAGGTTCCGGGAGATTGTACACGATTTGTGAAGGACTTGAGGAGTCGGAATGCAGGCAATCTCGATCCGCGAGGTGTCAGTGTGTGCCGACGTCGTCGGCCACGTAACGGGAGGCGTCGGCAAGGCGGATGATCGCCTTTGTGCGGATATCGGCGATGACATCGTCGAAACGTTTTCGGCGCTTTTCGTTGAGGAGCTCTTGTCGGAGCCGCTCGCGGACGGCTAAGTCCGCCTGAATAATTTCTTTATCGAGGGCCGTGACCATGACGAGGTAATAGCCGGCATCCGTCTTGACCGGCGCACTGACCATTCCCGGTTTCAGCGTATGCACAATCGCGTCGACTTCCGGGATGAGCAAGTCCTTGCGATAGGGGCCGAGATCGCCCCCCTTGGCCTTCGTTTTGTTGTCGAGGGAATAACGTTGCGCAAACTTGGCGAAGTCGCCGCCCTGGTTGATCTGCTTTTCGAGATCTTTTGCGGCGGGAAAATGAGGCAGCAGCATCTGCGACACTTGTACTTTCAGCGGGCTCAGGAGTTCGTGGGCATGTTTCTCGTAGAAGGCGTCCAACTCCTCCTTCGAGAGCTCGATTTTGGCCTTGATGCGATCTTTGAGGAGTTCGTCGAGAATCAGTTGTTCCCGATAACGTTGCGCGCGATCGCGGATGGCATCGTTCTGGTCGAGTCCCTGTTTGCGCGCCTCCTGCATGAGCAGTTCGCGGGTGATGAGTTCGTCGAGGAAGCGGCGCTTCCCTCCCTCTTTCTCGTACCGCGCCCTGGTCGCGTCGGCCAGTTCTCCCCAGCGGGTTTCGAATTCGTTCTGCGTGATCTGGCGGCCATTGACGAGGGCCAACACGCTTTCCTCTGGTGGAGGCGTACAGCTGGTCAGCAGGACGAGGCCGCTGCCGATGGCGCCGGCGAGCAGGCAGACGAGGCGGACAGCGACGACGTTGATGGAGCCGTTCGATGATCGAATCATAGATACACAAGACCTTGTTAGCGAGTTGGACGTGAGGGCACTGTTGTGTTGGTATCACAGACACCCAGGCTTTGCAAGGTTGCGGTGAGTTCTCGAAAGATGGAAGGCCAATCCTGGTGCGGCATTTGGAGCTCGAATGAGAGGGGGGACAGGAAACAGACGCGTTTCTTGTACCGGTCCATCATCCGGTGAATCGCCTGGCTCGAGACTTTGCTCTTGGCGTCGAGTGTCACCACGACGGAGTGAGACTTGAGTTCAATGGCAGCCAGGCGCAACGATTTGGCCTGAAGCCGCACCTGCATGACTTCGAACAGGCGCTCGACAGAGTCAGGGGCCAGCCCGTACCGATCCTGGATTTCGCCATGCAGCAACGCGAGGTCTCCGATTTGGGTGCAGGACGACAGCCGTTTGTAACAGGAGAGGCGCTGATGAGGATCGGCGACATAGGCATCCGGAATGAAGGCAGAGACGTTGAGCCGGAGCACGGGATCCGGCTCTTCTTCCACCACCTGGCCTCTGAGGCGCTGGACGGCCTGTTCCACCATTTGCATGTAGAGGTCGAGCCCGATGGCGGCGATATGTCCCGACTGTTGTTTGCCAAGGAGATTGCCGGCGCCTCGAATTTCCATATCCGCTGCTGCGATACGGAAGCCGGCGCCCAGTTCGGTAAATTGCTGAATCGCGGTCAGGCGTTTCTGCGCATCCTCGCTCAGTTGCCCTTCGTCGGGCACCAGGAAGTAGGCGTAGGCTTGATCGCCGCTTCGGCCCACCCGTCCGCGCAGTTGGTAGAGCTGCGCCAGGCCGAACATGTCGGCACGATTGATGATAATCGTGTTGGCATTGGGCACATCGATGCCCGATTGGATAATGGCCGAGGCGATCAACACGTCGGCTTCCCGTCGGAAGAATTTCAGCATCACGGCTTCGAGCGGTTTCGCGTTCATCTGCCCATGGGCCATCACGATGCGCGCGTCCGGCACCAATTGGTGGAGCCAGGCTCCCGTCTTTTCCATGGTCTCGACCCGGTTATGGACGAAGTAGACCTGCCCGCCCCGTCCCAACTCCCGCAAGATCGCCTCTCGAACGAGGGTGTCGCTGGATCGGACCACCTGGGTGCGAATGGCGAGGCGGCCCGCCGGCGGGGTTTCGATGATGGAGAGATCGCGCACGCTTGCCATGGCCATTTGCAAGGTGCGGGGAATCGGGGTGGCCGTGAGTGTCAAGACGTCGACCTGGGTGCGGAGCTGCTTCAATCGCTCCTTATGTTTGACGCCGAACCATTGTTCTTCGTCGATGATCACGAGACCCAGGTCGCGGAACAGCACATCTTTCTGGACGAGCCGGTGGGTCCCGATGATCACGTCGACGTCCCCGGCTGCCACGTCTTTGAGAATGGCCTTGGCCTCCTTCGGCGATTGGAAACGGGAGAGCAGGGCCACGCGAGCCGGGAACGGGGCGAACCGTTCCGAGAAGTTGTCGTAATGTTGGTGCGCCAGGAGGGTTGTGGGCACGAGCACGGCGACTTGGCGATTGGCCTCCACGGCTTTGAAGGCCGCCCGCATGGCCACTTCCGTTTTCCCGTATCCCACGTCGCCGCAGACCAATCGGTCCATCGGTTTGCTGGACTCCATGTCGCGGGTAATGTCCTCGACCGCTTTGAGCTGATCTGCCGTTTCTTCATATTCGAACGCGGCTTCGAACTCGTGGTACATCGTGCTGTCGAATCCATAGGCATTGCGCGTCACGAGTTCGCGGTTGGCATAGAGGTCGACCAACTCATGGGCCATCTCCTCGATGTCCTTTTTGACGCGCGCGGTCGTTTTGGCCCAATTGGTGCCGCCTAACCGTTCCAGACGCGGGCCATGGCCGTCCGCCCCGCTATACCGCTGCACATGGCTGAGCTTTTCCAGGGGGACGTACAGCTTGTCCCCGCCGGCGAATTCCAGGATCAAGTAATCGCTGTCGAAGTCCTGCACCGAGAGGCGCTTAAGGCCTTGATACCTGGCGATGCCATGTTGGACATGGACGACATAGTCGCCCACGTTGAGGTCTTCCAACGAAGAAAGGAACGTCGCGGCTTTACTTTTCGCCTGGGGTTTGTGGCGTGCGCCCTTGGCAAACAGTTCTTCTTCCGTGAGCACCGCCAGGCGCAAGTCCGGAGCGAGAAACCCTGCGGACAGATCGCCGTGCAAGACGTAGAAGGGCGCTTTGGTTTTCCCGGTCACAGTCCAGGTTCCCGTCGTCCATTCCGTCGCTGGCACATCGTGTTCGCGCAAGAGCGCCAGCAAGCGATCGACCTGGCCGCGGCTTCTCGCGACGAGCACGACGCGGCATTCATCCCGCAGGCGATCCATGATGGTCAGGGTCTGGCTGAAGGGCATGCCGCGAGCTCCGAGGCCTGCGCTGGCCGGGCTCTGGGCGGGAAAGGTCAGGACTGGACTCCAGGACGCATCGCTTGGCGTGAGCGGCTCGAGTGCGAGGGCGGGCAACCGTTTCGTGCAATCCAAGAGCGCGGCCCAGGAGAGAAACAACCGTTCCGGTGATGGATAAGGTGCGATGGCCTCACGGTCGGTATGGCGGAGATACCCGTCGTCGATTTTGCCCCAGAGATCCTCGCAACTCCCTTTCAATCCGGCTGGCTGATCCATGACCAGGATAGGCTGTTCAGTGAAATAGTCGAAGAGGGTGTCCATGCTGGGATACAGATCCGGTGCGCGCCATTCTGCATCCACCGGGATGGGGGCGAGGGCGTCCGGCGACGTCTCTGCGCGCAAGTATTCCCGCGCGGGCAGGACGACCGCTCGATCCAGCTTCTTGATGGATTTTTGCGTGGCGGGATCGAAGAGGCGGAGCGAGTCGATGGTTTCGCCAAGAAACTCTGCTCGCAGCGGGTCGGCATAGGCCGTCGAAAAAATATCGACAATGCCGCCTCGAATACTGAACTCTCCGGGAATTTCCACCACCGAGACCTGCCGATAGCCAAGGCGTAACAATCCTCCGGTGAGGATTTCTCGTTCGATCGTGCCGCCCAGTTTAAATTGCAGGGTGGTGCGGCTAAACGTCTCGACGGGCAACAGCCGTTGCATAAGCGCCGCGATCGAGGTGACCAGGCAGGTCTGTGGGGTGGTCCGGATGTGATGCAGGGCATTCATCCGGCGCGCAATCAGGCTGACATGGGGCGCGCTGCCCTCGTAGGGCAAGGTTTCCCAGCGCGGAAAGAGGGCGAGGGACGCCGCCGGAAGGCCGATGAGATCATGGAAAAAGTGGAGATCATCGAAGAGGCGTTCAGCCGCTTCATCCGACCCAGTGACGATCAGCCAAGATCGATTCCCCAGTTTGCCCAACTGGGGATGCAGGAGTGTGGTGAGGGCAAGCCCGGCGGTGGAGCCGTATAAGCCTGCAACCGAGGGGCGGCTTGTTCCGTCTCCTAGCGCTGCAGCGACAGGAACGAACCACTGGGATGCTGTAAGAGGGTGGATAGTATCGGACACTGGGCGGCTTAGGTTGAGGTTGAACGAATACGTTGGATTAACGATGTGGTGGAGACCCCGGGGACTAAGGGAATGGTACGGACGACCCCGCCGCGTGCTTCGACGATGTCGCGGCCGACGATCCGTTCCACCGCCCAATCTCCGCCTTTGACGAGCACATCCGGTTGCAAGGCGGCAATCAAACTGTGGGGGTCCGGTTCGTTGAACAGGACCACATAATCGACCGAACTGAGCGCGGCGACCACTTCCGCCCGTTGAGCCTCCGGGACGATCGGCCGATCCGGTGCTTTGTTCAAGCTCCTGACCGAGTCATCGCTGTTGACGGCGACGATCAGGAGGTCTCCGAGATCTCTCGCCGCTTGGAGGTATCGCGTATGGCCCACGTGCATGAGATCGAAACAGCCGTTCGTGAATACGATGCGCTTGCTCCGGGCCTGCGCCGCACGCAGAAGTGGGACCAGCTGGTCTTTCGTCATGACTTTCACAGACATGGCTGCATCATACCGACTGTGTGCTCGGATGGAAAGGGACTCGATGCAGGATGCTGAAACAATTCGCCAGCATCGTTCTCGGCTCATCGAAATCCTCAACGTACCCCTGAGGGTACGCCTCCGGTTTCGATTCGCCTGCGGCCTTGCCTGTGGAATGGCGCGTCTTGGCGCGCTGGGGTTGGGCGGGTGAGAAGTCTGAACTGTTTGAGCATCCTGCATGCAGTTGTCCTGAAGATTTTTCGGAGACTGGTAGAACTGCGGGTGCGAGATTTACCCATGCCCTTGTCTGCCAAGGGCAGAATTGACTAGACTGCTGGCCTACGAAAAAACGTGAAAGGACGATAGCCATGGCCGACAGTCAGGATGAGCGAAACGGGAGAGCCTATAGTCTCTATACCTCCATCAGGCGATACTTTGAACCGCTCCGGCAGCATTGGGATAAGCTGTCGGCTGAGGAGCAGGGAGTGGTCATTCAGGAAGTGGAAGCGTTCTTGAATTCGGTCCGCCCGTCCGACAGTCAACGCCCAAGCTGAGTCTGCCTGGTTACTCTTCCGGAATCCCGCCGAGTCGTACCATTCGACTGCCATATCGCTCGATCAGCCCATCCAGGGCTGCGACCGCCTGAGTTTGGCGTTGTGTAAAGAGCGAGTCTGTCGCTGGTACGAGGCCGGACAGCGACAAGCCCACCAATCGATAGCGGGTCTGCGGCCTGGCCAGGCTTTGGAGTGCAGACTGGACGGCCGGCCACATGGCAGGATCGTAGTTGAGCGGATGCCCAAACTGCTGCTGTCGCGTGGTGATTTGGAACGTGGCATCTTTGAGTTTGACGGTGAACGATCCCGCCGCCAGTCCTTGCACGCGCAGGTCATGCGCTAATATCCCGAGAAAACTTTTGATCGTCAGTTCCAGGAAGGCCAGATCGCTGGTGTCCTGTTCGAACGTCGTTTCATGCCCGAGACTTTTGGCGGCTCGATCGGCCACGACCGGGTCGCGATCGATTCCTTGCGCCACCTCCTGCCACGCGAGAAGGCGGGTGCCCCATTGTTGTCGCAGAAACGGCGCATGTCGTGGATCGAGCAGGTCGCCGACGCAGTGGATGCCGAGCCCATTCAGCATGGCCGCAGACTTCGGTCCGATGCCCGGCAGGTCGCGCACCGGACGCGCCGCCAGAAACGCCGCTTCCGTCCCCGGCTCGATCACCGCCAGTCCGTCCGGCTTATGGGCATCCGCGGCCACCTTGGCCACGGTCTTGCCGGTGGCGAGCGCGACCGTGCAACGGAGTCCCGTCGCGTCGAAGATCGCGTCCTTCACGCATTGGCCCAGCCTGGACGGATCGGGATAGAGCGACTGCATGTCCGTCGTCTCCGCGTAAAATTCATCGATGCTCGTCCATTCGGTGACGGGGAGCAGGCGGTTGATGACGGCCTGCATCTGTTCATGCAGCCGTTGATAGAGCGGCCTGTCCGGGGGGACAAGAATGAGGTCTGGGCAGAGACGTTTAGCTTCGCCAGTTGGCATGGCCGAGCGGACGCCGAACGAACGGGCGGCATAACTGGCGGCTGCGATGATGCCTCGCGGAGAGGAACCACCGACGGCGACTGGTTTGCCCGCAAGACTTGGATCTGCCAGGACGGCGGCTGAGGCAAACATGGCATCCACGTCTCCGAAGAGAATTTGACGAGACCAGCGCATGGATCATCTCCGGTACGTCGTTCGTGAAGCGTCGTTCGTCTCTCGTCCGAAGAAAAGAGCGTATAGCCTATAGCGTATGGCTAGGAGTCAGAGCTGGAGCTGCCGAAACCAATGATCAACTTCTCTTCCAGCAGACGGTGATTTTTCCGAGCCATCAGCTGTAAGCCATACGCTATCAGCTCCATCCTCACACGAGATACGTTTCACGAGGAACGCTTCACGGTCTTTGTGTTGGCGAATTGTTTCAGCATCCTGCTTAGAACCTAAACGATAGTTGAATCCGCTGCAAGAGAGTGAGAGTGGGAACTGGTGTTGGCGGCGGTGGTGTCGGTGTTTCGAGCTGGGCCTGACCTACCGGCCGCAATTCTTGTAGCGCTCCGCGGCAGATACCGCAATGGTGCCGCCGCGGCTGAATCGACCGTCGTTGTCGTTGGTACAGTCTGCCGCATTGCCGGCAGCGCCAGGCGAATCGCGTCAGCGCGAGCACTTCCTTCTGCAACGAGTGGTAGATGGTGATCGCCAGGATTCCGTCTCGATTCATCTCGGTCATCTTGCGGAGAAAATCCTGTCGATGATTTGGCCGCCGCTTGAGGATGTCGAACTGCCATTGATGAATCATTTCGTGCGCGAGCGTATTCACGATCTCCTGCTCCCCATACTCGCTTGTCCGGACGACTTGGTGGAGCAAGGGAAGGGAGAGGCGAATTTCGCGTGTGATGGGAGGGCGAAGACCCTCCTGATCCAGCCGTGGTTTCGGGCCTCGACGGCTCACGAACATGCCGACCGAGGAGGTCAATCGGCGGCTCCAGACGAGATCGATCGGAGGGAGCAGGCCGGTGAAGTAGCGGTTATTGAGATCGACCCACATCCGGGTCAGCTGCGGTGAGGTCACTGGAGGGGCTTGGCGTGGAGCCATAGGACGGGGGCTACCCCAATTCTTCGTGCACGGCCGCGGCGAGCAACGGCACCATGATTTCGTGGTGGCCGATGAGGGAGTAACCCTTTCCGCCCTTCTGGGTCGGTCGCCGTACCACGTTGGTAAGCGGGCGGTAGTGAGCGAGGAAGTCCATGTTCACGGTCGTAATGTTGGTCAGATCATGGCCAAGATTGCGTCCCAGCGACACCGCTTTGAGGAAGACTTCCGGTAAAATGACGGCAGAGCCGATATTGAGGTACACACCTCCCTCCATGCCAGACACGACGGCAGCAAGCCGTCGAAAGTCCAGGAGCGACGTTGCGCCAATGGCGGCTCCGTCTGCGGAAGGATGCATATGGATGATGTCGGTTCCGATGGCGACATGCACAGTCACAGGAATGCCAAGCCGTGCTCCAGTCGCGAGGATGCTCGTCTCGCGGTTGGGAAACTGTCCCTGGCGCCGGTTGATGTAGTGGCCGACCGATTCGCCGAGCCCCTCGCGATCGTGGGCCCCGCGGACGATCGCCTCGTTCAACATGCGGCCGGTTTCTTCCGCCATTCCGAAGCGTCCTTCGTCGATCTCTGCGTCGACTTCCTCGGAGGTATGTCCCATGAGCGCTAATTCGAAATCATGAATGATCCCGGCGCCGTTCATGGCCACGGCCGATACGATTCCTTGCTGCATCAGGTCCACGAGAATTGGATTCAATCCGACTTTGACGACGTGGGCGCCGATGCCCACGATGACCGGACGTCCCTTGCGATGGGCCTTGGCGATGGCTTTGGCGACCGCGCGCAACGTTTTCACGCCGAGGATATCCGGCAGCGAACGATAGAACTGGCTGAAGCTGCCTCCACGGTGCCAGGGGCGGGCAAAGTCGGAGACACGAACCTTACTGTGCCGCTTCTTGAGCGGATAGGTCGTGAGATCCGTCACATTGATCGGCGCGATCAGCTTCGGGGTCGTAATGGGGGGCCGTTGCCGGTCAGGAGTCTTTGCCAAGGAGCTGTTCCTCAATGAGTTCACACAGGACGTGGCCGAGCGTGATGTGACTTTCTTGAATGCGGGCCGTCACGGTCGAAGGCACGACGAAGGGGTATTCCACCAGCCCGGCCAGCTTCCCACCAGTTCCACCGGTCCATCCGATGGTCGTGAGGCCGCAAGCCCGCGCAGCTTCCACACCCTTCAAGACGTTCGGTGAATTACCGCTGGTGCTGATGGCAATGGCGATGTCGCCCTTCTGGCCATGGGCGCGCACCTGCCGCGCAAAGAGTTCTTCGAAGCCGTAGTCGTTGGCGATACAGGTGATGGCGGCGATGTCGGTAGCCAGCGCAATGGCCGGGAGCGGAGCCCGCTCGCGTTTATAACGGCCGACGAATTCGGCTGCGAGATGGGCCGCATCCGTGGCGCTGCCACCGTTGCCGAACAATAAGACTTTGTGTCCTTGGCGAAAGGCCGCGACCATTAAGGTTGCGACCTGCGCGATACGATCGGCATGGTCGCACGCGAACTGTTGCTTCACGGCGGCGCTGTCGGCAAAGGCACTGAGTATAAGATCTTTCATGGGACGCGATTCTAGGCAACCCTCCGTCACCTGTCAAACGTGACGTATCGACCAGTTACGACTTGATGGTGGTGAGGGGGCCGGTCTGCCGGATGGCGCTCATCGCCAAGGCGATCATGGAACCGACATCGGAGACCGTCGCAGGCAGAATTAGCGTATTGGTCGTCTTCGCCAACTCGCCGAACTTGGTGATGTACTGTTCTGCCACGCGCAGCTGGACGGCTTCCTGACCGCCCGGGATCTGGATCGTTTCTGCGACCTTGCGAAGTCCCTCGGCCGTGGCCTGCGCGATGGCGAGGATGGCCGATGCCGCTCCCTCTGCCTCGTTGATCTGCTGCTGTTTCTTGGCCTCGGAGGCTTTGATCACTTGTTGCTTCTCGCCCTCGGCCTGGTTGATGGCTGCGTCGCGCTCGCCTTCCGACGTGAGAATCACCGCCCGCTTCTCCCGCTCGGCCCGCATCTGCTTTTCCATGGCGTCCAACACGCCCTTCGGGGGGGTGATGTTCTTGATTTCGTATCGGAGGACTTTGACGCCCCAGGGATCTGAGGCCTTGTCGAGTTCGTTGACGACCTGGATATTGATGTTCGTCCGCTCTTCGAATGTCCGGTCGAGTTCAATCTTGCCCATCTCGCTTCGCAACGTGGTCTGCGCCAGTTGGATCAGCGCAAAATTGTAGTCGCTGATGCCGTACGACGCGCGCTGAGGGTTTAAGACCTTGAGGTACAAGATGCCGTCCACCGACACCTGCACGTTATCGCGGGTAATACAGACCTGCTCGGGGATGTCGATGGCCGTTTCCTTGAGCGAATGTTTATAGCGAATACGGTCGATGAAGGGGAGGAGGATATGAAACCCTGCATCCAGTGTGGCGGCGTATTTGCCGA
The DNA here is from genome assembly GCA_030682135.1 of Nitrospirota bacterium. Taxonomy (GTDB): domain Bacteria; phylum Nitrospirota; class Nitrospiria; order Nitrospirales; family Nitrospiraceae; genus Palsa-1315. The sequence goes on along the minus strand of JAUXQT010000060.1, from coordinate 29,588 downwards.
GTCGCTCGACCACATAGGCGCTTTGCTGCGGCACGACCACGGCGGTCTTGCCGACGACGATCAACACCAGCAAGGCCAAGACCAGCATGACAAAGAGTCCTTCGGTCATCGTTCACTCCTTCGTGTTCGTTCCGGGTTTCCCCTGCTTATTCCGCTGATATCCAGATGGTGAGTCCCTCGACCCGCTCGACGGTGCATCGTTGACCCTTTGTCAAAGAGACCGTCCCGGCATTGTGGGCAGTCCAGGAGGTGCCGCGCAGCTCCGCCTTGCCGGTGGCGCCTGGCAGCAAGTCTTCAATTGGGATCGCGCTTTCTCCTGCGAGTGAGTCCACGGCAGGCAGGTTCTTGTCCTGTCTGTTGATCCGGGCCAATAACGGTCCGCGGAAGACCAGCAAGGATAGGATCGCGAGTCCTGAGAACAAGAGCCACTGGAGCCATTCCGCTTGGGCGAATCCCAGGCCGGTGAGACTGCCGACGATCAGAGCCGCCAACCCGAAGAAGAGAATATAGAAGCCCCCAGGCGTGATCATTTCGACGCCGAGCAGGACGAGGCCGAGGAACATCCAATACCACCAGATCATCGGGGGACCTCATTGAGTATTCGAAAGAGTTGCAAGGGATGTCGCGCGTCAGGAAAGTCTAAGCGCGTTTCCGGAGACCGTCAAGCAGAAGGCAGAGTATGAAGCCGGAAGGAATTTGCGCCGTCCTATGGTATAGTCCGCGCCCAATGGCACATGACCAACCAGTAAAAGCATTAGTGATCGCCCTCACCGGCTATACGGCAGCGGCGGTCTACTCGATTAATCGCCTGCAGCCGGACTCGCTCTGCTTTGTGTTGCCGGAGGGGGCGAAAGCGCTCGTCGAAGCCGACGTCCAACCGAAGATTGAACATATGCCAAGACGGTGGGATTGGGTGGTCTTGGCGGAGACCGACGAATTTGTCGGTTGTTATCGGGCGATTGCGCAGGCGCTCCCGGAGATGTTGCGTACGTGGGATGTGCAGCCAGGCGAGCTCGTCGTCGATGTGACCGGAGCGACTCCGGCCATGGCGGGTGCGCTGACATTGGCCACCTTGTCGCATAGCTCTCGGGTCGTCTCGCTCGTGCCGGCGCGAGAGGGACAGGAAGAGGATCGGATCGATATCGCCGGACAGCCGTTCCTCTGGACGCAGGGCAATCCTTGGGATGAGGCGGCCTCGGTCTCGCGCCGCGAGGGCTGCGAGCTGTTCAATCGGGGATTGTTTGCCGCATCGGCAAAGCTGTTTCGCGAACTCGAAGCCAGGGTGAGCGGGGGGCAGAAGCCGCTCTATCGGGCCTTTGCAGATTTGGCAGATGGCTACGATCTCTGGGAGCGATTCCAGTACCGTCAGGCCTGGGAGAAACTGAAGCATGCCGTGAAAGCCTTCGAGATGGCGGCATTGTGGGGCGGACCACCAGGGCTCAAAGCCGTCCTTCCCCCGATCAAAGCGAATGCGGGATTTCTGGAAAAGCTTGTGCTCGATCCTGCCCCGGTCAAAGACATGCAGCCTATCGATTTACTGGCCCATGCCGGACGGCGACTGCGCGGTGCGCATGATCCGGAGACCGCGATGGTTTCGTTGGTTCGTGCGCTCGAAGCCTTTGCCCAACGACAACTGTTCAAGCAGTACCAGATCAAAACCTGGGACGTGCTGCCGGAGCAATTGCCGGAGGCGCTACGAGAAACCTGCCGGACATGCTGGCTGGAAGATCTCGACGGCAAGTACAAATTGCCTCTGCAGGCGCAGTTTCGCGCGCTGGCCGGATTGGGCGACCAGATGGGCCAAGCATTTCTGCGTGAGTGGCCGACGATGAAACCTCTGCTCGACGCGGCCAGTCATGCCGTCCTCGGCCATGGCTTCGAGCCGGTCAAGGCCGAGCGGGTCCAGCAGTTGTATGACGTCGTGTTGAGACTCACAGGGGCGCATGAGGCGTCGCTCCCGAAATTTCCGACGCTGAACGTCTAAAGAGCTTATGGCGTATGGCTGGTAGCATATAGCACGAACAAAGACAAAATTAAGAATGGCATTCAGATTTGAAACGTTGGAAATTTGGCAGTTGGCCAAGGAGTACGCGACAAGGATCTATGCCGTAACCACTAAGTTTCCTAGACATGAAGACTATGGATTAAAATCCCAGCTGAATCGGGCAGTGAATTCAATCGCGCTCAATATCGCGGAGGGGACGGCCAAAAACAGTAACAAAGCATTCGACTATCAGTTGGAGATTGCCCTGGGGTCAACTTTTGAAGTGGTTGCCGGGGCGTTTCTTGCCAAGGATCGAGCGTACATCACAGAGATAGAACATCGTGCCTTATATGAGGATGGACAGCGGCTTGCGAAAAGTATCAACGCTTTTAGAAACACGCTGTTGATATCGTAATGTTCGATTCTTTTCCGTGGTTCGGATTATTGTCCAGGCCATAAGCCATAAGCTCTTATTTGGCCATTCGCTCCTATGGAAATTAGGATCTACTACGAGGATACCGATTGCGGCGGGGTTGTGTACTACGCGAACTATCTCAAATATTTTGAGCGGGCGCGGACGCAGTATCTTGAAGAACGAGGATTGTCAGTGGCCGGGCTTATGAAAGAAGGCGTGGTATTCGTCGTGGTGCATGCCGAGGTCGATTACCGGTCTTCAGCTCGCTATGGCGATACGCTGGTCATCGAGACGGTCGTCTCAGACGTGACGGCAGCCTCCTTCACCTGTTCGCACATGATCAGAGAACGGGAAAGTCAGCGAGTGATCGTCGAAGGCTCAGCCCGCCTCGCGGCAACGGATGGCAACGGGAAGGTGAAGCGCCTCGATAAGGCGATGGTCGCAGCACTACAGTCCGAGCCTCGCTCGGCTTGAAGTCGTCGTTCGTGAAGCGCAAGACGGAAGTGGTCGTTATATTCTGCGAGATACGAGAGACGCGTGAAGCGAAGGAGTCACTAAATGGACAAGCTCGGAACCTGGCTCGCCATCACCGGCGTCGCGATTGGATTTATGGTACTCGGGTGGCTGCTGTTTTCGGATAACCCGTCGGAGAAGAACAAGAAGAAGCCGTAATTAACTGCGAGCAGTTCATCCTGCCGTGGTGTTCACCCCGCCTAGATTGCTCCGAATCGGTCGCTCAGCGGTACAGAGGATAAGATCGCCTAATTTGTTGATCAGCGGGACAGGCTCAAGAAAGCGAGACAGAGTGACTAAAGGCAGTCGAAGTCTGCGAGCTAACGGAAGGTACATTTGAATTGGTCTTGCCTTAATCGACTCAAAGTATCGTCGTGCCTCCGCCTTACACTCACTCACAGTAAAATTGTACCGATAGATGCCGCTAAGCTCGTACCTTCCTGACTTTGCTTCACCGCGTAGCATTTGCCAAAACCCATGATGATGTGTGCTGAAAACGAAGCGCCCACTTGCGTTGAGGGCATCTCCAGCTAGCCGATACATCGCGTTTCTGTGTTCCCGTGTGGGCAGGTTAGACACGAGGGTGGATAGGACACGATCAAAGCTCGCAGTTCCCACTTTCATGGTCGTAATATCACCGTGCACGAGTGCTACATTTCGTGTGTCCCCAAGTCGGTGCTGCAAAATCCGCAGTGACTCCAGCGAGAAATCAACAGCCAATATCCACTGGCACTGATCAGCGAGGAGGACTGTATAACGTCCGTCACCGCACCCAAGTTCTAGTATTGTCTGGCCTTGACCAGCGGACAATGCATTCAACGTGGGAATCAATTCCGTGGAGCTATATTCGTTTTCATACCAAGCAGACTTGGAGGCATTGGCTGATCTAATCGCACGTTCGTTTCGTAAGTGCTGTTCGAGCTTGCTCTCGTCGTCCAGTGCGATGTGATTCAGTACATTCAAGATGCCGTCATCAATTGTGAAAGTAGCGGCGCACTCGCAGCAATGTAATGTTCCATGTCTAATAAAACCACCGTCTTCACTCAGCTGACAATTCTGGCCAAGTTCGAGTGCCGCGCCATCACTGGTACAACGGAGTTTGGAAATGAGTTGAATCGGAAATCCTAAGGCCATAGCGACTCCCCTCTTGTTGTAAGGGAAAGTATAACATCTGCGAATAAGCCGGTGTGTTACGGCCTTGTCCGGGAAGGGGCTCTTCGTATGTCAGAATAGAAATCTGCTCGCCATCACCGGCGTCGCGATTGGATTTATAGTACTCGGGTGGCTGCTGTTTTCGGATAACCCGTCGGAGAAGAACAAGAAGAAGCCGTAAGTTCTCCCCGTGAATCGTCTATCCCTCCTCGGTCTTCACCATCGCCAAAGTCATCTCACGTTTAGTCTGAGCTGGAATCACTGGCTTGCCTGTAGTGGTCCATTCGATGGAAGGGGTACGTCTCTTTAGGCGACCTGTAGGACTAGGCGTTTGCCGCAGGCCTTGATGTACTTACGTAAAGTGGCCACTGAGGGGGAGTGTTTTCCTGTCGCCAATGCCCGCTCAAGACGTGCGACTGCGGGCGCTTGTGTGCCCATGCGTTCGGCCACTTGTGCTTGCGTAAGCCCTGCTTCTTGTCGTGGCTTGAGTAAGGCATCGAGTAACGCAGATTCCTCGCGCTCAATACGTGCCACCTCTGCGCGCACACCTGGGCGGCGCAGGAGCTTCTTGACGAGTTGATTATGCGTCTGCATGTTTGATCTCCTCCATCCGTGCTTCTGCGACCGCGCGCTCGCGGGGCGGGGTCTTGTCGGTCTTTTTCATAAAGCTATGCAGCATGACGATGCGTTTTCCCACGAGCGTACAGAAAAAGACTCGGGCGATCCCTTCGGCGCCTTTCAGTCTCAACTCGAACAGGCCTTCACCAAAGGCGTTGGTGTGCGGTTTCCCCAGGTTCGGGCCAAGCACCACCATCCGTCGAGTGAGTAGGATATATCGCCCGGCCAGCGTATCGGGCAGGTCCGGAGGATTGATGGGTTGGGTGTCTGCGGTCAGGAAGCAAGGTGCTCAACATCAACATTCTCTAACCATTCGGCGAAGCTCTCCACTTCGGATAGCGCAGTAAACAGTTTTTCCGCAGTGACCCGGATCGGCGGCGCCATGAGCCAAGCGCGTTCGCCTGCCTCGGTTTCAGAGAAGAGAGACGCGTCGTTTTCGTCGATGAAGAATGGGTGCGATAGTTTTTTGAGATCACTGTCCGAGTAGTGCGAGCTATCCCTCGTGATGGATTCAGGATGTTGGATTCTGTTTCTCGCAAGAATAATCTCCTCCAAGACTTCAAGGCTGGTTGGACTGTCCTCGAGCCGAATACGGAAATGGCGAGCGAAGTAGGCCTTGTAACCATTCAGCCAACCATTCTTGAAGTCTGCCTTGAGTGAGGCATCAACAGGTATTTCGATCTGACGTTCCCATGTCTTAAAGTAGAGATGAAAAATGGCTGCTAGCATTGAGATGCACGTACGCCCAAGAACTTGAAGAGATTCTTCCGCTTCGAGCCACTCATCAAGAAAAGCTGGTTCAGAATCTTCGGTGTACGGAGGAACAAAGGGCTCCTTTTCAGCTTCAATCAGGCGCTTACGCTCGATGTACGCCGCAGAGGAGGTGACGTAAAACTGCCGAATGAATTCCACTCGCTGTTTTAGAAAGTACCGCACGTTCACTGATCAATCTCCTGACGCCCCACTATTAAGTGAGCTGCGGGGGCCATGTCGTTCAGTGGCGGCCTATCCCAACAGCCTTTTTACTCCTTCATGCCGGATTTTCGAGGATTGTCATCCACTTCTGAACATGTGTCAATGAGACTTCCCAGGATAAGACCGCCGGCTTGGCAGCCTATCGACCTATTGGCCCGCGGCCTATTTCTGCGATGTGCGATGAGCCGTCTGAATCATGTGGACTAGGGCTGATGCTTCGCATAGCCCTCTTGAGTGAGCATCTCTGCCACGTTCCGCCCATCGACGTACACATCGGCCACGGTACGCTCGTAGACGTCTCGTCCATGCGGGACGATGCGGATTGGTCCGCTGCGAAGCAATTCTTCCAGCCGCAGCCTGGCTGCCTGTCCGCCGGGCTCGTTCAGTTCCGGGGTGTCGATGCCTCGGAGTCTGACGCGCTCGGTCCCGTAGCGAAAGGTGTCACCGTCGACTACCTGGACCTGCCGACTCTCGACTGTGCGCTCAATGCCACCGAGTGGTGCGGCGGCTTGCCGACGGAGCATCGATCGGAAGCTTTTGCTGCTGGATCGTCGCAGCCCTTTGGGCTTCTTATGAGGATGGAGTCCCTTCTCACGGTGAGGTCGGTGGGGCCGGACGGTACTCCCGGCTCGTGGTTCGGGCTTCCAACAGAGCTCGCAGGAAGAGCGTGGGTCGGGGCTGGCGGCATCGGGCGATAACGGAGCAGTGGGTAATGAGGAGGGCGGCGCGGTGGTTGACTGAGTCAGTCCTTCATGAGGCATGGAGAGCAAGAAGGGGATGGTCCAGAGGGTGATCAGAAGACAGCTGCAGGGGGCATGTCTCACGACGCGCAATATTTGTCGGAATCGTTCCATGCAATAAGTTGATCAGCAGGGTTTATGCCAGAAGGACCTGGGCCCCTCCCGTTTTGTTGACAATGAAGAAATTCGCATGCTGAAATGTCTGCATGTCGATGGGAAAGATGTAACGAAATAGAAGGGGGCCGGACTATGGATATGATGGGACGTGTGGGGCTGATCGAGGTTCCGATCTTGATCGCGCCCGACCAAAAGATCTGGATGGATCGCATGATTAAGGAAGGCAAGATCGCCATTCCTCCAGGCGGGACGCTGGAAAAAGGCTCGCTCTATTCAATGTTTGTCCGCATGCTTCTGCATAACGCGATGGAAGAGCAGAAGCGGCAGGAAGTGTTGGATATGGAAGACGAGGACGACGACGAATAGAGAGGTTGCTGAAACCTTCCGTCAGGTTCTGATCGCTTCGCTCAAGGGCCCAACGTATTTAGGATACGTTGGGCCCTTGAGCTATCTGCGGCCTTGCTGGCTGGTCGTATTGAATAGCTTGCTAGGAATACCGCGCTGTATCTGAAACGATTACGAGTTGTATCTAGCGAGATACGAGAAACGTTTCACGAACGACGCCTTAGAGGCTCTTCATCGCGGAATGCGCGGCTTTGATCGTGTAATCGATATCGCGGCTTGAATGGGCGGTTGAGAGGAAGGCGGCCTCGAATTGCGAGGGAGCCAAGTAGACTCCTTGCTCCAGCATCGCATGAAAGAATTGTCCGTATCGTTTTGTATCTGACAGCTTGGCGGTATTCCAGTTCACCACCGGTCCTGACGTAAAGAAGGCGCCCAGCATCGAACCGATCCTGGTTTGCGTGAGGGGGATACCCGCTTTTTTTGCGGCCTCTCCAATTCCCTTGGCCAGCGCTGCAGATTGTTCGTCTAACTTTTTATAGACCCCGCGGCGCTTGAGCTGTTTGAGTGTTTCAATCCCGGCGGATACGGCTAACGGATTTCCCGACAAGGTTCCTGCCTGATAGACCGGCCCGGATGGCGCGATCAGATCCATGATCTCTTTCCGTCCTCCGTAGGCGCCGACCGGCAGGCCTCCGCCGATGATTTTCCCCAGCACCGTCAGATCCGGCGTAATGCCATAGAGCGTTTGAGCTCCGCCGTATGCGACTCGAAAGCCGGAAATCACTTCGTCGAAAATCAGGAGAATGTCGTTTTCTGCGGTGAGTCGTCGGAGAGACGAAAGAAACTCAGGGGTCGGCGGCACGACGCCCATGTTCCCTGCAATGGGCTCCAGAATAATGCAGGCCAACGTATTCCGATGTTCCTTGATGATCTGTTGCACCGCTTGGATGTCGTTATACGGGACAGTCAAGGTGTGTTTGGCAAAGTCAGCCGGTACTCCCAGCGAATCAGGAATCCCCAACGTGGCCAGACCCGAACCGGCCTTGGCCAATAAGTAATCGCTGTGGCCGTGATAGCAGCCTTCAAACTTGAGGATGTTGTCTCGCTTCGTAAAACCACGGGCGACCCGAATGGCGCTCATGACCGCTTCGGTGCCGGAACTCACCAGTCGGACCTTCTCCATCGAGGGAAACGCTTGATTGATCATGCGGGCGAGCGTCACTTCCAGCTCGGTCGGTGCGCCGTAACTGGTGCCGTTTGCGGCAGCCTTTTTGATCGTACTGATAACGGATGGGGCGGCATGGCCCAAAATCATCGGGCCCCAGGATAAGACATAGTCGAGGTAACTGTTTCCATCGACATCATAGAGACGAGCGCCTTTGGCGCGTTTGATAAACCGGGGCTGGCCTCCGACCGAGCGAAAGGCTCGCACCGGACTATTCACGCCACCGGGAATCAATAGTTGTGCGTCGGCAAACAGTTTGGCTGAACGAGTCGTTTTCATAATGGGGGCGCACAGTACCATGTGGCAGAGTCTCGGTCAAGAAAGAGAACGTCCCCGTGGCCTGGTCGAACGACTGGGGCCAAAAAGTGTCTGAAGAGATACGCCTCTCAACATTTTTTGATACAGGATCATAAATCCAAGGGGTAGGGACTTTTCGTAATCCCTTGCAAATATGCCGATTCATGTTACGAATCGAGTGCGGCCTGAGTCTTGCCTAACTAGACAAGCATGACAGGGAAGCCTAGAGAGTAATTTGTTAAAGGATGAGCGATGAGAATTGTGTGTTCGTGGTGCCGACAAGAAGGAATCACCTCGCTGGTAGGGGAGAAGGCGCCTCTCGACGATGCGCGTGAAACGCACGGGATTTGCGTCTTTCATCGTCATGACGTGCAAGCCCGCTGGCAGGCATCGGCTCGCACCGCCTCGTATTCTGGAGGTGCGACCGGATTGTCTTCTGTGCTCTTCCGCTGGACAGGCCTTCTGAACGTGGCCAAGAGGCTGCGCCCCTAGGAGCCTGTCCGACATTGACCGTTCTACTGCGGCAAACGATCTGCGACCATCTGCGTCGTTCTCGGCCTGAAAAAATCCTCACTGTATTCCAGTGAACACACCTCCGGTTTTTCCAGGCCTGCGGTCTCGCATCTGACCGCATCTCCTTTGCCTCGTTACGAAGGCAATGTCGGACAGGCTCCTAAGATCGTGCATTGCTCCGCCGATATATGAAGACTTAGGTTTCCGGCTTCCGAGTCGGTTGCGTCGTGACGTCTGTCATGCCCCAATGGGCACGTTTTCTTTTCTCCCGTTCCGATACAGCGAACAACACGTGAAACGGCGTCGCTCGTTGCCGGCCCATTCCAGCCTGTCCGTTCCCCCAGGCCTCTCCCGCGTCTCGCAACACCTCAAGCAAGGTTGTGTACTCTTCTTCATCGTCGGGCAACACCTGCGCCGCATCGGTGATGAGGAGGATATAGCCCTTGGCTGGCAGCCATTCCAGGTCAGCCAGACATTCCTCAAGGGCATCCCAGTTCTGTCCAAAGTAGTCCGGGAAATTCAAGGCTCTGGCCCATTCGCGCAACAGGCCGTCGGTGGTCTGACACTTGGCGCCCTTGATGATTTTCAAGGCAAATCCGGTTGGTGGATGCACCAGCGATTCTGCGCGCTGCCCGGCTTTTACAACGAGCAATGAGGTCCAGGGAGCCTTCGTCGACTGAAGATACGTGGACAATGTGAGCTTCGATGTCATGGTGTCTCATTCATCGGAGTGAACGTTCGATAATGGTCGCCGCTATAGTAGGCTCTTCCTGTGGCTTGCTCGATGACAATTCGCTCCGCATCCCGCGAGCTGCCGCGTATCTTGGGATTCACATCGTACTCTCGATAGTGGCCGCGAGGCAGGCGTCGTTCACGATTCTGAAATACCCCGCCTCCGACATATCCGGGGAGAGCCTTGCCCTCATGTTGCCGAATGGCTTCTAGGAGGTCTCGGGATTTTTGCGGGAAGGCCTGTTCGGCTCGATGCGGTCGATCGAGAGGTGGCGTGGCATCATGAAGAGCCGGTCCTGGGGATTGAACGGATGGGACGGAAGCAGATGGTACAGTCTGCTCAGGCGACGAGTCGACGTTGGGGCAACCGGCGAGGCCACAGAGCAGCAGCCCGGCAAGGACGACGACTATTCCATAGACCTTCCAGATTCGATCCATAGTGTCACGTTCGTATCACGAGGCACGGCAATAGCGTACGAACCCTAGCATGCAGGTTCTTGGAGGATCAACGAACTTGCAGCAGGATGCTGAAACAGGCTGCCAGCAGCGTTCTCGCCTCGAAAGCATCCTCAACGTAGCCAGGGGCTACGTCTCCGGTGCTTCCATCGGCTGCGGCCTTGCTGGACAGCCTGTTTGAGCATCCTGCGGAGTGCTGTGCCGGAAAAGTTTTTCCGCAGCCTGTGGGGCCGGGATTGTTGCTATCGTCCATGTGCCAGCGTAGCATCCAACCTGTTCATCTTGTAGAGAATATTTCCCTGTCGGCATTTCCGTGCGGGCAGGCACGATGGTCGGTGACGTCGGGACGAGCCAACGAGGTATCGCATGGAATCCACAGTGGACCGGCTTGAGTTTGTCACAGTCGAAGGACTTCTCGCCTACGGGGAGATGTTGGCGCGTCGCCCTTCCGGTGAGGGAGTGACGCTCCCACCCCTTTCGACATCCTCAGCCGATCGACCACAACGAACTCGTGACGCCATGGAGAAGATCCGGGCCTTTGTGCAGTCTGCGCAGGGGGGCTTCGCCGGGGCAGAAGAATATCGAGCGGCTCGTCGCGCGGTGATCGAAGAGGGTTGCGGGGGAGACGAACTGGTGTTCTTTGCCGCCTGGAATGCGCTCCTTGCAGCAGGCGAGTTGGCTCCGCTCTTTCGCGTGCCCATCAGGTCCGTGCAGAAGCCGGCGCATCGCCGGCCGGTGGCGATCGTGCCGCGCGCGCAACTGACGCCGCAATTAGTCGAGGATCGTATCGTGCTGGATCTGGGTGAGGATCGGTTTTGGCTTCTGCCGCGAGACTTAACCGGCCGCACGCTCCTCTTTACGATGCGTCATGGTGTCTCCCGCGTGGAGAGCAGTGCCTATCGAGTCGGGCGCCGTCTCGCGAACGTGCTGGATCCTGAGCGAGGCGTTCCCAAAGCCGACGCAGTCGGTGCAGCCCTGGCCAAGATGTTGGGCCTGGTCGGGCAACAACTGGATTTCCTGCACATTCACAACTACCTCGATCCGCGCACCTTCGTCCATCTGGTGAGCCACAGCCCCAATACGCGTCAACTGTACGAGCGGGTCATCGCGGCGCTGATGCAGGGGCAGGCACAACAGGCTGACGCGCTCCCACCAGCATGCGATCCCGCCTTGGACTCCCAGGATTTCGGATGGGTCACGGGTCTGGAGAAGAAGCTGGAAGCCGAGGAGGCCGCACAGGCATTCGGCGTGGATGTGCAGACAGCCAAGCGCCTGATCAAACATCCCCTCTACAGTTACCCGGGCGGACATTCCTTCTTCGATGTCTATGTGGATATCGTGGATGGGTTCCGCCGGTTGGGGCAGTCCCACGAGGGGAAGGCTGTCTGTCTGTACAGCCACAGCTCCACGCTGCGGGCGCTCATGATTTATCTCGATGCTCGTCCCTTTCGCGAAGCCTTCACCGAGTTTGGCGAATATAAGGAAGGACAGGATAATGTCGTCCTGCTGACCTACGAACAGGGACTCTTGTCCGGCTATTCCACTGCGGTGGGGTTGTCGGCGCGTGAACGGGCGGCGCGGGAGACCTGGGTGAAGGTCGAGCGCGAACGCAGAGACCGGATCACGCTCAAGCCTCGACAGATCAAGCGGATCGTAGCCTTGGTCTCGGGGGGTGATTTCGCCGGTGCTGGCGCCGCGTTAAAAGAACTGCGTGTGACAGGACATCGGTTTGGCTTGGAGGTCTATTTCGTTCGCCACGGGTTCTTGGGTCTGGCCAACAACTGGATCGAAGCGGTGACGGAAGATGACACCCGCGGCATGGGCAGTCATGCGAGCAGTCCCATCGGGAGCAGCCGGTTCGAAGACTTTAAGAGTGAGCAGGTGCAGCAGGTCACCATGCGGCATCTACGGCCCTACATGGAAGACGGCGCCTTGGTCGTCATTGGCGGGGATGGGAGTCTTCGAGGCGCCCGGGCGCTTTACGAAGGATTTGGCGTTCAGGCCGTGGGGATTCCCGGCACGATCGACAACAATCTTGCGGGGACGACCTCCCTGGGTTTTCATTCGGCTGTGTCGCTGGCGAATCAATCCATCGAGTCGTTGAAAGCGACCAGCTCCGCCATGGGCAGCGTCTTTTTCGTCGAGATTATGGGGGCAGGGTCCGGCCATCTCGCCCTCGCTTGTGCCTATCAGGCCAGGGCGGAAGGCATCCTGGTCAATGAGCATCCCGACCCCGATGCCTATATCGACGACATCATCCTGGGTACGCTTAAACGTACGTTAGGCGTCCCGAACAAGAGCCATCTGTTTGTAGTGGCGGAGCAGACGCCTCATCGCCATCACCAGGATGGCGGCGTGCGCGGGCTTGTCGAATATGTCGCAGGCACACTCACGACCTGGCCACAGTTTCAGGCGCGTGCCGGTGAATATCGCCTTGCCCCTGCGACCAAAGCCACCATCCTCGGCCACACGTTACGAGGAGCGCCCCCGACCCCAGAGGACAAAACCATCGGACAAGATCTGGCCTACGAAGCGATTCGCCGCCTCGTCAAGGAGCCGGAGCGGGTGGTTGGGTGCATGTTGGCCTATCGCGGGCCCGGCACCATCGAGGCCATCCCACTCCACGCGGTAGCGCCGAAGCAGTTCGACTGGGAGATCTTCGCCCGCATGCATGGAAGCGAGCTGCCGTAGCGCCTCGATCATCAATGCGAGAGCGGCCCGCGCATGAAACGGCGGTTGCGTTGTGGGCCTGGAGGTCGTTTGTTAGAATGGCATCCCTGAATATCATGGCGAGAAGAACGGGGAACGAGGGCCGCTCATTCCGATCGACCAATGAAAGCAACCGTATCGTCTATGCGTAAAGCGAAAATCGTCTGTACCATCGGCCCCGCCAGTGATTCGCCCGCCGTGCTGGAGCAGTTAATTGAAAGCGGCATGGACGCGGCGCGCCTCAACTTTTCTCACGGGACTCACGAATCACATGCACGTGCGATCAAGGCCATTCGCGAAGCCGCAAATCGCCGGCAGGCGGCGGTGGCGATCATCCAGGACCTGCAAGGACCGAGGATTCGTATTGGAGACGTCGATCCAGGCGGGATCGACTTGGTGGCCGGCCAGAGGGTGAGGCTCGTGACGACTCTGCTCCGGTCCGGTGGCCAACTCGGCGCACAGTCTCTCGCGTCATCCGGCATGCGAGAGATTTCGGTGGCGTATCAATACCTGGTGCGGGATGTCCAGCCAGGCGCCCGCATCCTGATCGACGATGGACTCATCGAGCTGGTCGCGCATCGCATTATCGGCAGCACCGTCGAATGTGGAGTTGTGACCGGGGGGCGACTGACCTCGCACAAGGGCATGAATCTTCCGGATACGCGCATCAGCGCGCCGACTCTCACCGACAAAGATCGAGACGATCTCCGGTTCGGTATTGCCCAAGGGGTGGACTATGTAGCCCTCTCGTTTGTCAGAGGTCCCGATGATGTAGTGGCCGCAAGGCAGCTCATGGCCGACTGGGGCGGCGACATGCCGATTATTGCGAAGATCGAACGGCCGGAAGCGGTGGAATGTTTGGACGCAATTCTCGATCAGGCGGACGGCGTGATGGTGGCGCGGGGCGATCTGGGCGTAGAGATGGGATCGGAGGCAGTTCCGCTCCTCCAGAAGCGGATCATCGCCGAAGCGAACCGCCGGCGCCGGCTCGTGATCACGGCCACGCAGATGTTGGAGTCCATGACGCAGCACACACGTCCGACTAGGGCTGAAGCGTCGGATGTGGCCAATGCCGTGTTCGACGGGACCGATGCCGTGATGCTGTCCGGGGAAACGGCGGTCGGGCAACATCCGGTTGAAACCGTCCGTGTCATGAACCGCATCATTCGCGCAGCAGAAGAGGGGGCACGATCCTGGTATGTGCGCTCATCCATCGCGCCACAAGAGGAAGGGTCCTTCCCGGAAGCCATTTGCCACTCGGCCTTTTCTGCAGCCTCAGTCATCGGGGCGAGCGTCATCGTGGCCTTTAGCGAACGGGGCACGACCGCGCGGTTGTTGTCGAAACAGCGGCCTGCCGCGTCGATTGTGGGATTGACGCCCTTTGAGGCCGTCCGGCAGCGGATGGCGTTGTACTGGGGTGTGATCCCGCATACGATGCGGCAGATCGCGCAAACCGATGAGCGGATCGAGGAAGCGGAACGCCGCCTGAAGACCGAGGGCTTAGCCGTCACGGGACAGCGGATCGTGATCCTCTCGGGGACCAGGATCGGTCAGCCCGGGGAAACCAATTTGATGAAGCTACACAAAATCGGGTGACCGGAACAGTTGGGTGGTGCACCAGGATTCTTTTGCGGGGTATAGATGTGGAAGTGAAGAACAGACGATGACAGCCAACAGGGTCGGCCGGTTCATATTGTTTCTCTATCCGTTACTGGCGCTGGTGCTGTCTGCCGGGGAGGGGCTTGCGCAGAGCGGTTCCCTCGACCATTCACCGTCAGAGGTGGTGAAGCGGTATCTGGCGCTCGATTATAAGGGGGCGCGGCTCGATGCCCTGTCGGTCGAAACGGTCGCGTCCTACACGGGTTGGCATGAAGAGCCCACGTGGGGACAGGTCGTCGTGACGCAGGGTTTTGTAGTGGCGGAGCATTACCGCCAGTGGGAGGTGATCGATCGGCTGGAAGTCGTGATTCCGGTCACCTTTCAGGTCATCGGCTCGGTGTACTTGGAAACCGCCGGTTTTGTGCAGGGGGCCGTGACAGAAGAGGTCCGGTTTCGCGTGAAAGCGGTCAACAATCGATGGAGGATTGTCGAGCCGATGTTGCCCCCCCATGTCGGGCAGAAGCGGATGGTGAACGTCGTGCGGGAAGCCTGGATTAAGGAAACCGACCAGGCGAAGCGAGCCCGACTTGCGTCGTTGCAGGAGGAGTTACGAAAGGTAAAATGATGGGAAAGACCTCAGTCGAATTGTTGATTTTTGATTTGGACGGGACGCTCATCGAGTCCAAATGGGATATTGCCACGTCGGTCAACCTGACCTTGGGCGAGCTGGGACTGCCGCAGCGGCCACTCGAAGAAATCTTCGGATTTGTGGGGGATGGGGTGAAACAATTGCTGCGCCTGTCGGTGGGCGAGAGCAGCCGGGTCACGTTCGAGGAAGCCTTGCGGGTGTTCAGAGGCCAGTACCTGGCCCATTGCCTCGATCGGACAACCTTCTATCCCGGCATTGGGGAGATGCTGACGCATTTTTCCGGGAAGCGGAAGGCGGTGGCGACCAACAAAGCGATCGAGTATACGAATGTGATTCTTCAAGGGTTGGGAGCCGATCACTTTCAATATGTCGTCGGAGGCGATCACGGGTTCGGCTTGAAACCGGAACCGGGCATGCTGTTGCATGTGATGAAAGAATTGAATGTATTGCCCGAGCAGACCGTGCTCGTCGGAGATAGCACCAACGATATCAACGGCGGGCATAACGCCGGCATTCGCGTCTGTGCCGTCGGGTACGGGATGGGGAATCGCGCCAAGATGGAAGCCTGTCAGCCGGACTGGTTTATCGAACGACCGGAACAACTCATGGAGCTATTCATATGATGATCGAATCGTCCATCGTCTCTCGTGAAGCGTATCTCGCAAACAGCAGCAGTCGACAACATGCCGGCATAAAAAAATCAGGCAGGCGCCTCAGCGCTCAGTGCTTTGCTCTTCCTGCGCTTCACGCTTCACGCTTCACGGCTCTGATCGTTTTCCTGGCCGTCAGCGTTAGCTTCGACCTGTCGCATGCCGCTTCGCCCGGTCTGGCGGACCGTGTGGTGGAGCAGAAGTTGGCGAACGGATTGACGGTGCTCATGGTCGAACGGCATCAAACACCGGTGGTGTCGCTCAACATGACATTCAGGGTCGGGGGGGTGAACGAGCAGGTGGGGCAAACAGGCCTGGCGCACCTCTACGAACACATGGCCTTCAAGGGTACGAGAACGGTCGGGACGAAGGACTACGAGAAAGAGCGGCCGATTCTCGAGGAGTTGTTTCGGGTGGGAACCGAGTTGGAGCAGCGGCAACGTGAATTTGCACGGAAGAATGTCGGAAAATCAGCCAGCCCCGAGGAGCGAACCGCGATCGAGGGGTTGCAAAAGCGATTCACAGAATTACAAGAGAGGGCGGGACAGTTCGTGGCAGGCAATGAGATGGCCCTGCTCTACCAGCGTCATGGCGGGGTCGGGCTCAATGCCGCGACCGGCAAGGACATGACTCGTTATACGATCAGTCTCCCGGCCAATCGTCTGCCCCTCTGGGCGGCGCTCGAAGCCGATCGCATGGCGCATCCCGTCCTTCGCGAGTTCTACAAAGAACGCGGCGTGGTCATGGAGGAGCGGCGGTTGCGGAACGACGACAGCGCAAACGGACTATTGTTCGAAACCTTCACCTCGGCAGCCTTCCGTGCCCATCAATATGGGATTCCGACGATCGGCTGGGAGTCGGACATTTTGTCGCTCACGCCGGCCGACACCGAAGCCTTTTTCAAAGCCCACTATGGTCCCGATAACGCGACGATTGCGATCGTGGGCGATATCAACCCAAAAGAGGTCATGGTCCTGCTCGAGCAGACGTTCGGCAAGATTCCGGCAGCGCCTCCGCAGCCTTCGATGGTTACGGTCGAACCGCCTCAACGGGGGGAGCGCCGCGTGGAAGTGGAGTTCGATGCCGAACCCTCACTGGCCATTGGATTTCATAAGCCGTCGTTAGGCCATCCCGATGACTATGTCTTCGACGTGATCGACGCGGTACTGACCGACGGACTCACGTCACGGCTCTATACGAATCTGGTTCGCGAGAAACGGATCGCCGCCTCGGTGAACTCCGATGCGAACTATCCGGGAGTCCGTTCCCCGAACCTGTTCGTCCTCAATGCCACACCGCTGGCGCCCCATACGACGGCAGAAATCGAGGCGGCCATCTATGCCGAACTCGATCGGCTCAAGACGGAGCCGGTCTCCGCCAGGGAACTCGAAAAGGTGTTGAATAACCTCGATGCGGATTTAGTGCGGGCGCTGCGATCCAACGGAGGGCTGGCCTCTCAGTTGGCGCTCTATCAAACAGTGGCAGACGACTGGCGTTATGCGCTGAAGGCCCGGGACAAGATTGCCGCAGTGACGACGGCAGATATCCAGCGTGTGGCCACAGAGTACTTCACGAAGTCGAACCGTACGGTGGCGACATTGGTGAAGAAGGCTGGCGAAAAAAACGTCGCGGCGGCGCCGCAGCATGAGGTGGGACGATGATGCAGGTGATACGTAACATGCGAAACGTGAACCGGTTGAGTGTCGTGCTCTGTTCGACGATCATGGCGGTGGCCATTCCGTTGACCGCCTCTGCCGGAAATCTGGGATTGGGCGATCCTCGGCAGATGACGTTCAAGCCGGTTGAGTTCACCCCTCCCGAACCGGATCGCGTCGTGCTTGAAAACGGCATGGTGGTCTATCTCCTGGAGGACCATGAGCTGCCGTTGGTCAGTATCACCGCGACCATGCGGACGGGCGGCTGGCTCGATCCGGCGGATAAGGTCGGCCTGGCGTCGCTCACTGGTTCCATCATGCGAACCGGCGGGGGCGGTGGTCTGTCGGCGGAACAAGTGGACGAGGAGTTGGAGCAGTTCGCCGGAGACGTCGGTATTTCAATCGGACGGCAATCCGGCTCTGCGTCGCTCGATGTCCTCAGTAAAGACCTGAAGCGGGGGCTTCAGATTTTTGCCGGGCTGATTCGGACGCCGGCCTTTGAGCCGGCGAAGGTTGAGTTGGCCAAGCTGCAGTCCATCGAAGGGATTCGCCGCAGGCAAGACAACCCCGGCTCCATCGTCGGCCGCGAGTTCGTGAAGCTGCTGTATGGAGCAGACCACCCGACGGCCCGTGAAAGCAGCATCGAGTCCGTCACCCGCATCACCAGAGAGGACTTGATCGCCTTTCACAAAAAGACCGTTCATCCGAACGGCATGATGGTGGGTGTGACGGGAGATTTTGAGAAGACCGCGATGCTGGCCCTGCTCCGAGAGATATTCGGCGATTGGAAGAAAGGCGAGGTGCCGGTGCTGACGATTGCCGACGTGCCCCAGAGCCAGGCGCCAAAGCCTGTCGTCCGCTTCGTCAACAAGGATACGTCGCAAACGCATTTGCGCGTCGGCCATCTGTCCATCAAGGAGCAGGATCCTGACTATGTGTCCTTGGCGATTGCCAACGACATTCTGGGGGGCAGTTCCTTTCGCAGCCGGCTCTTCAACGACGTGCGGACCAAGCGGGGCTTGGCCTATTCGGTCGGCAGCCGGTTAAACACCGGAGTGCACGATCAAGGCGTCTGGTTGATGCGCGCAGAGACGAAGTTGCCATCGACGCAAGAGGTCATCGCGCGGTTTGTCGCGAACATGGAGCGGATGAGGACCGAGTTGGTGACGGACAGTGAATTGGCAGAAGCGAAAGAGGCCTATGTGAACTCGTTTGTGTTCTCCTTTGCCAGTTCGTCGGCAATCGTCGGCCGGCTGGTCGAGCTGGAATACGATGGGCTTCCCAAGGATTTTCTGCAGCAGTTACGGGCCCGCGTGGTGGCCCTGACGAAAGAGGAAATCCTGGCTGCCTCAAAGAAGCATTTCCATCCCGAACGATTGACGATTGTTGCAGTCGGGGCAGGCGAGGCCCTGCCGAAGTTGCTGTCGGGATTCGGAGAGGTCAAAGAAGTGAAGGTGGCTCCGGAGCGCTAAGAAATAGGGGAACGGGTGGCGCGATCAGCCTGCCCGTCCTCGCACCCCGCCCGGTGTTGGGACCCCGCTGCGGGCGGTCAGGCTGATCGCGCCACCCGATTGAAGAGCGCAAGCTCCAGAGCTGTGGTGAGAGAGAAGCGAAGGTGGATGTGCGAAGCTGATGGCTGAGAGCTGACTGCTGATAGCGAAGGATTGTGTCGCATGTCGCTGGAAGACGAATTTTCAGACATCATTAAGAAGGCGCGGATGGGGCAGGGGCTGTCGGTCGCCGAGATCTCCCGGACTACGGGATTGCCTGGCGGCGACATCACTGCGCTGGAGCGCGGTGATCCTCCGCGTGATCGCGCCGAGGTGCGGGCGCTGGCGAAGGCGTTGGGACTTCGTCCTGGACCGTTGGAGCAGATTGCGATCGACCAATGGGAACCGTCGGTTGCGTCTCCGATCTCGTGGGTGGAAACCGTACGGGGCTCGATTAACGGGTATGGTGTGCAGGGTTATGTGGTGTATGACGGTGGAGAGGCCCTGTTGATCGACACCGCCTACAATGCGTCGGCGATGATCGATGTCTTGACTCACCACCATCTGCGGCTGGTCGGGATCTGTCTGACGCATGGCCATGCAGATCATGCGGATGGGATCGATCAGATTTTGAAGTATCGTGAGGCGCCAGTGTATCTCGGCTTGGACGATGTCGACCTCCTGAGTTGGCGGCCGCCCGCCGATCAGCTCAAAGCGCCGGAGGATGGCCAGACAATTGCTGTCGGACGTTTGCGCGTGCAATGTCTGGCGACGCCGGGCCATACCCCTGGCGGGATTTGTTATCGTGTGGAGGCTGAGTCTCAACGTATGTGTTTCGTCGGCGATACCCTGTTCGCGGGATCTATCGGCCGTTCGAATCCCAATACGCTGTACCAGACCCACCTCGGGTCGGTTCGGACCAGGGTTCTCGGGTTACCGCCTGAATATCGATTGCTGCCTGGTCATGGACCAGCGACGACGGTTCGCGAAGAACTCGACCATAATCCTTTTGCCGTAGATCATTGAGAAAGACGCCATGGATCTCGATCAGCGGAACGACGACGAGCCGGTCCGCGGTAGAGGACTTCCGCTGGTGCCAGGACCGTCAGAAGACCCCATCGATCATTCCGCGGACGACGAATTCGAGGAGACGCCCTTCTCGAAATGGATCCTGCCCCTCAGCCTCCTTGCAGCGACGATCTTTACCACCCTCTGGGCCGGGGCCTATCAGGCCTATAAGGGGCCAATCCATGGGCCCGTAGATTTTCTCCTCGAACATTTCGAGACGCTTTGGCGCGGGATTCCCTTTGCCGCCACGTTGCTGGGGATTCTGGTGACCCATGAATGTGGCCACTATGTGCTTTCCCGCATTCACGGGGTGCCGGCTTCCCTGCCTTTGTTCATTCCAGGCCCTCCCCATTTCATCGGGACGTTTGGCGCAATCATCCGTCTGCGCGGGCCGATCATGAACCGTCGCGCGTTGTTCGACATCGGTGTGGCCGGCCCGCTTGCCGGCTTTGTTGTCGCAGTCGTGGCGTTGGTCATCGGCCTGAACTTGTCGACGGTGGTGGATCGAACGGCGACTTACGGATTGCAGTTGGGCGAACCCCTGCTCTTGCAGTTCATCTCCTGGCTGGTCGTTGGATCGCTTCCTCCTCAGGCCGACATCGTCTTGCACCCCATCGGTTTTGCCGCCTGGTTCGGTCTATTTGTGACATCGCTGAATCTGATTCCCATCGGCCAACTCGATGGCGGGCATGTGGCGTACGCCCTGTGGGGTTCCCGCCAACGCACGATCGCCTTTGCCATGGTGCCGCTGTTGATCATGCTGGGATTTGTGGGCTGGCCTGGCTGGTGGCTCTGGGCCTTCATGTCAGGAATCTGGGGTCTTGGCCATCCGCCGGTGCTCGATCCGTACGAACCGTTAGGCCGGGGGCGGATTGTGGTCGGATGGATTGCGCTCGCCGTGTTCGTGCTCACGTTTGCGCCCATCCCATTCTCCTTCCATTAGCCGGCTGCTGAAACAGACGCGCCAGCGTCGTTCTCGCATCGTTCAGATCCTCAACGTACCCCTGAGGGTACGCCTCCGGTCTTCACTCGCTGCGGCCTTGCTGACGGTCTGTTTGAGCAGCCGGCAAAGACACCATTTAGTGGCTTGATCAATCCAGAGATTTTCTTGTCCGGTGGCGCAGTCGGTTCTACAGTGTGGCTATGGCCTCCACGATCACCCCCATGATCTTCTGTCCCAAGTGTCAGGCTGATCGGCCTGACGGAGCGACAGAATGTGTGAAGTGCGGAATCATCTTTGTAAAGTATCGGCCGCTACCCCAGACGCAACGACAGCTTGTGTTGCGGAATCGATCGCACTGGGTGGCTTTTGCCAAAGAATGGCTCATTGAATCGGATCGGCCGACCGACTCGATGACGTTTGCCGGACGAGTGGCGGTATTTCTGTTATTGCTCTGGTGGGGTCGAGCCTTTATCGTCACGCCGCTCGAAACCAACTATACAGGGGAGTCGTTCCTCCATCTGATCAATCTGCCGTTCCACGAAGCAGGCCATCTTCTGTTTATCCCCCTGGGACGGTTCATGATGATCCTGGGAGGAAGTCTCGGTCAGATCTTGATGCCGCTCGTCTGCCTTGGTACCTTTCTCCTCAAGACTCGCGATCCCTTCGGTGCGTCAGTAGCTCTCTGGTGGACAGCGGAAAGCTTCATGGATATCGCCCCCTATATCAACGATGCGCGGGCCCTGGATCTCATGCTCCTTGGCGGCGTGACGGGAAAAGAAACGGACGGGCACGACTGGAACAATATCCTGACCATGTTGGGTTGGCTGGAGTACGACCATCGTCTGGCTCACCTTGCCTACAACGTCGGCATTCTTCTGATGCTGGTCTCGTTTGCATGGGGCGGACTGCTTCTCTTCAAACAATACCGGCGGCTCTCACCGTAACCAGCTTGCGCGCCCGCAGAAACTCTCTTACCATAGACCTCGATCAAGAAGGTACGAACATGCGAAGTCTGCGAGCCGTTCGAGCTTGTCTCATCCTATTGGGCATGATGCTGTTGCCCGGTCAGGCCACGGCAGCCGACTCCACTGTTTCTTCTCGATTCACGTTGGTCTTACAGGGTGCCGCAGTGAAGGACAACAGCACCGGTCTGATTTGGGAACAGGAGCCGGACCGGGAGCACGATGTGTGGGGGGCGTCAGTGGCTCGTTGTGCAACGAAAGAAGTCGGCGGGCAGAAGGGCTGGCGCGCACCGTCTGTGGACGAACTTAAGACCTTGATCGATGCCTCTCAGCATGACCCGGCGTTGCCGGCCGGCCATCCCTTCTCCAACATCAAGTCGGAGATCTATTGGACGGCGACGCCGCACCCCACCGACGACATGGTGTCCTGGCAGATCAGTTTCTTCAGCGGTGAACCGGTGACCGATCAGAAATCAGGAACCAGGCGTTTGTGGTGCCTGTTGGGCGAGCCACGAAAATAGTGTTTGTTAGCGTCCGCCTCCGGTCCTGGCAACGGTCTCTCGCAGTTTCTCCATCAGTTTGGTCAGCGCCTGTCGGCGTGCTGCGGTGACCCCATCGCGATCGTCCACTCGTGTGGCTGGTCCGACGATCTTCGACGATCCCTGTGCCTCTTCCTGCGCCAGCTTGGCTTCTCCACGCACATCCCACAAGGCCGCTCGCACGAGACAGAGGGCATCGCTGTGAGTGCCGTGAGCGAAATAGGTCCCAAGGATCGTCCAGTACAATAAGAGGCCCTTATAGTTGTTATAACGATCGACGGTTGCGGCGCCATCCACGATGAGCAAGAGATCCAGGCCCTGTCGTATAGCTGATTCTCGTAACTGTACCAGTTGATTCCCCTTGATCGACGCGATGTGGATGAAGGAGGCGCCGCTGATGAGGCGGTCGCGTTGTAATTCGTTGGTCCAGGCCAACAGGGATTCCCGATCGGCATCGGTCCACTCGAACTCATGGTGAAGGAATCCCGTTGGCATGACATAAAGCCCCAATTTTGGAGGCCCTTGTCTGGTCGGGGGGGGTACCGCCGATGTTGATGGCTGAGCACCGACGAAGCGAGCCTCTTCATTGTTCAGCGTCTGTTGGAGGGAATCAAGATGGAGGCCTTGGCTGCTTGCACAGCCAGTGAGGAGTAACGAAAGGGCCAGCGCTATGTATGATGGAGTATTCATTTCGGCGTCATATTCCCGTGGACATCGCTGAGGTCTTCAAGGGCCAGGATGAGCGCGTGGGTTCCGCTCCTGCCATGCCCGAGCTGTTGGACGGTCTGGTAGAGCTGGTGTACCAAGGTAAGACCCGGCAGGGCAAGCCCCATCCGTTTCGATTCCTCCAGCGCGAGGCCCATATCTTTGACGAAATGCTCGACGAAAAATCCCGGATCGAAGTTGCGTTGCAGAATACGAGGCGCGAGATGATCCAGCGTCCAACAGGCGGCGGCTCCGCCACGGATGGAGTCCAGCATCTTGTTCAGATCGAGTCCCGCCTTGTAGCCATAGAGCAGACTCTCGCAGACACCGATCATCGTGCCGGCGATCACAATCTGGTTACAGAGTTTCGTCTGCTGTCCGGTGCCAGGCCCTCCCTGGTGTACGATCTTTTTCCCCAACAGCTCGAAGAGCGGCATCACGGTTTGCACGGCTTCACGGTCGCCTCCCACCATGATCGAGAGGGTGGCGTTGCGCGCGCCGACGTCGCCACCGGATACAGGGGCATCGATCGCTGAGAGCCCCTTGGCCGTTGCACGTTCGGCGATCTCGCGGCTGAGGGATGGGTCCGTCGTCGTCATATCGACGAGCACCCTGCCTGGTTGTGCGCCGGCAAGGATTCCATCTTCGCCGAAATAGACGGTCCGCACGTCCTGGGGAAATCCCACCATCGTGAACAGCAGATCCGATTCAGCGGCGACTGCTTTTGGATTCTCGGCCCAGGTCGCGCCGATGTTCAGCAGCGCTATGGCTTTGGATTTTGTGCGGCTGTGGAGGGTGACAGGATATCCCGCTCGGAGCAGATGGCCGCACATCGACGATCCCATCACGCCTGTGCCGATCCAACCGATTCTCGTTTGTGACGGGATGATCATGTGTGAAATCCTTGCCTAGTCGCTACAGGAAAACTACTGTATCACGTCAGGATGCTCAAACAGGCCAGACTTCTCACCCGCCCAACCCTGGCGCGCCAAGACGCGCCTTTCCACAGGCAAGGCAGCAGCGAGTGAAGGGCCGAGGCGTACCCTCCGGGGTACGTTGAGGGTCTGAACGATGCGAGAACGACGCTGGCGGACTGTTTCAGCATCCTGCTACTCGAGCAGCGGGGTAATCCGGTCAGCGACTGCTTGGACTACACCCTCTCGTTCTCCTGCTACCGCGACTCCCTGGAAACTCAGATAGTAGCCACCGTGGCTTGGCGCCTGGACTGTCGCGTGGAGTTCGATGCGTGTGCCCTCTTCCACGTCGGGATCTTTGACCGTCGGGAGCCCGCAGCGGCCAAACGACGCCACATTGATCGAAGCCGTCTCGTCTTCTAAATAGAAGAGGTAGGCGCCGTAACAGGTGGTGCCGGCCGGCAGCGTATAGGGATCGAGGGGCTGCACGTTCCGAACGGTGCCTTGGAGTATCACCTGCCGAAGGTGAAAACGGCTCGGCTCGTCCAGGATCTCTCGAACCGTGATGGGGTCAGCGGCGAGAGTCGCGGATGGCAGTGCAGTCCAGCTTAACCAGAGGGCGATGAAGATCGAAACCGCTCGCATGTGTGTGTCGAACCATTCGATGGTCATAGGCGGTGCCATTCTACCATTCTTGCCGTCGCGGTTCGCACTGTTGCGGAAGGACCATCTCTTTCGTAGTTGGGATACAGTCGGTATAATCCGCGGCATCTTTCAGGAGGACCGACAATGAGCGTGAACGACCGACAACTTGATATTTATGTGACAGAGATCCGCAGACGATTTGAAGATCTGCTTGGTCAGATGGTGGAGATTCCTTCGATCAGCATGGACCCGGCGAAGGCTCCAGATATGAGGAGCATGGCGGATGTCGCGCGGCAGGTCCTCACGGACTTGGGGGCTGAGACGCAGATCGTGGAGACCGGCGGTTATCCGATCGTATCAGGCGGCTGGATAACCGGCGCCCAGCATCCGACGGTCACTATCTATAACCATATGGATGTGCAGCCGGCCCAGGAGCCGGAATGGAAGCAAGCGCCCTTTGCGTTCAAAAACGAGAACGGCCTGTACCATGGCCGTGGCGCGACGGACGACAAGGGGCCGGCGCTGTCGGCCCTGTTCGGCGCACGGTACGCTATCGAGCAGGGACTGCCGATCAATATCCGGTTTCTCTGGGAGCTGGAAGAGGAAATCGGCAGTCCTCATTTCGCAGCTGGGATGAAGAACCGCGCGGCGATTCCTCGGCCGGACTCCGTCGTCGTGTCGGATACCATCTGGCTCGCCAAAGGAAAGCCCGCCATGCCCTATGGTTTGCGCGGCCTCTTGGGCGCACGACTCACGCTGCGCACGGGCACAAAAGACGCCCATTCGGGTGTGACCGGAGGCGCGGCGCGGAATCCGCTCGCGGAATTGATGGAGGTCGCGCATGCCTGCGTCGATGCCAAGAGCGGCAAGGTGAAGATTCCCGGCTTCTATCAGGATGTGGTCGAGCCGACCAAGGCGGAGATCAAGAGTTTCCTCGCATCGGGTTTTCAGGTCAAGAGCTTCAAGCAGGCTTACGGATTTCAGTCGTTGCGCACCAACGATCCTGCTGAGATCATGCGCCGGATCTGGGCCGCGCCGACGTTCGAGGTGCATGGCCTCACCGGCGGCTATCAAGGGCCTGGCGTAAAAACGATCGTGCCGGGCCACGGCGAACTCAAAGTGAGTATGAGACTGGTGCCGAATCAAACTCCGGAGAAGGCCTTTGCCTTGCTCAAGCGCCACGTGGCCAAGATCAATCCGAATGTGAAGGTGGAGAAGGAGGGCATGCTGCACCCCTTCAAGGGCAGCTTCGACGGGCCCTATGTCGATTGTGTGAAGCGGGCGGCGAAGGCGGGATTTGGAAAAGAACCGGCCTTCATTCGCGAAGGCGGATCCATCGGCGCAGTAGTGACGATGCAGAAGGCCTGGAAGGTCCCGATCCTGTTTATGGGCTTGAGTCTGCCCGAGCATGGGTACCATGCGCCGAACGAATACTTCGACTGGGGCCAGGCCTCCAGCGGGATGAAGGCCTTCGCGCATTATTTTGAAGAGCTGGCGAAGATGGGGAAGAGGTGAGGAGTGGCCAGGCCATCCTTCTTGCTCGCTGAGGCCCCACGATGAAGCAGTGGTCCCTCAATGCGCGCAGTGAAGGCCAGCCTGGCCACTCCCTCCCTAGGGTGGGTGAATGGAGTGAAGACGTGGACCTGGGCTGAGGGTATTCTGTGCTCGCGCAACGCGCGGTCGCGGACTCCCCTCGTTGGACGCGCGCAGTGGAAGATCAATCAGCCCCCATCCCTGAAGATATAGCAAGAAAGCTTGGAGGGAACATCATAGGAACGTGGTTCCTCGATGCGCGTAGCGAAGGACGGTCGGCGATTCCTTATGCAGCGAGTCAGGAAATTGGTGCACGCGGTAGGGGTCAGCGAAGTCGAGCTGGAATGACAATCCCACCCCTCGTTGTTACATAGACAGAATCCATAACTCATCCGTGCTGAAAACGTTTCCATAGTCATGACATTCAGAAGTCGTGTCATTGAAAAAGTTTTCTGACAGTTTACTGCTGTTCCCCACATGCAATGCTCCATTGATTTTGACTCCAATCGCCTGAACTGACTAGTTCCCACTTATCTGCGTCTATTGTGGAGGATTTCACCATCTCACCATTTCCCATCTGCCCTGAGTACCAATTATTCCCAAGGAGTCTGTATTGTCTCGTAAGACAGTTGAACTCCCATTGCGACTTGTTAGACAAAAACGTGAGATCGCCCCATTTTTGTATCGCCTTGAAGTCACGCAACCCCCACATTTTCACCAGAGTCCCCTCGCGATGAACCGACTGGAGGTTCATATACTCAGTATGGATGTCGGAACCACCAATCTTCACCCACTTTCCACACGCATATTTCCACTCTGTGTGAATCACACTACCTGTATGGAAAGTGGTCCACTCACTTCGTCTGGTCGAGTCGGAATACATTGGCTTACCAGCTCCCATGTGAGATGAGTACTCATGAGACTCAAGGTATCTGCTTTTTTCTCCCTCACAGTCGAATTCCATTTGCTGCTTCATTGACACAAGCGTTTTGCCCGCTACCGTATTTATCCTTTTGTATTCAAACAGCACCCACATCTGCACCAGAGGTCCCTTGTGACGAATCGTGCTGGGGTTTGCGTAAAAAGTATAGTCGTCAGCACTACCAATCTTCGCCCACTCCGCATCCGCGGGTCCTGCACCGCCTGCAAATAATGGGATAAACGGAGGGTCTGCGGCATGAATTGGCGATACAAACAGGAACGGTATTAGCACGAACCATAGTCTAATCATTCTTCGCCTCTTCCAGCACCACTGAGTAAGCGACATCCACAAGCTTGAGAGTTGAATCGAGGTATTCGGCTTCGCATGAATAAACTGAACCACCGCCCGAGAAAATCGTTGGGCTTTTGGTCACCCTATGAGGTCTTCTTCAATACCAAGACTTCGTTAACCGTTGCACTTCAAAGTTGAATCCACCATTGCTTAATACCTTCGTGTCAGTATTTTATATGTTTTGAATCTCTTGATATAAGGAGTCGTCCGGATATCGTTCATTAGTGTCTGGTAACAATGTTTAACAAATTCTGTCTTGACGCCATTTGGATAGGTGTACCTATATCTCGGTGAGGTGCAGTCTTCATATACCATTGACCTCTTAAGCTCTGGCTGCAAATATTCTTGGATGCCCCATCGAATGCCATTTAACTGCTCAACAATGTGACTTCCCTGGTAAGTGAAAATATCAGTGTGAAATCTCTCGTAGAAATCATCTAACAGTAATAATCCATCATCATCACTGACCTCCTTGCCGTTCCTCTTTAGGATGCTTTTCAACTGGCGGGCTCTTACATGAAGTCTTGAGAAAGTATGTTTGGATATGTCTCCGCATATTTTGATGATCTCCTGCCTCTGAATCTTAACCTTCGTCCCAAGGTCAACTGACGGAAACCAGACCTTCACTTTAATCTCATGCTCCAACCACTTCTTGAATGCTGTGACAGCCCGCCTCAATGACTTAACTGAATTGTGTTGGTTGAAGTTCGGGGTTTCACATATTTTGACTAATGCCTCCAAGGATGAAATCTTTTCCCCTGTAACCTCTTCGGCAGACCTCGAAAGGAAATCGACGAGAATGATGTTGAAAAACCTTTGATGGATCGAGGTCTTGAATATTGCCTGAGCCCCATTATCTCCTTCACTTAATTTAATGACTTCATGATTAACCATTAATCCAATTGATTCATTTGACGCTTTGAGAAAAATAACCTCTTGTTCAATCGATGTGAATTTCATAATGGCTAAAATTATCGATGGACCCCGACTCAGCAGCCCTTGAACTGCTGTGCCTGACACTGTTGCGAGAGCCGCTGGGCTTCGGCAACCTGAGCGGGAGTCATGCACCGGGCAACTGTATCTCGATATTTTTCTGCGTCATTCTGCATGCTATCCGTCGATTGAGCTGATGCGAGGTTGAACCACATGTATGCCCGCACATCGCCCTGCGGCACATCACGCCCATCGGCGTACAGTATCCCAAGGCACGTTAGCGGGGAATTATGATATTACTCCGGTTTTTCTCATACCAGTCTCCCCATGAATCCATCAGTGCTAATCCCTGTCTTTCGTCGTAGTTTTTCCCATTCGTCCAAGCGTTAATAATTAACTCGGCACCTTTCTGGAAATACATGCGATAGTTGTTTTTTAGTTCTGGATGAATCTTGTCTAATACATCGTCCCGCACAAGATTCGCCTCATCGAAGGCACGCTGGAGCGAAGAAATGTGTTTTGCGAAATCCTGGGTTGACACTATGCCAGGACCTTTTTTATTCGAGTACGAAGCATCTTCGATGACAAGGCTCAGCGACTTCAGGAAATGTTCAGCGTTTTCCTTCTCCTCTTGTGTCCATTGTTGAACGCAAGAAGCGACACTCATCACCATTAGCGCTAACAATACCAAGCGAAATACTGTTTTCATGGCGCACCCCTATGTCCAGTCGCACTTCTGTTCCACAATTACCTGTTCCTTAATCTGGTCGGACGACTTCGTCGTGGACGAGTTTCTTATCTATGCGCTTGTTTTGTCGTTGGCTTCCACTTCCGCGCCAGCCATTCCAAGAGG
Source organism: Nitrospirota bacterium (assembly GCA_030682135.1). Lineage (GTDB taxonomy): Bacteria > Nitrospirota > Nitrospiria > Nitrospirales > Nitrospiraceae > Palsa-1315. The sequence continues at coordinate 386 of JAUXQT010000060.1, read as the reverse complement.
GTATGATCCTCGATAACTTCAGCAACTCTGCCAATGGCACCTTGAGCCTGGCGCGGGAGTTGGGGTGAAGGGGGGCTGCGTCGACCAGTCCCTCAACCGTCCGAAGCAGGGGATCAGGCTTTACGGGGATGCGGAATCTCGAAAAAATATTCATGAGTTACTGGAGCCTTATCTGATTTTCCTGATACTCGTAAGTTTGACAAAATTCAGTAAATAAAGTCCCAGTTCTACTGGCGGCATTTATGTTAGAGGGGGCTCCGGAAATTCGGACAGTGTGGTAAGTGGTAGCCTGGCTTCACCCACCCCGCTGAGGGGTGGCCGACGAAAGGAGCGAGGCAATGAAGCGAACGAGACGGAATCACGGAGCGACCTTCAAGGCGCAGGTC
>JAUXQT010000056.1 GCA_030682135.1 Nitrospirota bacterium | reverse complement strand
GCTCCAGACCTCCTGCAGTACGATTGCCACCGAGGGCATGTCCGTTCGAACCGCGACGACGGTCGTCCACGATGCCCACCAGTCGGTGCTGGAATTCATCCTGGCCAATCACCCGCTGGATTGCCCGGTCTGCGACCAGGGAGGCAAGTGCGACCTCCAGGACTTTTCCCATGAATATACGGCGACCACCAGCCGATTTGCGGAGACCAAACGTATCTTCCAGAAGGAGTACTTCAGCCCCCTCATCGAAACCCAGATGAACCGCTGTGTGCAATGTCTGCGTTGCGTCCGCTACTGCGACGAAGTCATGGATGTCAAAGCCCTCGCTCCGGTCGGACGAGGCACGATGACCGAGATCAAATCGTTTGGCGCCCACCCGTTAGACTGCGAATTCTGCGGCGGCTGTGTGCAGATTTGCCCGGTCGGCGCCATCACCAGCCGGCTCTCGATGTACGAATACCGTCCCTGGATGCTGAAACGCGCCGATACGGTCTGTTCATTTTGCGGAGACGGCTGCCAGATTACGGTCCAAACCAAGGGCCAGGAACTGATCGAAGTGAACAGCGCCCAGGGTGCAGGCCGGAACAACGGCGACCTCTGCGCCCGCGGGTTTTTTGGATTCCACGCCACGAGCCATCCCAGCCGGATCACTCAACCCTTGATCAGACGGAACGGTTCGCTGGTCGAAGCCACCTGGGAAGAGGCCTTGGAATATGTGGCTGAACAGACCAAACGAATCAAGCTGGCGCATGGCGCCCAAGCCTTCGGCGGGCTGATTTCCGGCCGCTGCACCAACGAAGAACTCTATCTGTTCCAGAAATTCATGCGCGTCACGATCGGAACAAATAATCTCGACAGCAGCGCCCGGTACGGCCATATCAACGGGACACAGGCCCTGCGGCGAGTCCAAGGCACCCATCGCTGGACCGTCACCTTCGAAGACATCGTGCAAGCAGACGTACTGCTCTTGGTCGGCACCAATATCACGGAAGCCAACCCGATCACCGGCCTTCAAGTCAAAGAAGCCGTCAAGAAACACGACGCCACTTTATTGACGATCGAGGCGCTCCAGCCTGCGATCGGCACGATCAGCAACATTACCAACCTGTCGCAGCATCATCTCTGTGTGGCCCCATCCCAGTTCGGCACAGCCGTCTTGGGCCTGTTGAAAGCGGTGGTCGAGGGCGACCATGTCGACAGTGCGCTCCGTCAACGGGCATCGGACTATGTCTCGTCCGTCTCTCACGCGGTCCAACAACTGTCCTGGGACGACCTGGCCCTGAACACAGGGATGTCACGCGAATCCTTCGCGAGCATGGCCTTGTCACTCGCCAAGGGACGGCGTGTTGTCGCGCTGGCCGGCCAAACTCTGCTGCGCAGCCAGGGCGCCTATGGCATCTGCCTCAATCTTCTCGATCTCCTGCTCGTGACCGGAAAATTATCCGAACCGGGTTGCGGTTTTGCGCCTCTGGCAGAAGAGAATAACGATCAAGGAGCGGTTGAAATGGGAGCGGTTGCGGAACTGCTGCCCGGCGCACTCGACCTCACCGCTCAAGAGGCGCGCACACAGATGGTTCGCGCCTGGAAAGAGGAACTCCCTCTGGCTGCAGGAGCCTCTCTCATCGAGATGATCGACCGGGCACAGGCCGGAATCATCAAGAGCCTCTTCGTCATCGGAGAAAATCCCGTCGGGAGTCTGCCTCCCCAGACCAGAGTCAAAGAAGCCTTGGGCAAACTGGATCTCCTCGTCTGCCAGGAACTCTTCCTCACAGAAACGGCTGCGCTCGCCCATGTGGTGCTCCCCGCTGCTTCCGCCATGGAGAAAGCCGGGACCTTCACCAACACGGAGGGCCATGTCCAATCCGTGAGGCCTGCGATCGATCCGGTGGGGGACAGCCGTCCCGACTGGGAAATCCTGTCCGCCATCTCCGTGTTCCTCGGCGTGCCATTGGAATACGGCGATGCGAAGGAAATCCTCAAAGAGATCCGGACCGTCATTCCCGGATATGGATCGCTCAGCCCCACACCGATCCCTCCCAAGGTGGATGCTGCCGCTGTCGACCGATATGTCGGTGGGGGATATCGCCAGGACCTTGAGTCTCGGTATACTCTGCCCGCGCGAACCATGCGTCCGGAGGGAACGGTTCAGCTTGGGCTGGTCCAGAGCCTGTTCCACTCAGGGAAGCTGTCGACCCGTTCGAAGGGGCTGCTCCAGATCGAACCAAGCGGGTTTTTGCAGATGAATCCCGCGGATGCGGCCCGATGCTCCCTCGATACGGGAAATCGCGTGCGCCTCTCGAACAGCCGGGGTGAATTCACCACGACGGTGAAAGTATTCGATCGTGTGCCCGAGGGATTGGCCTGGCTTCCCGATCACTTTGCCCAGGACGCCCTGCGACTCTTTGACTGTGTCATCGATCTGGAAACGAAGGTCCCATCCTATCGGACGGTCTCCGTGTCGGTCATGAAAACAACGTGAGCAAACGAGAATCCATGGTTATTTCACTTGTCATCCGGGAGTGCTGTCGTGACTGAACTAAGCCTGCGCCTTGCGGTTTCGCTTGCCCAGATAGCGGCGGTGATGGGCATCGTGATGTTGACGGTCATGATCCTGACCCTGGCCGAGCGAAAGGTGCTCGGCTGGATGCAGGATCGCATGGGCCCGATGGAAGTCGGCCCCTACGGCATCCTTCAACCGATCGCAGACGGCCTCAAGTTGTTCTTCAAAGAAGACATCGTGCCGGCCGGCGCCAACAAGGCGATGTTCACCCTGGCGCCGATCCTGGCGATGGTCCCCGCCATGATCGGATTCGCGGTCATTCCCTTCGGCCCGGCCATAACCGTCGATGTCTTTGGCATCACGATCAAACCCTTCGTCATCAGCGACATCAACATCGGCATCTTGTACATCCTGGCCTTTACCTCGATCGGCGCCTACGGCATTATCCTGGGCGGCTGGTCTTCCAACAGCAAGTATTCACTCCTGGGAGGGTTGCGTTCCGCAGCCCAGGTCATCAGCTACGAGTTGAACGTCGGGCTCGCGATCATCGGAGTGCTGCTGTTGGCAGGGTCGTTGAGCCTCGTCACGATCACGGAAGCCCAAGCCGGCGGATTCTGGCATTGGTTCATCTGGGGTGCGCGCCCGGACGGATACTTTCCGATCCATACCCAAATCTTCGCCTTCGTCGTCTTCGTCATCTCTGCGGTGGCCGAAACCAATCGTGTCCCCTTCGACCTGCCGGAAGCGGAAAGCGAACTCGTGGCCGGATTCTTTACGGAATATAGCGGCATGCGCTTCGCGTTCTTCTTCATCGCCGAATACGCCAACATGGTCCTCGTGTCTTGCGTCGCCGCCTCGTTGTTCTTGGGCGGCTGGAACGCCCCCTATCCCGGCACGATCCTCGGTTATATCGGCCTCGAACAGCTGGCCTGGATAGAAAACGTCGCCTGGTTCACGTTCAAGGTCTACCTGTTCCTCTTCCTCTTTTTCTGGTTGCGCGCCACATTGCCCCGGCTGCGCTACGATCAATTGATGCGGTTCGGCTGGAAGGTCATGTTACCGATCGCGCTGGCCAATATCGTCATTACCGCCATCACCGCCTATTTCTTTCCGCGGGGCTGACGCGGTTTGTTTGGTTTCTCTGGTTAGAAGGCACGGTATCGAGTTCACCGAGACAACGCAGAACAACCAAATAAACCAGATAGACAAAACAGACCAGACAAACATGAATTTCAAGACCTGGATCAAAACCATCACCTTCTACGACCTCCTCGTCGGCATGAAAGCGACGATGTCGCATTTGATCCACTATCGACCGATCACCCTGCAGTACCCGCATGAAAAACGGACGTTGCCGGACAACTACCGCGGCATGCTGGCCTTGTTACGGTACGACGACGGCACGGAAAAATGTGTCGGCTGCGATCTCTGTGAAGCGGCCTGCCCGTCGCGGGTCATTCGCGTGGTCAGCGCCGAAGTGCCGGGCGAACCGACGAAACGTTACTCGAAAGAATATTACATGGACATGACCCGCTGCCTGTTTTGCGGGCTGTGCGTCGATGCCTGTCCGGTGGATGCCCTCGGCATGACACGCGAATATGAATGGGCGGTGTACGACAAGCGGCAACTGCACCTGAATAAGCAGCAATTGCTCGCCATCGGCGACCGGTCGTTCCCGGTTCGCGAGAAACAGTTGGAGCTCCAACATCCCAATGTGGCGTTCTTCAACGTTGCGTTCAAGCACCTGCCGCAAAAACCCAGCTGAATCACCGGCGCCTAGGCCTCCTCACTGTTCGAGGTCGCCGGGCAGGATGGCTGCGCGAAGCTGGCGGAACGGCAGGATTCACGGGAACAGCGAGATTGGCGGGATATGCGAGAAGGGCGAGCCTTGTAGGCTTCACTGAGCTCCCCCGAATCGGCCGGTTTGTAGATCGCGCGTTTGACGCGCCACGGTTTGTGGGACCGGTAGGTTGTGGCGGCACAGAGGAAGACGTGTGATGGAACAGGTATTCTTTTTCTATTTTGCACTCGTGATTGCCGCGGCATCGGTGTTCGTCGTTGCGGTGCGTAACCCCATCTACAGCGCGCTGGCGCTGCTGGTCATGTTTTTCCACGTGGCGGGGCTCTACGTTACGCTCCACGCGGAGTTCCTCGCAGCCGTTCAAATCATCGTCTACGCCGGCGCCATCTTGGTCTTGTACCTCTTCGTTGTGATGCTGCTGAACATGCGGCAGGATGACCGGTACCATCGGCAATGGCCCATGGCTGCCGCGGTGGGAGGAGCGCTGGCCATCGAGGCCGTCATCCTCACGGCGATGAAAGGTTGGACAGCCCCTGTTGTGGCGGCCGGCACGGAGACGACCGTCGGAGGAATCAGCAATACCGGAGCGATCGGTGACGTACTCTATTCAACCTATTTGTTTCCCTTCGAGGTGGCGTCTTTGATTCTACTC
>JAUXQT010000049.1 GCA_030682135.1 Nitrospirota bacterium | reverse complement strand
TCGTGGCGTCTTTACCTCAGTGCCGGACCTCAAACGAAAGCTCATGCGCTATATCCGGCACTACAATACGCAGCCTAAACCCGTGAAGTGGAAATACTTCGATGCGTCACGTCGAATTACTCCCGAATCAATCGTTACAGTTCACTAGGCGAAGTTCAGCCACGCACGGAAAACGTTCCGAGGAAGATCTTGATGGATGAGGTGGACGAAACTGCCACCAGGGAGTCGCTCCTTCAGGTGAGAATCAGTTGCGTCCCCCCGTGAGACAGTCTTGCCTGATGAATGGACTCAGCGTTGGAAATTCAGGCTGACGGTCAATCTGGGTGGCCGCAGTGTTCCGTGAGCGTCTGCACACAGCTGTTGGCCTGGTTTTACATCTCCACTCTCAGCCCAAACATACCGGCATAGTTGTTGAACTGGTTGTTTCCGACCATTGCGCGAAAGTTCACGAACGGCTGCCAGCCATTGGGCAAGACCATCATGAGCCCGGTCCCGACGTTGAAATAATTTCTGGCAGGAACGTCGTTCTGGAATCGGAACTTGGTGGGGGTTGGACTGAGATCTTGAACATACTGTACATTCAGGAAGCGCTGGGAATTGGCGAATTCATGGATATAATCGGCATTGACCTGCGGTACCAGCACCCCCATCCCCGTATTGATCGCAGCCTGACCCTGCATTCCGAGCACGCTTTGGAGCGAGTTGACATATTGGTCGTCATATCTGAGCTCGAGCCCGGTTGATCCACGTTCATCATAATTATGGACATGTGTGTGGCTGTAGTTGATCCCGACACGAGGCCCGACGGTGAACATCCCGATTGGATGGTCATAGCCAGTCATCATGCCCATCCTGAAGATATCGCCGTTCGAATTGCTGGATGAAAAGCCTGCCACAGCAATATTTGACAAGGTCAAACTGTTTCGCCGATCGACCAGGTAGCTATTGCGCCCATATCCTCCGGTCACTTGGACGAAGGTACGATCGGTAGGGAGGTACTGGCCGAAAAACGTCCAGTCGGACGCGTTCGTACTGAAGTTTCCGCCTTGCCGAAAATCTCCGGTCGTATTCGAATATGAATATGCGAGCCCGGCGGTAAACCGCCTGGAAAAACGATAATCACCGCCTACAGTAAATCCCAAGATGGACGATCGGTATCCTTCTTGGAAATTTCCATCATTGCGGCTTAGCGATTCAACCAGGCCTGAGGCAAACAGGCCGAGTCCCTTCCATCGTTCGCTGCTCATTCCGAACATTCCACCGGATTGCCCCCCCATCGGCTGGGAAGGAGAGGTTACCCCCATACCCCCGAATAGTCCGGGCATGAGCGCTCCAAAGGGATTCGCCACCATCGAAGAGGCATGTTTCTGTCCGGACGATTGATCCTCATTCCTGGTCTCGTCCAGGCGCTGTAGAATCGTACGGTTCAAGATTGACGCAGCTGAGGCCTGGACAGAGGCAGCCCCACCGCCACCGGCCCCTTGGGCAGTTCCGCCTGCAGTGCAGATCTGATTGAGGTTCGCCCCATAGGGCCCCCCCGAAAGGCCTGCGCAATTGCCTGCCAGCAAGGCACGATTCTGTTGATTCAGTGTCTGTGCATAGGCAGGGACCTGCACGAGAAAAATGGCTACCAATACGAATAGTGCTCGTTCTACCCATCTCAGCATGCTCATCGCTCCTTGCCTAGATGCTTGATCAGTCATCATCATGTCTTACTCCATCAATGTGGATGCCGGTGTGTTCGTCGGTCGCGTGATTTTCTCAAATGATTCGAGGTATTTGCTCGCAAGTTTTCTCACAAAGGCCCTTGGCGCGGCGGCCCATTATAGGTAGACTGTCAACCGCCTGCAATGGGGATATTGCCCATGGCAGCCGGAACGAGCCTTTGCGGTGAACATATCCGGATCGCCCTACGACAGACAGGTAACGGACGCAGTGAGGCAATATCAGAGATGAGCGCAACATTGAAATGCAGTCGCATGTTCTCCCTTATGGCAGCGACTCTTATCGTTGTGCTATCGGGCTGCGTCTCAGATTCACCGCCCGTCGATTCGGTGACTGCTGTGACCGGAGCGGTGAATGCGCCAGGCAGCCCGGACGCATATGACGTGGTCGACTGTCTCCTGCCTGGTCAAATCCGCCAGCTCGGCACGAAGACGACCTATGTGACTGAGCGGCGCCCGGTACGCACGACGAAAGAGGATTGTGTCATCCGTGGCGGAGAGTATGTGGCGGGAGATCGGGCAGACTATGGGGCGTCCCTCAAGATTTGGCAGGCTGAAGCTCAGAAGGGATCGGCGGAAGCCCAATACTACACCGCTACCTTGTACGAGAAGGGAGCAACTGGGCGACCAGACTATGGCCAGGCTGCGGAGTGGTATCGCAAGGCTGCCGAGCAGAACGACAAGCGCGCAACCATCAGTCTCGGTCGCTTATATGAACAAGGTCTGGGTGTGCAGAAAGATCCGGCACAAGCCTTCAAGTGGTTCGCGAAAGCGTCCGGCTTGAACGAAGGCGCGTTGTCCCTCCTTGCCAACAAGCAAGTTCCCGATGCGTCATCCACAAAACGCATCCGTGAGTTAGAGCAGGTGCTCGCTTCAAAAGTTCAAGAGATCAAGAGGTTAAGTGGCGAACTGCGGGAAGTCAAGAAAGAGGTCGTCACTCTGCAGGCAACTGTAAAGGAACGAACCGGCCAGGCACAGCAAGAGCGAGCGAAGCTCAAGGAGAGCGAGCGGCAGTATCAGGTGCTTCAGACTGACCTCGCAGCCCTTCGCGCACAACCGGACAAGACTCAGCAGACCGCCGCGCTCGCACAGCAGATTCAGAAACTTCAGGCAGCGATCACTCTCGAAACAAACCAACTGGCAAACCGCAATGCGGAGATTGCCCAGCTGCAAGCTCGTATCGTCGGACTCGAGAAGAATGCCGACCGCATTCAAGTCCTTGAGCAAACAGTCGCTCGCCGTGACAGCGAAGCACAGACGCTGCGGGAACAGGTTGCCGCAGCGAACCAGGAGCTTAAACGACTGGACGGCCAACTTCAGGAAGGTCAACGGTTGGCGGCTGACGAGCGCCGGAAGAGTCAGGACGCCGATCAGCGCTACCAGGCCGCGCAGGCTCAGATGGAAGAACTCCGCGCGAAGCCTGATCAGTCAGCAGCCCTGGCCGCATACGAAGCGACGGTCAAGAAGCTACAGGAGGAAATGGGCCAGGCAAGGAGGGCGCTCGACGACCGGACTAAGGATGTCGGGCAGCTTCAGCAGAAAATTGCGTCGCTTGAAGCCGACACAGAGAAACAGGCCAAGGAACTTCAAGTGGCGTCTATTAGCGATCTCGGCTTTGACGGTCCCTCGCTGGAAATCATCGATCCACCGCTCGCCAAGACCCGCGGCATCCAGGTGGCCAAGGACGAACTGACCGTTTCCGTCGGCACAGGCGCCCGTCGTTCCGTCACAGGTCGCGTGCTGGCGGCAGCCGGCCTCCGGACGCTGACGGTGAACGGGCAGAGCATGAAGGCCAACGAAGACGGTGTGTTCACCGCCACCCTGCCGGCCCTTCGGTCAGGCACCGACGAAATGGCCGTCCAGATTCTTGCCGTGGACATGCAGAATAAACGCGCGGCGCTGAAGTTCATGCTGAAAGCGCGAGGATTCATGGCGGTCAGCACTCGAGCGCCGAAGCAGGACACGTCAGGGTTCGGCCGGTATCATGCTCTTGTGATCGGCAACGATCATTATAAGCATTGGCCGGAGTTGATGAACGCCATCTCCGATGCCACTGCCATTGCCAAAGTCCTCAGGGAACAATACGGGTTTCAGGTCACACTCCTGAAGGATGCGAGCCGCGCTCAGATCATGAAAGCCCTGAATCAATATCGAAAGATCCTCACGGAGAAAGACAATCTTCTGATCTATTACGCGGGGCACGGTCATTTGGAGCAGGGGATCGATCGCGGCTACTGGATTCCGGTCGACGCTGAAATCAATGATAATTCGGAGTGGATCCTCTTGCCTGGCGTGACCGACATGCTGCAACTCATTTCTGCGAAACACGTGATGGTGGTGGCGGATTCCTGTTTCGGCGGCAAGTTGACGAGAAGTTCATTGGCGCAGTTGAAGCCGGGCCTGACCGACGACGCACGGTTCGACCTCTTGCAGACTCTGGCGCAGAAACGTGTGCGCACTGCCATGACGTCAGGCGGCGTGAAGCCGGTACTCGATGCCGGAGGCAGCGGTCACTCCGTTTTTGCCGATGCCTTTCTGGGCGTCCTGGAAGAAAACACCACAGTGCTGGAGGCCGAACGACTGTTTTGGGCCGTGCGCACGCGGGTCGTCAGCACGTCACAGAAGCTAAACGCGGAACAGATCCCGACCTACGACCCCATCCACATGGCCGGCCACGAGAGTCTGGGAGATTTTATTTTTGTGCCGCAAAAAAGTTAGCCTTTGCAGTTGAGTCCGCCCGTAGATGGGCGTGAGCCCTCAATCTGAACCGCCATCTTGTGAATCAATCCTCGCCTCGCTTCGACATACCCTCACGATGAGAGATTCCTACTGCGTGGGGTACCAGTCTTCCCGTCGTGGATCGTAACCCCAGTTCAGAGGATGCCGATGCATGCTCTGCATGCATCAGGCCAATCGATTCAATACATCGTGCCGGTTTCTCCAATCCCCTTGAACGATGTCGGGCGCGTGGTGGCCAAGGGCTGTCGCTGTCAGGTTGACAATGTCGATGAGGGGTGGTGGGTTATGGCTGCAATTCATGGCTGCAATAGGGGAGTGATGCGCCGCGTTGACAAGGCTAAGGGTGACTTCTACACTTCCATGTATGAAGGCCTCTGTGAACCATTTTTCCCTTCGAATCGACAGACAATCATAATGCAGCCTTTGGAATCGGTAGGGTAGCTGTTGCATTTCGGATGATTGCCCAGGGCAGATCCTCCGAGAGACTCAATCCAACGGTCGCAACGCATTGGTCTCGTGAACGACCAACGGATACGTGTCATCGTTCCTGTCCCTGCAGTGAGGAGCAGATGGATCATCTTTCCCGACAACTTCGACTCTTTCCTCTGTCCCTTCCGCAGCTGCCATGGTGTATGTGTTGGCTACCATATGGAGTGGCGTTCGCCGCGATTTTTCTGATGCTGTTATGGACCTCGCAGGTCGACGCAGGAACGAGTCGCGGGGTAAAAGTCACGGACATTGATGGCAAGTCGCCTGCGGAGTTCGTCGCTGGGCGAAGTGGAAAGTCCTGGGCCGTGGTGATCGGGATCAATGCCTATCAGCATGTTCCCAACTTGACCTATGCGGTGGCCGATGCTAAGGGCATTGCCGATCTGTTTACCAAGAAGGGATTCACAGTCACGTCGCTGTTCGACAAAGCGGCCACGAGGAAAGCCATTCTGCAGGAACTCGGCGATCGATTGCCGAGTCAAGTCGGGGAACAGGATCAAGTCGTCATATTTTTCGCCGGTCATGGCGAGACGCGGAAGTATGGGGCCGGGAATGCGATGGGGTTTCTGTTGCCTGTCGATGCCGAAGCTTCAGCCCTGAGCGGAACCGCCATCGATATGGGACTGATCCAGTCGCTGGCCCAGGCATTACCCGCCAAGCAAATCCTCTTCTTGATCGACTCCTGTTATGGCGGCATCGCGGGCCAACGATTTCGCAGTCTTTCTCCGACCACAGACGCCTATCTGAAGCTGATCACCCGCGAGAAGGGCCGGCAGCTCTTAACCGCCGGAGGAGCCGATCAACAAGCCGTAGAAAGTCCCACCTGGGGACATAGTGCCTTCACCTACTATCTCTTGGAAGGGCTAGGGAAGGGCTTGGCCGATCTCAACGAAGATGGTGTGATTCCGACATCAGAGCTCTACACGTACCTCGATCAGCGGGTATACGCGGCGGCGCATCTCCTCGGGCATACCCAGCGGCCTCAATTCTGGTCATTAACTGCGGAGCAGGGCGAGTTTGTGTTTATTCCCGATCAAACCACGACGCGACAGTCGCATGAGCCGCAGCAGGCAAGTCCAAACGAGTCAGCTGCCGAAATTGCCCGGTTGCATGCGGAACTTGAAAAAGTGACCGCCAAACTGAAGAAGCAAGATGACGTGCCTCCATCGAAGCCGCTGGCGCTGTCTAAGCCGGAGCCGAAGGCTCAACCGGAGAGCAAGAATGTGAAAAGTGACTCACCGTCGTTGGAGAAGTCTTGCCAGGACGGAGATGGTGAGAAATGTTTTCGCTTGGCGAGCCGCTACCTCTTGGGAGACTCCGTCCGCAAAGATATCCGGCGCGGCGCCGGATACTTCGAGAAAGGATGCCGGAGCGGGGATTTGAATAGTTGCACTGCGTTGGGGACGCTGTTTTCGCTCGGCGAAGGCGTGGCCAGAGATCGTTCGCTCGCACGGGCTCTCTGGAGCTACGCCTGCAAGAACGGGAATCAGAAGGCGTGCGACCTTATGTCAAATGCAGAACAAGCGGCAGGGTAATCGATTCCTCCGCTGGTTTCGATCCCCAGCAGTCCACATTACTTTGTTTTCTCTTTCAGGCTGTCAGCGGCAGGCTTATCTTTCGGCTCATCGGATCCGCCGACACTTCTGACCCAGTTCATCAACCCGCCCATCGTGGTCGGTTCCTCGGCCCTCTGCGGCTGTGCGACTTTCGTAATCTTCGACAACTCGCGGCGAATGGCAACATCCAGGTTGTTCACAAACGTATTGTACTTCTTGTGAATCTTATTCCCGTCGTACTTGAGATTTGTGCTGCTCTTATAATGGATCCCATAATTTTGTTTCGTATAGGGAATGGACACGACGGCGGTATAACTCCCACCTTGATAGGTCCCCTGTATCTCACCGGGTTTCGTCGTTACCATCTTCATATTCAAGCCTTTCCCGGCATCCAGAATCGCGGTCTTGATCTGCTCACTCGTCACGGGGGCTTCAGTTCCCGTCTCAATCTTGTTATCGGTGATTTCAAACAACGGCGCCGTACATCCTGTGACCAAGACCAGCACGAACAGGCCCTTTGCAATCTGCGTCATCCGCGTACTCATACAGCCTCCTCTAAGGAAAACAAATACTTCTACACCTCAGCCTGAGATCCCACGCTACATGAACTTATTCAAAAAGCCAAGAATTCTAGCAACCTTGATGCCGAGAGGATGGCGTTATCAATTGGAGAATGGCTCCACCGGAATGGTCGCAGAGCCTTCTTTGCCTCCACTAAAATAATTAAAAATGATCGAGGAAGAAAATTCTTGATCTCATGAGTAATCAGGCCCAGAATTTTGCCCCTATCGGCTTTTTATTCTTCTTTTAGTGAACCTTCTGAATGGTAAAAACGACTCATCTATAGCGTGGTCGTAAGGCTCGCAAGACTATCGCCAGTTCGTATTGTCACGGTAGCAAGGTTTAGAAGAGCAAATGCTCCATAGCCTTGTAGCGAAAAATCTTGAACCTCATTGATCGTGACGACGACTAATAGAGCTACAGACATCGGTCGTCAACGATATATCATGATATGGAAGCAAGGAGGTTTCCCATGAATCGCATCAAGTCTCGCGTCCTCATAACGTGTTTTTGGACCATTGGTTTTCAGCTCTCCGGTCCGATGATCCTAACCGTCGATCAGGCGGCTGCCTCGACCACAACGGTGGAAGTCGATCGTCCCGCTCACTTCGAAGCTACGACGGGGCAAGATGTGGTCGTTGCGCCTGGTATCTATATGGTGGACAGTGGGGACAACAGTCTGATTCTCCTTCCGACTCAAGGGAAGAATCCACCCGGCACTATTCTCAATGCGCACCGGGAGCAACATACTGAGGTCATCACAGAACCAGTCGCGCTGTTTCTGGCTCCGGGTGAAGATTCCGCCGCCATGGCCTTACTCCTTCCCGACGGGACGAGCCTCGTCGCCGCAGGATCCTTTAGTGGCACTCGTTCCAGAGCCATAATGAATATCAATGTAGGCCCCACCATTCAGGCCACGTTTCAGGTTCCGAACGCCCCCAACCCTCCAGACCTGTTGACCCCAGAGGAAGCGGTCGTTTTTCAAGTAGGATCTACTCTCTCAAATCAACAGACCCAGTTCAGATGGAAACGCGCGGCAGCCGGGATTGCTCCTCAGTTCTATCGCGTAACGATGGAGGAGGCCGATAATCCAACTGGCTTCAAAACGGCCATTGTCGAAATTCCTCATGTTGATCCAACCGTCCATATCTCCCAGGCGATTCCCGCGAATTTCTTTGAAAAGCGCGTGCGTTGGAATGTGTCTGCCTGTGTGAGGGGAGGCAGTACGGTGAACGTGTTGTGCAGCCGAAACTCGAGCCGGGTTTTCACGTGGGGCGTCGCAAGCTCGCGCCCTCCGCTATTGTTACGGCCAGCTTCCGGGCAAATCGTGCTGCCCGGGACTACCCGTTTCGAATGGGTGGCAGTACCTGGCGCGGCGAGTTATCTGCTCTGTATTTCTATGCCTGGAGTCGCGTGCCCCATCACCGAAACAAGTGTGAACACCACTACGGTGATTCGCACGGTAGGGCTTCAGAGCACCGCTCAGTCTCTAGACGTGAGCCGGTTTCTCAATGCAGTTCCGAACTGGACTGTTGCCGCATGCGACAGTCTTAACCGCTGTACGTACCAACAGCAGGTCCGTCCGATAGGCATTCGGCAATCCATTCCGGGGGCCGTCGATGAAATATTCAATATCCTCACGTACAACATATATATGCGCCCGACCACGCTATTCAAGAATGGCCAATCGATACGAGCTGGATTATTGCCAGAGCAGTTGCATGGATACGACGCCATCATATTCAACGAAGCCTTCGATGACGGTGTGCGCCAACAGCTCCTGCAAGGACTTCAGCAGGAGTACCCGAATCGCACGCGGATCCTCGGCTCGGACCGGGTCATTGAGCAGGACGGAGGTGTTCTTATCGTGAGTAAGTATCCGATTCTCTTTGAGAGCCAAGACACATTCAAGGACATATGTACTGGGAGCGATTGCAAAGCGAATAAGGGCGTGCTCTACGCTAAGGTCTGCAAGAACAACCATCCGTACCACATCGTCGGCACGCATCTGCAGGCTAACCATGAGTATGAGCATCAGAGAGTCCAGCACCTCCAGCTCACTTTTATTCGGAACTTCATCAATGGTCTGAATCTGTCGTCCAGAGAACCGGTTATTATCGGAGGCGACCTCAACATTCGTCGTGACATCGGAGGTGGTCGATCTCCAGAGTTCCTTAATATGCAACAATGGCTGAATGCGACCTACCCGGTTAATATCGATTCTGCGCATACACGCATTTTTGATCTCCAGCCCTGGCGCTGTACCTATTGCTATTCTGTGAACGGGCTAGCTAGTGATCAAGGCGAAGGGCAGGTCACATTGGACTACCTATTGACCTCTAATACTCACTTGGCCCCGAAAGACGCAACCATCGAGACTCGACGGATTCAGTCACCTCACCCGTGGCGTGAATTCCTTTGGGAACCATGGTTTTTCGATCTCTCGGACCATTACCCGGTAAACGGCCGATTCACCTTTACATGGCCAGTCAACGTACCGGGGCAGCCGAGTTGCACCGTGCCTACGCCCGCGAGGCCGCAGCCTGGATTAACCGGCGCGGAAGACCCTAGTTCCAGACCTCCTGGGTCGTCAGCGCGCTGAGTAATTTCGGGCCGTACTGTGGGTGTCGAATCTATCAACCTTTGTTGCCGGTATAGAGGCTCTATGAAAACTGCACCCTTCTCTCAAGTGAGGCAGTTCGCATTAAATGCCGCATGGGTGTCGTTTTGGATTCCGGTGCTGCTTGCCCAGTTTTCATGTCAGATAGCCGAGCGGACATTCTATGGAAGAGAGGCGCCGCGTCTTACCGTCGAGCGCTCAACACATTTTCCTGCAATTGACGGACAGGAGGTTCTGGTCGAGGCAGGGACCTACCACGTCGTATCTTCTGACAACTCTGAGTTGCGTCTGTTGAGAAATGACCAGCAGCTGGTTTATGCCTTGCGCGCCAATCCTATTACGCATCTCGAATTGCTTCAGGATGCCGTCGCGCTATCGGTTTCGACGGGGGAAGAGGATCAGCATATTCTGCTCCTCTTTGCCAACAAGACCGGCCTTGAGGCAGTCGGCTCATACAGTGGTGTGCGGTCCCGCGGATCACCTTTTGGGCCTGTGACACAACTACAAATCAGCCAGGCTCTCGCAACAAATGTCCAAATTGCAGGTGCACCAGCTCCGCCCATCCTGGAAGAGCCGTTACCCAATCAAATCCTTTCAACTCCTCGCGTGAGGTTCAACTGGCGTGCCGGGGGCGGGTTGCCAAGCCCCATGCAATACGAGTTGTGTATTACAGAAACTGGACAATCATGTGCAGCTGGGATCACATACAGATGGCTAGAGGATGCACAACGAGTTGCAATTCCAGGAGGCGCCTCAGGGCTTATTATCCCGAGTGCATCAACAGGCACTCCCATCACGGGCACTCGCTACGAGGTTCAACTCCCGCCACAGTACCAAGCCAAACGGTTGGAGTGGTTTGTTCGTGCATGCGCTCCGGGCCTGGCAAGAACCGGGTTCGGTGGTCCTCCGAAGGTCGTATGCACCACATCCGTTGCTCGCCCAATAACATGGGCATTTTCCCCTCCAGTTCTCTCTCCTATCACACGGTATCAGTCACCACTTCGGCCCGTCTTCGATTGGTCGGGGGGCCCGGCAGCGGAGTCCTATTTGTTCTGTATTTCCAGGCCAGGTGTGTCGTGTCCGTTACAGCCTACAGATGCGCCTCACACAGTAGTCGTATCAACCGATCGGTATACGACACAATACAGCCCGGCCAGCGACTGGGAGCTCGCCCGGTTTGCGGGACGTGCGGTGCATTGGACGGCTGCAGCCTGTAGTAACGCGACTGGCTGTGTTTACCAAAACTCTGTGCAGCCGCTCACACTCCAGCCTCCACCTCCCTTGATGACCCCAAACTTGGAAGAGCCCCAATCTGGTTCGAAGGTCATGGGACGAAGGGCCGCTTTCAAATGGAGCAGTGTGGCGAACATTCAGCGTTACAAGCTGTGTGTGGCGCCGCCAGGCATCGAGTGTGGGACCAGTGGATCCTACGAACAGTTCGTATTTACCTCGACAACCGCGCCCGATATCTATATTCCAGACCGGCTCACCCCCGACAACGCACAAACCACTCTAAATTGGACCATTGCCGCTTGCCTGACCGCTGAGCACTGCGTTTATCAACCCGCATTTAGAACGATCACTATTTCTACCATGCCCAGTATCCGCATGGTGGTGCTAGGTGATTCAGTCGTATGGGGGCAAGGTCTCGTTGAGAGCAAGAAGTTTTATAACTTAATCGCGGAAAGGATCCGCACGCTGGCGGGTATGCCAGTGTCCATAGAAGTTTTGGCTCACTCAGGCGCCACCCTCGTTTTGAAAGACGGGCGAGATTTTGGCCCGCTTCACAAGGAAGTACCGACAAGTTACCCAACCATCGAGCAACAGCTTGGCCCGCCCGCAGATCCTAACGCACATGATCCCATACCAAATCCTCGTACCGTAGATTTAGTCCTCATGGGTGGATGTATCAACGATATCAATGTGCGTAATATCCTTAACCCAACGAGCTTCACTAAGCCAACACTTCAGCAATACATCACAACATACTGTCATCTGCGCATGAAGGAGATGCTTCGAAAGGCAGGACAGAGGTTTCCTCATGCCAACATTGTCGTCACGGGTTATTATCCCATCCTCTCATCGGAAACAGATCTCACAGGTTTCGCGGCGGCGCTCATCGGATTTGGAGTCGTCGAATCGCCGGCATTTCTCTCTGCCCTGGGCCTACCTGCTGCTGTCTTTTCTGCTCCTGGAGCCCTTCCGGCACTCGTAGCCGCGCTCGTGGCTACGGGGGTTGTGAAGGACGACATTCTCGACCGCGCGAAAATATTTCATGATGATTCCAAGAACGCGCTTCGCGATGCAGTCACCCAGATAGGGGCAGAGCTGCGCGCGAGCCATCGTTTCCATTTCGTTGATGCTGGATATGGTCGCGCCAACGCTATGTTCGCAGACCGGTCTTGGCTATACGGGCTTAGTTTGCCCGGTCTTTCCGCTGAAGATGCCGGGACTGGACCGGAACAAGCGAGACGAGTGAATTGCCATACCAATCCGGAGACTAATCAATTTATCTGTCATAGAGCATCAATCGGTCACCCCAACGAAAATGGTGCACGGAACTATGCCAATGAGGCTATCAGGGTCTTATCGTCAACGGTCTTGAACCCAGCGCAACCGTAATGCTTAGCGGAAGGCACTATGGCTGACACCTCTCCCTGGGCCATTCCATTTGCAGAACCGCAAAACTGTTGGATTTTACGTTCCGCCGTGAGCATTGTAGACCGTTGCTTTCGTTCATCCTGGGGGCTACTATTTCGCGCGAAACTGTTTCGCGCCGTTCTCAACCTACTTCGACTTACTCGGTGTGAATAGTCTGGAAATTTACCGCATGGCCTGGTTGGCATACGATCTCTTGTGTATGGTTGGGTCTACTGATGGAGGATGCGATGAGAGACGAATGGATCGGTTCATATTGGAAGCGGCGGGGAGTCATCGCGGCGCTTCTCTTGTTCACGCCGGTTGGCCAGGCTGCATATGGTGAGCAGATCATACACCCTGGGTCCGGACCGGCTACGAGCGCTGTGACGATACCGGCCTCGACCCTGGCAGATCGTATCCCATCGGTGATTCAGTTGGACCGCCCCGTGTATTTCATGAGCCCAGAGGGTGGAAGACTGGTTGTTCCACCCGGGACATATAGGGTGAGCACCACCGGAGCGACAACGATGCAATTGGCTCCCGAAGGCGGAAGCGCCTTTCTGATCGAGGCGCTCGTGATGCACCATCCGGATACGGTTGCCGAACCTATGGCTCTGTCCATTCCCGCGAAGGAGGATAGGCACCATGTTGTACTCCTCCTTCCCCAGGGCCAAGGGTTGGACGCCGTAGGTTCGTATAGCGAGATTCGGCCACGCGGATGGGACCCGATACCGGTATTGGGTGAGTTGATTGAGAAGGCTCTCGCACAGAAGGAGAAGCCTATCCGGAAGGAAGAAAAGAAGGGTGGCCATTAATCACTCAATTCTGCGCTTCTCCCCAAGATCGGGCAGACGAGCATGCTGGCTCGTCTGTCCGCCACGCAAGTCAACGAGTCCGCAAACAATCATCGATTTCGCTGTTTTCCCAGATCGAGAACGTCTCGTTCAATCCTCGTGAACTAATCTGCTACTCGCTTCGACATACAGGTCAGACAACTTGTCTCAATTGTATTATCCGGGGCACCAAGCCATCGGAGTTTGAGACTACGACTCTTTCTCCTTCATGTGCGAGATGATTGATGCAGATGCTCTATTTCGACAAGCATGCGATCCGACCAGTCGACTCGTTCCGTCTCATGCTCCTGCACAGCGGGTGGCATGTGGTGGCCAATGGATATCTCTGCCGAGTGACCGATGCAGATGAAGGCCGGCGGGTGATGGCCACACTCCAGAGGCCACAAGAGCAAGGGGATTCGCTGCGTTGACAAGCCAGGAGGCGGCTTCTACACTTCCGCGCAAATGCGCATGAATGTTCTGTGTCACAGGACCGGCCAATGAACAATGTCTTGTCTCAGGGGCGCCCATCCATCTTGGCCTTCCGACAGGTGGGCTCGGAGGAGCGGCCGAAGATGGTCTCACTATCCAGGAGGTATCGATCGATGAGATCCCGACAGATCATGTATGCAGGGCTGTGTGCCTTCACCGTTGCGTTTGCAAGCGCGTCGACGCTCCATGCCTTCAACATCCTGGGTTGCTCATTCAACGTCGGCGACAACCCGGAGGGTTGTATCAACGGCAAGGTCAACGATCGCGTCAACGAGGCAAAGAACGAGGCAAACAGGCGAGTCGACGATGCCAACAAGAAGGCCCAAGAGGCCCAGCGTCAGGCCGATGCGGCCAGGCAAGATCTGCAGAACAGCCCGTTTCTCGCAAAGCTCCGAGGCGAACAACAGATCCTGCAAGCAGCCCGCTTGCTGCAGATCGAGCCATTGATGCAATGCCTCGAATCAGCCCGCGCGAGCGGCCGTACGGATGTCGCGCAATATATCCAGAGGCTCAACGGAAATCCTGGAGAATTTGTGAAATGGATTGTGGACGACATCTGGCGCATGGTCGACTCGGATTTCGATCGATTGATGGCTGAAGAACTTCAGGCTCTTCGCGCACCGTCGTCCCAAATGGCGTTGCGCATGGCCGACCCGGCCTATGGATTGGCGAAGTTCAGACGGATGGCGGAAAAACACGAAGGCGCCCGTTGTCTCCTCCAGCAGATCAATCCCCGCATGCCCGATATTCAGCGTTCCGCGGCAGAACTCCAAACGACCATCCGTACGAGGATGGATGCACTCTACAGTCAGCGGCTGAAACCGCTCGTCGATGAAGCGGTTGGGAAAGGGCTCAAAGCAGCCATCGGCGCAAACATGCGACAGGCGAAAGTCACCTTGCCGGGACCGGCCTCGACCTGGTCGTCAGCCTCTGTCCCACCGAGCCAGCCATCAGGTAGTCCAGGGGCTCCTCCTGCGATGCAAATGGCACCGGTTGCACCTCAGGTATTTCAGCAGCCATTGGGGAAGATTCGAAGCCGTGGTCTGGAGGAGGCGGAGAATGCACCGACCGAGGAAATCACCTCACGTGGTCTCACAGACGTAAAGGATCTCTTTCCGGGTCCCGGCGAGGTGAAGGATATCGCCACCGGGGTCCTCTCGGCCTATTTGCTGAATCCTCCGGCGGTCCATCAATCCGCCGATCGTGTGCATCAGCTCGCGGTGGCGTTGGATGCTCAGAACCGGCAAGGAGTGCCAGCCGCGCTCGCAACGGTGCGGACGTCGCTCGACAATACCTTTCAATTGCCGGCAGTGGCCTATCTGGATATCGGAATAGAGATTATTCGTTTTAGTGGACACAAGTTTATCGACAGCGAACGGGCGGAGATCGATCTCGGCGCGGGGTTGGCTGTTCCACCAGGCGGAGCCTTCATGGTCGAAGCGGCCCTGAAGTCCCTCGGGGCAGTGGAAAACACCGTCGATGAGGTGGCAGGCGCCGCCTGCGGGCTCATCCCGGAAGTCGGTGCCGCAGTCTGCGATGCCGTGTTGTGGGTTGCTGAAAAGGGATGGGAATGGGTCGGTCGACCGGCCCTCAAACAAGGAGTGCTCTTCGGAATGAACAAGGCCTTCGATAAATTGATGGACGACGTGAAGGATAAGATTCACCGTGAGCAAGGATATGGAGCCAATGCGGTTATGGACGATCTCCGTCGCCAGGCCGGGCCGTTTGCTCCGCTGGTCGATAATCTTCAGAAGGAGGCAATCCTATTGTTGGCCGAGTCCTATATCAAAGACACTCGCCTGGCCATCGAGCATTATAACGTCAGCGTGCGTGAACTCGCGGAAGCATCGGCACGACCACGATAACAATAGAAGCGATTGACTGAACCGAATGGTCAGACCAGGCGACATACTGGAGCCAGTAGATGGATTGAGCTGTCTCGAAGACTGTTTCCTACAACTACACAGAACGATAGATTTGCGTTCCGGCTCACCACTGAGGATGTTACCGGCTGATGGAAATGCCATTTGAACTGCGCCTTACTCTCGCAAAGGAAAACCTGAGATGAACCAGCAAGTCGCCATTACATTTTTCGCCGTTGTGGTTAGCCTTTCCCCTTCACTGAGTCCTGCCCAGGAGGCCGTCTCCAATCCGAATGATGAGGTGCAAAGCCGCTCGATTAAAGTGTTTGGCTGCGAGATCTCGCTAGACGTAAATGCGGTCAAACGCTGCCTCGATAATAAAATCGAGGACCAGGTAAAGGATGCCACTCGCCCGCTGAGAGGGCAAATCGATGACTTGCGTGGCGCGATCGATAATCTCGGACGGACTCCGGTACTCGGATGTCGAATCACACCGGATATCCGCCAGACCACCGACTGTCTGAACGATAAGGTCGACCGCCAGGTCAATCTCGAAGTCGCGAAGGCTCAGGCGCAACTCAATGTCCAATTGAAGGCGCTCGACAGACAGAAAGATAGTCTTGAACAACAATTGGCAAACCTGCAAAAGAACAACCCCCTTGCTCCGCTCGCAGGAAAGTTTCAGAAGGATCTTCAAGCCCTCGCCGCTCTCGGCCAGATGAATTTGGACGGGGTGAACACCTGCCTGGCGGCGGCCTCATCCGCTCAGCGCGACATGGTGCAGCTCACACAACGCTTCGTTGCCAACCCGGCTGCCTTCCCGCCCTATCTCATTATGGAAGTCTGGCAGCAGATGGAAGGCAACTTTGACATTGTGATGCAGGAGGAACTGGTGGGATTACGGGAATCCGCAGCGAACGGCAAGCTGCCGCAAGCCGACATCGTCCTCGATCGATCGGTCCGAGCGCTCAAGAAGCTGGCGGAACGTGACCCCTCAGCCAAGTGTGTCTATACAGCGATGGAGCCTCACATTCCCGCCATGAAACAGGCTGCGCGTGGGGTTCAGCAGCAGATCGCTGATAAGGCTATGAATCTGTTGCAGACCAAAGTGCTTCCCGCCATTCTCGATCCGGTAGGGCAACAAATGGGCCAGGTATTCAATCAGATCATGCAGTCCGACATGACCGGAAACAGCCTCGGCTCTCTCTTGCCGAACCAAAAAGAGCTGGATCGCATTATCCGTGGCGTGGCGGCGGAGCAACTGATCCGGCCGAGCCATGTTCGCAAGGTCGCTCAGAAGGTGAGGGCGATGTCGGCGTCGTTAGGCAATCCGCAACAAGTCCAGACTTCCCTGCAAGACTTGCAAAAGGTGTTGGATAAACAGGAGATCTGGCCTGAGGAAGTGGCGATCCAAGTTGCGATGGAAATTCTGAGATTCTCCGGTCACAAATGGGTCGACAGCGACATGCCAGGCGCGGGCGCATTCGTGGCGAATCTCGCCGTCTCGACAATCGGCACGACCAAAGATACGGTGGGTAACGTCGTGGAATCGGCCTGTGGACTGATTCCTGAGGCCGGTGCCGCAGTCTGCTCTATTTTCAAACAGCTGATCGAGGTCGGGTATAACTACGTCACGCCGGAAGCGATGAAAATTGTGATCTCGAACACTATGCATGGTGCCCTCGACCAGGGAATCAATGAGATCGCCAAAGCCTATATTCAGAAATACGATCCCCGGCAGGCGCGCCAGAACATGGGAGCCTTTGCCTCGATCCTGAATGCATTTCCGACCAGAGAGCTGGTGATCAGTTTTGCCACGAAGGATCGCTCTATCAAAGAGATGCAGTTGGCCTTGTTTGACTATAACGATAGTGTGCGGCAGTTTGCTGAAGTAGCAGCCCGTCGCTGACACAGAGGCAAGGATGGTAGAGCAGGCCGCTGCTTGATGATTGAGCGCTGACTCGATATGCGAGATGCGCCGCAACTAACGACCTGAGGGAGCCACAACTATGACAACACGCGTCTTGATCGGGGTGCTGCTTCTTAGTGTCCTTGCCGGTTCACCCTCCTACGCCTGGAAACTTGAGACCCACTACTGGCTGGCAAAAGAGGTCGTCAAAGAACTCGGGGCAACCAACGGGTCGGTTAGCATCCCCTCGAAATCGAGCTACTCAATCCCGCCAGGCTTGTACCAGGCCATCAAGGACAAGCCGGGAGACTATCTTATCGGCGTCCTCGGCCCGGACACCTATCCGGACATGGTGGCAGGACAAATGACCACGCACCCCGGATTGGAGGCGACTCCGCGCGACCCGAAGGACATTCTGCCTCTTGCAAAGAATGTCCTGGCAATGACAGGACGACATCTACAGGGACCTCTTTGGGGTACGGACGATTGGCTCCAATGGGTACGGTCGCGCGCCATGCTTCCCTTAGCAGCGGGTGTATCCCCGATGACTCGTCAACGCGAGCTTGCGTTTGCCTATGGCTACCTGACGCATGCGGCCATGGACATGTGGGCGCATTCCTACGTCAATCTCTATTCCGGTAACGTCTTTTCATTGATGGATGAGCAGGAGGTGGAGTTCCGTCACATGGCGATCGAAACTTTCGTCAAACGGACCCACCAAGGCATCTTCGCCGCTCCGATTGAATTGACGCAGGAACAGGCTGTGGTGCAACTGCGCAACAAACTTCGCAACCCGCTGAGCTTAGCGACTCCATCTACTGATGAGCTGTCGAGACTGACCGCTCCCGTAGACTTTGTCCGGAGCACCTTAATCCTCAATTCCCACGTGGCGAATCAGTATGCGCGCGAGTTGTCCACCCTCCACCTTTTCGCAATGTATGTGTACTGGGCGGAAGTCGGCGAAATCCGTTCGCGCGTGCAGCCTCTCCGTACCCTGGTGAACGCGGCGGCCCTGGATGCCGATCGCAAAGTACGCGATGCCGAGGCGGCGTTCGACGCGGCCGACAGGGCATTGAGACTGACCGGCCAGGCCTATTCGACCGCCTACGATCTGTTCAAGCAGGCTGAACGCGTGGTGACCGATGCGGCCGCCGCGCTGGATCGGGCCATTCGGGACACCAGACGGACGTTCAACCTCGGAGACGACATCAACAATTGGCCGCCTCCGGCAAAAGCGGCCATTCAGCTCGCACAGGACGCGATGCGTGCGGCAAACAACGCATTGACGTCTGCCAGGAATGAGTACAATCGCCAGAAAGATAAGCGGGATCGCCTGCAGGCAGACCAGGAACGGGCCCTCCGTAATGCGGATACGGAGAAAGCAGCCCGCATTGCCATTAGACAAGTACGAGACCAGTCGCTGAACGTTATCGATGGGGGCGTCACTGCCTGGCAGGAAGGGATCGAAGATTCCGTCGATGCGTATATCCTGGCCTGGGAAGATACCTCAAAAGAATTGATGCGTCCTCCCGGAAGAAGATTGTCTCCCGGAGGAGATATCACGGAGCCGCTGAAGGAGTGGGTCACCTGCTGGGGTCCCACATTTGGATTACCGGTGCTCACGCAGATCGCTCCGGTCTGTCAGAAAGCCCGGTCCAGTTACCTCACTGCTTCCGACCAAATAAAACAACTCCTTCAAAATGCCCTGATCCCCAGACCCGTTAGGGACGCGCTGGAAGAACTCGACAGGCTGGCGAACCGAGCCGTCCAACAAATCGTGCCCGAAGCCGCTAAGATGGTGTCGGCAACGATTCGGATCGACAACGGTGCCATCGCCGGTTATGCGAGATCAATCGTCAACCTCCGCATGAAGGAACCGACAAGCCCTGAGATCGATGCAGAATTCACCGATGACATATCCGGCAAACATCTGGCGACGTTCCCCACTCGTTTTACCGATTTGCTTTACCAGGACATGGGTTTTTCGACTCTAAACAACGGACAGCTCCATGTAGACAAATCGCTAGCCGATCTCCGTAGCTTTGCCGCCCTCCAGAATGCCTTCACGATGGCCAAGCTCGTGTTGTTGGACGGCGGGGATTTGAACCGTTTAACCCTTACGCCTGCCACTGGTTTCCGTGAGCTAAGAATGGCGCGGACCGCATCTGCTCCTCCGCTCAAACCCTACGACATCCAGGCACCGGCCGGTGAAATTCTCATCGGAGCCGTGCGGAGTATCGACGGAGACCACCAGTGGCAAAAATTTGCTCCGCTCCTGCCAAGAAGAACGCCGGTCAATTGTTCAGCCAAGCAACCCTGTGCCCCGCGAATCTTTGGATACGACGGGAGCGAACCGGGGAAAAGCGGACTCAGATTCTGGCGGGATCCTGAGCTTCGTCAGTCGGTCTTCAATAAAATCTTCCAGGGGCCTCTGACTCCTGGATTAGTATCGGCATTGGGTCCCCAGAATCTCGCACGGGGAATTGGGATCTGTCCGACCGACCCTTTCCCGCCCAGCAATGGCTTTGATGGCTGTCGGGATGCCAAACTCGTCCCCAATATCCCTCTGGCACCCAAATCAATGCAGCCCCTAAATCCACCGGGACAGACCCTGCCCCCGGCGGGCATGCAAAAGCCATTTTCACGATAATAGGTGAACTATTTTCACGATACTGACGACTCAACAGCGATAGAGTCCTTGATCATTTGGACAAGGAGTACGTTCATCACATGAGGGGTAACGCGATGTGCCTATTTCCGAGCGCGAGGGGATTGAACATCGTAGGTCTGTTCGCAAGTGAGAAAAAATGCGCAACATGACTTCAGATTATGACCATCGCGGACGGTCAATGCGCATCACATGAGACAGCCTATGCCAACTCCAACCATTCAAGAAAGAATAGGGATCGACACATGCACAGATTGAGGAATCGTCTTGTTATCATTGCGATGCTGGCCTTCCCGTTGACGGTGCCTTCAGTATTTGCCGAAGTTCAGCCAGCCACAGTGACAATCGACAGGACCACGTACTTTACCGCTCCTGACGGTGGAACGGTCCTGATGGAGCCTGGTGAGTATGAGCTTGCGCCGATAGAAGAGGCATTGATTCGCTTCACAACAGTGGGGCAACCGGCTGTCACAGTCCAAGCATCCGTCGTCGAACATGACCTGAGCGTCACTGGTCAATTCGGCTTTACAATTGTTCCTGGGGAAGACGAGGTTCACGCGATCCTCTTATTGCCGGAGGGAAAAGCGAGGGATGCGGTTGGCTCCTACAGCGGGGTGCGTCGTCGAGCCACGAATATCAGCACGCTCTCACCGCAGCTCATTCAGCAGGCAGCGCTGGTACAGCCAAGAATTGGGCAGTTAATCCCGAATCTGACGGATCCCTGCCTGAACGCAGGAAACACGTCGTCGACAGCGTCTTCAGTGAACAGTCAATTGCTGGTGCCGCAGAACCAGTCCTTCGTGGGCTCTACTCTTCTTGATCCCGGGGCAGGGGCAGGGCCTATCGCCGATGTCACGGACTGGCAGCCGAGAGTCCGAGTGCCGGCCGGTGCCGTGCTGACGATCAGAGGCCGCAATCTTGACCCAGCCAGACTAATCGTTCGGATAGGGGAGACGACGCTCACGAAGGTCGGTCCACAATTTACGGGAAAGAGTGGTTCACTTGTTGGTGAGGTGCGTTTCTACGCACCGGCGATAGCATCCACTGCGGGCAAGCGGCTCGTCGTGTACCATGAGGGAGGCCGCGCGCGCGCGCTCGAACCAGGCTACCTGGTATTCAACCCCACCGTGCTCATCACTCGCCTGGTGCCATCGACATTTGGGCAAGGGGATCTCGTCACAGTCTGCGGACAGAGTCTGTTCCATGCCAACACGGCAGGCCCCCTCGCCAATCCAATTCCCAATTCCACCCAACCCATTGGCCCAGCTAATCCCATTCGGACATCGACTGAACACTTTGGACTTATCGGGGATAAGCTGATTCACATGATCAATTCGGTGATTTCCCCGTCAGGTGATCGAATGACATTCATTGCCGGGAGCCTTCATCGGGGTCAAGGTCACACAGTGGAGGGGCAGAATTCGTCCATATTCTACATCGAACCGATTGCTCCACAACCAGCGAGCCTCAGTGGCGTATTTCAGCTTGTACAGTCTGGCAGCGCCAACTTCGGTGGCCCCTATGTGACAGGGCCTCCTTCCACATGGCACTTGGGCGGCCCCAAGATTACGAAGGTCTATGCCGATCCTATGCGGCAATTCGGGATTCAAGAACCCTTTATTATTCTTCCCACCGTTCTCCCCAACAACACCGTCTACCTCGGTCGCATTCCATCTGTGCATGTGGAAGGAGGAAACTTGGACGCGCAGTTCAGGATTGGTACCCTTCCAATCGCGGGCCTGACCCCACTTTCTCCGGATGGCACAAAAGCCGGCCTCCAACTTCCGTCTAATGCCAGCACGGCGCCTATCTGTGGAACGAAGAACAACATCACCGGATGCTTTCCCGGGCCATTCTCGGTTGTGCCAGGTCCCGTCTTGGCCAATCTCCCTTCCGTTCCACTGGCGCTGTTCACCATCCATACGATCAACGGGCTGAACTTGCTGCCGGCTGGCGTGAGCGGTTTGACCTACCGGTTTACGATCACCGGGCTCGATCCGGCCAACGGTTCGCCGACTCTCCAGCAATGCAACATTGCGCTAAGTTTGTTGGAGCATACGGCCCAACGCATTCGCTTTCGAGTCGGCGATCCTGCAGGTTCTCCCCCGTCAAGCGCCTGCCAGAACTTGAGCTTTTTTGCTGCCGGCACAGGGTCACCCACGATGTTCTTAACCGCATCCTATGCGGACAAGCCGCCGTTTACGCTCTTCCATCAACAGCTACATCTTGCGAGACCGGCGCAATAACGGTGGACCAATGGGGTCATGTAGACGAACAAGTTTCTTGAACATTTTCTCAACCATCTAGAGGGAGGGGTCTGATCATGATTGACGAACGTTCTAAGCCATCTCAAGAACAGAGTCGCGGTCCATCGCGGCGAGATTTTCTCGCTCAAGCTGGATTGCTGGCTGGCGGAATGGCCCTTATGAGCATTCCAGGATTTCGCACCGTGGCGCAGGCGGCGGTCGATGCACGGGCATATTCCTCAGGGGCGATTGCGCTGGAACTCGATGGCCAGTTCGTCGATTTTCTAAAGTCGGCCGACGGAGGTTTTGCGAAAGGCGATGTCGTAGTGCAGTCGTTAGGCACGGCTCTCTTTCCGTCAAAGCATCTTGCCTCGATCAAGTACCAAGACATCGCTATCCAATGCGATCCGGTGATGCCCAAACCGCTTTTTGACTGGATCGCTGCCGAACTGAACGGATCCCATGTTAGGAAAAACGGCGCAATTGTCACAGCAGACTTCAATCGGGTGGAGCGGAGCCGGTTACAATTCAACAATGCGTTGATTACGGAGATTGGCCTTCCTGCCTGCGATGCGGCTTCAAAGGATCCGGGGCTCCTCACGGTCAAGTTCGCCCCGGAATTCACCACGCCGTTGGCCGGCAAGGGCGGGAACGTGGTCGGTGCGGTCGGTTCGAAGCAACAAAAGGCCTGGACCCAAAATAATTTCAGGATTCGAATTCAAGGCCTTGAGGATGCGTGCAAATATGTCAGCAAGATCGAGGCGCTGGTGTTCAAACAAACCATCGTACAGGATACGGTGGGGGATGTACGCAACTACCAAAAGGAACCGGCCAAGATCGAGTTCCCTAACCTCGTCCTCTCGCTGTCTGAATCTCAGGCCGGTCCGTTCTATGCGTGGTTCGAAGACTTTGTGGTCAAAGGCAACAACGGTCAGGATCGCGAACGGCCTGGCGTTCTGGAGCTCTTGGCGCCGGATCTCAAAGAGGTGCTGCTCACCGTGAACTTCAGCAATTTGGGCATATTCAGCTTTGCCCCGGGGAAGCAGGAGTCAAATGCAGAGGCCATCCGGAAGGTGAAAGTCGAGATGTACTGCGAGCGTCTCACGTTGGCCCAAGGTGGGATCGTCACCACGCAGTCAGCACCATCGCCTGCTCCAGGCATGACGCTTCCAGGAGGGTTCACGCCAAAAGTTATGCCACGGCAATAGGCGAAACGTACCTGAATGGAACGATGACGAAAAATGAGGAGATCCTTACATGGGA
Source organism: Nitrospirota bacterium (assembly GCA_030682135.1). Taxonomy (GTDB): domain Bacteria; phylum Nitrospirota; class Nitrospiria; order Nitrospirales; family Nitrospiraceae; genus Palsa-1315. Next base: position 32,095 of record JAUXQT010000049.1, on the reverse strand, counting down.
CCATTCCTGTTGACGCTGGCGTTGATACTCTCGCTTCACTGCCATTTAGTATGGCAGTGGATGAGGTGACCGGGCGCGCGGTGCCGAAAGCCCCGACGATGCGACCAGTCCTTCCGCCGCCTCCGCCATCGGGACCAGTGCCTATCCTCTACCCTAACATCGACTTACCTCGACTGAGCCCGCAGCTGGCGGCCATCAGCACGATGATCGCCGATGGAAAACAGACCAGCGCCGTCCTGGAAGCTTGGAAGGGATATATCAGACGACAGGTGCAGGCAAAGAAGCCCATCAATGTACAGGAGACAATCCAACAAGTGCAGCGCCACGCCGAGACACAGGTGAAGGCCCGTACTGACCTGGAGAAAACACGCCTTGCGGCCAAATTGAATTCCATCGGCGATGACGCACAGCTCGCGAACGTGGATCTGCAGAACATACTGCAAAAACAGCAGCAGACCTTACAGATGATGTCGAACATCTCGAAGATGCTGTTCGATACAGCCCAGTCGGTTATCAGAAAAATCGGAGGATGAGATGAACACCAAGGGCAAATGGTTCATGCCGCGTGCGATACTCGCTACTCTAGCCCTGTGGGCAAGTGCCTCCTTCGGCGCCGAAGATATTATTGAACGCGCCGTGCCGATTGCTCCAAATCAACTCACGGCTCCTGCGATTCGACCGATCGGACCGCTTGCCACGGTCGTCCCCAGCCTGGAACAACATCTGGCTCAGCTTGAAGCGGAAGCACGCGCAACGCTCGGCACATTCTCCACTCCCGGCAGTAATCATCCAGCCAACCCCTACGCACTGTACACAACAATGATGGATATAATGAAGACGATAATCCGCGAAGCCCGTATGACACACGACCTCGCTCGGGCCGAGAAGAAGCTTCAGTTGGAGGAAACCGCCACTAGAATTGCGAATGACGCCGACGCGATCAGCCGTCAAATGGAGGAGGCACGGGCAAACGCGCAAACGGCTGCGAATTCGGCCAACATCCAGCTTATAACCGGTATCGTCAGCGCGGCGAGCCAGATGAGAGGCGCAGTTGCAGCCGCAGGGGCTACCACCGGCATTGGCTCCATAGCAACTGGAGCCGCTGTGGGAGCGGGTGCATCGGCCGGAAATGCCGGAGCTGCTGCCGGGATTCCTGGAGCCTCTGCGGGAGCGGCTGCAGGAGGAAAGGCAGCCGGCGCCGGTGGAGGGGCTGCGGCTGGCGGATCGGCTGGGGCTGCGAGAGGGCAATTGTCCATTGAGCAGCAAGTAGGATTGCTCCAACAGCAGGTCAGCATGCTTCAGACACAGCTTGCGATGCTGCAGGCCGCTGTCCAGGTGACACCGAGTGGAGTCAAACTGCAAGGCCCCACGGTCACCATTCTTGGCGGAGTGGTCACTATCGAGGCTCAAAATAACGTGGCGCTGCGTGCGGGCTCGAATGTGGACGTGAGGACCGGCGTAAATCTGTCCGTCTCAACCGGGGGTAATACGTCAGTCCAGACTGGAGCGAATCTCTCACTCCGAAGCGGGGCGGGAACTCTGGTGCAGGCATCGGCCCCCCTCGATCTGAAAGGGTCGATGATTTCGCTGAATGGAGGGACAAAGCCACTCGCGACCGTTGGTAGTCACGTGCAGGTGACACCTGGTTCATCGAGCGGCCAGATTGTCACCGGTAGTCCGACGATTCTGGGCAACTAAGGCCGCCTCCGGTTGATTCGTAAGCACTGGTTCAGCGCAATAGAGATCTCGCGGGAGATGAACCTTGGTGCCTGACGAAACGACTGATGGAGTGGAGAGTACGAGTAGTGCTGCCATTAATTCATCTATTGAAAGGAGTCTTCATCATGGCCTCGGACAAGTCGTCATCTGACCGTATGGTTTCACCCCTCTCTCGTCGTGATCTATTTCGCACCGTTAGCCTCGCCACCGGTGGAGCCATGTTGCTGGGCCTTCCGAAATTCATTGGAAGCTGGGGGGGCACGGCAGAGGCAGCGGTCGCACGTACTTTCTCCGGGGTGACTATTGCGCTGGAGTTGGATGGAGCGCCGGCTGGGTTTATAGAAGCCGTGCAGGGCGGGAACGCCTTTGCCGATATTCTGGTGGAGGCCGTGGCCCCGGATGCGATTCAGCGAAAGCGGCCGGGACCGGTTAAGTTTGAGGACCTCGTCATCGAAGTGCCGCTGGATGGCGACGCGAAAGCCTTGATCAGCTGGATCACAGAGACGCTCACAAAAGGCTCGACCCCTAGAAACGGCGCGGTCGTGTACGCGGACATCAATTTCACTGAGGTCAAACGGCTCGAATTCTTTAATGCCGTCCTGACGGACGTAGCGTTGCCTGCTGCGGACGCCAGCGACGGCAAGAAGCTGGCGGCACTCACGCTTCGAATCACCCCGCAGACAACGCGCTTGGCCGGGAGTAAAGGGAAGAAACTTTCAGGGATAGCGACAAAATCAAAGAGGCTGCTGAACAGTAATTTCCGTTTCAACGTGCAGGGGCTTGAGAAGGCCTGTGCGCGCATTGGTAAGGTCGAGTCGATCGTTGCGAAACGTCCTGTTGCAGGAAGCGCGGTCGGTCAAGACCGGCTCAAGCAATCGGCTCCCGGCGTACTCGATTGTTCAATCGTTCGCCTCACGCTGCCGGAGGCCGATGCAGGCCCCTTCTACACCTGGTTCGATGACACGGTCGTGAAAGGTAGGCCAGGCGGCGAACTGGCCGGCCTGCTGGAATGGCTTGACCCGACCTTAAAAGTAGTCCTGGCCTCGGTCCAACTCACAGGCCTGGGCATTGTTCGCTATGCACCGGAGCCGATCAAAGTTGGCGCTGAAAAGCTGGGACAGGTACAAGTCGATATGTACTGCGAAAGCTTCAATATAACGATTCTGTGATCCTGCCAATCCCGTTGATTCGTTGCAAAGAGTCGGGTCTGTAACCTTCTTATGGTTTGAAGAGGAGATAGGGCGATGAAAAAATGGATGCTCGTGGTAATGGCCAGTGCGCTCTTGTCGTTTATCCAGATCGATCGGAGCTATGCAGCAACGGAGATGTTTCTATTTATGCAAGGAGTGTCCGGTGAGGCGACTCAAGTGCCACATGCCAATTGGATCGAGGTGGAATCTGCCTCATGGGGCCATGCTACCAAGGCTCCGTTCGACCCCCTCGTGTTCACAAAGGTGTTCGATCTTGCCTCACCTCTGCTAGCCTTGGCTGTGGCCGATGGCCGGCATTTCCAGACCGCCATTCTGGAGTTTCAAAAACCGGTGGGAAGCCAACAGCAGGTCTATCTGAGAGTCATCCTTACTGATGTGACCGTCAAAGCCTACGCTGCAGCAGGCCATCATACTAGCGCGGGTCTTCCAGTCGAGTCGGTCAAGCTGGGATTTGCCAAAATTGAGTGGCTGTACTTTAAGCAAATGCCGAACGGCTTGTTGTCTCCCACTCCTGCCAGAACAGGCTGGGATGTGATCAATAACAAACCGTTCTAATACTCTTGCGGAATAATCGTGATGAACCGAGGCGAGACGGATTCATCATTATGCATGAGGTAGAGATCTGACACGTTACCTGGCCAAACACGATCTCGCCTTGACGTGCCGTCCAGCTTGCTGGTTGATGTGCTGCTCAGGTCACACTGTCTGTTCGAGCGGGATACGGGTTTGACAATCCTATCCTTCTCGACAGACAGGTCATCGGCATGCAAGCCTAGTTCTGGGTGATCTTCGACCCTTTGATCACCATATTCCCGCTGGATTTGACGGCGACGTTGCTTCCTGAAATCTCGATATTCCCGTCACGGCGGATGTCCAGAAGGCCCTGTCCCACCTGGATGGTTCCCGAGTCTGCGGCGACGAATTTGAGCATGGCACCGGATTGAGCCGTCAGCGACTTGCCTGTGACGATCACGGCATGTTCTACGACCGTAAACTGCGCATTCCGTTGACTGGTGAGCGCGAAGTTTTGTCCGGCTTTGAGCAGCATATCCTTGCCGGATTCCACCACCATGTTTCGGCCGACTTGTTGGATCAGGTCGGCGCCTGCCTGTAACTGAAGCGACGTACTTGCCGACAATGCAACCGAAGAGCCCGCCATCGTCAGACCACTTGTGCCGAGGGTTAGCATTTGTCCGCCTGATTCCAGTACGAGCCGCTCGTGCCCTGGCGTCGCGTCAAAGATGATTTCAGATTTCTGGCCGCTCGATGATTGTGTCCGCAACAGGGAGAGATGTTTTTGGGCGGGAAGTTGAATGGGCGGCATGTCTTTCCCATTATATAGACTGCCGATGACCACAGGACGGTTCGGATCGCCATGTTCGAAGGCGATGGCGACTTCATCCCCGACATCCGGCAACCACAGGGACGCACTTCCGAGACCCGCCGCGATCTGCGCGACTCGCACAAATCCGCTGTCTCCTGGGTCGGTTTGCATGGAATGCGACGGGGTTCTCCAGGGGAATCGAATCCGAACGCGTCCAAACTGATCGACATGTTTGTTTTCACCCTGCGGTCCAACCACGATGCCGGGCACCAGCCCGCTGACGACCGGCTGTGGAGTGATCGGAAGGGGACGAAAGGCAAGTTGCACAGGCAGACAGCGAAAGACATTGCGATAGTCTTTGGCCGTTCGCTGATGCTCCACCGCTGTAATTACATACTCCTGGTTGAAATCTGCGCGTGGATGTCCCGTCATGAGTATGCGTTGCCCGGCCTGCAACTGTGGATAGGTCGACTCGCCCCGGCATTGTTGCGCCTCGGCAATACGCGCCGCCAATCGGATATTCGCCTGAGCCTGGGCATCGGCCTTCGTGTCCACACCGGCAGGAAATATCCGCTCTGTCAAATCTCCGAAGATCGGCGACTGGGCGCCGGCAGTCAGGTCAGCCGCCGGTAGTTTCCAGTTGTAGTCGCCCGCTTGTACCTGTCCGCTATGCAGGGATTGTCCACGGCTAAAAGAGGATATGGAGGGGATGGATGCCGTGGCAAAGATCAGTTTCCCCGAAGACAATAAGGGTAATCCTGCATTGGCATCGCTGAAGACCACCTTATCGCCATTGGGAGATGTCTCGAAGTGATAATGGATACCGGCTTCTTCCAGCAGTCTTGAGATGAATGCGAAATCGCTCTCTTGATACTGCACCGTCAGTTCTCGGGGAGGGGAGGCAGCGGCCACGCGATATTCCGCGTTCGTGACGCCCGCTTCATTCAGTAGCTGCTTGACGACGTCAAGCACCGTCATCCCATAGAATGTCCGGCTCGTACTGCGGTACTTCAGGCGATTCATACTTGGGACCAACCGTAACCGATACTGCCCTTGCGCAGTGGGAGACTCCAGCTGTTCGATACTTTCGACCATGCCGCTGACAATTCGCCCTGGAGCCACAGCCGTTGTGAACGACTGGCCGACCACCAGCGAAAAGTTGACCGCCTTGTCGTTGGCCGCGATCGTCAGGTCGAAGGTAAACGGTTCCGACACCGCCTCCTTCCCTGAGAATTGAACGACCGCTCCCTGCGCAAGGGAATCGAGCGCAGGGTTGCCTGCCGCACGTACGGTGGCAGGAATACTTGCGCAGAGCGCGACCATGAGCATAAGACAACAGATGACTCGTCGCATGGTGTTCTCCTCAGGATAGAGGGTATATCGATCGGTTCACTCTCGGCGGCATGAGACTATCGGTTCGAGGGAATTCAGCCGTCTCTCATCTTGAAATCATTGCGCACGCCTGATTCGCTGGTCGTCGACAGATCGATCTGGCACGGAGACAATGACAAGGCGAGGGAAACATCGGTGATTCCCTCGCCTCTGATACCATGGGACCTGGGGCTGCTTGAGCGGAACAGTCTCTACAGGCAGCTCAACACAAACGACCGGCAGCCGCCCAGCCTGGACTCTCCAACCCGTCTTCCACCTGATTCACGGCATTCGATGCCGTCACTATCGCGGAGGATCAACCGGCTTGATACCAGGCATCATGCGATCCTTCTGTTGCATCGACGGCAGCTTGTGCTGTGTCGCGTCGAGCTTTGGCTGGATGGCGTTCTCCTTCATCTGAATCGCATCTTTCTTGATGCCTTCGTGGCCGACTTTAAATTGATTCGACCCGATCGGCGCCTCCGGGCCAGCCGCCAGCACGGCTTGAATCTCCACACCGACGGAGACACCTAACGTCGCGAGCGCCGCAGCCAACGCCAGAGCCTGCCCATTCGCCTGCCTCTTGTGCTGTGTCATGCCTGTTCCTCCTACTTAACGGTTAGATTGATCGCACCCACTCCTCAATGGCCTGGATATGCAAGACCATTTTGTCCGACACCTCGGTCGGAATCGGAAGATTCTGACCGACACAATATCTCGTCACCACCAGATCCATGTCGGTCCATTCCGGCATCACCTCGTCCTGCCCTTGCACCAGTTCTTCAACAGCACCACGGACTTCGTCTTGGAGTTTCTCATTGCCGCGCATGGAGCCTACTAACGCGGCAGTCATGCGGGCCACGACATCCACATATTGATCAACCGCTTCGATAAACGGTCCGGCTCCTTGGCGTGCCAGGAACTCCTCAACCGTGCTTCCAGTGCCGTAGGTCCCTTCCGTTTCCGGATGCGGCGCCACTTCTCGAAAGGACTCTTCTCCGTTGGCCGTGACCTTGCGTCCCAGGGGATAGAGCCTGCAGACCAACGGACGATCCTGATGCACGCCGCAGCCTTCCGGAGTCAAAAAGACGCAGGCTCCTTCTTCCACGCGTTGTAGGGCTGTTCCATTCCGCTCCGCATAGCGGGCGAGAAACTCCGTCGTGGTGATGCGGCGGTTCTCCGCCAGTCTGGCGACTTCGTATGGATTGAGCTGAATGATCTTGTCGTGGCAGCACCGTCTGCAGGCGTGACAGGTATAGGCGAACGCGCTATCATGTGTATAACGCGTCTCCTGCGACCGGATTATTGGAAGCTTTCGCATCGGCCTCCTCACACCCAATACTCAGCAGGTTGGAGCGGATGGGACCTGCCGCTCCAACCTGCTCGACAAGAACTCAGCCGTTACGGTGCCAACATGCTATCCATCGCCGCAGTCTTCGATCTGTGATTGATGAGTTCAATTTGTTGAAAGACAAACTCCACCGTCTCTGTCGGAGGAAGTGCAGTGCTGGACGTTCCCAGCGATTCGGAATTGTGCGCAATGGATGCCACGAAGGCGTTCGTCAGCTTGATGGTATGATCAAGCACCATCACGCCGTTTGAGTCAACTGAGAAGAAATCGAACACCACCGCCGGTAACACCTCATTCTTTGTGACGGCGTTGAACAGTTGGATCGAGGCGGCTCCCCACGCCTTCTTGATCCTGATCGGTTTGTGTACACGCTTGCCAGTCGCCTGACCGCTTGCGGCATCACGAGGACTCACCACAGAATAGTCAAATGTGAGCCCGGCGATCTTACCTTCGAATCCCTTCCGAACAACCTCACCATTGAACGGGCCTTGTGCGGACCCAGTGATAGACACATAGAATTCAGGTGCGGCTTGCACAACGCTCGTCGCCAATAGCGTGAACGCGCACAACCCGGCTGCCAGGCCCAATGCTCTCATCTTCATCGTCGACCTCCCTGTTAGAGTTTCTCATGAATTCCGTTGAATGCCTCTTCTCCCTCATCGAATCCGGCACCGAATCGGAATTCGGTCCCGCGTCCATGCTTCCAGTCGTTGCCGCACAAACATCTGCTCATTAGCTCTCATAGCCTGCTCCGACTTTTCCCGATGAATCCATGGGCTGTTCTCTATCCGGTTTGTCGTTGCCGATGGCCGGATAGTTCAAGTCGATCCCTGAGTATCGCCCAGCCCCATTGCGTTGATCGATCCACAATCTTTGGACCGGCTATTTAAGCAAGGCCAAAGGGAAATCCATCCCGCGTGATTCGGCCACCGGATATTGCCGCTCGGTCCGATACTTCAGGCTCAATTCCGGCAAACTCGCTTCGACGAACGCCAGCAGTTCCCGAACCGTGACAATGCCGTCTTTCGGACTCCCGTCAGCCTGCCCTTTGAGCCCTTCAAGCAACGTATAGGTAAAGACGCCGTGCCCGAGCTCCTGCACCTCGCTGGCAAATTGATCTTTATTGGATGCAGCCACCACATGAACGCCGTTCGCCCGAGCGAGCTGTGCCAGCGCCTGACGCTCGTCCACACCTCGGGAGGAGAAGGCTTGCAGTGCAAAGCCGGACTTGCAGGCATCCATCAAGAGGAGCACCTTTTTCGCGCCGATCTGCATCACGAGATCCCTGATCTCCTGGGACGACAACCCTTTCTTCTGCAACTCTTCAGGCCGCTCGGGATACACCACATCATGCGGCAGAAAGTACCAGTTCGACCCGGCACTTTCTCCGTGCCCGGCGAGATAGACGATGACGACGTCTTCCGGAGCTGTACTTTTGAGACTCTGAAGCGTGGAGAACACAGCAGACCTGGTGGCGCCACTGTTCAGCAGTTGAATCACATTTACGGTGCGAAACAACTTGGGAGCGACGGACGAAAAGAATTTCAATACAGCGGCTGCGTCCGGCTGGGCAAAATTCAGATTCAGCGCGCTATTCTGATATTGATTGATGCCCACGACGACAAGGTGCAGCACCGGCTGTTTGTCCACTCCCTTGAAGGGAATGCGAACCTCCGCTGGTTTACCCTCAATACGGTCAGCACTGAGGGCTACGGCGCGCAACTCGTTGTCACCTTGCACCAACCGTACATGAAAGGTGAGGGTGTTTACTTTCGACGAGACGACGTCCCCGGTCACGGCGATCCCTCTATTCGTGGCTGCGACCAGTTTGTCGTTGTGGTAGAGCCGGATTTCTCCGATCCCGCCCTCTTGATCTTCGGCCTTCACGGTGACGTCAATCTCGTCACGATCCGGCTGTGCCGGAGGCACAACGATCAATGTCACTGTGGGCGGACGTTTGAACCCCACGCTCAGATTGATCTTCTCCGTTTGGCCAAAATACTGAAGCGCGGCAGTATCGGGTTCGACGGTCTTCAAAACCCGCACAACCAACTCGGGATGGTAGAACTGTTCGTAGAAATGCGAGGCGTCGTAAAACTCGGCTTCGCGGCCAGGCTCGCGGTTCACGTGCCATCCGATCAACTCCTCCGCGCTCTCGTTGGCGTCGAAGTATCCTTTTGGCGTCCAGATGATCCAACGCTTTCGGTCCGTGTGGGGGAAGAACGCCAGCAGTTCCTGGCCGTCCTGGAGGCGGTACCACCGGATAGTGCCATCGCCGAGCGCAGCAACAGCCACGCGGCCATTTTTGGCGATGTTGACGTTCCAGACAATTCCCGGAACGGACACGCGCCATTGAGATGTCCCATCGCGAGCGAAGTATCGCAACTTGGATTCAGTGCCCAACAGAAAGTGTTCTCGATCTGGCGCGACCGCGAGACTGCGTGAGATCTCCCCCGGCGGCAAGCTGATCGGCTGTTCATTCAGTTTGGGAGAAGGCCCATCCTGCCAATTCTCGACCCGCAGATCCTTGTTGCCGCCGAACAACGAAAAACCGGAGTCGCCCCGGAAGGGACCGTTCAGCGGAACGTTCGCACTGTGATCATCCACGAGTGATCGAGTCGGGAGTGAGAACTCGGCAAAGGACTCGCCGCGGTCGTAGGCAAAACGGACGATCGCGGCATCATCCGATACCTGGAACTTGTCGCCCATGCCGCGAAAGTCCGCTATCGGCCGGCTGAGGAATTGGGTACGAGCGCCCGTAACATCGATGGTGCCTAAGGCCGGATCGTGCGTGGCAAAGACGATGCTTCCGTTTTTGAGTGAGAGCAGTTGCTCAATAGACCCTTCAGAGACGGGATAGTCCTGGAGCGCTCGCTCGGCCCCAGTCACCCAACGACGGATGAGTGTCGTGCCCCGCTTATGTCCGGTTTTGCCGCGTTCTTGATAGCTCCCTGCTGCATAGACGCTTTGCCCGTCACTGGACCAGGCGACGGAAATAAAATGCTGATCAGCCTCTGCCCTGGATGTGCTCAAAGTTGCCACTGGAGCCAAGTCCTTGGCAGACACCAGTTCCACCCGAGGGTGGTCGATAAATCCCACCGCTAGCACGTTGCCGTCCGGCGAGAAACTGGCTGAACGCGGGCGGGCGGCTTCCATCTTTCTCTTCGTCATCAACTTAAGGGGAGCCGAGCCTGATGCAGCCGGTTCGTAGAGACGCAGATATCCGTCATCCGATACCGTAATGAGTCGCCCATCCGGGCTGAACTCCGCGTAATGGCTGGCTGCCCCATATGAAGAGTCTTGATCCACCTTCGTATAGTTTCGTGCGTCGTAGAGCCGGATGCCTTGTTGACCTCCCAGCGTCGCCACCAACCATCGACCGTCGCGCGAATAGGCAAGGTGGGTAATGATATTGGGAAAGCCTTGCAACCGATGGGTCATCTGTCCTGTGGCCCGCTGAAATACAAAGACTTCCCCTTCGCCGCCCCCACAGACAATCGTCTCACCATCAGGGGACATGGCCACCGCAAAGAGCGCACCTTTAATTCCGGTTCCGATTGGAGGGCGCAGCACTGACTGGAGATGGAGGGCAGGCAGTTCCCAGATGCGCACGGTTTTGTCGAGGGAGACACTGGCCAAATAGCGGTTCTGTTCGTCCGTACTGATTCGCAGAATACCGCCGGTGTGCCGGCCGGCTTCAATCCGAAGCAAAGGAGGAGCAGCACGCGGGGGCTCCGGACGAGCGTCTGCCAGGGCCCAACTGTAGGTGAGCAGTTGGGCAACCGCGCAGGCAAACCACAAGAGAGCCACCCAGACATTGGCCATGCGCCAGCGCATCATGTGAGCCCCCTGCCGATATACGTATAAAAACAGCGGTCGAACTTATTTGATCGCAAATGATGTAGTGGCTGATGACTGCTTTTCATCGATCGCAGCTGTGGTGAGCACCTGATACGTGCCGGCTTTTGCGTCGTGCGGAATAGGATATTCCCAGGTGATGCGTTGCTCACCCTGATCCAGCCGGACTTCAGCTGTCTGGGTATCCACGAGTGTTCCGTTGCATCGAACCTCGCGCGTTTCCTTGATCGTGGCCTTGTCTTCGTCCGGCCTCAGAATGGTGTACTTCGTGTTTACCTTGACGGACTCACCCTGTTTGGCAACGGAGGGAGCTGCTGTGGCTTCAGTGATTGTGAGTAGGTTGCCCTGCTCGGGCCGATACCCGACTGACGCGGTCGTTTGGGTACGAGTACGCTCCTGCTTCGCATAGTAGTTCCCGATCATCGCGCCAGATACCAGCCCGACTGCTCCTCCGATCATCGCGCCCTTTTTCTTGGCAACCAGACCGCCGATCGTCGCACCTGCGGCAGTGCCGGCCAGACTTCCGATTAAGGTTTCCTTGTTCTCGGCCATCTTGTCCGTGAGGGAATCCAATGACTGGCATGAGGTGTTGCTGAGAATCAACGGACTCAGAAGAATACCGATGCTCATGCGAGAAATGAGAACTTTCACATGTACCTCAATGGTTGGAACGCCAGGAATGGGCGTCATTGTAAACCTATGAAAATGAAGGGGTCAAGGAGGAGCGTCCATTCGGAACACTCCTCCACGCACCTGGCTGCATACACACCGCCTGTCGTTTCCGAATCGGATGTCGGCGATACGTCCGTCCTTCCGGTCTTACGGGACTGCGATGCCGTCGGGGACGCCTTTGGGCCCTTGAATGAGCATGGAGATCGAGTAATCCAGCGTGGGAGAGCTTCCTCCGGAAAACATGTTAGACGCCCAGCAATCCACCCAGAATCTCACATTCAGGTGTGGCCGATCGGTACCGACATGGCTCTCCTCAAGGTACACGCCGCCATCGGTAAACTGGGGAAAGGACAAATAGACAAGGGGCGTCTGGCTCACGATCCAGCCGTTTTTCAGCCGGGTGTTCATAAAGATATGATCGTTTCCTACCGGACCCCAAAACATGAATGAATGCATACGGCGAACGTAATACCCGTTTTGATTGAACACGGTCACACCGTTGAACTGCTGGAGCTGCGACTCCTTCATCAGTTTGATCTCTCGGAGCTCCATCGCAGGATTGAAGCGGAAGGGGACGATATTACTGTTGATGCTACTCGCAGCCGGCTTGACGTAGACTGTCCCATTGAAAGCGAGCACACCGGATGCGTCCGGCACAGAGGTGAAGATCTGACCGTCGCTCCAGATCGCAGCGGCAGGTGCCACCAGATCTTTTCCTGGCGCAATCACGAAATGGACCTCACCTCCAGTTCCAAACCCGCTTCCCGTGATCATGACCGGATCGCCTGGCTGCCCTTGCGTCACGTTCACCGACGCGATCACTGGATTCGGCGCCACAGGGGGTGACAGGAGAGCGCCTTTTAGCATTCTCTGTGGCATCTGCAGCGCGCGCGTGCCGATTTCGCCTTCCGTGGACGTGCCGGGCTCCGCGGACGTTCCCTCGCCTCCTTCAACGCCGCGCGAGCGGATCTGCCCACCCATGCGGCCCTGCAGTTGATCCAACTGAGGTCGAATCTGTGCCTGAAGTGCCGCGTGCCGATCCATCTGCTGGCGGTCGAGCTGCGCCTTCTGCTGTTGGAAGGCCGCCTCCAACTTAGTGGCCGTTTGTGCGGCTGCTTGCTGCTGCTCTTGTTCAGTCGGTTCTTTTCGTTGTTTTGCCCTCGATCGGATGCCCAGGTCCAGAGCGGCCTGATTCACCGGTGGATATTGAATGTTGATCATGCCATCGGCCCGGCCACCCAACTGCGGCGGCGCCGGCTGGGCGAGTCGGATCTGGACCCTCCAGAGCGGGCCACTCTGTACGTCCTGCGGCGTAACCATGTAGCTCAGGCGAATCGGTCCGGTACCCTGCTGGCTCATCGGCTGCGAAGCCAACCCCTGCAACGTTACAATCACCGGTGCACCCTGGCTTTGGACTTCGACGACCACCGGCCCCGGCTGTGTGACCGCAAAGCCGAACGAATCGACTTCCGGGCCTTTCACTTCAAATTTCTGCGGATACGTTGGTAATTGCGCATTCGGCTGGCTGGGCGCTCCAGATTGTCCCGGATTGCCAGGCAGTATTGGCCGTTGCAACTGCTGCATCCCGCGGCTCTCAACCTCGCCAGATTTATCTTCTGCGGCGAACGCCTGTGACTTTTCTAGCAATGTGCGAACCTGTGGCCTGACCGCGCCTACTGCCTCAGTTTCTTGGGACGGAATAGCCGAATCTGCCTCCGCGGCGAACGTGACCGGATGTGACCAGGTGAACAGTGCGATGAATAGGCCCACACTACTCATCATCGAACATCGTTGTGAGGGATGTGTCATAAGCGTCTCCTTGATCTGATTGTGAATGTGTCGCAATAGTTCGCTGTATTCCTTCTAGGGCATGGTGTACCCGATGGTTACGAGATCCACCATCACGCTGGGGCTTTGAGGAGAGGGAACCGGTGTTTTTGCTGGGACCAATGTGAGCCTGAGAAAGCGTCCCTGTCTCGCATCAACCGGGATCGCGAGATTGTTCATTCCCATTTTGCCGTACGTGCCCAACGCAAGACAGTCGCTCTCAAGCACAATGTCGATGAATCCACGGCTGTCTCCGACAGAACCTCGAAACTCGGCAAGGAGATTCTGCTTGCCGCTCCTGTCGTGAACGCCAATGCTGATTTCTCTGACGATTGCGCCATGAGGTAGATGTAGCTGCGTCTCTCCGATCAGTTGAGATGGGGGAGGGTTCGCAGATTCCTGTGCGTAGACTTGGAGAACCGGAGCATTCATTTCAGCGTCGTCAGGAAACTGGGGTCTATTCAGAGACGTTCCTGGCCTCGATGCCATGGCATAGGTCGCTGCATCCAATGTGAATTGCACCAGCGTGTCTGCGGTGCGTCGAATGGCATCACTGACATGTATGGTTGAGGGCATAATCGTATAGTAATGCGTTGCGGGAATCGGCGAGGGCACGACAGCCGCGGTAAAGACAGATTTAACGCATGATGGGGGAGCCGGCGGCACAAGCGCAGTACCAAGCTGCTTAGGAGGCAGAATCGTCAGCGGAATTTGTATGCCCTGTCGTAGCATCGGCGCAGCCCGTGAGCCGACCTCCTCCGTCGGCGTTGCGTCTTGTGGTGCGCCCTCTTCCAGAGCCCAGCTCAAGCCGGGCCAGGCGAGCATCCATAATAGGGCCATTCTCATCATCCATTGCCATTTGTAGCTATTCATTACAATCCTCCACCTACTCGTGTGTCGACCGGCTCTGGAAAAGGTTCAATGACATGGGCGTATTATCGATCAATACACCGCAAAGTCGTATTCTAAGTTCTCCCGGCGAACGGTCGGGTTCTGGCCGCCTTCGGTCAGTTTCCTGACTTGATCGATCACATAGTTTTGCAACTCGCTGACCGTGATGGTCTGGTCCTTGTTTGCATCCGCTCCGCGGTTTTTCAGCCCATTAAGGAGCGCATAGGTGAACACGCCATTCTTCCACTGTTCCCCTTCGAGACTGTACTCGTTACCGCTGGAGCTAGAGATGACGGCCGCGCCGGTCCCGCGCCGCAGGTCGGCAAACCAGTCCTGCTGGAATTTCACCATGCCATTGGAGAGGCGCGGTGCGCCCGTCTGGTTTGAGCCTGACTCGCTGGTATCCGTCGTCACGGTCACGCCACGAGCGGCTTTGAACGAGCGCATCTTCACCGTACCTGATCCGCCGGTCTCGGCTTTGGCCACGACGACCGCCAGATCCTTCTCGATTTCGCCTGAGAAACAGGTGTCGAGGAGCAGGAGCTTTTGGAGCGCAGGAATCCCGTCGAGAAGCAGCTCAAATTCTTCGTAGGGGAGTCCGTTCGTTGCCGGATGTTTGGGGTCGATGTCGTGGGTGCCGAAGTAATAGTTGGACTGTTCGTCGGTCATCCCATGGCCGGCGGCGAAGACGACGACCAGATCGTTAATTTTGGATTGTCTCAGCCAGTCTTTGGCTTTGAGGATTTCGGGCCTCGTGGCTTTCTGGTTTGTCAAATCCAATAGGTGGATCTTTCCTTTCACACCCGGCCGCAGTTCGATCGCTTTGTAGGCGTTTAAGAAATCGTTCGCGTCTTTGGCCGCATATCGAAGGTTGTAGGCCTTGTCCTTGTATTCACTGACGCCAATACCGACGACATAGACATCCGGCGATGCGCTGCCCGCCGTTGATGTCGTGTAGACCGTCTCGCGCAAGGACTCAGTTCCCTGCCGATTCAGCACGGAGATTTGGACCTTGTTCCGGCCCGGTATGAGCGGCACCTGAATCTCCTGTTCATATGTCTTTACCTGCTTGTTCTGGAGCGGCAACCCGGCCGTGCCATATGCCGGAATGTCGTTTACGAAGACGTTGAACCGATCGAGGTCGTACTTGCTGTCCATCGCTTTCACGTGCAACGTCAGCGTCGACTGATCGACAGACACCGGGACATCGCTGGTGAGGAGCTGCAGTTCCGGTAAGTGAAAATCGCTGCCCAACATCTGCTCGGTGAGTCCCATTTTCTTGAGCCGTTTTTCATACGCGAGCCGGTAGCTCTGAATGATTTCTTGAGACGCCATGCCCAAGCGTGACAGCAGGATGTCCGGACGATTGAATCGCAAGTCGAACTGCTCAAACGGATACAGTTGGCCCTTGACGCGGAACGAGACGCCTTTGATGCGGCTCTTCGACGCACGATAGTATTGATCCGGCGTGACTGCCACGAAGTCTTCCTGTCCAAGCGCAATGAGAGAGACCCGTTCCTTCCCGGTTTGAAGGTCCCAGATACGCACGGCTCCATCGCCGCCCCCGCTGATCAGCGACTTTCCATCAGGCGCAAACGCCATCGATTTGATCGCTGCGGTATGTCCGATCAACTCCAGCCGGTCCTGTCCGGTCGCCACATCCCAGATCTTGATCACTTCTCCATGGCCGCGGGCCGCCAATCGTCCGTCCGGACTGAAAGCTGCGCCCATGCCGCCCATATTGAATTCCATGTTGCCCAGCAGGCTCATCGGATCGAACCCGGCTCCTCGCGGCGCTTTCGGTGGGCGAATCTTTTGTCCGGTGGCCACGTCCCACAGATCTTTTCCCTTTGCGCCATCACCTAGGAGCATCCGACCGTCGGCGCTGAATGCCAGACTGTTCGCGCCGCCTCCCATCTGCTCGCTCGCCATATCCAGAAAGTCAGAAGGGTCCTGCATCATCACGACGGGAGGGGTGCTCGGCGCATCGCCAAATCCAAACAGCGAACCAAGTCCACCGCCACGACTGGGCATACCGGGGAACCTCCCCTGTGACAATAACGCCTGGAGATCTCCTCCCTGCGGCATCCCTTTGCCTCCTGAAGCCAGTGATGTATTTTCCGTACCACCGATCTTTCGAATCAGTTGGCCAGTCTGCAGATCCCAGAGGCTCACCTCATGCTGTTTTCCGACCGCAACCATGTTTCCCTTCGGGTGAACGGCAATGGTCTGGACCCAGTGTGACATCTCCTCAACCTTTTCAAGAGTCTGGGGATCCATCGTCGGTTGTTCGGAGGCGCGTTCCTCCATCATGGTTTTGAGATCTGGATCCATTCCCTCATAGGCCGCAGCCGGATTTTTCATCAGGTCGAACGTCTTGGGAAGCGGGCCATGAGGAATTGCGATGCGTCGGAGTTCCTTGCCCGTCATCACATCCCAGATTGCTAATTGATCGCGGATCGCCGTAATTGCTCGTTTGCCGTCTGGTGTGAAGCGGACGGACGTCAGGACAAATTCTCCGGCTGGCAGCGCTGGCATCAGGTTACGGATTTGCCGACCTGTGTTCAGGTCCCAGAGCCAGACGGACCCGTCCATGCAGCCGGTTGTGAGGACTGCTGCGGCATCGTTCATCGCAACCGATCGGACCCCCGCTCCTCCCGGGCAGTCGAAGGACCGAGCGATTTGGCCGGTCGCCAGATCCCAGTGTTTGACGCTCCCTCCCTCCGTGGCCGCCACCAAGGTTCGGCCATGCGGAGCTATTGCCAAATCCGAGACTCCGCTAACTCCGCCGGCCAGTCTGGTTTCCTTCCCGCTCGACAGGTCGCGCAAAAACGGCGCGCCTCCACTCTCCGACGCCAGCACAAGTTGCGTGCCGTCCCGGCTGAAATTGATGGCACTCGATTTCATCGTCGTCTGAACCAACCCGCCCGGAATCTCAATCATCTTCGTCGTCCCATCGGCTGTGGCGAATGCAAGCCGTTTCCCGTCAGGACTGAAGACCAGACTATTTGTCATGCCGCTCATGGCCGATGTGCCGGTGGGAATCGTCTGAACCGGTTTCCCGGTATCCAGGTCGGAAAGGATGAGGCTCCGCGTCGTCATATCTTCCCGAACAAACCAACGGCCATCCGGGCTGATTTTCCCCCCTGCGCCTTCGGCCATCTTGATCGGCCATTTCTTGCGAAGCTTCTTGGCCGGAAGATCCCACAGCAGCAATTCGTACTGCATCGACGGTAACGCGGGTGTTCCAAACCCGAAGAAGGAGCCGATCGACGAGGGCATGCTGGTGTCGACCTTTGATGTTAAGAGAATTTTTCCGTCGGGACTGAGCGCGACAGGATTCTGCGAGTCTGCATCAGGAAGCGTCCACAGAATCTGGCCGGTCGCGAGGTCGATCACCTTCAGGGAGCGCTGGCCCGGGGACATTGTTACGCCATGATCCTGCGCCACGGCGATCCGCCCATCAGCGCTGACCGTCCCGCCCACCGCCAGCCCAGATCCCACCGTCCGTACTTCGCGGCCCGACGCCACCTCAACGACTTTGATCCCGCTCCCCATCTCAGCAGTAATGATTTGTGTGCTATCCGGACTGAAGGCAAGCGTATCGCTACCCAGCATGCCGAAGCCCGTCAGGGTTCGGACCTCCTGGCCGCTAGGGACATCCCAAATTTTTACAGTGGCATCCTGCCCGGATGAGGCAATGTATCGTCCGTTCGGACTGAGCGCGAGGGTGCGTATACCGCTGGCATGGCCGGTTTGAAAGACCACCTGGACACCGTCTTTACTGATCGGTGTTTCTCTTTTTGGGCCCTTGCCCATCATACGATTGGTCATTTCCTGGATGTCTTCGTCGGAAGGCTGCCTGTACTCTGGCATCGAGGGTTCCGTAAACATGGAAATCACCCCGCATCCACTCGGGA
Source organism: Nitrospirota bacterium (assembly GCA_030682135.1). Classification (GTDB taxonomy): domain Bacteria; phylum Nitrospirota; class Nitrospiria; order Nitrospirales; family Nitrospiraceae; genus Palsa-1315. Next base: position 13,951 of record JAUXQT010000049.1, on the reverse strand, counting down.
GGCATGCAAGCAGAAACAGCCACATCGCTAAATGCCTTTGTGGTTGATGTGATCGTGTCATATCAGCGGTCTCCTTCGGTCAGCAGCGGAGCCCACGGGTTGGCAGGGTGAGGAGTATAGCACGGGGTCTTCTAGCTGGACAGGTAGAGACATTCGAATATGAGTCGTGGAAGGAAAGGATTGATCGGAATCTCTACCTAACGATATCGCGGTGGTTACGGTAGCGTGTATCCAATCCGGATCGGACTGATCTTCTGGCCTGGGGTTGGCTTGGCCGTCATGAACACGTAGACCAAGTAGCCACGATCTCGATTGACCACCGGAATCGCGAGATTGCCCACAGTCATGAGGGTAGCCCGTATCGCGGAGGCGCAATCACTCTTGATATACACGTCGAGAAGAGAGTCTCCTGGGGGCAGCATTCCCATGCTCGAAGCACCCAGACTGAGCCTGTGTGAGAGCAGACCAACCTGCACATCTTCGTCAAGCGAGTCATACACGAGCACCGACATTTCACGGATGACGGCTCCGTCTGGGATCTGCAGCGGCGCGGCCAATCTTGTGGCATAGGTGCCCGACGGGGCAGTCAACGTCAGTATCGTCCCAAGAATGTTGCTGTGTTCATCGGTCGCGATCGCCGTAATCGGCGCTCCCGTACTTGTTTTCATATTCTCGAATAGCAAACTGCTCGCCAATGTCAGAGGAGAAATCGTGATGTAATGCGTGGAGGGGACCGGCTGGGCTGCCAGAATATTTGCCGGACGAGCAGACACTGAACAGGGCTTGGTTGGCACCATCGTTCCCACGACCGAGGTTGCACTTGCATATTTCTTCAATGCCGTGGCCGACACAAGGGCCGGCCCTCTGCTCTGTATCCCGCTCGGGGATCCCTTCGCGTCCAGCGTGGCGCCTCCAGGCTGAAGCCACACAAGATGATGTTCGTCCGTCCCAAGAGGAATCGACAGGGCCAGCGGCGCGGTGAGAACCTCCTCGTGCGTCCCGGCTGTTGTGGCAAGTTGGAGTGCCGACTTGCCATCTGCCGGTATCAAGGTCAGCCAGGTCTCATGGGCTTCCACGCGGTAGGTTCCGGAGGTTGCAACGAGATCCTGTCCTTGGGTATCGAGGAAATGCACAGCCTGCGAGAGCTCAACGAACACCGGGGAAATCTCTGCCCATGCCGCAAGGGGCATTCCGAATGCCAGGCTCCATACGAATACAGGGATGATCCATCGCTGGCGTTTCATAGACCCCTGCATGGTTGTGTTGTGCTCCCTGTCGCCTATGTGTGAAATGCTCACGTCCATCGTTACGGCCGCGGCAGGTACGTCACCACAAAATCGGTTCCTTGGAATTCGGAATGCAGGATCTCGATCCTGGCAGGGCTCATGGGGTTGATGCCGGCCTTGCTTAACAGATCGGCGCGCACGAGCTGAAAGACCTGTTGCTCAAATTGCATGCGGGTTTGGGGTTGGAGCAGCAACTCCCGCATGCCGTTTTCCAACGAAGGCTGAATCTGTTTGAAGTAGTCGACCGCGGCTTTGCAAATATTGACCGGAAAAATGACGTCGAAGAAGTGTGTGCATTTCTCCGCTTCTTTTACGGCCCCTGTCACGGCAATGCGGAGAGAGTGATAGGTCGGCAATGCTCGCTGATCGATCGTCGGCGTCAGGAAGACATCGATGAGCACCTTCTCTGCCACGAGATCGCTGAGCGCGCTGTCCCCCTCACCCGTATAGTCTTTGTAGTATGTCTTGAACTGGATCACCGGAATGACGAATTGGAGTCGGAGCTCCACGCCTTCCGTCGTCACAATGGGAGGGTTCGATGCTCCGGTGACATGGATGAACGACTTTTGCCCGTTCCCTGCTTCGTGTGTGTATTTTTCCAGCGCAATGCGCCCAGCAAGGCCACGTCCAAGGGAGAAATTCGTATCTAACGGACTCCGCATATTGCCCAGCTGGATAAAGGACTTTGTCGGGTCTCCGAGAATCACCGTAAAGGGAATGATCTTCGTGATGGATCCAGGCGGTCCGCTGGATTGCTGTGGCATGGCTGGTTGTCCAGGCATCTGTGCTGGTGGTTGAGCCGGTGCAGGGAAAGGCGCAGGAGCCGGCTGCGGCGGGCGAGGGGGAAATACTTGGGCCATCGCGACCGAGCTCGAGAAGATCAGTCCCGCCGTGATCCCGATCAATCTACGGGAGATGTACATAGCAATATCCCTCTCTTACTTATTCGTGTTTAAACCAGCGGGTGACGGTCACATCTTGACCTGGCTGTCCGGCCATATACGAGAGCGGGGTCACCTGTGCGGAGGTGCCGGTATCGTCTTTCACAGTGATTATTCCCCGAGTTTTCGTCGCGCCTACCCCTCGTGGAATGACTGGCGGTTCTTCGACTTTCGCCACGAGGGTGTTCGTGGGACGTGTTTCAGCCTCCATCTTCGCCAGGCTCTCTTCCAAATCTGGTCGTCGGTTCGCCGAGGCAACGACATAAAAAGTTTCAATTCCCTTTATCTGATCGAGGCTGAACCAGTAGGGCCCTTCCGGAAACGCCACTTCTTGATCCTTTTTCAACGGGTTTGCCGTCGTGCCAGCTTTGGCGGGGAAGACCGGTTCCGCCCAAGCCGATCCATCGATTGAGACGATGTAGACATAACAGTCGCAGCTTGTGCGCACCACCAGCTTGAACTTGTCTCCGGTGTCTTTTTTTCCACCACCGTCGGTGAGTACGTCGCCATCGTTCATTAAGACCACTTCTTTACCTTTGGCGGTTTGTTTCTGACGAATCAGCGCCACATCGATGGCCACTGGTTCAGCAGCCAGTCCACGAGGATAGATCCCTGCCCCTCCGTTGGGTTGCCCCCCGTACGGCTGAGGTTGCCCGGCTGCCCCATATCCGCCTGATGCCTGCGGCGGTTGTTGTTGTGGCGCTCCGTACGGCGATGGAGTGCCATATCCTGGCTGCGCTTGTCCGTATCCAGATTGTGCCTGGCCGTAGCCTGGCTGTGTCTGGCCATAGCCGGGCTGTGGTTGGCCGTAGCCTTGTGGCGTTGCTGCGGCAGCCCCGTAAGGATTGTTCGGATCGTAGGCAGGCTGCGGCTGACCGGCTGTCCCATACCCGCCATAGGTCTGTGCCGGCTGTTGCTGCGGAGCCGGTGCTGGAGTGCCATACCCTGGTTGTGTCTGGCCATAGCCGGGCTGTGGTTGGCCGTAGCCTTGTGGCGTTGCTGCGGCAGCCCCGTAGGGGTTGTTCGGATCGTAGGCAGGCTGCGGTTGACCGGCTGTCCCATACCCGCCATAGGTCTGTGCCGGCTGTTGCTGCGGCGTGCCGTACGGTGAGGGAGTGCCATACCCTGGTTGTGGTTGTCCGTAGCCTTGTGGCGGTGCTGCGGCAGCCCCATAGGGATTCTGGGTCCCATAGGGCGGGGCTGGTTGCCCGTAGGGATTTTGGGCGGCGGCCCCATAGGGATTGTTCGGGTCATAGGCGCCGGCTTGTCCCGGGTACGGCTGCTGTCCTGGATATTGCTGTTGGGGCATGCCCGGTTGTCCGCCAAAGCCGGGGGCTGCTCCATAGGGATTGGGCTGTGCACCGCCTGGATAGGTCAGGGCGCCAGGGTTCTGGGCTCCGGCTCCATAGGGATTATTCGGATCGTAGGCGCCGGCTTGTCCAGGGTAGGTCTGTGGCCCGGGATATTGTAGTTGGGACATGCCCGGCTGCCCTTGAGGCGCTGGTTGTCCGGGAAAACCAGGCTGGCCTTGAAATCCCGGTTGGCCTTGAGGCCCCAGTTGACCCTGCATGCCAGGCCCTGCCGGAAGGCCCTGCATATAGGGACTGGCCATGCGATTCACAAGATTGCTGAGGTTGTCGCGATGCTTGGATCCGTAATTGGACAGGCCGGTCTGGAAGAGATTTTTGGCAAATTCAAAGGCTATTGGGACGAGGAAGGGCGCGGCGGCGCAGGAGCTGAGGAGTAGGGTGCCCGCCAGGGCCATACTGACTCCCTGTTGATACACTCTGTATGGCCTCATCGTTGTATATCGCATCATCATTGATCTCCGTGCTCTTGTCCCGTAGGTCGAGGCGAGTCGTCGGAAGGTTCATGGGCATTGTAGACTGGCCTGAAAGGAGGGTCAATCAAACCCCGTCCTATTGAGGGGCCGGGGCAAATGTGTTAGAGCAAGGGCGCGATTCGGTCCTGCTCCTGTCTCCACATTGAACGAATGGCGCTATGGACGCGACTCACTGGCACGATGTTTCAGACCCCGATCTTCTGGCCGCCGTGGCCGGCCGTGATGCCGCAGCATTTGAACGCCTCTATCAACTCTACGAGAAACGCGTCTATCAATATGTCTGTACCCTGGTCTATGACCCCACGCTGGCAGAAGAAGTGGTGGGGGATGCCATGATGGCAGTATGGCGTGGTGCCGGAAGTTTTTCCCGTTCTTCGCGCGTGTCGACTTGGATTTTCGGGATTGCGCGGCACAAAGCGTTGGATGCGCTCCGGCGAACCGGGCGCCATTATCATGATGTGGCGTTGGATGAGGCGCTCGAATTGCCGAATGCTCAAGAAAGTCCTGCGGAGTCGGTCAATCGGAAGCAAGTGACCTCGTTAACGCAGCTGGCCTTGCAGACACTCTCGCGGGAGCATCAGGAGGTGCTTCGTCTCGTGTTTTATGAAGAGCTGCCGTATGAAGAGATTGCGGAGCTGCTGTCGATCCCGACTAATACGGTGAAAACTCGTGTGTACTACGCCAAACAGCGTCTCAAACATCATCTTCAGCAACTTGCCCAGGATGAGCGAGTCTAAATGGTAGAACCAGATACACAGGATCATCCCATCCATGCTGAGGGAGCCCTCTTACCCTGGTATTTGAAGGGCACTCTCCGGGAGGATGAACGCCGCCGCGTTGACCAGCATCTTTCGTCCTGTGCGGCCTGTCGTGCGGAGCTGGAAGAATTGGCTCAGCTGAATGTGCAGTTGCATGAGGTGTATGCGGCGCAGTCTGAACCGTCGATCAGGATTCAGCGGGCCGTTCTTGCACAGGTCCAACGAGAGGCCTCCGAGAAGAGCGCCAAACCTGTGACTGGTTCGGCATGGCTGAATGAGCTGGACGGTTGGTTCCGGTCTCTCTTTATTCCTCGGTGGGCCCCCGCGCTTGCGGTCACCTTGCTCGTGGCTCAACTGGGATTGCTTCTGTGGAGCCTGACCCTGCCGACTCTTTCCGACCAAGTGACGACCAGGGGGCTTGGTGCTCCAACGGTCAGGCTGCGAGTGGTATTCCAGGAGACGGCATCTGAGCGACAGATTCGTGTGCTCGTTCAAGGGGTACATGGCAGAATCGTGGATGGGCCGGCTTTGGATGGCGCCTATATAATTGAGGTTCCAGCCGGGGACCTGGCCGCCGCACAGAAGAAGGTTGACGCTCTGCGTAACCAGCCTGAGAGTATTCGTAGGGTCGAGCCGATGACACCGTGAACTTGAGGAAGCCTGCCCGCGACTGACATATAGATGAGGAATGCTGGGCGCACGCGATTCCCGAGACCCCGTAGACGAAAGGCGATGCTGATGAGAATCTCAATCTGGCCGCAACTGAGTGCAGGCATTCTGTGTGCGATCCTGGGTGCCATCGGAGACAGTCGGGTATTGGCGCAATCTGCTGCGACAGACAGTGGTCCCGGTGTCAAACGCGCGCTGCTGGTCGGCATCAATAAATATCAAGCCGTACCGAAGCTCCAGGGGTCGATCAATGACATTGAGACCATGCGGCAGATTCTGCTGACGCGTTGGGGATTTCCGGAGAGAAATATCGGCATCCTCAAGGATGACGCTGCGACGCGTGCCGGTATTCTGGTCGCATTGGAACAGTTAGTGAAGGAGACGGGGTCACAGGATACAGTGTATTTCCACTTTTCTGGCCATGGGTCGCAGGTGGAGGATTTGAACGGCGATGAAGAGGACGGCCTCGACGAGACCCTTGTTCCTCAAGATGGGCGTTCGGGAGATGTGCGGGATATTACGGATGATGAGTTAGATGCCGTATTTGCCAGATTGCGCGCAAAGAACGCCTTCATCGTCTTGGATTCGTGCCACTCCGGTACGGCCACCCGTTCGCTAGATATCCGCACCAGATCAATTCCACGAGATAACCGGGTCGATATCTACCGGAAGGCCGATCAGACATCCGTCAAAACACGGGCGGTGATTCCTGTCGTCACCTCCCGGTATGTGGTCATGAGCGGCGCCGCGTCCAATCAGGAAGCCCTCGATGGTCCGGTTGACGGGCGCTACCATGGCTTCTTCACATTTGCCTTGGCGCGGAGCCTGAGCACGGCCGGAGCAGGGGCGACACCCCGCGACATTTTCGGCGGAGTCGAACGGGAGCTGAAACGCATTCAGACACATTTCGGCCGCTCGTCCATGCCGGAACCGCAATTGGAAGCGCCGCCGGATCTTCTGGAGAAAACCCTGTTCGGTGCGACCAGTGGAGGAACCGGCGTTGCCTCGTCGAGTCAGGCTTCTCGATTACCCTGGCTGGAGGTGCAGCCAGGCGTCGCTGGCCAAGTGACACTCGTCAGCGGAGTGCTACTCGGTGCCGGGCCAGGATCGATGTGGACGTTGTATCCGCCTGGGGAGATCAATTTTTTGCCGGGGAGAGCGCTCGCGGTCGCGACGGTGACACAGACATCCGGAAAGGATTCACTCGCCAAGCTGCAGAAAGCTGAGAGTACGATTCCAAAGGGTGCCCGAGCGGTGGCGCTGCTGCCAGCCGCACACGGAGAGAAAATTCCCATCCGGATTGTCGACGTGCCTCAAGAACGCCGCAAACATATCGAGGACATCCTCAAGCGGAACATCGCCGAGGTTGAGCTGGTGGGGCAGGAGAAGTCGGCTCGATTCCTGGTCGATAGCCAGGGAAGCGACCTGCGCCTTCTTGCGGCCGACGGCCTGGAGGTGGTGGCGTCATTTTCGACGCTCGACGATCAATGGGGAGCCGGTCTGGCCCTGGTGGTCTCTCGCTCAGCGAATGCATCGGAATTGCTGACGCTGGATAATCCTTCCACCCAATTAAAAATGAACGTCAGGGTCGTGAATGCAGTAGCGCAGAAGACATCAGTCGGTACCCGTGGCATCGCTGTCGTGGCGGGGAATACGAAACCGGCTCAGTATCGCGTTCGACGGCCGAAAGAGACGCGGTCCGAGAAGAACAGTTTGCAATTGGAAGTCAGCGTGAGTGCCGATTCATACGTGACGATTGTGGATGTCGACTCTGAAGGCGGCGTCAATCTTCTCTTTCCCAATAATTATCAGCAGCCCAGTTTTGTCACGGACGGCTTTGTCCGCGCCGGTGAGGCCGTCCTAATTCCCGACTCGCTCAAGCCCGGTAATCGTGCAGGCTTCTACTGGGACTACACCCCGCCAAAAGGCACGGATACCATTCGCGTCTTCACCAGTACAGATCTCCAAACCGCTCAGATGCTCCGGCAGCGAGTGCAGACGCTTCAGACCACAGAGGATCGCCCCAGTGGCGGGGTGAAGACGCGCGGGGTCGCAGCCGGCATCGGCAGCATCCGTCAGGATCTGGCCACTATTGCCACGAGGGGAATTGTCACCGTGTACGATCCGGCCTCGCATGTGCCCGGCACTGCAATCGCCGATCAGCCTGAGCCCCCCCCATCAGCGATGCCCGCGCCGGCAGATCCTGTTGCGCTGACGCCGCCGATGCCTTCAAGCGAGCCGGTCCTGCCGACCGCACCAGCGGCTGATTGGGCTGCGACGTCGGTCACGATTCTTGTGGAAGGGTGATGTGCTGGATAGACCCCCATCAGACGATTGAGGCCCAATAGTAATGGCGAGAGCGGGCTCTGCCGCTTCGCTGATCCTTCCTGCTCCTGCCATCCACTGACAGAACCCTACACCCGATCACGCTGGTGATCCCTGCTGTCTCTATCGGCTATCGGGCTGCCCTGTAGGCTTGATCACGATGCTCGGAGCATAGGTGGTTATGCGGGGCGTCACGCTCCACGAACAATCAATCACTATCTGCACGGCATGGTTCTCTGCTTGCTGTCGTAGAGGAGAGGTCAGGGAAGAGAGGTATAAGTGGTGCGCCCGACAGGACTTGAACCTGTAACCTTCTGATCCGTAGTCAGATGCTCTATCCATTGAGCTACGGGCGCGTAGGAGAAGCACAGTTTCACCGGGCCCCACGCGTCATGCTCTACCGAGCCATGCGGAGAGTGACGGGCGATCGGATCACGCTGCAGAGAGGGGTTATACAGGTGTCTGGCCTGGCGGGTCAAGGGATCGCAGAAACTTTAGAGAATGGGCTTGCTCACCTCAGTGGAACAGGGGCTTTCATTACCCGCACTATCGTACGCACTGACGCAGAAATAGTAGGTCCTGCCAACGGTGAGATTCGTGGCATTGTAGGCGGCTACAGACCCTAGGGTGATGGGAGGGTTGTACTGCTGTGATTGTGTTCCGATGTAGATCTTATATCCGGCTAGATCGGGCTCTGTGTTTGCGATCCAGCTGAGACCAACGGATCCTGTTGTGGTGGGTGCCGGCTGGCTGAGGGTGAGAGAAACCGGGATCTGTTGGGGAGAATTGGAGGCCCCTGAAGCTGTGACCGCGATGACAGTGCTGTATGTACCTGCCGCCAGTCCTTGGATGCTCACGCTCGCACTGACCTGATCGGTTTCCGTGGTGGTCGTGCCTGCTGCGGTGTTGAGCGCCAACCATGCGGCAGATTCCGTCATGCTCCAGGTGAGCGTCCCGCCGGTTGGATTGACCAGGTTCATGGTCTTCGCAAGAGGATTCACTCCTCCGGCTGTTCCTGAAAAGCTCAAGCTTGCCGGATTGAGCAGCATGCTGGGGGTTGGCGTCGTCACACCTCCTGAGACGATGAGGCTCACGGCAACGGACTCAGTCTGGTAGCGGCCATAGCGGTCTGCGATGGCAATCTGAACGGTGCTGTTGTAGGTGCCGGCTGAAAGGCCAAGCTGGTTCACTTGCACGGTTATCGTATCTTGCTCCCTTGAGATGGTTCCCGATGCCGGGGATACCACGAGCCAGGGCGAGGTTTCCGTCACTGTCCAATTCCTGGCCACGAGCGTCCTCTTTGAAAACGTCACGGCTTGAGCCGGTGGAGTGGACCCGCCGGATGTCGCCGTAAAGGTGAGGGTGCTGGGTGCGTAGGAGAAGGCGAAGAGCTCAGATGGATCGAGAAGGCCTATTGCAGCGATGGGCATCCAGAGTGCGAGAGAGCGAATCGTTTTAATATATTGCATGCTGTGCCGTCCGTCTTATTGTGTTAATGCGCAAGCGGGTTGACGCGGGTCATCCTGCTGGTCTGTTCAGTCTTCTTGACCTGCTACTTCAGCAATCGCTGTGCCACTGCACAAGGGGAGAGGCGTAAGGCCCGAACAAGCCCTGTTTCTGGTGACTTAGGGTGAGGCGGCTGGAAATGGCCGCTTGAGAGAATCTGTAGAGATCGTACGGTGACACCTTCAATTCTTCGACTGTAGGGAGAGGAACCAGTTTTTCGATGCCGTTCGCGTAGGAGCCGTGCAATCCTCGACCAAGAAAGAAAAAACGATGTTCAGATTTCCCTCTCTCAGGTAGGATGACGTCGAACTGTGGCCTGCGAAAATCACCGGGGAATCCTGCACGCGATGTCGGACCAGCAATGTACTCAACAGGGGATTCATGCGTCGAATACGCCGAGAGGCTTCTCGTGTGGGATTCAACTCGTGATCCAATGGACGGTCGGTACCGTGCTTGTCGTGCTCATGGGATCCTGGTTGGTCTGGTGGACCATACATCTTCAGCGGCAATTCGCGGAAGATGAGATCCGGGCCGCCTGTCAGCGGGTGATGCCGGATACGGTGCAGCGCTGTGTGGATACGGTGGTGATTCAACGGGGGGGCGCGAGACGATGAGCAGAGGATGGAGGCGGGTGTGCACCGGTCTGCTGTGCGGAGCGATGTCGATCGCGACGGTCTCAGTTGGCGCGGGGGAAGAGCTCGTTCAGGAATCTCGGCCCAAGGTCGAACTGAGCGCGGGGACCTGGATCAGTGTCGGCGAGACTAAATGGGCTCACAATGCGTCTTCGGCAGGTTGGGGTAATCCAACTTCAAAATTGACTTACAAAGATGTCGGTACGAATGTGATCGACCTGACCGGGAGGTTCTGGTTTTCTCCAAGGGTATTTGGCCGAGTGAATGTGGGATTTGCAGACATAGGTGGTGGGCGCCTGACGGATGATGACTACGCCTCAGGGCAACGATTGATTTCAAAAACCACCAGTGACCTAGCTGGCAATAACATGTATTACATCAATGCCGATCTGGGTGGTCGTGTGAAGGAGTTCGCAAATCACCGTGGCTATCTGGATATTTTTGGAGGATATCAGTACTGGCATACGGAGTATCAGGCAGTTGGACTGGGGAGAGTCGTATGCGACTCAACGGTGTTCAATTGTAATAGTGCACTTCCGGCGGCGGGACAGAAGGTGATTACGAATACCACGAATTGGCACTCCCTTCGTGTCGGAGCCTCAACAGAATATCGGTTAACGCGGAGAATAAGCCTGTTGGGAACTGCGGCTCTTATTCCGCTGAGCATCGTCGAGAATAAGGATATTCATCACCTGAGAACTTCTGGTGTCGATGCGCTTCAGCAAAATCCGAGTATCTCGATGCTGGGATGGGGGGTTGGAGCTGATGCAGATGTTGGACTGAGGGTGATGTTGGCCAAGAGCCTTGCGTTCAATGTCGGCTACCGCGTCTGGTGGAATCATGCAATCGATGGGACTGCGACGTTCCATGGCACAACGTCTACTTCCGAATATCCACTGACTCAGTTTGATTCTCTCCGCCACGGTCTGACTGCCGGCCTTAATTTCACGTTCTAAGATCAGATCAACAGAGCCAGTTTACCGGCGGCGTCCTGAGGGCAGGGTTTCGTCTTCGTACTGATCGAAGAGCCTCTTGGCTTCCGGGTGTAGATGGCCTGGATGGCCATGGGGGATGCCCACGGTGCGGAAGAGCGGTGAAAGCTTTCCGTTCGGGTGCAAGTAGCCGGCGCGAAGTGGGACGGTTCGCGTGCTGTGCTTGATCAGATGGCAGGGAGTCGGTCTGATCGTGGTGAGCCAGTCCGCAATATCGTGCGGGTTGCCGATCGACGCAGAGAGCAACAGTAATTTGGCTTGGCTCGGGCAGAAAATGATCGTTTCTTCCCAGACGACACCCCGTTCCGGATCCGCAATATATTGAGACTCGTCCAAAATGACGAGTCCTAACGTATCGAGCCGTACGTCGATCTCACCGCCGCCCGCATCGTAGAGCAGATTTCGCAAGATCTCCGTCGTCATAATCAACAGGGGCGCTTGCCCATTGTCCCGCCGATCGCCGGTCAGAATACCGACCTGATCGGCCCCGAAGATTTTTGAAAACTCCGTATACTTGGTATTCGAGAGGGCCTTGAGGGGCGAGGTATAGATGACGGTCCGATTCTCCGCGATGGCCCGGCGGGCCGCTTCGACCGCGACGTAGGTCTTTCCGCTTCCCGTCGGGACGCTCACGACGACGTCGCCCTCTCGCAGTTTGGCGATGGCGTCTTCTTGCCAGGCATCGGGGACAAAGGTTTGCGGCGGCGGCACTCCCAGTCCCTCCAACCAGCTTGAGAGGGTAATGCCCGGCTCTTGGGATTCCGGCTCAAATGGTTTGTACGGTGACCGGCGCGGTGCAGCTGCTGGTTTCGGCTTTCGCGCGGCTGGGGCTTGGGCGGGCGCTGGAGCCGGGCGAGCCTCTCGTTCACCGATCAGGGTCTGGAGGTCGGACTCGAAGCCTGGTCGATTCTCTGCCGAGTGGCGCAGTAACACTTCGATCAATCGACGTTTACCTGCGCGGAAATGCCGTTGCACTCGCCCGCGCGCGAGTCGATGCAGAAGGGCGATCGGTTGTTGAGCTAGTAGCTGTTCGAGTTCTTCGGTGGTCATGGTTTGAAGGGGTAGTAAGGGATAAAGGGGTACTGGGGTAGCAAGAAAGCCGCCCGTATCCATTTATCTCTATGACCCCATTACCCCTTTCGTCACGGTAATTCTTCCAGCACGCCTCGGCGGAGGGCAGCGATCGCTCGGGAGGCGCTGTCTGCCAACCCCGGGTGTGTGCCTTTGAGCGTGCGCAGCTGCGAGAGAAACTCCAAGGTTCGCGCTAAGAGACGATAGATATCCCCTTCAGCCATCGTGGTGCTCTTACAGAGACCGATCCAGGTGAGTGAGGGATCACCGATCCATCGCTCCGTCACCGCGGCGATGTCGGCCCGCAAGAGCGGGGGATCTTCATGTGGCGCGAGCGATACCGCCAGCTTTCGCACCTGCCCGAGCAAGGAGCCCAATCCGGAACTGACGCGAGGAAAGGCGCCGGGGCGATCGTCGTCATGGGCGATGCTCGACATGACGGCGGCCAGCATGGCGGGATCGGCTCCATTGAAGGCGTCGGCTCGGAGCAATTCGGTGATGAGCAACGAATGGTCGATGCGGATGAGCCTGGCCCATTCGCCGTCATCGGTGAGACGGGACGTCGGCGAGAGGTAGCCGAACTGTTGCAGGACGTCGATCTTCTCCTGGAAACGATGCCACAGACTGGTGCGCAGCGCCTGGATCGATTTGATATGGCGTTGTTGTTCCTGACGGAGTTTTGAGGCAAGGGGATAGTCGCTCTGACAGGCGGCGCGCGACGGACAGGTCGGGCAGGCAAAGTCGCCCAGGGTTTGTACGATCGCGTCGGGAATCGGTTCATTGTCCTTTGGAATCAGGATGGGAAGTTCCGGCAGCCTTGTCGGTAACTCGTCCAGTTGGCGGAGCAAGTCTTCGACACTCTCCGGCGTGCACCAGGGATAGACCGGCGCGTCCACGCAGTCGAGGATACGGTCGGAGACTTCTGTGACGGTGGAGGAGGGAGATTCGGTAATGCCTCCGCCCTGACGCAGGGCCGTAACCATCGGGCTCTTTTGTCCTTTGCTGCGGTATTGGCGCAGGACGACGCCGCGGCTCTTGCCGAATCCCACCACGCGGCCCGGGGTGAGAAAGTGAAACCGCGCGGCCACTTCCGGTGGCTCGTGCCTTCTGACGGGAGCTCGGTGAGACTTCTGCCGGCGGACCTGGTCGAACGTCTGCCATTCTGTGATCCAGTCGGTGCAGACGCGTGGGCCGAACGGTTCCATCTGATCACGCAGGCCGTCCAATTTCCGTTCCAAGACTTCGGCGCGCTGGTTGAGCTGAAATTGCGCAAAGCTCTTGGCGAGAATCGGTTGGATTTGATCCAGGGGATGCGCTTTCAAGAGATTCAGAACCATCGGATAGCTGATGACGAATTGGCTGTTGATCGCTTCCGGATGGCCGGTGAATCCTTTGGTCAGCACGTTCAGATCGATGTAGGGCGAGGGAGTGACGATGGCGAAGCCCACGAGATCTTTGCCTCGGCGTCCTGCGCGGCCGGCAATCTGCTGCACCTCGCCGATCGTCAGGTCGGTGAAGTCGCGCGACTTTCGAATGCTGGACTGCGTGATGATGACGGTCCGCGCGGGGAAATCGACTCCGGCGGCGAGTGTGGTCGTGGCGAAGACCGCATCGAGACAGCCATGACGCATCAGTTCCTCAACCGCGATTTTCCATGAGGGCAGATGGCCTGCGTGATGCGCAGCTACACCGATGCGCTGAACGGTCGGTATGAGCGGGTGTTCGGCGATGCTGGGATATTGGGCGATCACCTTTTCGAGCACGGTGGCGATGGCCTGTTGGCGAGGCGGGGGGAGAAGGATGCGACTATGGTCGAATGCCTGCATCGCTTCATCGCAGGCACGGCGCGACGTGAGAAACACGATGGCAGGGGTCAAATGCTTGTCGCGAAGAGCGATGATCAGATCAACCGGATGAATCGAGGGAGG
>JAUXQT010000046.1 GCA_030682135.1 Nitrospirota bacterium | reverse complement strand
CGGGGATAAAGGGGGAGCCCAGAAAAGAAAGGGCTCAGCGTCCATCATAGATAGGCCGTCCATTCAACAAAGAACGGAGTCAGACCAGGCCACCCAAGAGAACCGGTTCGAATAGCTCGTTTGTCAACACACTGCTAGTTGGCCTGACCGAAGACCTCATCGGAAGAACCAGATAGACCAGAAAGACCAGCCAACCAGACAGGCGTCCAAGGAGGTTAGACTTTGGGGATGCGCACTGTTTTGTTGATCATTAAGGTTCCGGAGAGGATGAACAGCAATAACAAGGGATGGAGGGTGTAGAACTCGAATGGCTAGCAGGCTGTTGATAAAGGCCGCCAGCGGCGTTCTCACTGCGCGCAGAGGCTCAACGTACTGCCGAGAGTACGCTTCGCCTCTCCGCTTGCTGCGGCCTTGCGGGACGGCCTTTCTGAACAGCCTGCGACGACTTCTGACAGCAACTGCAACTGTTCTGGCATGCGAATTTCTGTAGTGGCTCGGTAGTTTGTCAACAACCTGCTAGACAAGCGAGACAGACAAGATAGACCAGACAGACCTCCCCCTGTCCGACCAATCAGACAAACCAGATAGACGAGACAGACCAGATGAACCAGTTCTCGTTCGATGCGCGCAGTGGAAGATCTATCAGCCCCCATCCCTGAAACGAGGCAGAGAATCGGAAGACCTGTCCCCGTGTGGCCCGTCCCGCCTTTCCCGCAAGTCCCGCTCATCTCGCGCGACCTTTCACGCCTCACGTTTCACACCCCTTTGCCCCTCGCCACGGACCCCTAGCCCTCCCCATTAAGTCGGGGTGCTTTCTCGTTGAGAAACGGGTATTCTGCGCCCCATGCCGACTCCCGAAGATCAAGCACGTGAGCACATCGACCAGGCGCTGGAGCAGGCAGGCTGGAGAGTGCAGGACTACAAGAGTGCAAATCTTCATGCGGGGAGGGGAGTGGTCCTCAGAAATTTTCCCCTCGTGAGCGGGCACGGTTTCGCGGATTACCTCCTCTATGTGGACGGCAAGGCAGCGGGCATCATCGAAGCCAAAAAAGAAGGCGTGACCCTCATCGGCGTGGAAGTCCAGGCCGAGAAGTACAGCAAGGGCCTCCTCACGGACCTGCCAGCCCATATTCGACCATTGCCATTTCTGTATCAGAGCACCGGCGTGGAAACGCGCTTCACGAACGGCCTCGATCCGCAACCCCGGAGTCGTCAAACCTTTGCATTCCACAAGCCCGACACGTTTGCCGAGTGGATTGCTCGATCAGGCATACAGCCGGAGGTTCCAGTCAGGGATGATGTAGCCGCTCTCAAGCGCGAGCCATACCACATCAACTCAACACTTCGTGGGCTCCTCAGGCAGTTAGGTGATGCTCATCCTCTCATCACCGCCGGCCTCTGGCCCGCGCAAATCACCGCCATCAACAATCTCGAAAAGTCGCTGGCTCAGGATCGTCCTCGCGCCTTGATCCAAATGGCCACCGGCAGCGGCAAGACCTTCACCGCCATCAACTTCATCTATCGGCTCATCAAGTTCGGTGGCGCGCGCCGGGTGCTCTTTCTCGTCGATCGCGGCAACCTCGGAGACCAGACGCTCAAGGAATTCCAGCAATACGTCTCGCCCTACAACAACTTCAAGTTCACCGAAGAGTTCATCGTCCAGCGGCTGGCTGGCAACACCCTCGATACCACCGCGCGCGTCTGCATCAGCACCATCCAGCGCATGTACTCCATGCTCAAGGGGCGGGAGCTGTCGGACGAGGACGAAGAAGCCTCCGTCTCCGGCCTCGAACGGCTCTTCAAGCAACCAGAGCCCATTGACTACAATCCGGCCATTCCGATTGAAACCTTCGACATCATCGTCACCGACGAATGCCACCGGTCCATCTACAACCTTTGGGCGCAGGTGCTGGAATACTTCGATGCCCATCTCATCGGCCTCACCGCCACGCCCAACAAGCAGACCTTCGGCTTCTTCAATCAGAACCTGGTCATGGAATACAACCACGAGCAGGCCGTGGCCGACGGCGTCAACGTCAACTACGACGTGTACCGTATCCGCACCGCCATCACGCAAGCAGGCTCGACGGTCGATGCCGGATACAGCGTGCAGGTGATGAATCGGGAAACGCGCGCAAAACGTTGGGAGCGGCTGGACGACGAATTCGCCTACGATCCCGACCAGCTCGACCGCGACGTGGTCGCTCCGGACCAGATCCGCACCATCGTCAAAGCCTTTAAGGACAAGCTTTTTACCGAGATATTTCCCGGCCGCACCGAGGTGCCCAAGACCCTCATCTTCGCCAAGGACGACGCCCACGCCGAGAACATCGTCGAAATCCTCCGCGAGGAGTTCGGCAAGGGCAACGAATTCGCGCAGAAGATCACCTATCGCACCACCGGGGTGACTCCCAAGGAGCTCATCAAAGCCTTTCGCAACAGCTACCATCCCCGTATCGCCGTCACGGTGGACATGATCGCCACCGGCACTGACATCAAGCCGGTCGAGATCGTCGTCTTCATGCGCGCGGTCAAATCCCGCACCTTCTTTGAGCAGATGAAGGGCCGGGGCGTCCGCGTCATCAAGCCGGATGATCTCAAAGCTGTCACGCCCGACGCCACGGCCAAAGACCACTTCGTCATCGTCGATGCCGTCGGCGTCTGCGAGCAAGACAAGACCGACGCGCGACCGATGGAGAAGAAACCCAGCGTCGCCTTTGAGAAACTGCTCCAAGCCGTGGCACTGGGAAACAGGGAAGAAGATGTGCTCACCAGCATCGCCGGACGGCTCGCCCGTATGGAGCATCGCATCACGAAGGAAGATGAGCAGGCCATCAGCAAAGCCAGCGGAGGCCTCTCGCTCAAAGACCTCAGCCGGAGTCTCGTGGAAGCAGTCAATCCCGATCGGCAGGAAGAACGAGCCACGCAGCAATTCGGCACGAACAAGCCGACTGAGCAGCAGATTCAGCAGGTCGCCAGCTCATTAATTCAAGCCGCAGCTAAGCCGTTTCACGATCCGAAATTCCGCGAACTCCTGGTCGAGATCAAAAAGAAGAACGAACTGACCATCGACCATGTCAGCCAGGACCAAGTCATCGAAGCAGGCTTCAGCGCCGACGCCTTGGCCCGCGCCCGCACCATCGTGCAGTCGTTCGAGCAGTTCATCGCACAGCACAAAGACGAGATCACCGCCCTGCAAGTTCTCTACAGCAAGCCCTACAAGCAGCGGCTCAAGTTTGAGGATATCAAGGATCTGGCCAACGCCATCGAAAAGCCGCCCTACCTCTGGAACGAATCGCAACTCTGGCAGGCCTACGCCGCGTTGGAGAAGTCGAAGGTCAAAGGCGCGAGCGGCAAGCGCATCCTCACAGACCTCGTCTCCCTCGTTCGCTTCGCCACGCATCAGGATAATGAGTTGGTGCCATTTCCCGAGAAGGTTAATGCCAACTTCAACGCCTGGCTAGGGGAACAAGAGAGCAGAGGCCGGAAGTTCACCGATGAACAGCGCCACTGGCTGGAAATGATCCGCGACCACGTCGCGGCAAATCTCGTCGTTGAACCGGACGACTTCGAGTACGCGCCCTTCGCGCAAGAGGGTGGCTTGGGGAAGGTGCATCAGTTGTTTCCAGAGGGCCTTCAGACCATAATAGAAGCCTTGAATATGGCCCTGGTGGCCTAAAACGGAGGACATATGTCGACAGCCGAGCGAATCTTCAAGGAAGCGCAGAAACTTCCGGACACACTCGCGCGGGAAGTGCTGGATTTCATCGAGTACATTGAAATCAAGCATGGGTTGAGAGACCGGCTTACTGAAGAGTTGAAGCAGGCGCAGGAACCAGCCATGCGTCATGTGTGGGACAACCAGGACTATGCGGTCTGGAGCCCCCAAGCCCTGCCGGATCACAGCCAATAGAGTAGTGACGGGAGGTAGATCATGACGGATAAAACACAAGCCATCGTGGAACAAGCGCTCAAACTCTCGCCCACTGAACGCGCAGACGTGGCCGAGCAATTGCTTGCCAGTCTGGACGAGGCTCTCGATAGCGATGTGGAGAAGGCCTGGCAAGAAGAAATACAGCGGCGGCGGCAACAAGTGGAGCGTGGCGAGGTTGAGCTGATTGACTCCGATACCGTGATGGCTGAACTTCGGAAGAAACACGCCTGATGCGAGTCCGCTGGACTCCAGCTTGAACACACTGTTGGGCCTTCCTTTTCTGAGCGAAAGAACCTAGAATCCAACCATGGTCGAGACAACTCGGTTCCCGAATGCGCCCATCACTGAAGCTCTTCTCGACATTCGGGTGACACTTCCTGCGCAAACCGACCTGGCGAAGTTAGCTACCTTCCACGATGCCATCAAGCAAAAATACCCATCTAAACAAGAACGGTTGGCTTGGCGTGGGCATGTTGAAATCAAAGCAAGCCCGGTTCCTGAAGTGTCCCAATCGGCTACGGGCGGGCCCGACGGATATTTGTTCACTTCGGTTGACGGCAGGCAAGTTGTCCAAGCGCGTTTGGACGGTTTTACCTTTAGCCGGCTGAAACCTTACGACAAATGGACAACCCTTCGGGATGAGGCCCAGGAGCTTTGGCAACATTATGTCCGGATCGCTTCACCCGAAATGGTCACTCGCGTAGCCCTCCGTTACATTAATCGCATTGAAATCCCCCTCCCGATGCGAGATTTCAAAGACTACATTCTCACAACGCCCGAGATAGCCCCTGATTTGCCACAGGGGTTAGGCAGCTTTTTTATGAGGCTGGTCATCCCCGATCCGAAGGCCCAAGCAGTTGCGATCGTGACCGAGACTATGGAGCCTATTGACGAATCGAGGAATCGGCTCCCATTGATAGTTGACATTGATGTGTTTCGCATAGCGTCGTTCAACGTTCAGGACAATGCAATGTGGGAGGCCTTCGAGTATCTGCACGATCTCAAAAATGATATATTTTTCAAGAGCATTACACCCAAGGCAAAGGAGTTGTTCCAATGAGCATGGCGACAATTCGTTCTCCCCAAGCACTACAGTATCTCTCTGTCGTGGGAATGAGTCGGGATTCCCACGTGGTGACGGAACAATGGCTCAAGTCGGAAGAGCACTACTGGCTTCCGATCACTCGAAGGCCACAAGGAGACGCAGAAAAGTTTCAGTCGCTCGCTGAGACTTGGCGTCGGGAGGTGCAATTTCTGTCCTCCATTACCGAAATGGTGCTCCATCCGGCCTATCAACGCATTATCGGGATGGGTGCCGCAGTCGTTACCCACCTGCTTCGTGAGCTTGAGCGCAGACCAGATCATTGGTTTTGGGCGCTGACCGCGATTACAGGGGCAGATCCCGTCAAGCCCGAAGACCGAGGCAAGCTGAAAAAGATGACCGATGCCTGGCTCAGGTGGGGAAAGGAACAGGGACTGACCTGGTGAGCGAAGACCTCGAATCCGTGTTCCCCCATCTCGCCCGTTCTGTTTACGCGATCACGAGCCCTTCAACCCCTGAGTACAATTGCATTGCCTGGGCAGCTGGCGATGTTGAGAGATGGTGGTGGCCCGTTGCCGGGTCTTTCGCATACTGGCCGCGAAACATTCCTTTGCAGGAATCCCTTGATGCCTTCATCAAAGCGTTCGGTTCGATTGGATTCACTCCATGCGGAGACGCGAATGTTGAGCAAGGGTACGAGAAAATTGTCCTGTATGTGGATGCAAATGGGAAGCCAACCCATGCGGCCCGCCAACTTCCTAACGGCCGCTGGACCAGCAAGCTTGGCAAAGTCGAAGATATCGAGCATGAGCTTGATGGCTTAACCGGCGCGGTGTATGGAGTAGTAGCGCAAGTTCTCAAACGACCCATAGACGAATAACTCCCTACGAAGTCTCTCAGCGCGTCAGCAACGACGCTGAACAAACTTATTGACGAACTGAACGGGGCGTTAGCAGCGTGAGCGACCGAGAGCAACTAGGCGGCCCGCAGGGATGGAAACGGACAACATTGGGGGAAGCATTGCCTATTCATTATGGCAAGGCTCGCAATGACCGGTACGGAACAGTGCGAGTTAATACACCAGTCTATGGTTCAAGCGGAAAAATCGATACTTTCAATCGGGCGCTAACTAGCGGGCCGAGTCTCATAATAGGTCGCAAAGGAAATGTAGGATCGACGTATTTCTCTCCTGAGCCATGTTGGCCGATTGACACGGTTTATTTTGCCGAGGCCTCCGAAGAAGAGGATCTCCGCTTTTTTAAGTACCTCCTTGATCATCTCCAACTTGTAAGGAAGGATCGCTCTACAGCGGTGCCAGGACTAAGTCGAGACGACTACAATGCGACGGAGGTACTTGTACCGGAACTTGATCAACAACGTCTCGTCGTCGCGGAGCTCGAAAAACAATTCTCCCGCCTCGACGAAGCCGTCGCCAACCTCAAGCGCGTCAAAGCCAACCTCAAACGCTACAAAGCTGCCGTCCTCAAAGCCGCAGTCGAAGGCAAGTTGACTGAGGAGTGGCGCAAGCAACACCCCGAAGTCGAACCAGCCAGCAAACTCCTCGAACGCATCCTCGCCGAACGCCAGGAGAGTTGGCAGAGTAAAAAGAAGGTCAAAGAGCCCTTTGAAGTAGATACTGCCATCCTTCCACTGCTGCCCAAAGGGTGGATATGGGCATCTCTGGAAGCGATTTCCGAAGCAATCGGCGGCTTTGCCTTTGAGAGCAAAAAATTCACGGCAACTGGATTTCAAGTTCTCAAGATGGCCAACATTCGCATGGGTCGCATCGATGTTAGCCAGAGGCCTTCTTTCATTCAAGATGTGGATGCTGATGTCGTAGCTAAGTACGGACTAATAGATGGCGACCTCGTTGTCACATTAACTGGCACCAGAAAAAAACAAGACTATGGCTATGTCGCAGTTATCAGGCACGAAAAAGGGCTCTTATTGAACCAGCGAATTGCACGGCTTCGCCCAGCAGATGGAGTTCTTCCCCAATTCCTTGCACTTGCCTTGCAGAGCGAGGACTACCGGAACAGGTTTTTTGATTATGAGACAGGCAATGTCGGTCAAGGGAATGTGGGGATGGGAGCAGTTACCAAAGTTCCAATCTTATTAGCGCCCTTAGCCGAGCAAGAGCAAATCGTCGCCGAAGTCGAGCGCCGCCTGTCCGTCATTGACGAACTTGAAGTCGCCGTCCAGGCCAACCTCACCCGCGCCGACCGCCTGCGGCAGTCCATCTTGAGTCAAGCTTTCTCAGGTCAGTTGCTCGGGGGAGATACAAAGCGCGCTCCAGATATCCTGCCAACATTCTCCATAGCTGCGGAAAGCCAATCGGCCTATGGAAAAGATGGCCATGCAGGGAGGTGAGCACAGATGCCTAGCTTTGTGAGGCTCGTCAACCCAATCGCCCAGCCTCTGTTGCCAGGAGATCCATGAAGATCATCCGTGACTGTCTTGGTCGATCCGTCAGGCTGACCGATGAACGGACCGCGCATATCCTCCAGCATCAGGAAATGGCCGACATGGAGGCGGAGATTGAACGGGTGCTCCAATATCCAGCGGAAGTGCGGGTCTCTCGTTCGGATAATACCGTCCAGTTGTTTTATGAGTTTTATGCCCAGACGCTGGTTGGTGGGAAATGGCTGTGTGTCGTGGTAAAGTATCCACCTGATGACGGGTTCGTGGTGACGGCCTATTTGACCGACCAACTCAAGACGGGAGAAACGATATGGCCGAAAAAGTAAAGATCTGGTTCGATCCTGAAGGCGATTTCCTGGAAGTACAGTTCAGCGATGCTCCAGGGTTCATGCGTTCAACGGCCTACGAGGCCGTCATGGAGCGCGTGGACAAGCACGGGCATGTGTTGGGATTCAGTGTCCTCGGCGTTAGCCGTTTCAAAAAAGACCACCCTCTCGAAGCCGAACTCATGACCGGAACATGAGGCATGGGGGCTGGATCCACCTAGCTGACGGCTCTATCAGATTTCCACCCCAGTGCGGCCCTTACAACGTCTTCTCTGCCATCCGAATTATCTGAACATGAGTTCCTCTGCCATCGTTCAAAAACTCTGGAACTACTGCAACGTCCTGCGTGACGACGGGATGAGCTATGGCGACTACCCTTCGGCGAGGCTCAGGACAGGCGTCGAACAGTTGACGTGCTTGCTGTTCCTCAAAATGGCCGACGAGCGCACGAAGCCGCCGTTCGCGATGAGGCATTCATGACGCCTGACGATCGCTACGATGTGTCCGGTCTGCCCGAGGCTCAGTTTGAGCCAGGCTCGAATGAGCAGGTGCTCAAGAACCGGCTGGGCATTATTTCAAAGCAGGACATGGATGCTGCGGAAGCCAGGGCACTTGAGCAGGCGATGGACGTGCTGGTGAGAACCTACGATGAGACCCATCGGTTTACGGCCACGGACCTCTGTGACTGTCACCGCACGTGGCTCGGCGATATCTATGAATGGGCTGGTCACTATCGGCAGGTGAATGTCAGTAAAGACGGTTTTCCCTTCGCCGCTGCCATGCAGGTGCCGGCTTTGATGGATCAATTTGATCGGGATGTGTTGCGGCGCCGGACTCCTTGCACGTTTGCTGATCGTGCAGATGTTGTCCGTGCGCTGGCGGAAACGCATGTCGAGCTGGTGCTGATTCACCCGTTTCGCGATGGGAATGGACGCCTAGCTCGTGTGCTGTCAACCATGATGGCGCTCCAGGCCGGACTGCCGCTGCTGGACTTCAGCGTGATTGCGGGGACGAGCAAGAACACGTACATTGCCGCGATTCAGGCAGGCCTCGATAAGCACTATGCGCCGATGGAGAGCTTGTTGGAAGAGATTATCGAGCAGAGCCGCTCGTCTTCTTGACGGAAGATGGCTGTCCAGACTCAACCAGGATACGGGCAATGGATTCGACCGGTGCGCCGGTCTCGACGGCAGTTGAACTGGCTACGTTGGCGATCAAGGCCTTACGGTATTTCGCCGGGTCCTTGAGGTGCGGATTCGTTTCAATGAGAGGTTTGCGGTTCATCGCTGTTGGTCCTATTTTTTAATAGTATACGCCATGATTTGGATTGAGACCATCACAAAATGAGCCATTCAGCCATCGTTCAAAAACTCTGGAACTACTGCAACGTCCTCCGCGACGACGGGATGAGTTATGGCGACTACGTCGAGCAATTGACGTACTTGCTGTTCCTCAAGATGGCGGACGAGCGCACGAAGCCTCCGTATAATCAGCCCAGTCAGATTCCCGGCAAGTACAGTTGGCCCAGTCTCCTCAAGAAAGATGGCGACGACCTGTTCGACCACTATCGTCACCTCCTGGAAGAATTCGGCAAGAAGAAGGGCTACGCTGCGTCTTCGCTTTTGTCCGTGCCGCTGCTTGCTGCGGAATCGGTGTCACCCTATGGAGTACGGTCGTGAGCCCTGACGAGATTCTCAGACAACTCGATCTCGGCGAAGATCAGGACGTCGAATTTAAGGCGGCTGAGGCGGGGTTGCCGCGATCGCTCTGGGAAACGCTGTCGGCGTTTGCCAATACGGAGGGGGGCACGCTGGTTCTTGGGGTGTCCGAAGTCGATCAGGGCTTGGAAGTCACCGGTCTTCGGCGGCCCGAATCCCTCCTCAAGATCTTCTGGGATACGCATAACAACTCGCAGAAGTTGAGTGGGCCGATCTGTAGCCCTTCCGATGTCCGCATTGCTGTGGTCAACGGTCGCAAGGTGATTGTGATCTCTGTGCCTCGCGCAACGAGGATGCAGCGGCCGGTCTTTTTGTATGGCAATCCGCTGACGGGGACGTATAAGCGCAACTTTGAGGGCGACTATCGCTGCACGGAGTCTGAAGTACGGCAGATGTTGCGGGATGCGTCCGATGATCCGCAAGACGCTCAGATCCTGGAGGGCTTCGACCTTGATGATCTTGACCGTGAGACGCTGGCCGCCTACCGGAACCGGTTTGGGTCGCGGGACCCCGATCATCCGTTTCTTGCCCTGAGCGAGTGGGATTTTCTTGAGCGCCTGGGTGCGTTGCGGCGTGATCGGAAATCCGGGGCTGAGGGGCTGACGCTTGCGGGGTTGCTGATGTTCGGACGTGAGCGAAGTTTGCTCGATGGCGTGTCTCATTACCACGTGGACTACCAGGAGGCGATGTCTGATGATCCGGAGGTCCGGTGGACCTATCGGCTGACCGTCGATGGCAAGTGGGAGCCGAATCTCTTCAACTTTTATTACCGCGTCTATCCGCGATTGGTTGAAGGGCTGGATCTTCCGTTCAAGCTCGACCGGAGTGCTGTTCGTCTTGAGGAAACGCATGTCCATGAGGCGCTCCGCGAGGCCTTGGTCAATACGCTCATTCATGCCGATCACCAATCCGCGAGGCCGATTACGGTCATCAAGCGGCGTGACGCGTTCATTTTCACGAACCCCGGACGGTTACGCATTCCACGCGAGATGTTGTATCAAGGCGGTGTCAGCGATCCCCGCAACCCTAATCTTCAAAAGATGTTTCAATTGCTTGGGTTGGGTGAGAAAGCCGGGTCTGGCTTTCAGAAGATCTTGCGGGCATGGCGGGAGCAGCACTGGCTGATTCCTTTTGTCGCGGAACACCCTGTCTTGGAAATGACGCGGATCTTCCTTCCTGTTTCCAGTATGATTCCGGAAGCGATTGAGCAGGAGATTCGTGCAATCGTCGGCGATCAGTATGCGTCCCTTGACGAATCGGACCGGGTGATTTTAATGCTGGCACACCGGTTTGGGGAGGTAGGGAACGCGGACATTCAGCCCTATTGTCCGGACCATCCCCGCGATATCGGCGTTCGCTTACGACGGTTTGTCGCCAAAGGGTGGTTGAGTAAGACTGGACATACGCGGGGAACTCGATATCGACTGCCGGCAAGTGCCTCACTCGACCTCTTTGCTGGGGGCGGAGATGCAGTCTCAAGCTCCGGACATTTCGCTGTCAGCTCCGGACATTCTGGGGTAGCCACCGGACATTCAGAGGCGCACCAGGATGTTGCCATTGAGGGAGAGCAAGGTGCCTTACGGCAGCTTGCTGCGCCTGTCCGGGACAAAGGTCGTGCTCCAAAAGAGTTGGTCGAACAGACCATTGCATCCCTTTGTCGAGCCCGTTGGCTCACGCTTCGCGAGCTTGCTGAATTGCTCGGGCGCGACTCAGAGGCTCTTCGGAAGCACTATATTACTCGCTTATTGAGGCAGGGGCGTCTGCTGCCTCGATATCCCCATCACCCGAATCATCCTGAACAAGCGTATCAGGCATCAGAGAGTGCCAGCGTATGACCTCCTCTGCCATCGTTCAAAAACTCTGGAACTACTGCAACGTTCTCCGCGACGACGGGATGAGTTATGGCGACTACGTCGAGCAGTTGACGTATTTGCTGTTCCTTAAGATGGCCGACGAGCGCACGAAGGCACCGTACAACCAGCCAAGCCAGATTCCCGCCAAATACAGTTGGCCCACTCTCCTCAAGAAGGACGGCGACGACCTCTTTGTCCACTATCTTCATCTTCTGGAAGAACTCGGCAAAGGGAAGGGGATGCTCGGGCTGATCTTTACGAAGGCCCAGAATAAATTTCAGGACCCTGTGAAGCTCAGGCGGCTGATTGTGGATCTCATCGACAAAGAAGACTGGTCCACGATGAGTGCCGATGTGAAAGGGGATGCCTACGAGGGCCTGCTGGAAAAGAACGCGCAGGACACCAAGTCTGGAGCGGGTCAGTACTTCACCCCAATGCCGCTGATTGTCGCGATGGTGGAGGCTATTGCCCCGAAGTCCAGCGAGACGATCTGCGACCCGGCCTGCGGGACCGGTGGATTCTTCCTGGCCGCACACGATTACATCGTGACGCACAATCCCAACCTGACCAAGGACGAAAAGCGCCAACTCAAACAAGGCACGTTCAAGGGATGGGAGTTGGTCCAAAGCACGGCCAGGCTCTGCGCCATGAATCTGATGCTCCATGGAATCGGGAGCGACAAAGATCTGCCTATCGTTGTATCCGACTCCTTGGCCGCCGATCCTAGCAATAGATTCGATATCGTGATGACCAATCCGCCCTTCGGGAAGAAGAGCAGCACGACTATCGTCGGCGAAGAGGGTCAGGTCTCCAAGGAGCGGGACATCGTCGAACGTGACGACTTCTGGGCGACGACCTCCAATAAGCAACTCAACTTCGTCCAGCACGTGAAAACCTTGCTGAAGCAAAATGGCCGCGCTGCGGTTGTTGTCCCAGACAACGTGCTCTTCGAAGGCGGGGCAGGGGAAACCGTCCGGCGCAAGCTCCTACACGAGTGCGATGTGCACACGCTCCTGCGTCTACCGACGGGGCTCTTTTATGCGCAAGGCGTGAAAGCCAACGTACTCTTCTTCGACAAGAAGCCGGCGAGCGAGACCCCCTGGACCAAGAAGCTCTGGATCTACGACCTCCGCACCAACCAACACTTCACGCTCAAGACCGATCCGCTGAAGCGCGAAGACCTCGACGAGTTCGTGACATGCTACAACGGCAATCTCGACCGGCCAGACAAGCAGGCCGGAGGCAACCGCCACACCCGCAAAGTCACCTGGTCCGACAAGAAGCCGGATGGCCGTTGGCGTGCCTACGACTACGACGAACTCATCGCCCGCGACAAAGCCAGCCTCGACATCTTCTGGCTCAAAGACGATAGCCTCGAAGACTCCGCCAATCTCCCCAACCCCGACATCATCGCCCAAGAGATTGTGGACGACCTCGAAGCGGCGCTGGAACAGTTTCGGTTGATTGCGAATGATCTAGGCGAGGAGACTCTGACAGAATCCGCGTGAAAAGAGCCATGGATTGGGCGGTACGAAACAGAGGTCTTGAGCAGGATGAACACGATTCCCCCTTTTACGGCTAGCCATGCGGCGCTCTTGGAGCGCTTTCTGTCGTCGCCGCAGCGCCCGAAGGACACATTGACCTATCCGCAACTGGCGGGGTTTGTGTTCGCCATGGCGAATGGGCCGGAGTTGATTTCCCCTTCAGAATGGATTCCGATGGTCTTCAATGACCAGGAGGCGGGATACGAGACGCGAGACGAAGCGGAGCAGGTTCTCCACGCCATGATGGCCCTCTACAACGACTGCGGTCGGGAGCGAACCGGGGGGAGCGCCTCGCTTCCGTCAGGCTACGAGATCAGACCTGCGCCGTTGGACAATTTTGATGCTGATGCATCGTTGAGCCAATGGGCGCAGGGATTTTCCATGGGTCATGATTACCTTGTGGAAATCTGGAACGACTATACGCCAGAGGAATTGGATGAGGAGCTGGGCGCAATACTGATGGTGCTGACCTGTTTCGCCTCTCCGAAACTTGCCAGGGCCTATCACAAGGAGGGGAAGGGGAACACGAGCTTCGAGTCGTTTATCGAGACGGTGGTCTCGCTCTTCTCCGCTGCGATGCGAGAATATGCGCACCTCGGACGGTCGATCTATCAGGCGCGGCGTGAAGCCGGCGATCTTGACCATCAGATGCCGGCTCGTCCAAAGATCGGACGGAACGATCCCTGTCCCTGCGGCAGTGGGAAAAAGTTCAAGAAGTGCTGCGGTACGATCTGACGTCCGTGACTCTTTCGAAGGCCCCGCGAGTTACGCCTGCCGGGCTGCTGACCGCTCCATTCTCCTCCTCCACACGTGGTTTCGCGCATCTCTTTCCCGGACAGGAGCTGATGGCTGAACGCGTTAGTCGCGAGAGACGAACGACGCTTCACGAGATACGTTTCACATGAGCGCCCGGTGCGTCAGAGCCCCTTGCCGTATTTTTGCTCGTGGAGTTTTCTGGCGCGGGCGATCCATTGATCGCGTGTGATGCGTTCGGGGAGCGTTTCGAGTTGGTCTGCAATCTGTTTCAAGTTCGTAGCGTCCCATTGCGCGATCTGTCGGAAGGTCACGATGCCCATGTTGTTGAGGGCTCGTTCGAAGGCCGGTCCGATGCCGCGAATTTCCGAGAGGTCGTCTTTCTCCGGCGAGTCCGAGGGAGCTGGTTGGGCGATCTGTAGCGTCAGTTGATCGCCGGCCGGCTGGATCGGGCGTGGCGCGACGCCGCCGTCGGTGCGAATCCTGAGCGCGGCCCGGACTTCGACGAGCCGCTTCCGGAGGCGGCTGATTTCTTCTTCCTGTTCGTTCACCACTTTCGCCTGACCCGCGAGCTCTCGCTGAACGGACTCGATTGAGTCGACGGGTTGCTGCAAGGCCGCGATCTGCGCGTCCTTTTCTTTCAGTCGTTGCTCGTGAGCGAGCCGCTCTGCCTGCCATTCATCGACGTCTCTTCCTGCATGCTGCGATGGCGCCCTGTCGGGTTGATGGAGCTGTTCGAGTTCGCCGATGCGGCGGTCCCGCTCTGCCAGCTGACGCTCGATGTCATGCAGCGCGGTTCGGTGCTGCGTCTCCCGTTCACTCAGTTGCACTTCGAGCCAATGGACCCGTCCTTGTGCCGGCTCCAATTCCTGGATTCGTGCCTGGAGTCGATCGGTCTCTGACGGGCGCTGTTCCAAGGCCGCGATGCGTTCGTGCAAGGGCGACAGTTCTTCTGCCTTACGCACCAGGGCCTGTTGCGTGAGTTCGAGCGCGGCATGGGATTGTAGAAGAGCTTCTGCCTGCACAACGGTTGCGGCTTCGTTGTCCTTGGCTTGCGAGCGACATGCGGCCAATTCGGATTCCATGTCCGACCGGCGCTCTGCGGCTACGCGGAGTTCTTCTTGCGCGGCATGAAGCCGCGCGGTGCATGAGGCGAGTTCCTGTTGCGCCGATCGCGCGAGTGCGTCCGACGAGGTGAACTTATTTTCATAGAGTTGGGCGGTCGAGGCGGTGGATTCGAACTCAAGCTGCGCCAATTCCAGCGCCTGTTCTTTCACCTGCACAGCGTTGACAAGGTCGGAGAGCTCTCGTTTCAGCTCGTTCACCGACAGACGCTGTACGAGCCAGATCGTGACCCCGCCGATGCCTGCAGCGACGAGGAGGCATCCCAGCATTTGGCCGAGCAGCAGGGTCATAGGTCGGACTGTCCTTTCACGCGTAACTCGATACGCCGGTTGCGCTGGAAACCAGTCTTGGTCTGCGCCACTGACAACGGGCGAGAAGCGCCATACCCGACGGCGGTGAACTGGTTGGTGAGACCGTGGCTAATAAAATAATGCCGCACGGCATCGGCGCGGCGGCGGCTGAGCTGCACGTTATAGTCCGGCGCGCCATACTTGTCTGTATGGCCTCCGATCTCGATGATGGCACGAGGGGCCGTACGCAACACAACGATCAAACGGTCCAATGTGGCACGGCTCCGTGGAGGCATCACGGTCGTATTGGAGTCGAACTCAATGGAGGCGCGCGACAGAATCTCGTTTAATTGCTGTTGCAGCGCAGGCGGGAGAGGGGGCCGTGGCGCCGCGAGGATATGATCCTCCAGCGCCAGTCCTGTCTGCGCAAGGGGCGCCATGTCACGCAACAGGATGGCTTTCGTCTGCTCACTGTCGACCCGTCCGCTGAGCACAATCGAGCGCCCGTCGATGATGATCGAGCCATGTTCGGTCATCTGTCCCAGGACGGGAAGGATCTGGGAAATAGGGCCGGTCCAAACGGCTGGCCCTACGTTCGGATCCACCGCCAATTGATCGACCACACGCCCAGGTTGCGCGCCATAGAGCGCGTGGGCTCGTTGAAGGATGGCCGTTTTACTGGTCTGACTGGGGAGCGAACCACGGAGAGTCAGGACGCCCTGCTCCAACCGCGCATGCAACGTTGCGGGAGAAAAGGGGACCGTTGCGGCTGGCGGCGTCAGGTGGCGTGGCAGACAGACCATAGCAAGGAGCCCGAGTGCAACGGCACCTGCGGCGAGGATCACGGCACGCATCATGAGTTTACTCTTGGGCTGTAGGTAACTGGCGGGACTTGTGAACGTACCATACTGAGTGGGCGCATGTCAGGCAGGATTTGCCTGTCGGCTTCGCCTCATCCTGCCGGGTAGCATTGGGGGAGTTGCGATGTTTCGTTCTTCGGCGTTGGGGCGCCATTCCTCTTGTAAGGCGGGTATTCATTTGTTATTCTTCGCTCCGCCTTCCAATTCACGTCATTTCTATCGATCGTTTGCCAAGGAGAGATTTATGGCCGGCATCAAGCGGGCACTCATCAGCGTATCAGATAAGACCGGTGTGGTGGAGATGGCCAAAGGCCTCGCCGCGTTAGGTGCCGAGATCCTCTCAACCGGAGGAACGGCCAAGGCCTTGCGAGAGGCTGGATTACAAGTAATGGATGTCGCGGCCTACACCGGCTCACCGGAAATTCTCGACGGCCGCGTCAAAACATTGCACCCCAAGATTCATGGCGGATTACTCGGCCGGCGTTCGGTGCCGGCCCATGTCGAGCAGATGGAGAAGCACGGCATCGGCCCCATCGACGTCGTCGTGGTCAACCTCTATCCGTTCGAGGCGACGATTGCAAAGCCGAACTGCCCCTTCGAAGAGGCCATTGAGAATATCGATATCGGCGGACCGTCGATGCTGCGCTCTGCGGCCAAGAACCACGAAGATGTCTTGGTCGTCGTGGACCCGGCCGACTATCAGCGCGTGCTTGAGGCGGCGAAGGCCGGAACGGTACCCCATGAGTTGCGGCGCGAATTGGCGATGAAGGTATTCCAACATACGGCGCGTTACGACAGTCTGATCGCCGGCTATCTGGAGAAACAGGTGCAGGGCAGCGAGGTCAAATTCCCTCAAATATTGTCCTTGCAATTCGAGCGGGCAGAGATGCTGCGGTATGGAGAGAACCCGCATCAGCAAGGCGCGTTCTACCGAGAGCTGCATTCGGTCGAGCCATCGGTGTCCCGGGGAACGATCCTGCATGGCAAGGCGATGTCGTACAACAATTTCCTCGACGCCAATTCGGCGCTCGAGCTGGCGAAAGAGTATGACGAGATCGCCGTGGCCATTATCAAACATAACAATCCCTGCGGCGTGGCCTTGGGTGCGACGCCCGTCGAGGCCTATGTCAAAGCCCGCGAGACCGACCCCATCTCGGCGTTCGGCGGCGTGATTGCATTCAATCGCCCCGTGGATCTGGCCGCCGCGAAGGAAATTACCTCCACGTTTGTGGAAGTGGTCATTGCACCGGGATTTGCACCGGATGCCCTGGCAGAACTCAAGCGCAAGAAGGATCTGCGGTTGCTCGATGTCGGGCCGCTCACGAAGGTGAAGCAAGAGGGCTTCGATCTCAAGAAGTTGGTCGGTGGTTTGATCGTGCAGGATCGGGATCTCGGGGTTTTAACCGATCTCAGAGCACTGAGCGTCCCGACCCAGCGCAAACCGACGGATGAGGAATATGCGGCTTGCGCATTCGCCTGGAAAGTCTGCAAACATGTGAAGTCGAACGCGATCATCTATGCGAAACCGGGGCAGACGGTGGGGATCGGGGCCGGTCAGATGAGCCGGGTCGATTCGGTGAAGCTGGCAGTCATGAAAGCACAGATGCCGATCAAGGGCTGTGTGATGGCCTCGGACGCATTCTTTCCGTTCCGGGATGGACTCGATGCCGCCGCGCAAGCGGGGATTACGGCGGTTATTCAGCCGGGCGGCTCGATTCGCGATGCCGAAATCGTCAAAGCCGCAGATGAGCAGGGATTGGCGATGATTATGACGGCCATGCGCCACTTCCGCCATTGACGGATGGTGATGTGTGAGCAGTGACGCGTGATCAGTTAAACCAAGACGTCGAGACAGCCTTTGCAGAGATTTTGCGTCATTCTTTCTTCATCTCCAGCCCATCACTCATCACCTATCACTGTTCACTAAAGGCTTGGGCATGAAGATTCTGGTCATCGGGAGCGGGGGTCGCGAGCATGCCATGGTCTGGAAGCTCGCACAAAGTCCCCGCAAGCCTCAGCTCTATTGTGCGCCAGGCAATGCCGGGATCGAATCCCTCGCGACCTGTGTGCCGATCAAAGCCGACGATATTGCCGGGCTGAAAACATTCGTGCAGTCCGAACAGATCGATCTGACGGTCGTGGGGCCGGAAGCTCCGCTAGCGTTGGGCCTTGTCGACGAATTTCGCAAATCCAAGCTCAAAGTATTCGGACCGACCAAGGGCGCTGCGCGAATCGAGGCCAGCAAAGTCTTCTCCAAAGAGATCATGGCCAGCGCGAAGATCCTCACGGCCAAGGCGCAAAGTTTCGACCAGGTCGCGCCAGCCTTAGCCTATCTCGATCAACATGAGCTTCCCGTCGTCGTGAAGGCCGATGGCCTGGCGCAGGGGAAGGGCGTGGTGGTGGCGACCACCCGTGAGCAGGCCAAGCAGGCAGTCCGCGACTCGCTGGAGCATGCGGTATTCGGTCAGGCCGGTCAGCGCGTGTTGATCGAGCAGTTTCTTGACGGTGAGGAACTGACGATCATGGCCTTCACCGATGGCCGGACGGTGGTCCCGATGCTGCCGGCGCAAGATCATAAACGAGTCGGGGATGGCGATACGGGCCCGAATACCGGAGGCATGGGCGCGTACTGTCCTGCGCCGCTCGGTACCATGGCGCTGCGCGAGCAGGTCACGAAGCAGGTTCTCTATCCTGCGATCGAAGCCTTATCCCGGATGGGTTGTCCGTTTCAAGGCGTGTTGTATGCCGGGCTCATGGTGGTGAAGGGAACTCCGTACGTCTTGGAGTTCAATGCCCGGATGGGGGATCCCGAAACGCAAGTCGTCCTGCCGCTCCTCAAAACCGATTTACTGGAGGTGATTGAGGCGGTGGTGGAACATCGGCTCGATCAGCTTACCGTAGATTGGCATGACGAGACGGCAGTCTGCGTCGTGATGACCTCTGACGGCTATCCCGCTGTCTACCAGACCGGCCGACCGATTCATGGATTGCCCGCCACATTGGATGCGACAGCCATGGTGTTTCATGCCGGGACGGCACGAAAGAATGCCGATGTCGTCACGGCAGGGGGACGGGTGCTGGGCATTACTGGATGCGGAAAGACTCTGGCCGACGCGCAAGCGGAGGCCTATCGGGTGACCAGATCGATCACATTTGAGGGCGCGCACTATCGGACGGATATTGCGCATCGTGCGTTCGCCCGCCGCGCATAACGTTGAATGGAACTGATGGTTCCTGCCATGGCATCGATCGATTCCTACGATGCCGCCACCGTTCCGGTGCTGGCAGATCGAATGCGTCGCCTGTTGGGACAGGCCGGATTGCTTGCCCTGCCGACGGAAAGTTTCTACGGGCTTGCGGTCGACCCCTTCAACGAACAGGCCCTCGCCAAATTGTGGCAGGTCAAGGGCCGGTCCGATGGAAAACCGATTTTACTCTTGATCGGGGAGCGGTCTCAGTTAGAACCGTTTGTGCAACGTGTTCCCCCGGCGGCCACCGTCTTGATGAATGCATTCTGGCCAGGACCTCTCACGATCGTCTTTCCAGCAGCCGTAAGGCTTTCCAATAAGGTCACGGCAGGAACCGGCTCAGTCGGCATCCGTCAGAGTGCCTGGCAGCCGTTGGCCGAGCTCTTGCGTCGAGTCGGGCCTGTGACCGGCACCAGTGCCAATCGTGAAGGATTGCCGCCGCCCTGCACCGCCGAAGAGGTCCAACGCAGCCTAGGGAACAGGGTCGATCTGATTGTCGATGCGGGACCGACCCCGGGCGGGAGACCATCCACCGTGATCGATGTACAGGGCCCGATTCGCATCGTTCGTGAAGGAGCCATTACACGAGAGATTATCGTGCGCCAGTTGGCATCTCATGGTATGTATCTCGACGGGGAGAGTCGGTGAAGTTCGTCGTGGCAGTTCACACTGAAAGGAGTCTGCAGATGGGTCACACATTGATGGTGCGAAATGTGGTGGCGGTAGCCGCCATCACATTGTTTTCAATCGGTCTGTCCGGGTGCGATTACTGGCCCCCGGCCCTCCAAACACAAATAGAGCAAATCCGCTCAGAGCTGCAGAGTGCAACAGTGGAAAAGACTCAGCTGCAAAATCAGCTCGCCTCGATGACGAAGGTGAGAGACGATTTGCAGGCACAAGTGGACGACCTCTCTCGGTCGAATCGCGAGAAGACGTCGATGATCAACAGCTTGCAAAATGGTTTGGCAGCGGCACAGGAGCGGCTGGCGAAATCAGCGAAATCCTCAGCCCCGAAGGCTGGCGCAGCTAAGACATCGGCCAAAATCTCACCGAAGGCTCCGGCGAAAAAGAAACCATCGGCCAAGGCCACACACTAGCCTCGCTCGTCTCCGCTGCCTACTTGGCAGCGGAAGACGATGGCGTGCTCGTGGCCGTGCTCGTTGAAGTTGATGATGCCGTGCTCGATGGGGTGCTTGCCGGCGCGGCGGCAGGGGCCGGTGCCGGAGTTGCGGGAGCGGTGCTTGCGGTCGTCGAGGGTTCGGATGTGTTTGCCGCGGCTTCTTTTTTCTCTCCGGTCTTTGGTGCAGGCGCTTCGCTCCCTGAGGACGGTTTCATTTTGTCGGAATAGTCCGTCACGTACCATCCGCTGCCCTTGAACATGATGGCGGGCGATGAAATCAGTCGCTGCAGGCGTTTTCCGCACTTCTCACAGGTGGTCAGAGCGTCGTCCTTCATGCTCTGTTTCACTTCAAATCGATCAGCGCAGCCATCACACTGATATTCGTAAATTGGCACGATTCATTTCCTCCTGCTAGAACAATAATCCGATGAGATCACGTTGAGGGGCCCTCATGCTGAGGGACGCTCCCTGGCTAGGTGAGCTGTTTGAATGCCGCATCGAGACGATCCATGCCCTTGAGAATCGTTTCCATGCTGGTCGCATACGACAACCGAATATGCTGGGTGCTTCCGAACGGCTCACCGGGAACCACGGCGACCTTGAATTCCTGCAACAAATAGTTCGCCAGATCGGTCGGAGTGGAGAGTACTCCGCTTGGACTTCGCTTTCCGAGCAGTCCACTCACATTGGGGAATGCATAAAATGCTCCGCTGGGCATGCTGCAACGAACGCCCGGCATGGCATTGAGGCGCTCGACGATCACCCGCCGTCGCCGATCGAACTCTGTCACCATTTTCTTCGTGAATGCATCGCCATCGCGCAAGGCCACGACGGCGGCTTTTTGTGAAATGGAACAGGGGTTGGAGGTACTTTGGCTTTGAATGTTCGCCATGGCGTTGAGAAGTTCTTTGGGGCCTGCGGCATAGCCGATCCGCCAGCCGGTCATGGCATAGGCCTTCGACACACCGTTGATCACGACGGTGCGGGCGGCGACTTCCGGCCCAAGGGCTGCGATGCTCGTGTGTGTTGCTCCGTCGTAGAGGACCTTCTCATAGATCTCGTCGGAGATCAGTAGAAGATCACGGCGTACGGCCAGCTCGGCAAGCCGTTCAAGCGTCGCTCGATTATAGGTTGCGCCGGTTGGATTGCAGGGACTGTTGACGATAATCGCTTTGGTCCGTGGTGTGACCAGCCGTTCCAATTCCTGTGCGTCAATGGCGTAGCCATCCTCCTCACGAGTCTGCAAAAACACCGGCGTGGCATCGTTCAGCAGGGTTTGGTCGGCATAGGAGACCCAATAGGGAACGGGAATGATGAGTTCATCGCCTGCTTCCAGAAGGGCTTCGGCAAGGTTGTAGAGTGAATGTTTGGCGCCGCAGGAGACCAATACTTGCGACTTCTCGTACCGGAGGCCTTGTTCAGCGTGCAACTTATCGATAATGGCTTGGCGCAGTTCATCGATGCCGGACGAGGGCGTGTACTTGGTAAATCCGGCACGAATTGCGGCTTCGGCTGCAGCTTTTACCGGTTCTGGCGTGTCAAAGTCCGGCTCTCCGGATGAAAAATCGGCCATGTCGATTCCACGGGCGGCCATCGCCTTCGCGGTTGCGGCCAGGGCCAAAGTGGGAGAGGGTGTAATTCGCCCCACACGTGCAGCAAGCTTCATGATTTTAAACTCCTGATTCGTTCCTGCAGCTGGCGTGCAACTTCAGGATGCAGAAACTCCGTGAGCGGCCCGCCATGAGTCGCCACGTCTTTGATAATGGTTGACGATAAATACGAATATTCTTCGCTGGGCATGAGAAACACCGTCTCGACCTGCTTGGCGATTTTTCGGTTGATGAGGGCCATCTGAAATTCATGCTCGAAGTCTGAGATGGCCCGCAATCCACGG
This sequence comes from Nitrospirota bacterium, assembly GCA_030682135.1. Classification (GTDB taxonomy): domain Bacteria; phylum Nitrospirota; class Nitrospiria; order Nitrospirales; family Nitrospiraceae; genus Palsa-1315. The sequence goes on along the minus strand of JAUXQT010000046.1, from coordinate 8,059 downwards.
ATAATGGCATGGGCGCCATATCGCAATACATAGTCCACCAGCAGGCCATCGAAGTGGGTCACTTCAACCTGTTTCATGTCTTTCGTCACGATCCGGATCATGTCCAGCCGTTCGGCCAGTGTGAAGAGCGGGTGCTTGGCTGGATTCGGCGCGACGGCGACCACGACGGTATCAAAGACCTTCAGGCTTCGGGTGATGATGTCGGTATGCCCATGGGTAATGGGATCAAAGGTTCCTGGATAGATGCCAATTTTCATAATACGGACGACTCGGTCGATGCTGAAGGAGAGATCCCATATAAATAGAGTGCCGTGTCGCCATACACATACCGTCGTACAAGCTCCGCGTGGTCGAGCGATGCAGGCAATGGTGTACGCGACTCATGTTCTATCATCATCGTGGCTTGTTCCGACAACAGCCCTGGTTTCCAGGCATGGGTCAGGATTTCAAACTCATCCAGAGCCGCATAGGGCGGATCGGCAAAGAGGACGTCATAGGGACCATGCCACCAATCTTGTCGCGCGAGAAAGGTCGCGGTCCGCTCCACACAGACGTGGGCTCGGTCAAGAAGCTGACAGGCCTGAAGGTTTTTCCGTAACAGTTGCACAGCCTTAGGGTCTGACTCCACAAACGTGACGGTTGCAGCTCCTCGGCTTAGCGCTTCAATCCCGACGGCTCCCGTCCCTGCATACAAGTCGAGAAAGCGGCTTCCCTGCACCTGGGCCCCTAGAATAGAAAAGAGTGCCCCGCGAACCTTATCTGATGTGGGACGGAGTGCAGTCCCCGCTGGCCCACTCAAGCGTCGACCTCGGTGGGTTCCGGCAATGATACGCATAATTTCAGGTGAGGGTCATTGTAGAAGCAGATGAATGTAACATAGCGTTTTTGAAGGGGTCAAGGTGAGTACTGCGGGAGCAATACGCGAGACTAACAGTAAGGATATGGCGTGAAACGTCTCGTGAACGATCTGCTAGAAATGGAAGTATTTTGACGACTTTTACGTCGCTGAGTATACTGGCTGGCGGTACTGTGGCGGCACGGATACGTGCCCCGGCACATCATGGTGGCGATATTGGCTCAATATCTGAGGCGACCGAAATGGTCGAGCCACCTGCGTGCCAATCTGGTTGATCTTAGCGAGTCTCCACAGTCGTTTGCGGGACCTGAGCGGCCAAACTCTTCCGCCGATTATTTGAAATGGTGCGATCGATGATCGCGCCGCAGTTGATACATTTCCAGGCATAAAATATTAAAAAGAAATCAGAGAACCGCTCCAACATCATGAGACCTTTGCACTTCGGACATTCCATCGAATCCTCCCCGGTGTGATGTGTGCTGCTGGAGACTTGACAAAGCAAGTACTACACCAATTTGTCACTGTACGTAATTTCAACAGGTTAGATGCTACGTATTTGTCACGAATGGGATACTAAGCAGGAATAGCCGGTACAAAAACGTTCGGACTGTCACTTTTTGTCCAGGGAGGATGAATGGCCATCAAGAAAGAAAGGCATGGCATCACTCAATGGCCCGAAACGGAGCGACCCCGTGAACGATTATTAGCTCAAGGTCCACAGGTACTGACCGACGCTCAACTATTAGCCATTCTTCTTCGAGTTGGTCGTCATGGGTCTTCAGCCGTGCATGTCGGGATGGAAATCCTTGATCGGCTCGGAGGCATGGCTGGACTGGCACAATGTGGAATCGAAGAGCTCTGCGCGATACCCGGTGTTGGAGAAGCGAAAGCGGCTCAATTGAAAGCCGCGCTGGAGCTGGGAAAACGTGCCCTTGCTGGTCCCCTCACAAAAGGGACCAAGATTACATCCAGTCGCGACCTCTTCAACCATTACCATCCCACCTTGCGTGATCTACGCCACGAAATCTTCAAAGTGGTCTTACTCGATGCCAAACATGCCATCTTGCGTGATGCGACGGTCTCGACCGGTAGCTTGACCCTCAGCATCGTCCATCCACGAGAAGTCTTTACCCTCGCAGTCAAAGAATCTGCGGCAGCCGTCATATTCCTTCATAACCATCCCAGTGGTGATCCAACGCCAAGCCAGGAAGATCGAGTTCTGACGGCGAGATTAGTCTCGGCAGGGGATCTCCTGGGCATTCGGGTTCTTGACCATCTCGTCGTCGGCGATGGACGTTATGTCAGCTTTGCCGATCAAGGTTGGCTGATAGACCATTGTGCCGACGCATGAGCGAAAAGGGAGTTATAGTGATGTAACCAGACCTTTTCATGTCCGGAAGAATACGATCGTCTTCCGGTATTTCAAAGGAGGGCCCCATGAGCGAACGACGCAGGGAGTCACTCAGAAATGTTATCCTGATCTCGAGTGCCGGTGCCGGGAAAACCTCGCTGGCTGAGGCCATGCTCTTTGCCACCGGCGCAGTGCCTCACCTCGGGTCTATCGCACAAGGCACGACCGTCTCGGATTTCGAGCCGGAAGAATTACACCGGCGTAGTTCCGTTAGTACCAGTCTCCTCCGTTGTTTCTGGAATCACACCACCATCAATCTGATCGATCCACCCGGCCTGCTGAACATGCCAGGGGAAACAGCCCTGGCATTGCGAGCGGCGGATGCCGTGATTCTGGTGGTAGGCGCTTCGTCGGGGATCCGGAACGACCTCATCAGAGTCTGGTCACGCGTCACAGCCCTCAGCTTGCCCGGTCTTCTATTCCTCAACGAAATGGATACAGACGATGTCTCCCTCGACGGGATTATCGCGATGTGTCAGCGCGATCTTGGGATTGTGCCATTGCCGATGTCTTTACCGTATGGTCGCGACGCCCAGCTAGAGGGGGTACTGGATCTCCTTCAACAGCGCGTCATCACTTCGGGCATAGAGATACCCACGATCCAACAGCTGGCAATACCTGAACAGGTAAGGACCGTGGTGAAAGACGCACGGAAGCGTATTCAGGAGGCGGTAGCCGAACGTGATGATCGATTACTGGAACAGTATCTCGCTGAGGAGGAGCTGACGCAGGGGGACCTCATGAATGGACTTCGCCTCGGCGTCCAGACAGGCAGGATTGTCCCGCTGTATAGCGGTTCCGCAATTAAGAATATCGGGATCGTTCCGCTCCTGAACGGGATCGTCGATTTTCTGCCTTCGCCAATGGACCGGGCGTCGAACATTCCGCTGGAAGGGCTGCATCCGGATACAGGCGAGAGGGTGAGCCGCCGTGCCGTTCACGAAGATCCATTTTCAGGGATCGTCTTCAAGACATTGATCGACCCGTTTATCGGCAGACTGTCCTATCTGCGGGTCTTGTCGGGGGTGCTTCACGCAGACTCGCCTGTTTTCAACAGTTCTCAGAGTCGCAAAGAGAAAAGCGGACATCTGTACTGGGTCTTGGGGAAGAAACATACGGTCGTACCTTCGGCCGAAGCAGGGGAGATCGTGGCCGTTGGGAAACTCAAGGATACGCAAACCGGCGACACGCTCTGTGACGAACATGCACTCATCTGTTATCCAAAGACGGTACTTCCGAAACCTGTGCTCTCCTTTGCGATCGAGCCGAAGTCGAACGCCGACATCGAGAAAATCAGTCTCGGGCTGCATAAGTTGATCGAAGAAGATCCGACGCTCGAGTTCTCCCGGCATGCCGACACGAAGGAAATGGTCTTAAACGGGATGGGCCAATTACACATCGATCTCGCGCTCGAAAAATTGCACCGCAAATACAGTGCGGAGGTAACTATCCACGTGCCGAAAATTCCCTATCGGGAAACCATTCGCACGACGTCACAGGCGCAGGGCAAGTACAAGAAACAAACCGGAGGGCATGGTCAGTATGCAGATTGCTGGCTGGAACTTTCGCCTCTGGCGCGAGGGGAGGGCTTCAAGTTTGAGAGCAAGGTCATAGGCGGAGCGATCCCGCGAAATTTTATTCCGGCCGTGGAGAAAGGGGCGGTCGAAGCCATGCACCATGGGAGCCTTGCGGGGTTTCCTCTCGTCGATTGCCGCGTAGCCGTCTACGATGGGTCGTACCATTCAGTGGATTCATCAGAGATGGCGTTTAAGATCGCCGCGTCGATGGGGTTCAAAAAGGCCGTCGAATCGGCTCATCCCGTTTTATTGGAGCCGATGATGACAGTGGAAGTCGAGGCACCGGCGGATCACATCGGTAGCGTGATCGGGGATTTGAATGCGCGCCGAGGGCGCATTCTCCACGTCGAGGCACGTGACCAGACCGAGCAGATCACGGCTCTTGTCCCAATGGCGGAACTGCTTACGTACGCCACGGCCTTAAACTCGCTCACAGCGGGACGGGGCAGTTATGCGATGGAATTCGCGCGGTACGACGAAGTGCCTCCCGAGCTCGCCGTTCGAATCATTGAGGCACAGAAAGCGGAGACTCACGCGGCCGCGCAGTAATCGATCAGGGATCGGTCGATTTGAGCACCACATAGAAGGCGCGGCTCTCTCGCAGCATGCGGAGCAGGACGGTTTCGCCGCGGCGCACTTTGGAGACCGCACTACTGAATTCTCCGACCGATCCCACATCGATACGGTTCACTTCCTTGATGAGATCCCCCTCGTGGAGCCCTTCCGATTGGGCGAGACTGCCAGGCTCCACTTTCGTAATCAGCACCCCACGGCTTTCCCGCAGCTTGAATTTATCGGCGAGGCTCGGTGTGAGATCTTGCACATCGAGGCCTAACTTGGCGTCGGTACGGGTTTGAGGAAGCGACGTCGTGACCGCGTGGTCTCGACGTTCAATGAGGGCGACGTCTAGAACCAGCCGCTGCAGATCGCGGACGATCTCAACCTTCGCCGTGGCACCCGGGAGCAATCCCGCCACGACGCGCGAGAGGCGGCTCGGGCTGTCGATCAAGGTGCCGTCAATGCGAGTCAGGATATCGCCTGGTTTGATGCCAGCTGCGGCAGCTGGATCCTTCTCGAAGACTTCGTTGACCAATACGCCTTCGCCTTCGTTCACGCCGAACTTGCGGGCCAACTCCACCGTGAGCGGTTGGATGCCGACGCCTAACCAGCCTCGTGTGACCCGTCCTTGAGCCACTAATTGTTCCATCACTTGCTTCGCCATGTTCGAGGGAATCGCGAAGCCGATCCCTTGGGCGAAGTTAATGATGGCGGTATTGATGCCGATGATTTCGCCACGCAGATTGAACAACGGACCGCCCGAGTTGCCGGGATTGATCGACGCATCCGTCTGGATGAAGTTTTCATAGCGCGAGAGATTGATGTTCTCCCGCCCGATCCCGCTGACCACGCCAAGGGTGACCGTCCGATCGAGTCCGAACGGGTTCCCGACAGCTAGGACCCATTGGCCCACACGCACAGCCGACGAGTCCCCGAACTTCGCGCTGGGAAGGGGATGGGTGGCGGTCACTTTCAGGACGGCCAAGTCTGTATCCAAATCCTTACCAACGACCTGAGCGATCAACTTGGTGGTATCGGAAAAACGGACCTCAATTTCCGTCGCGTCGCCGATGACATGGCTATTCGTGATGATGTGCCCTTCGGGATCGATGATGACACCGGATCCCGATCCCGATGCATTCGGCACACGTTCTTGAGGCAATTCTCGGCCACGTCCGGCTCCGGACAAGGGAATAAGATTGACCACTGAGGGTTTGGCCGATTCGGCTAGATCGGTAAAGACGGCTTGAATTTCTTCCAGTAGGCGGAGGCCCGGCGAATCGGTGGCCTTTGGCACGACAGACCCAGCGGCGAAGGCTGCCGGGAGATCACACAGGGCTAAAAGCACAAGGCAGATGAAGATGAGTCGTACACGCATAATCCTGCACCTCTCCTTTCAGAGATTGTACATGATGGAAGCCGGAGAAGCCTACTCGCTCTGTATGATTCAGGCCGGCACAGAGGAAGGTCGCGTCGACTTACGACGATTGAGCATGTCGAGCTGGAGTAAACGATGATGCCACTGTAGCGAGATCTCCCTGCAGCCCGATTATGACCAGGACGTCGTTGGCGCGAAGGATGAGAGCATCGTCTGGGGGGACAAGAAATGGCCCGCGAAGGACCGTAACCAGACGAATCGATAGCGGAAGCGCCATCTCGGCGAGGGTCTTTCCGATGACTGGTGATCCCTGGACCACAGGGAACCGTTCAATGGCCGCAGTGCGAAGACTCAGGTCCCGTTGCAGGGTCAGAAGCTCGTGGTGGATCGTTTCCTGTTTGAGCTCGCGGATGCGACTGTCGACGCCAAGCAACGTTCGTTTGAGCTGCTGAATGCGCTCGCCAGCCTGACTCAGGAGGCGTTCCAGTTGATCGGATGGGAGGGTAGACTCATGGCTGAAGGGAGGTCGTTTAGCACAGAGCGTCGCAATCTGATATCCGAGCTCACCGTGAACCTGTTCGATTTGGCTCAGTAAGCTCGAGGCCTGGCTGTGCAAGCGGAGCACTTGCACCTTGCGGTTAACTCGTTCAGCAATCGCCAACACAGTTTCAGAGATGGCGCTACTGGTGATCGACAGTTCTTGTTGAATACGGCCAAGCAGTTCAAGCGACATTCTTGAATATCTCTTATGTCTGATAAGAACTATTATGTTAACTCATATTCTAATCGATGTATTCTCTCCACCCTTTACTCTTCTTCTCGCCTCTTGGTCAATAGACAATACCCCTCTTCGTTCAACCGACGATCATCCTGTCGATCAGTTGATCATCTTGCCGTGAAAGAGGTACTGTCGCAGAATATTCCTAACCTGTATGAAAGGATCATCTCGTGGCTCATCATCCTCTCGCAGGTCAAGCGGCCCCGCCATCGATGCTGATCAATATCCCTCGCCTGATCACGGCCTACTATACGGAAAAGCCGAATGTAAACGTGCGCGAGCAGCGCGTCACATTTGGGACCTCTGGGCATCGAGGAACATCCTTCAAGCGATCCTTTAACGAAGTCCATATCGTCGCAGTTGCACAGGCCATATACGAATATCGCAAGATGGAGAATATCAGCGGTCCACTCTACCTGGGGATGGATACACACGCATTATCGGAGCCGGCCTTCGCCAGCGTCCTAGAAGTGCTGGCGGCCAATGGCGTCGAGGTGATGGTGGACCAGGATGGCGGCTACACGCCAACCCCGGTCATTTCTCACGCCATCCTCACCTACAATCGAGGCAAAAGCTCAGGATTGGCCGATGGCATCGTCATCACCCCCTCGCACAATCCTCCGGAAGACGGTGGCATCAAGTACAACCCGCCGCATGGTGGACCTGCTGATACCCAGGTGACGAAATGGATTGAGAATCGCGCGAATGTTCTCCTTGCTTCCGATCTGCAAGGCGTGAAGCGTTTGTCCTACGACCAGGCTCGTCGTGCAAGCACGACCCACCTGCATGATTACCTCGGCGCCTATATTGCCGATCTCGCACAGATTATCGATATGGACATGATTCGATCCGCTGGACTGAAACTCGGTATCGATCCTCTCGGTGGGTCCGGCGTGGCCTACTGGAAACCGATCGCAGAGCGGTACGGGTTGAACATCGAGATCCTGAATTCTTCCGTGGATCCGACCTTCCGCTTCATGCCGCTCGATTGGGACGGCAAGATTCGCATGGACTGTTCTTCTCCCTATGCGATGGCGAATCTGATTGCGCTGAAAGATCGATTCGATGTGGCCTTCAGCAACGATGCCGACAATGACCGGCACGGCATCGTTACCCGCTCGACGGGGCTGATGAATCCCAACCATTATCTCGCAGTCGCAATTTCTTATCTCTTTGCCAATCGGTCAGACTGGAAACATGATGCTGGAATCGGCAAGACATTGGTCAGCAGCAGCCTCATTGATCGCCTGGCGACACAGTTGAAACGGAGACTGCTCGAAGTGCCGGTTGGATTCAAGTGGTTCGTGAATGGGTTGCTGGACGGCTCACTCGGTTTCGGTGGAGAAGAAAGCGCAGGGGCCTCATTCCTACGCCGAGATGGATCGGTCTGGACGACTGACAAGGACGGCATCATCATGAACCTTCTAGCTGCGGAGATGATGGCCAAAGCTGACTGTGATCCTGGTGAATTGTATCGGGAACTGACCAAGGAACTCGGAGA
>JAUXQT010000030.1 GCA_030682135.1 Nitrospirota bacterium | reverse complement strand
CTTCCAGGCACAGGGCGAGGGCCCCGCATGGCGAGGCGTGCCGGCCGAGTGGCCGCGCATTGAGGAGCAGCTCCAAGTGGCCGCCGAACTCAGCCGCAACCCCGTCCTGGCCTTCAGCGCCCCGGACTACATGACCCCGCTCGGCGGTGAATCCGCCGCCGCCCTCTTCCAGCAGATCATGCGCGCGCAACGGGCTGGTACCAGGACGCCCACATCGGAGCGAAAGGTCCGTTAGACTGAGGGCGTGCTGACGAACCTCGCCCTCCTTCTGTTGCTGGCCGGCGCCGCCAGTCCGCAGCAATGGACCGGACGGGTGGTCGGGATCCAGGATGGCGACACGCTCACCGTGTTGCGCGGCGCGACGCAGATCAAGATCCGCCTGCACGGCATCGATTGTCCGGAAACGGCCCAACCCTTCGGCAGCCGCGCTCAGCAGAAGACCGCCGAGCTGGCCTTCGGCCGCACGGTCATCGTCCAGCCGGGGAAGGCGGACCGCTACGGCCGCACGTTGGCCGTCGTCATCCTCCCCAACGGGCATTCCCTCAACGACGAGCTGTTACGCGCCGGCCTCGCCTGGTGGTACCGCCAGTACGCACCCAAGGAGCGCGCCCTGGCCCGCCTGGAGGACGCCGCCCGCGAGGCTCATCTCGGCCTCTGGGCAGACCAGGACCCCACTCCGCCCTGGCTGTGGCGGAAGGCAAAGAAAGCAATAAGCAGAGCATCCCAATGAAGAGTTTCCGCAAAGAAGTCTGGATGAACGTGCCCACCCGCCGGGCGTTCGTCAACATCACGGCGGTGGTGGAGCAGTGCCTCCAGAACAGCGGCATCCGCGAGGGCCTCTGCCTGGTCAACGCCATGCATATCACGGCGAGCGTCTACATTAACGACGACGAGAGCGGCCTCCACCACGACTACGACGTCTGGCTGGAGAAGCTCGCCCCGCACGAGCCGGTCCGCGGCTACCGCCATAACATGACTGGCGAGGACAACGCCGACGCCCACATGAAACGCCAGCTCATGGGCCGCGAGGTGGTGGTCGCCGTCACCGCCGGCCGCCTCGACTTCGGCCCGTGGGAACAGATCTTCTACGGCGAGTTCGACGGCATGCGGCGGAAACGTGTGCTGGTCAAGGTGATTGGCGCGTGAGCCCGATGTCGTTGTATCAAGGGGCAGAACCCTATGGGAATAAACTGTTGGAGCGCTTGCTACCACAAGAAAAGTTTGGCAACATGGGGCCAGTGATGCACGACTGTGCTGAAGGAGTCTGTTGATATGTTGAGTTGGTCTCGTCCCGACCCCCTCACCCGAGATCTCGTGCATTTGATCAATGCCCGGCGCCATGACCATGGCGATACCGATGCGGCGATCGATACATTGCAGGCCTTCTTGGAGCAGGGACGGGAGTACGATCTGTTAACCGTATTGGCGGCGCTGGATGAGGACATGGCGGAATGGCTTTTCGATCTCCTCGCAGAGGCTTCCTGTTCTGTGCTCATAGATGGGCCAGCCGACGACAAACTGTCCTATGCCATCATGGCGGCCTTGGAGCTTCCTCTCCAGGCGAACCTGACCCATCCGCTCAAGCTCAAGATCGACCCGGTCGCGACGGCAGATTTGCTGCACCGGCATCTCCGCCTCTCAGCCGGGACCGTGGTGCGAGTCGAGTCGCGCCTCCTGACCGATTCGACGTTAGAGCCGCTCAGTCTCCAGGGCTTGAACGACCATTTGAGCTCAGTCGCCGATTCGCAACGGACCACCTCGATTGCGGCCCGGCTCTATCCGCCCGTCGAGAGTACGGCGTTTCTCTTCTTTGAGTTGATCGGGGTGCCGGATTCTGGACTGCCCGATGCGCTGGAAGACCGGCATCGCCGGGCGCTCCTTGAAGGCCTCGTAGAGCAATGTCCCGAGTTGGCGCTCGCACCCGATATGCTTGAGGCGCCGGTGTACGCCGCCTACGCCATGTTCGATGCGCAAAATGCCGTGCGGCTCCATCGCTTGGCGGATGAGACCGCAGCAGTCTGGCGCGATCTGGACCCCCTCGTGCGTGCCCGCACGATCGTGCACCTCCATACGCAATGCGGGAACGGTGTCTACATGCCGGTCTGGACCGATCTCTTCGACCCCGAGTTGCCCGAAGACCATGGTCCTGTTTGGACCTCTCCCGATGTCTGGGTCTTCACGGCCGATTTGCCGATCGAATGGCCTGGAGAGATGCTCACCAACCGACTCCTTGCCGAGGGCTGCACCAGGTTCGAAAATCACATCGTCGAGACACCAGAGAACTGACTGTCGTTTCCCTGTCTGCTTCGCCCAGTATATTGTCCAGCACGACCGCCCTTACGAATCCTCGTCCGTAAAAACAGGACATTTCATCGATTTTTTTCACGGCTTATCCTATGCTGAGACCGGTCAGATAGGGAGCAATCATGGCACAGCAGCAGTCTTCAAGCGGGATCATGGCCGGGGCTATGACGTTGCTTGGTCTCGGGCTCGTCTGGGGGGCGGTGGCGGTGAATTTCCCGTCACAAGAAGAGTTGTCTTCTGCTGCAGTGCCGGCTGCGCATCCTTCGTCTCCTGTGCCTGCGCCGCCTGAGTTAGATCTCACCATTCCCGGTGCTCCTCCGATGACCTCCTCAGCGGTTGTCAGGCCGAGGCGAGGGGAAGAACGGCCGTCCGATACACCAGTTGATGTTCCAGCGGAGACGCGGTTCAACCCTCGTGCTGCGCAGGTTGCAAAATTGCGGTGCGAATCTGAGATCGAAGAATTGTGCCCCGATTCTCCGGACGGTGCTGCACGCACCCGTTGTCTTGAGCAGCGGGCCAGAAAACTGTCTCCGCTCTGCCAAAGCCAGGTGCGTGAGCGGTTTGTGAAGTGGAAGGAAGATCGAGGCCGGATGATGGCCGCTTGCGAAGAGGATGTGAAAAAGTTTTGTCCCGACGTCGTACCCGGAGGCGGGCAGATTCTCCAATGTCTCCAATCGAATGCCCCGGACGTGTCGGACCGATGTTACGAGACCCTTCCGAAGGGCATGCTCTACGTTCAATAGCCGTATGCGTCTTAGCGAGCGGCCTGTTTGGATCCGGAGAGCAGGTAGAACGTCAGCTGCACCCCCGCCACGTCGATCTGGTCCCCATTCTTCAGTACCTGTTGTCCCACGACATTCGTGCCGTTGACGAGCAGCGACTTCGTGCCTTGAGAAGGGCTAATGGCATAGCTCTGGCCTCGTTGGGCGATTCGTGCAGCGGACTTTGGGGCAAACCAGCCGGTCAGCCGAATGGCCGCTCCTTCTTGTGATCCGATGAGAGCGACCTGTTTACCGAGGGGGTATTCCAACCGATCGGTCTTCCCGTCCACAACCAGGATCTTGGCGCTGAGCGCCGGTTCCTCGGCGGTACGGTTCGATCTTGTGAGTGCAATGGTTTGATCCAAATCGGCTGATGGGGAAGTCGCCGTCGTGCCGGCTGCCGCCTGTTCTTGGAACACGAGCCGGTGTTGGCCGATGGTAATCACGTCCGCGTCATGGAGTTGGTGGCGCGTGATCGATTGTCCATTGATGGCCGTGCCGTTGGTGCTCTGTAAGTCTTCGAGGAAAAAGACAGCCTGAATCTTGACGATCCGCGCATGGTGTCCCGAGACGGCTGGGTCATCGATAGCGAGGGTATTGTCGGCCTTCCGGCCGATCGTCACGGTCTCATGGGTCAACTCGATCTGCTGTGAGCCTTTCCCGTGAAGTTTGACCAGTAATGTGGCTGGTTGTGTCAGCGCTTCCGGCATGATGTGCCTCCCGTATAAGATCCCTCTGATGGATCATGCGACAAACCGTTGTTTGAGCCGCTCCCATAGTCCGGTATGGAGTGCGTTCCGCAGGGCCACGACGACCACAGTCGTGTTGTCGTCTCCGCCGGCCTCATTCGCCATGGCGATGAGGCGATCGGACAGAGTGGGGAGGTCTTCTGAGCCGCTCAGTACTTGCAGAATGTCGCTCGCGCGGACTCCACGGGTGAGTCCGTCCGAACAGAGCAACAGCAGGTCCCCACTTTTCACCGGTACCTCCGTCAGTTCAACCTCGACGTGGCTGTCGACACCGAGGGCTCTCGTCACGATATTTCTACGGGGAGATCGTTCCGCCTCTTCCTCTGTCATGACCCCTTTGAGCATTTGTTCGGCGACCCAGGAATGGTCTGTGGTGAGGGCGTGGATGGCCGCGTTTCTGATGAGGTAGAGCCGGCTGTCTCCGACATGGGCGATGGCGAGCATCCCCTCCGAGAGTCGTGCTGCGACTACGGTGGTGCCCATGCCTTCACAGTCAGGTCTGCGCCATGACTCGCGATGGATGACCTCGTTGGCCGCTCGAATCGCGCTGGCGAGACGATTGGCCGCGGCAGACATCGCAGGATCGCAGGGGCCAATCAGTGGAAGATGTGGGTTGTTGGCTGCTGCGGTCAGATGTGCGTGAATGGTCTCGCTGGCGAGGGCACTGGCAATCTCGCCGGCATTACTGCCGCCCATGCCGTCGCAGACGACATAGAGTCCGAGCTCAGGGTCGACCACAAAACAGTCTTCGTTGTGGGGGCGCTTGAGGCCGGTATCGGACTTGGCGCTATGCACTCGTTCGAAGGACAGACGACACCTCCCTTAGGCTGCGAGACTCTGCAGGCAAGCACGGAGTTCGCGCGCGAATTCGTCCGCACGCCGATACCGGTGAGGCAATTCTTTCTGTAATGCCCGATCCACGATCTCCTGCACCATCGGGGGAAGATCCGGCCGCAAGGTGTGAATGGCGGGATGCGGATGATGGGCGATGCTGAACAGCAGGGCCGACAAATTATCGGCGGTGAACGGCGGCTGACCCGTGAGGAGTTCGAACAACACGACGCCGAGCGAGAAAATGTCCGACCGACCGTCCACTTTTTTCCCGGATATTTGTTCCGGGGACATGTACGTCGGTGTGCCCATCACCATATTCGTTTGCGTCTTGCTGCTCGAGGCGATTTTGGCAATGCCGAAATCCATGACTTTCACGATGCGATCTTTCGTGAGCATGATGTTGGCCGGCTTGATGTCGCGATGGACGACGCCTTGCTGATGGGCATAGTCCAGCGCGTCCGCGGCGGTGGCCACAATCAGCAGGACCTCGTTGAGCGGCATCAAGTTGGGTTGCCGGGCCCATTGTTTCAAGGGGGTTCCCTCGATGAGTTCCATCGCGATATACCCCAGATCGTGTTCCTCTCCCGCGTCATAGATCGTTACGATGTTGGGGTGAGAGAGGCGCCCGGTCGATTCTGCCTCGCGGAAGAACCGTGCCTTGATGTTTTGTAGCTTGTCGTCGTTGTCGATCTGGTCGAGCCGCATGGTTTTGATGGCCACGAACCGTTGGATTGTGGGATCTTTCCCCAGGTAGACCAGCCCCATTGCCCCACGCCCCAGTTCTTTCAACACCCTATAACGCCCGAGCATGCCAGGGGTGGAGGTGATGATTGTTGACGTGGCGGAGTGGCTCTTCGATTCCGACGAATCTTCCGCTGCCTCTTGTTCTTCTTCCTCCTCTTCGGCAAGCGCCTGTGCCCCTTGGCGTCTGGTCAGGAGAGGGGGATCGAAGGCTCTGCGTAGCGAAGGATAGTTCATGAGCCATGCCGTTGTGAGCCAGAGCCCTGAGCCGACCAGTCCGATGGCATAACCCGACGCGAATCGAGCAGAGCCGATCTGCTCAACGAGTGGCAGTCCGACCGTTCTCAAGGCTTTAGTTGCGAAGAGGATGGCGGTCATGGTCGTGAGTGGAAGGACGAGGCTGCGGAGAAAGCTTGAGCCACGGCCATTGTCCGGGATCTGCTGTGACGCCGCAAGGGCAAGGAGCCAGAGGATGGTCAGCGCGAGGAGGTCAGCACCCAATCGAATGACGTGGGGACCACTGAGCGCCAGGTACGGAACCGTGGCGGATTGGGCCACGGCCATGCTGCTCAGCAAGGGACCGGCCAGGAGCACGGCCAAGATGGCAAAGGTATAGGGAGCGATCCAAGTCCAGGATTTCGACATAGAAATTTGTGAGACTGCCGGTGAACGTCTCAAAGTGTAACGGATGGGATGGGAGAGTCAACGAATTGGGGTAAATGCGCGGCGGTGAGCTCGATGCTCGTGAAGCGTATCTCGCAAGCCTGAAAGCATAATTGTCTGCGAACGACGAGATACGAGATACGAGTTACGAGTGAGGAGCAGAGATGGCGGCTTTTTTGAGTGGATCGAGCAACTTCTCGGATACTTTTAAGCCACCCTTTCCGGTGCCGACCTCGATATCCGGTTTGGTGATGCCATGGAAATCGCTTCCACCGGTGATCAGCAAGTCCAGCCGCTTGGCCAGGTCGAGGTATTCCCTCGTCTGTCGCTTTGTGTGGCTACTATAGTGGACTTCGATGCCACCGAGGCCCTCGGCTTTCAAGGCGATCAGAAGTGCGTTCAGACTTTCTCCCGACACCTTGGCCCAGGTGGGGTGGGCCAGCACGGCGACGCCGCCGGCCGCTCTGATCCAGGCGATGGCATCAGCAGGCGAAGGCAGCTCACGCGCCACATAGGCGGGGCGCCCCTCTGCCAGGTAGCGATCGAAGGCGTCTTTCGCCGACGTGACGTAGTGTTTGTCCATTAAGAGCCGCGCGATATGGGGGCGGCCGACCGCATCCGTGCCGGCCAGCGCTCGCACCTCTTCATAGGTCACATCCAGCCCCAAGGCACGCAGCCGTTCGATGATCTGCGGGTTGCGGCTATGCCGGCTCTCGCGCAAGAAAGCCAAGCGTCGATTCAGTTCTGGGTCTTGCCACTGGAGGCAGTAGCCCAGGATATGCAGCTCACTGTTGCCCACACGGGAACTGATTTCTACGCCGGGGATGATTTCAATGCCCAGCTCAGCCCCCGCGGCGATGGCTTCGGGAATGCCGGTCACAATGTCGTGGTCCGTAATGGCCAGCGCAGTTACGCCTGCCTTGTGGGCGAGCCGGAGCACGTCAGTCGGCGAGAGGCTGCCATCGGAGTGGGTTGTATGGAGATGGAGGTCAATGCGACTCATGCCGGCTCGTGCGGGAGGCTGCTGGGGCCCGCTTGTTGGGCGACGAGCTGCGCGGTATAGACCGCATCCGGTCCATGGACGCCGTCATGCTCGCCTTCGTCGTACGACAAGAGGCGGAGATTGGACGTGAGCCGGAGCAATTCGTTATGGGCCAGGCAAAACTCCCAGCGGCGGGGATGGCGATGGCGCAAATAGTTGTCAATGGTGAAGGTTTCATAGATCAAGACCCCGTTGGGTTTCAGCGATTCGAGGAGCGCGGGAAACAACGCGCGATGGAGATAGAAGAAGACGAGGATGACGTCGTAGGTCTGTTTTGGAAACTCGGGCCGTTCACCCGTCGCTCGCTCAAGGTCCACCGTGCGGACCGTGAGGTTGGGGAGGTTCCGCTGCTTGGCCGTGGCTGCGAGTTGTGCCATGGCCTGCTCATCGCGGTCCATCGCATCGACCTGAAAACCCTGTGAGGCGAGAAAGAGCGAGTTGCGTCCGGACCCGGCCGCGACGTCGAGCGCCTTGCCCTTCGGTAAGCGGTGGAGTTGCTGTGTGAGAAACCGGGCCGGAGTGGGCCCCGCATCCTGAATCCGATGAGCCAGGCGCGACCGTTGAAGCTGCACGCCGACCGAACCGGTGACATGCTCCAGCGGAGGGGCCAGTTTTCTCACCCAGATCTTCGCCCGTTCGACGGGAAACTCGGCAAAGAGCATGGTGAGGAGCCGTTCCGAAAGCGTTTCCAACAGGGCGCAGTCCTGCGTCGCGGCAATCTCAACGATCCGATCGGCCACCTGCGCATAGTCGACCGCCTGGCGAATGTCGTCCGAAGCCGCAGCCGGCTCGGTCTGGCATTCCACCTCCAGGTCCACAGCCAAGGGCTGAGGCCGTCGGCGCTCCTCCGGCGTCACGCCGCAACGCCCTTGAAACTCCAATCGCTCGATGATGATTGTTCCAGCCATACGATCCATTCTCACGGATCTGGTTGTGAGCTGTCAATCGAACGAAGGGGGACAGGTGAGCCTAGGTAGCGTTCCTGCTTGCAGCATAGGCGGAGAGAAGCGGACTCTGGTGTCGATAACTCATGAGTGTGATTTTAAGTGGTATTCCGGTGACACTATATAGTGTGGTGCTCAAGACGCGGCTTGCTCAGACAGATAGTCCGATAAGAGGGTTCCTCTGGCGGTTGGAGACGACATTCCTCATTGCTGGCATATAGACAGAAGTATAAGAGGGGGATTCTTCGTTGCCTCACATCCATGAGTCTATTGACTGTCATGACTACGATACCTGGTGTAGGGGTTGATCGATATTGCGATTGTGGACATACGCGACCACTCGCGCACTCTGCTGAATGAGCAGTGTGAGCAGGCCTAGCGCTTTCACGGTTTTGCTTTTTAACGGCCCTGACGAGGCGGGTTGATTTGTTCACGGTTGACATTTCAATGAGCAATTCAACGGAAAGTGAGTGTCGCTTGGCCATGTTTGATCTTTGGAGGGCAGGCGAAATTTAGTGCATCAGTATCATGCTCCAAGAGGTTCAGACGGTCCGAGGTAGCTCTCTGATTCCGGCCATGGAGTGTAAGTGGGCGCAAATAGAATGTCAGCTTGTCCCGTACCTGTGCGAGAAATTGAAGCAGCGCAACAAGTTGCAGGTGGCAAGCTCAGACGGTTAATGAACATCACCTACCGCGGGCGCGCTGGAGGATGATTGCGATGAAGGCTAAGGGCCGTTCAGATTTGTCTGTGGTCCATCTTTGAATTGTGACATAGATGGAAGTCTTGGCGCAGTCGTTGAAGGGAAAGATGCGGGGCTCTGGAACTGTCACGGACCGCAGCTGCATTTCAGCCACAGTTCTTGCCCCAATACCTCGAATTACACTGGGAAATATGGCGGAGGGGGCGAGATTTGAACTCGCGGACCCCTTGCGAGGTCTCCAGTTTTCAAGACTGGCACGTTCGGCCGCTCCGTCACCCCTCCAACTCAAACTCTGTACGCGTAAGCGTTCATCATGATGCGCGCTCAGGACGTTTGGATTCTACCCTATTCGTTGTGAATCCGCTCAAGCCCTCCCATGTAGGGTCGCAGGACGTCCGGAATTGTGATGCTTCCATCGGGCTGCTGGTAGTTTTCGAGGATAGCTACGAGTGTACGTCCGACGGCAAGTCCTGATCCGTTGAGGGTATGGACGAACTCTGTCTTCGCATCTTTTTTCCCGGCGGGGCCTTTATAGCGAATGCCGCCTCGCCTGGCTTGAAACCCTTCGAAGTTGCTGCAGGATGAGATTTCCCGAAAATGGTTTTGCGACGGCAGCCAGACTTCGATGTCGTAAGTCTTCGCCGCGGAGAACCCCATATCGCCGGTGCAGAGGGTGATGACCCGATAGTGCAGTCCCAGTCCTTGCAGGATCGCTTCGGCATGGCCGGTCAACCGTTCCAATTCCTCATACGACTGTTCCGGTTTCGCAAATACGACCAACTCGACTTTGTTGAATTGGTGGAGGCGAATGAGCCCTCTGGTGTCTTTGCCATAGGAGCCTGCCTCGCGACGAAAGCAGGGGGTATAGGCTGTATACCGAATCGGCAGGCTGGTTTCGGCAAGTATCTCGTCACGGTGGAGGTTCGTCACCGGCACTTCTGCCGTTGGGATCAAGAAATAGTCTTCGTCGCGCAAGCGAAACAGGTCTTCCTCGAACTTTGGTAGCTGCCCAGTCGCGGTCATGCTTGTTCGATTGACGAGGAGCGGCGGCAGGACCTCCCGATAGCCATGCTCGGTCGTGTGGAGGTCCAACATATAGTTGATGAGGGCCCGTTCGAGTCGTGCACCGGCCCCCGTGAGGACCGCAAACCGTGCGCCGGCGATTTTTGCGGCCCGGTCGAAATCCAGAATGCCGAGGGCTTCGCCGAGATCCCAATGGCTCTTGGCCGGTGCGGTCAGGGTGGGCGGGGTTCCCCACCGTCTGGCCTCTACGTTGCTACTCTCGTTTTTGCCTGCGGGCACCGAGGCATGGGGAAGATTCGGGATGCGGAGATTCAGATCGGTCAGAGCCTCTTCGGCGCCACGCAGTTCGTCCTCAATCGTTTTGATCTGCTCGCCCACCGCCTTCATGGCAGCCATGGCAGCATCTGCCGGCTGTTTCTCCCGCTTCAGCTTGGCGACGTCCTCCGATCCCTTTTTCAGTTCAGCGCGACGTTGTTCGACTTGGGTGGTCAAGGCGCGGCGCTGTTCGATCAGCGTGCGCAGGTTGTCCCATGGGACGTCGGCTCCGCGGGGGCCGAGCTGTTCCCTGGTGCTGTCTAAGTTGTCGCGTAAAAAGCGTAGATCGTACATAGCCGTCTGTTTCTGAAAGCGCTGGAATCTAACATCGGGGTAGGACGTAGTCAATCAATCGGAGCGTGATCGTTGCCCAGGCTGGCATGGTTCGTTCCGTTGACAGGAGTCGGCAGATCGAGGACCATATCCCGATGCGCACGGTGATGAACCCCCCTAATCCGTTTGACTCACAACACCGGGATCTCTTGGAGCCTGCGCCCCATGTCGCGCTGCAGATGTTTGAGGATGCGACCCGTGACATTCTCAGCCGGAACGACAGTCCTGATTTGCCGTTCCGATGGAGTCTCAATCCCTATCGTGGTTGTTTTCATGCGTGCGCCTATTGTTACGCCAGACCGACACATGAGTATTGGGGGTTCGGCGCCGGGACAGACTTCGAGTCTAAGATTATTGTCAAACGTGAGGCCGCAGCGTTGCTCCGCCGGACGTTCGAGAAGCCGTCCTGGAAGGGCGAATTGATCCTATTCTCGGGGAGCACCGATTGTTATCAGCCTTTGGAGGCGTCGCTGGAGTTGACGCGGGCCTGTCTGGACGTCTGTGCCGAGTATCGGAATCCGGTCGCGATCATTACGAAAGGGGTGTTGGTGCTGCGTGATCTGGATCTGCTGCGTCGGTTGCATGAGGAGGCGTCTGTTCGTGTGTATTTCAGCATCCCGTTTTCCGACGATGAAGTCGCGCGCAAGGTCGAACCTCATGCACCATCGAGCAGGAAACGCTTTGAGGCGATGGCAACCTTGGCGAATGCCGGTATTCCCGCAGGCATCTCGCTGTCTCCGCTCATTCCTGGTCTCAACGATGAGGATGTGCCTGATCTGTTGGCCCGAGCGAAACAAGCTGGGGCGGTGGAGGCGATGGCGACGTTGTTGCGTTTGTC
This sequence comes from Nitrospirota bacterium, assembly GCA_030682135.1. Lineage (GTDB taxonomy): Bacteria > Nitrospirota > Nitrospiria > Nitrospirales > Nitrospiraceae > Palsa-1315. The sequence continues at coordinate 71,157 of JAUXQT010000030.1, read as the reverse complement.
AGGTCCTGTCGAGCCGGTGTTTCTGGAGCGTATGGCTGCGGCATTTCCCGATCGGATCACCAAGATGATGAATCGAATTCGGGAGGTGCGCGGTGGTGCAACGAGTGAGGGGGCCTTCTTTGAACGCCACCGTGGCGTAGGACCCTATTGGGCGATGATCGAACAATTGTTTACAGTGGCCAAACGCAAAGCGGGCTTTCCGGCATTGCGCGACGAGACGGCTCCCACGACCTTTCGCAGGCCTGGGATCGAACAAACAACCTTATTTTAAATGGGGCAGAGAATGGAGAGAGGATGCAACATAATCCTGGTTTTCTCAAGTTGGTGGATGCCGCACGAGGGCGGGTGAAGGCATGTACGATCGAACAGGCGAAGGCCAGGCTCGATCAGGGTGAGGCGCTACATTTTCTCGATGTGCGTGAGGATCTCGAATTTGAAAAAAATCATGCGAAGGGTGCCCGGCATCTGGGAAAAGGAATTATCGAGCGCGATGTTGAATCGCTTATTCCCAATAAACATGAGGCTATTGTGCTGTATTGCGGAGGGGGCTACCGGTCTGTCTTAGCCGCGGATGCGCTTCAGCAGATGGGCTACACGAATGTTGTATCGATGGATGGGGGCATTAAAGCCTGGCGGGATGCGGGTTATCCGATGGAGCGGTGATGGGACCTCGGAGAGGCCGAGGTTCCATCACCGTTGGATCGCGGATTCAGGCTTAGCGAGCTGCAGGACTACTTGCTGTTAGTGCGATCGAACTCTTTGATGACCTGGTCGGTGAGGTCGATGGTGTCTTTATTGTAGATCACAATCTTGACCGTTTGTTCGCTGCCCTTGTCGACGACGATGGAAAATCCCCCTTTTTCCGCCACGGTCTGTGTGGCCGAGGCAATTTTCTTCATATAGTCATCGACCAATTCTTTCTGCTTGCCCTGTAATTCCTGGTTAAACTCCTGTGCACGCTTCTGGTAGTCCTGGATCTTTGCGCGGAACTGAGTCTCTTTCTCTTTCTTTTCAGCGTCGCTGAGCTTCGCGATTTGCTCCTTGAGCGTCTTCTCGGTGTTGCGCAAATCTTCTTCATCCCGTGACAACAGCTTCTGCCTGGTGGAGACATATTCCTTGAGCCCGTCTAAGGCCTTTCTGCCCGCTTTTGATTTCTCTAGAACTGACTGAGGATCGACGACGCCCATTTTGAAGGCGTCGGCGGCTTGTGCTGTGGGGAGAGATCCGAGTAGCAACATGCCTGCGGCGACCAGGGGAAGGGTGATCCGCCCCAAGAGAATTCCCGTTGTATGCATAACGCGCGCTCCTTGTTGGTGAAAACTGCGATCAATAGAACGGTTGCGAGAATAACTGGGGGGCTGTGCCCTGTCAAGAGATCGAGTTGCTGGTGATGGCCGGCTGCTCAAAAAGTTCGCCAGCAAGGCCGCAGCGAGTGAAGGCCCGAGGCGTACCCGCAGGGTACGTTGAGGGTCTGAACGATGCGAGAACGAAGCCGGCGGACTTTTTGAGCAGCCGGCTAGACGAAGTAGCGACTGGTGTCGAATCGATACTCCGTATTGTCGATCAACCGAATAATATTATGGCGGAAATCTCCGATCTCATCTTTCTCGGTGAGATCGATCTCCCGTCCGTGCTCGACGGGGTCCCCTTGAGGATCGGTAATAACCTTGACGAACGGCCGTTCGGCGTTCGTTTTATCGACGGCTGGCTTGAGCACGACGGCCAGTTCACTCGTGTCCAACATCACCAGGCTGCCGATGGGGATGATGCCGACACAGTTGACGAACAGTTTGAGCAGTACTGAGTCAAAGGCCTTGCCGGACTTTGAGAACATCATGTTCAGCACTTTCGAGGGGGACATGGGCTCCCGGCGATAGACGCGGGAAGAGGTCATGGCGTCATAACAGTCTGCGATCGTGAGAATGCGACCGGTCAGTGAGACGGTCCAAGGCACGGTCAGCTTCGGATAGCCGGAGAAGTCCAGGTTCATGTGATGCTCGAAGGAGGCTGCGGCCATGCGGCCCGGGAGATTGGTGATGCCTCTCAGTTTCGACAGACTCAGGACTCCCTCCGTGGGATGATTGCGCATGGACACCCAGTCCTCATCGGTAAATTCCCCCGGTTTGTTCAGGACCTCCATGGGAATGGTGGATTTGCCCATGTCGTGGAACAGCGCCGCAAGGCCGAGGTCGGCCAGCTCCCCTTTGGGATAGCCGGCGCGATTGGCCAGCGCAATGGACAGCAGGGATACATTGACCGAGTGATTATGGGTGTACTCATCATGGCAACGAAGGGTCGTCAGACCGAGAACCGTCGCTTCGTCGTCCAGCATGAGATCGACGATGTTTTGGATCGCCCGCTTCGCTTGTTTAAAGCTGACCGTTCCGCCCTCACGGACTGATTGTGTCAATGTGCCGACCGATCCTGCGACTTTGGCGTAGCCGTTCTTGGCGTTTGCCTTCCGCTGCATTTTGGGGTCGGCGTTTTCTGTGCCGTCCGATCCCTTGTTTTCCGCCGTTCCTGCTCCTTCTCGAATTTTCAGTTGCCGTTGCTCTTCTAATTCGATGCCGGCGATGCCCCGTGCGGTGAAAGCTTTCTGAAGGTCTTCCATGGTTGAGGTGTGCGGATCAAGGCTGACAAACAGCGCCGCAAACTCACGAAGATCCTTCGACTCCGCGGTCATCGAGAAGGTGATTCCGCCGATCTTCCACAGGTTCAAGACGTCGATGATACTGGTGGCCACGGCCATCTGTTGGGCGTTCACCTTTAAGTGGCTGTCTCCGAGAAACAAGAAGTCGTTTTGCAGGCGGAGGGTGACCGGGTGATCGTGCGCCATGGTCTTAATCAAGGTCAGCATCGTATCGACGGGTTTATCCAAGGCGGAGTTTGTGCGGTCATAGATGCGGGAGCTCTTGAGCAAGACGTTCAGCTGTGTGACCAGCTGAATGCCTAGCATGACCATCTGCTGGTCAAGGATGTCCCCGGCCTCCGAACCTCGCGCGATTTTCTGAGACAGGGACTTTTCGTGGGTGAGGATCGGTTGGGCCTGTTCGTCCGCGGCTGGGGTTTCTTTGATCTTGAAGTCGCTCACGGCAATGGCTCCTTACTTATGATGCAGCCTGTTTGAGCTGCTGCTGTCGTTGAGCTTGGGCAAGTGCCGAGGCGCAGGCTTGCCGCACAGGGGCGCCGCCTTTTTTCTGCCCCAACTCAAGAGCAATCAGCGCGGCCGGGCTGGCCAATTTTCCCAATGCTTCGGCGGCGAGGGCTGCGAGCTCTTCTTTCTTCTTCCGGTTGGTCCAGGACCATTCCGTGAACAAACTTTCAAAGTAGGGGATGACCTCATCGCCACTGGTGGCACGCATGGCGAGAAATACCGCGCGTTTTTCACTCAGGGTTCGATCCATGAATGTGTCCGTCGAGATGAGCGGCGACCAGGCGGAGTAAGATGCCTTATATTGACCGGTCATGAGCAGCTTGAGCGCGGCGAACCGCACCGACTCCTCGGCATCGTGCATGAACGCAATCAGTTTCATGCCGTTACCGTTGGGGCGGAAGATCCCGATCGCGCGTATGACTTCTTTCCGTACCTGGATATCCGGATAGCGCACCAGTTTTTCAATCGAGTCTGCAAATCGTGGATCGTTCCATTTGAGCAGGATCGTGAGCAGATTTTTTACATAGCGGGGGCGGCGGTCTGACAATCCTCGAAGCAGATGATCCGGTTGATCTTTTGCGAGTGCCTCAAGGGCTTCTGCTGCGATCGCTTGATGGGCAGGCGTTTCCAGGTTTCCCAAGAGGGCGCATAAGGCAGGGACGGCTGCCGACGTCATCGACAGCAGCACTGCCGGCAGTCCTTCCGTGGTGGCGCCGGGGGTCCTGTTCAAATAGGCCTCGATCATCTTCATACGTTCGGGGCGGCCAAGGCTGTCGAGTAATGCCGCCAGCTGCGCTTTTTGAGCTTCGCCGAGATCCGGTCTGACCTCAGCGGTGACATGCAACAGTCCAAGCACGCTATCCAGCACGACCCATTTGCCTTGGGCTGCCAATGAGTCGAGGACGTTTCCCCAAAGATCGAGGAGCTTGGTCAGGATCGCCGCAGACTTTTCCGATGCCAGGATCGCGGTGAGCATGTCCAGGAGATAGTTCGTGTTATCCCTGGTGCTCTCTGCCTTGATCTCCTTTGCCAGTTCGGCTAGTTCCGTTTCGGTCACGTCATAACCCACGTGACCTGACTGAAATCGGCTTGCCCCTCCGACTGCTGCTCCTCCGGCCGGCTTATCCCCCGAGACATTGACGCCATCGCCTCCAGGTCCCTTCTCTTTTCTGGCTTTGGCCCGTTCCCGGTCAAGCAGGTCTCTGAGGCTCGACTCAGGCGCCTCCATGGTTCCAGCCATTGGGAGGGCAAAGACATCGCCACCGGTCGAGGCTTTGGCGATCTCTTCGGCTGTGACTACAGTGATGGTCGAGAGGTTCTTCGCCCATAAGCGAGTCACGATATCGTCATCGTGTTCTTCGTTCGGATCGAGGCTGCCCCACAGGGAGTCGAGCAAGAACGAGAGGTCTTCAGCGGGAAGCCCTTCGAGAAATGTCAGCTCCCTGATGCCATCCGAGTAGAGTTTGAACGCGACACTTTCCGTACTCGAGCCCTGCTCGGCTTGATAGACGACTTCTCCGTTGAAGTACAACTCAGAGCGTTGCACAAGAAACGCCAATTTGGAGTAGGTGGCGAGGTGGGCCGTGAGTCCTTCGAATAATTGTTGGAAGAACTTCTGCGCCACAGGGTTTGCGGCCCCATACGTCCGGCTGGACTTTGCGGTTTTGTCCAAGAGTGTGAGTAGCCGCTTGACGGAGGATAACTCGGGATTTGGCGGCTCTTTTACGGGTGCGATGGGTAGTGCGCTGCCTTCTGTCGTGAGTTCGTCCATAGTGAGTAGTCGTATCCTGGAGGTGCTGAATCGTCAAGAAAATAGCCGCTCTTCACCAACTGTTCCCCTAGGAATTACTGAGGGACTCCTCCTTCTTTCCGCCCCTGCACAAGGGCATTGTGAACCCCGTGGTGCAGTCGGTAGAATCCGGTTCATCCTGATGAATAGGTCCAGCCACATTATCTGTTTTGGTGACAGCCTCACGGCAGGGTTTCAGACGCCCACGGCGGATAATCCTCAAGGAACTGAGACGCCCTATGGGCGATTTCTTCAAGAATTGACCGGACCTTCCGTGCGCGTCTCAGTCAGCGGCATCTGTGGTGAGCTGACCGGTGAAATGGCGATGCGATTTCGCTCGGCTGTGCTGAGCCATCAACCGACACATGTGGTGATCCTCGGCGGGACGAACGATCTTGGGTGGAATGCCGCACCGGCCGACATTATGCGCAATCTCCTGAAGATGTATGAGCAGGCTGCAGCGGCGGGGATTACGCCGGTTCCGGTTACCGTGCCGTCGATCAGGGTGGGTGATGATCTGCAGAGTGAAGAGGGGCGCCGGTGGTGTGCGGAGCATCTCGATCGGCGGCGCTGGCTCAACGGGTTGATTCTCCGCTATGCCGAATCGAAGGGTCTGGCGGCGGTCGATCTCTTTACCGCCACGGCGGAATCCGAGACACAACAACTGGCGGCGCAGTACTCCAACGACGGGCTCCATCTGACCACCGCCGGCTACCGGCTATTGGCGGAGCGTTTGTACAAGGAGATATTTTCGGCAATACCGGGGAGTCTGTCGTGACGAGCGGAGAGCACAATGCGTGAGGTGACCGATCGGGACTTTGATCAGGTCGTAGAGCAGTCGGGGGTACTGGTACTGGTGGAGTTTTGGAAACCGGGCTGCGGAGGTTGTCGCGCGCTGATGCGGGAATTGGAGAAACTGGAGCCAGATGTGACTGGCAAAGTGCTGATCCTGACCATGAACGTGGAGGAGAGCTTCCAGATCCCGGCAGAGTTGGAAGTTCATTCGGTACCGGTGCTCGCGCTCTATCGCCAGGGAACATTCGAGCGTTTTATCGGCGGGCTGGGGACCAAAGAGGAGATACGTACACAGCTTCGATTGGCATGAGGAGTATTGCTACAAGGTCCGCCAGGTCCGTCCATCCTTCTCAATAAGACGATCGGCCTCGACCGGTCCGCTGGTGCCGGCCTGATATTCAGGCAACCAGCGCAACCCCTGCTTCTGCCATCCTTCCAGAATCTTGGTGACCCAGGCCCAGGACGCTTCGACGGCGTCGCGCCGCATGAACCGTGAGGCATCGCCGGCCATCACGTCCAGGAGCAACCGCTCATAGGCTTCCGGCGACGGGCGGCCGAAGACGTCGCTGTATTGAAAATCCATTTCCACCGGATGCGTTTGCGCCCGGGTGCCCGGCACGCGTGAGACGATGCGGAGCGAGAGCCCTTCTTCCGGCTGGATACGCAGCGCCAGCACGTTCGGCGGTTGTCGCTGTTGTGCGTTGGCGTTGAACAGGATGTGTGGGATGTCTTTGAATTGGACGGCGATCTCGCTGGCCCGGTGGGGGAGTGCTTTCCCGGTGCGCAGATAAAAGGGCACGCCGTCCCAGCGCCAATTTTCCACGAAGCATTTGAGCGCGACATAGGTTTCCGTTTTAGAGTCTGGATGAATGCCGGTTTCTCGGCGATACCCAGGAATGGGCGATCCATGGGCCGTGCCTTCACTATACTGGGCACGGACGGTGACATGTTCGACATCCTGATCGGTAATAGGCCTGAGGCAGCGGAGGACTTCCATCTTCGCGTTGCGCACGACATCCGGATCGAGGGAGTAGGGAGGCTCCATTGCGACCAGGCAGAGTAACTGCAGCATGTGGTTCTGCACCATATCGCGCAGGGCGCCGGCTTCTTCGTAATAGCTGGCCCTGGTTCCGACACCCTCCGCTTCGCTCACGGTGATCTGCACATGATCGATGTATTTGTGATTCCAAATCGGCTCGAAGATGCTGTTGGCAAACCGGACGACCATCAAGTTCTGTACGGTTTCTTTTCCCAGATAGTGGTCGATGCGGAAGATCTGCGATTCGTCGAATACGCGTCCGGTGACCTGATTGATGGCCTTGGCGGAGATTAAGTCGCGTCCGACCGGTTTCTCGACGATGATGCGGGCATAGGGAGCCTGTGCCTCCGGCTTTGTGGCTAACCCTGCTTGCTCGAGCCCCTCGCACACCGATGAAAACGAACTCGGAGGGATGCTCAGGTAAAAAATCCGGTTGCCGGGCAACTGAAGATTTCGCTCGATATCCTCTGCCCGTGACCTCAGTCTGGCATAGGTGTTCGGATCCTCATTTTCACCCGATACGAAGAAGAGATGTTGCGCGAAGTCCTTCCATGTGTCCTCTGCCAAGGCCTGCCGGGAATGGGTGAGCACGCCCTCACGAACCGTCGCACGAAATTCCTCGTCCGTCATCGACTTGCGGCCTAACCCGATCACGGCATAGTTCGATGGGAGGAGCCCGTCGAGGAGCAAGTTGTAGAGCGCGGGAATCAGCCGCCGACGTGCGAGATCGCCGGACCCGCCGAAGATGACGAGCGTACAGGGCTCGACCGGCGGAATCGTTTCCTTGGAGGGGCTGATGTCGATACGGGGACTAGTCGGTGGCATAGGGATCCTGGTTATCGGCGAACGGCATGGCCGCCGAAGGCATTTCTCAGGGCCGCCAGCATCTTTTCCGCAAAGGATTCGCTCTGTCGCGATCGGAATCGCGTGAACAAGGCCGTCGCGAGGGTCGGGACCGGGACATCCTTCTCAATCGCATCGGCGATCATCCAGCGGCCCTCGCCGGAATCCTGCACGTACCCCTTCAACTGTTCCAGCCGTGGATCCTCTTTCAAGGCGCCCGCTGCCAGTTCCAAGAGCCAGGAACGGACGACGCTCCCGTGCATCCAGAGGTCTGCGATGTTGGCGAGGTTGAGCTTGTAGTCACTTTTCGCCATGAGCTCGAAGCCTTCGGCATACCCTTGCATCATGCTGTACTCGATGCCGTTATGGACCATTTTCACATAATGCCCGGCGCCCACTCCACCGACGTGAGACCAGCCCTGCTCCGGTGCCAATGTCGTAAAGATCGGCGCGAGCCGTGTGACCGGCGCCTCATCGCCACCGACCATCAGGCAGTAGCCGATTTTCAATCCCCAGACGCCTCCGCTGGTTCCGGCATCGACATAGTGCAGCTGTTTCTTCTTGAGGTCCGCGGCCCGTCGTACGTCGTCGTGAAATCTGGTGTTGCCGCCGTCGATGACCGTGTCGCCAGACTGGAGCAGCGCCGCGACGGCCTGTACGGTCTCTTCTGTCGGGGCGCCGGAGGGGACCATGATCCAGACCGCGCGTGGAGCCTTCAGTTGGCCGACCAGGTCGGCTAACGAGGAGGCGCCGACACAGCCAACGCCTTCTGCCTGCTTGATCAGATCCGCCGATCGGTCGTAGACGACGACCCGGTGCCGGTCGCGCTGCAACCGGGTGACCATGTTCATGCCCATCTTCCCAAGCCCGATGAATCCGATTTCCATATTGACTCCTTCTGGTGCGGTCGTGACAGGACGTCGTTGCGCAGATCACAAGCCTTATGCGAAGCCTGTGCTCTATCAGGCCTGCACGGATGAATGGCTGACGAGCTTCGCCAGGCGGCAGTCTGATGATCGATCCGGAGCCTGTCAGTCGATTCTGGCAGGATTCGGGACGTCCTTAAACAGGATATCGGCTAGATCGCGGCCTAAGTTGAGCCGCTCGGGCAGAGTCGCGGCTGTGAGAAACCGTCCAGCCAGGTCACCGAGTGTGGCATCGCGGGAGGCGATGAACTTTGGCGCCTCGACCGGCGCGGTCAACCAGAAGCCCCGAAGTCTGAAAAACGCGTTAATGATGTCTTCGAAAAATAACGAGAGGATATATTGCGCGGTTGCCGGTTTATCCGCCAAATCTCGCGCTTTTCCCAGCCAATGAAAACATTCTGCCTTCATGCGAATCTGTTCATTGATGCTGACGGCGGGGGGGCCTTGCCGGAAGCGTTGGTTGGCTCGTTCGAGGAGTTTGGCGCCGATGCCCTCGTGATCGAAGAGGATGCGGGCTTTTCGGAGCAGAGAAGGGAGGCGCGGGGAGTAGGCGAGATCCTCTTCAAGCTCATGATGTCCGCGATAACGAATGTCGGCCAGACGATCGGCGACACGGACGATCTCATGGCCATCGGCCTGTCCTTTCACGAGCGCAATGAGATCGATGTCGCTGTGAGTCGTAATGGCACGCCTCACGCTGGACCCCACGAGGATCACACTGACGAGATCGCCTCCGCGGCGGCCGCGGACATGGCGCAAGGCCACCGTGACGAGTTCTTCGAATCCCGGTTCGGTGATGGGGTCCGGTTGTTCCGGCGGTTCCGGCATGGCCAGCAGTTCGGCGTTCAATTCTTCTGACGTCGGAGTGGGATGGGTCACGGGGCTATCCATGATTACACTTTCTGTGCGAGCTGAATATGTTTCGGGAGCGATCCCAGCCAGTCCTCGAACGGTTCGTCCGCATCGACGATGATTTCTAACTTGCCATTGGTCAATCGCCGGACCACACCAGGGCTTTCCGGGGACAACGGGATTTCAACCCATTCGCGGTTCAGGCCGAGCGAGTCGGTGACCTCAAGGATTCGGCCGATCTGTTTGAACGATACAACTTCTAATGGCATTGTTGCTCCATGATCTGCGGCATTCTAGATTTCGGTGGGAGAGGAGTCAATGAGCGAGCGAGTCATTCTCCCAACAGGCGGGCCACGATTTCGCCGGCCTGTTCGGCCATGGCGGTGGAGATACCCAGATGGGTGACGGCCCGAAACTTCGTGCCACCCACCGAATTGATCAAGAGCTCTTCCTCTTTCAGGGCGGCGATGATCGCAGGGGGCGTCAGGCGGTGGCCGATGACTTCGAACATGACGATATTCGTCTCGACATCCTGAGGGTTGACCTTGACTGTCGGAATCCGTTGCAGCCGCCGCGCCAGTTGTTTGGCGTGAACATGGTCCGTTTTCAACCGTGCGACATGGTGTTCCAGCGCGTAGATGCCTGCCGCGGCTAGAATGCCGGACTGCCGCATCGCCCCGCCATACATCCGGCGCAGCCGCTTCGCCCGCTCGAAGAGGGCGAGATCGTTCATCATGAGCAGTGAGCCGGCTGGTGCGCCCAAGCCTTTCGAGAGACAGACCGATAGCGTATCGAAGTGCTGGGCATAGGAAGCGGGTGGCAAGGTGGTGGCCGCGATGGCGTTGAACAACCGTGCTCCGTCCAAATGCATCGGGATGCCGTGGGTGGCCGCCACCGCGCGAATACGCTCAATCGTTGCCAGCGGATAAATCGTTCCGCCGCCGCTGTTATGGGTGTTCTCCAGGCAGATCAACCCTGTTTGAATGGTATGCGGGTCTGTGGGGCGGATGGCCGCCTCAACCTGCTCCGCTGAGATGAGACCGCGAGTTCCCGCGACCCAATGGAGTTGGACGCCTGCCAGCGCTCCGGCGGCGCCCTGCTCGTAACGGACGATATGTGCGGTCTGCTCCACGATGACTTCTTGGCCCGGTTGCGTGTGGAGGCGAATGGCGAGTTGATTGCCCATGGTGCCGGACGGCACGAAGAGCGCGGCCTTTTTCCCGAACATTGCGGCTGCCATGTCCTGGAGGCGATTGACGGTGGGATCTTCTCCGTAGACGTCGTCTCCAACCTCTGCCGCGGCCATGGCTTTTCGCATGGCGTCGGTGGGTTTGGTGACGGTATCGCTGCGCAGGTCGATCATGACAGGTTCGTGAGCACGGGAAGTGGTCGTTCGTTCGGCGCATTCTAGCAAATTTTCTCCTTGCGCGGGAGAGGTTGTCACGGCAGGATGCCCATCCTATGGCGTGGCTTCGAAACGTGCTCCCTTCGGTGACCGATGCAGAACCGGACGAAGCCGTCCCGGTGGGCTGGGCCTTCCTCTATTTTTTCTGTCTCCTCTGCGGGTACTACATCCTGCGGCCCGTACGCGATGAGATGGCGATCCAGGGTGGTGTGCAGCATCTGCCGTGGATGATGACCGCCACCTTCGTCACGCTCCTATTGGTGACACCTTTGTTCGGATGGCTCTCCGCCCGCGTTCCGCGATATCGGTTGCTGCTGACGGTGTACGCATTTTTCAGCCTCAACTTGATTCTGTTTTTTGTGGCGATGACGAGCCATCTGTCTCCGCAGTGGGCCGCCCGCACATTCTTCGTCTGGTTGTCGGTCTTCAATCTGTTTGTCGTGTCGGTGTTCTGGAGTTTCATGGCCGATCTGTTTACGCCGACGCAGGGCGTCAGGCTGTTCGGCGTGATCGCTGCCGGCGGCAGTATCGGTGCGATGGCCGGTCCGCTCCTCACGACCGGACTCACCTATGTCGTCCCAGTTCCCGTATTACTGCTCATCTCGGTAGGATTTCTCGTAGCCTGCGGGTTCTGTATCTATCGGCTGGATCGATGGGCGATGGCGCGACATTTTAGTCAGATCAGCCGGCAGGGTGAAGCGATTGGCGGGAGTGTCTGGGCGGGGGTCAGGTTGGCGCTCTCGTCGCCCTATCTTCTGGGTATCTGTCTCTATCTGTTTTTTCTCACGACGACCGCAACGTTCTTGTATCTGGAGCAAATGCGGCTGGTGAGTGAGCAGATTCCCTCCCCGCAAGGTCGTACCCGTTTGTTTGCACTCATCGATTTGGTTGTGAATGTGCTGACATTTCTCGTTCAGATGACCGTCACGAGCCGTATGATCGGTCGGTTTGGGTTGGTGTCGGCGCTTGTCGTGCTTCCTGTTGCGAGCGCCTTGGGGTTTAGTCTGATTGCCGTCATGCCGTTCCTCGTCACCTTTGTGTTCTTTACGATCGTGCGGCGAGTCGGGGAATATGCCATCGCCAAGCCCGCTCGCGAGGTGCTGTTTACCGTGGTGAGTCGTGAGGAGAAGTACAAGGCCAAAAATTTTATCGATACCGCGGTCTCGCGTGGAGGTGATGCGACGACGGGATGGATGGTGAGCGGGGTGAAAGCCTTGGGTGTCACGGCGGGGCAGATGGCCTGGGTTCTGGTTCCACTGGCTCTGTTCTGGGGATGGGTCGGGTGGCGCGTCGCCCGTGAAGAAGAGAGGCGAAGACTTCCGGCAATCTCGGGAGGCTCGGCGTAGTCCTGTTTACTGTCAGAAAAAACGCATGGTATAGTCGCTCGTTCGTTCTGCTGTATGGATCGTGTTGGGTCATGTTTTACGTCTCACGAGGTTTAAAATGCCTGAGCTTCCGGTTAAGCTATACATCGATAAGATATTGAAAGAATGTCGCAATACTGTTCGTCATCTTGCATTGCTCTCCGGCCCTGTAAAAGAGAAAGCGCTACGCGCAATGGCGGATCGATTGGCGGCTGACGAAGACATCATTCTGGCGGCGAATGAGAAAGATGTGGATGCGGTCGGGAAGTCTTATGAAGCCGACGTTATGAAAGATCGGATGAAAGCGGCCGTCGCCCGTTTACGTATGACGCCAGACGATATCAAGGAGATGGTTGAGCGGCTTCGCATGATCGCAGACTTGCCAGACCCGGTCGGTGCCGTGACGTCTCGCTGGGAACGGCCGGACGGACTGCAAGTCAGCCGTGTGCGTGTTCCGATCGGCGTCATCGGCGTCATCTCAGAACTAAGTCCTCTCATTACGGTGGAGTCGATTGCGCTCTGCTTTAAATCGGGAAATCTCTGTGTGTTTCGTGGCGCGCCGGAATGGGGGCTGACGCAACAGGCGATCGGGACAGGACTGCGCGAAGCTGCGGAAGCGAACGGGGTGCCGGCCGGCGCATGGATCATCATCGACCGCCCTGAGAAAGAGGTGGCGGTCGAGCTGATCCGGTCCGGCAAGAGTCTCGATGCGATTATCCCGCGTGGCGGGGCCGGTCTCCGCAAAGCCGTGGTCGAACAGGCCAAGATGCCGGTGCTCTGCAACGACGGCGGACTCACTCATATGTATGTGGATGCCGACACCGATATGCCGATGGCGCAAAACGTGGCGATTAGTTCCAAAGTGCAGAAGGCCATTGCGTCGAATTCGATGGACACGTTGCTGGTGCAGCAGGTCATCGGGCGACAGTTTCTTCCTCCATTGATCAACCGCCTGCTCGAAGAGTTCAAGGTCGAGGTTCGAGCCTGCCCCAAGACGATGGCTTTGATGGGGCAAATGGCGATGACCGGACATGCCTCCATCATTCCGGCCAAGGAGGAAGATTGGCAGACTCAATTCCAGGGACCTGTGCTGGCGGTCAAAATGGTGGCGAACCTGGATGAGGCCTTGGCGCATATCGTGGCGCATGGCCCCTGCCTCACTGCCGTGATCGCGACGACGAGTTATGAGTCGGCCATGCGGTTCACACGCGAAGTGGATGCCAGCGCCGTCTTCGTGAATGCGTCGTCCCGGCTCAATGCCGGCGACAGCTACGGGATGGGCGCCGATATCGGGCTCAGCGGCTCGCGCCTCCATGCCAAGGGGCCGATTGGACTTGAGCAATTGACCTGCGAAAAGTATGTGTCGTTCGGCTCAGGTCAGTTGCGTTTCCCGCACCCGGTGCCGGAGACGTATTTTGACGCGATCATGCTGAAGCGGCCATAGGCGCCTGCTGAACAGGCTCTCCAGCTTCGTTCTCGGCTCATCGAAATCCTCAACGTACCCCAAGGGTACGCCTCCGATTTCGACTCGCCTGCGGCCTCGCTGGAAAACCTGTTGAGCAGGCGCGCCGAGGCTGCATTCATGACCAACGACTCACGGTTGCCATCGCTCCATTCACACCTGGCCTGGTGGGGTCTCCGGCAGTTCACCTCGGACGAGGCCTATTTTCAGTGGCAGCGGGAGACGCTCTCTTCCGAAGACCTCACAACATTACATCGGCAGGTGGAACAGAAACGTCGCGGATCTGCTGCCGACGAGATCGCATTCTACGATGCCACAGCCCATCCGAATATCCTGCCGGTTCTGTATAGTCAGCGGTACGACTATTATCTCGCCATCGGTCTTCGCGTCGCGGATCGTATCGGTGGGGCCCGGTCCGTCCTGGATGTGGGCTGTGGGGTCGGCATCCTCACGACGTTCTATGCAAAGCAGCATCCCGACAAGACCTTCGTCGGAATCGATCGCTCACCGGTCTCGATTGAACGTGCGCGGGAGCGAGCGCAGGCGTTGGGCCTGACCAATGTGCTGTTCGACTGTCTCGATCTCGACCACACCGCTTCCAATTCCTCCTATGATCTGATCCTTGCCACGCATGCCCTGGTACAAACGGAACAGGACCCTGGTATTCCCAGTCGCAGTTGGACCACCTTCGAGCGTGGCAGCGAGGGGCATCAGCAGGCTGATTTCGAGGGGCGAACAGGAATTGGTGCGAGGCTTGATTGCCTGAGCATGCAGCTCTCGATCAATGGGCGCATGATCCTATTTGAGAAAACCCGTCAGCTGGCGAGGCGAGTCCCGTTGCAACGGGCTGTGGCTGCACGAGGGTTTGACCTCATCGAGCAGCCGGAATTGATTCGCTACCGGCTCGTCGAAGAAGTTGCCGACGATGGCCCTCTGTATCTGTTGGGGAGGGGAATATCGCATCCCCTTCATTGGGATGAAACGCCAGAGCCAGACGAAGGTTGTTCGTTCGATCCAACGAAGCTGGAATCAGGCTCAGCCGATCCTGACGCGCCGCTCTATGAGAACCATTGGTCTTCTGCACAGATCGTCTGGGAACAATTGCGCGAGAAGAAGGTCCTTCACGAGACGACGAGGCAGGAGCCGGATGGACGTCAACTGCATGTCGAGCTTGGGCAGGCATCGGAGGGGATCTATCTCTATTGCGCCAACACCTTGGATCAACGCCAGTTGGTGCTTGTCGAACCAGCCAGCAGGGTCATGCTGGAGTTGTACTATCGAGAGATTGCCAGCGGCGAACACTAGCGGATGCTGAAAAAGTCCGCCAGCGGCGTTCTCACCTCGAACGCATCCTCAACGTAGCCTAAAGGCTACGCCTCGGATGCTTTCATCGGCTGCGGCCTTGCTGGACGGCCTTTTTGAGCATCCTGCTGATTCTCTTCACGTTTCAATCCAAGCTTCCCGGCATTTCAAGGGATTTTCATATCACCACTGTTTCCGTAGTCACATTGATGACTTGAAGAGTACCCCTGCTGTTCAATGGCCGATGGAGCAGGTCTCCGCTGAAACTCTGCCAGCGTGGTGTTGATGAGAACGTTGGGTGAGCGAAGTCCTTCAGGATCGAGAGACCGGTGTCCGAACGCTATGCTTGATGGCGAGCACGACGAGATTGTTATCGCGGATTGCGTAGATAATCCGGTAGTCGCCATCGCGGACTCGATAGAGATGGTCTTCGCCTTCAAGCGTGGTGACGCCTGGGGGGCGCGGATGGTTCTTCATGGCATTGAGCCATTTCACGAGGGCCTTCCGAAGCGGTTTCTCAACGGCTCTGAGTTGTTGTTCGGCTGGTGGGGCGAGGAGAATGGCGGAGATCATTTGGTCGTATCAGAGCCCCAATTCTTTCAGGATCACGTCGAGCGACTGAGCGCCTTTCTTGTTGGCCTGGGCTAACGCGGCTCGGGCATCGACAAGATCGATACGGTTTTCGAGCGCCTCCAGGAGTCGCAGGTCCTCGATGGGCACGACCGCGGCGACCGCTCGGCCACGTCGGCGCAACAGCACACGTTCGCTGCTGAATGCGGCACGGTTGATTGCATCGGCAAACGCCTCACGCTCTTTATTGCCCTCTGGATTTCCCATCACGCTCCTCCTGATGCATCCTGCTGTCGGATGGACAGATTCTTCGAATGATGCAAGCTGTACAGGGGGCAGGAAGCGAAGTCAACCGGCGAGAGCAGGTTGCCGGCCCTATTCCAATTTTTTTGTAATTGGGGTATGAAGAGGGGGTGGCGACTGCATCGTGGTCCCACATGACTCATCCACATATCAGAGGAGAGACTCCATGGCTAAGGGCATGACACAGAAGAAAAATACCAAGAAGAAACCTGCCACGACGGTGAAGGAAAAGCGCGCCGCCAAGGTTGCCAAGAAGAAGTAAGACCGTCTGTGTTTCGGCCGTTCTGGCCGAAGCCACACCCGCTGCGTCCATCGGCGTGCGTTAGCCGCATGCCGCGCACGTCGATGGTTGCGCGCTGGGGCCATTGTTTCCAGCCTGTACTCGCCTGTATTGCCGTGATCCTGTTCGCTCACCCCATCGGCTTGCCGTACCGATCATCTCGCGCTGGTCATCATTCCTTCAGTGCAGAATCCTGTTTTCAAGTCCGCACCAGGTGAGGCTTCAGCTGTCATGAAGATGATGTCGAAGACTTTCGACGTCTGAACGGAGGAGACAGTCGTGCCCGGTGAGTGGGTATAGAGGGGGGACTATTGGGCCTCATGTCCTGAGAGGTCTGTGCGAGTCGATGCCTCGATTATTTTTTCCGGTAGACGTTCAGTCCGACTTTTTCTTCTCGTTCAGGAATGGTCACATTCCCCTCTGTTGAGGCGATGATAATTGTTTTCCCCGAAGCCGAGGGCCCGAACTCTTTGGATAGGTCGACTTTGATGGTCAATATGGTCCCTGCAATGGTCATCTCGACGTTTTTCATGCGGTGGCCTTTCAGTGATGGATGAGGCGTGAGTACGCGCTGTCAGAATAATGGTGCATCCTGTACCGTGGACGGGGGAGGAAGTCAATCGAGGAAAGCGTGGGCGCGCGTGAAGCGCGGGAAAATCGAGACACGCGAGATAGGTAGAGAATCGTGTTAGGCCTGAGCCAAGGTATGATGTTCGAAGCTGCAAGAATCTGCCCTCGAATCTTCTCTCGTCTCGCCCCTCCCGCTCGTCCCGCCTGTATCGCGCCACAGCTGTCATCCTCCCGCAAACACCGGTCGAAATCCGGCATTGGTCAAGATGCGGAAGACGGTGTCTCGTTGATCCCCCTGCATTTCGATCCGGCCCTCCTTCACTGTGCCTCCGGCGCCACAGGCTTTCTGCATGTCTTTCGCAAGGGTCTCTTTCTCGGCTAGACTGATGCCGGTGAAACCCGTGACGACCGTCACAGTCTTCCCGCCCCGGTGCGCGGTTTGGCGAATGATATCCACCCGCCCACGGCTTTTTTTCTGTGAGGGAGGCGCGACGTCGCCTGTTGCGACAGGGGTCTTGCCTGCTGGAGCCAAAGGGAGGTCCATGCTCGTCAGGGTTGCAAATGGACTCTTCCAGAGGATTGGTTCACCACTGGTAGCGACGCGTTTCTTGTCCTTCATCGCGACACCCGCATTATCGTCCAGATGGAGTGGCCGGCTGTTTCAACAGGGTCAATTCCAGCTGCACCGTATGCTCTCCGTTCGCCATCCAGATCTGTCCTTCTTGAATGGTGCATTGCAGTTGCATGCTGGGCATGGCCAGTTGAGCTAAGGCACGGCTCCCGTCGAGCGGAAGATTCATCACGGTTAAATTCGTCAACCGTGCAAGTGTGGCCAGATTTTTCTCCCACCATTGATCGGCGCCACGACCGCCATAGGTATAGAGGTAGACCTGTTGTGCGCGGCCGCAAGCCTGGCGTATGGATTTCTCATCGGGTTGCCCCACTTCGATCCAGAGGTCGATGGCGCCGGTCAGATCCTTGAGCCAGAGTGCCGGCTCCTCTTCGGTGCTCACCCCCCGGCCGAACGACAAGGCGTCATGTCCATGGAGGGCAAAGGCCAGCAGCCGCACCATCATGCGCTCGTCGGTTTCGGATGGATGGCGCGCCAGGGTCAGCGAATGGTCCCCATAGTACTGGCGGTCCATGTCGGAGATCTGCAACGTTGCCTTGTAGATGGTCGCGTTCGAGGCCATGGAATGGTGGATCCTCTGTGTGTTGAATGATGTAAGTCGAGGGAGTCGGCAACCGTCGCTCACATATCTTTATATGCGATATACCAGCCTTCAACCCGCTCTCGTGCCCAAGGCGTTTTTCGGAGAAAGGTGAGGCTGGACTTCACGCTAGGATCGTGGAGAAAGCAGCGGATCGGAACGCGTTTCCCCATCTCCTCCCAGCCATACTTCTCGACCAGTTCCTTGATGATGGTTTCGAGCGTGATCCCATGCAAGGGATCGCGGGGGTGAGAGATGGGGGGTGGCTGGCTCATGAGCGAAGGTTAGACGTTGAAGCGGAAGTGCATGACATCGCCATTCTGGACCACGTACTCCTTGCCTTCCAGCCGCATCTTCCCTTTTTCCTTCGCACCCGCTTCGCCCTTGCAAGCGATGAAGTCGTCGTAGCCGATCACTTCCGCTCGGATGAAGCCTTTCTCGAAATCGCCGTGGATGACGCCGGCGGCTTGTGGGGCCGTATCGCCGATATGAATGGTCCAGGCACGGACTTCTTTCACGCCTGCAGTAAAGTAGGTTTGCAGGCCCAACAATTGGTAGGCCGCGCGAATCAGACGGTTGAGCCCCGGCTCGGCCATGCCGGCATCGGTCAGGAATTCCAGCTTCTCTTCGTCCGACAGCCCGGAGATTTCCGACTCCAGTGCCGCGCAAATGGCGACGACCGGCGCCCCTTCGCGTGCGGCGAATTCTTCCATACGGGTGAGGAGGGGATTATTCGCAAATCCCTTTTCGGCCACGTTGGCCACGTACATGACAGGCTTGATGGTCAGTAGGCACAACGGTTTCAATAAGGCCATCTGAGCCGCATCCAGTTTCATCGTGCGGGCCGGCTTGCCCTGGTTCAGGCAGATCGCGACTTGTTCCAGGATTTCGCCCAGCTTCACCGCATCTTTATTCCCGGCTCGTATGAGCTTGAGGTTGCGCTCCTGGGATTTCTCTACGGTGGTGAGGTCTGCCAGTGCCAATTCCGTAATGATGGTCGCAATGTCGGAAATCGGATCGACCTTGCCGGCCACGTGCACCACGTTATCGTCCTCGAAACAGCGCACGACATTGACGATCCCGTCGGTTTCACGAATGTTGGCGAGGAACTGGTTGCCTAAGCCTTCACCCTTCGAGGCTCCGGCGACCAGGCCTGCGATGTCGACAAACTCGGTGGTGGCATATTGCATCCTCTGCGGCTTGACGATGTCGGCCAGCGCCTGCATTCGCGCATCCGGCACTTCCACGATGCCGACGTTCGGCTCGATGGTGCAGAAGGGGTAGTTGTCTGCTGCGATCCCAGACTTGGTCAGCGCATTGAAGAGGGTCGACTTACCGACGTTGGGTAGTCCGACGATTCCGCATTTCACACTCATGATAATTCCTTCACGTTAAGGGCGATGCTGTTCGAGTCGTACCGTTTCCAACGAGCCTATGAGGCCAGGGGGGAAGGAAAAGCGGATCGTGCATTCTACTGGTTCAGAGGCGGTCTGGTCCAGCCCTCCTGGCCAGAAGGAAGAGAAGAGCTGATGGCTGATGGGCTGGGGCGCAAGGAGCTGATGGCCTATAGCGTATGGCAAGAGAGGGACGCGTCGTTCGTAAAGCGTGAAGGGTCTATCGTGGGAGGACGGAGCGAATGCGCATGGCGTATAGCACGGGCAAAGACAATCCGGTTGGTACCCTATGGGGATGCTTTCAGCTATAAGCCATGCGCCATATGCTCTTTTCTTCGGACGAGAGACGAACGACGAACCAAGGGGTAGGCTTCACGATTGGCCCGGGGTGGGCCTTCAGAGTAGGGGGAGGTTCCTTAGGCCGCGGCAGATGTATTTGCACGCATTGTGCGGTGCACACCGGACTTGAGGACAATTTCGCAAATGTGATCGAGGCGCTCGATATGTTCGTAAGCGGCCCAGGGATCGGTCGCCACCGCACAGACGCCATGGTTGGCTTGCCCCACGATATCGAACGCCAGAGCCCCGTCCTTCCCGATGTCGAAGCATTCAGCCGTCACGTCTGCCAATTCACGCGACAGGGCCGGCAAGGCGGGCACCGTTGGCCCCACTCTGGTGTAGCGCGAGATTTCAGGGAACTCGGCGCTGACCGCCTGCAGGTCGCAGCCCGCATAGATGGCAGCCACGATGTGTGTGGCATGGACATGCACAACGGTTCGAGTTTTCTTCGTGTCGCGTTGTAAGTTCCAGTGCATCCAGAGTTCACCGGATGGTTGCTGCCCTTCTTGGACCTTGGGAATCAGTGTGCCAGTCAGCGGATCGGACACGATTTGAATCCGCACGACATGCTCGGGATGCACAATGGTCTTCCGCCACCCCGAGGGGGTAATGTAGAGATACTTCCCCTCGCGCTTCCGCATGCTGATGTTTCCGTCTCTCGTCGTAATCCAGCCCCGCTCATACACGCGCCGCATGACGTCGCCAATTGCTGTCAGCATGGTTGCTCCATTGGTAGGTGTCTCTATTAGAAGATATCGGTTTGCTCCGCCCTGTTCTTGAGTGAGGCAGAAGGTAAGAGCACGAGGCGATTATGGTTCCGGGGAGCGGCTCGTGCGTCAGATGCCCTTCGCGAGACCATCACGTTGGCCGACGCATCGATTGACCACAGTTTCGGGGAGGCGTACCATCACAGCCTGACCGTTCCATCACATCCGCATGGGAGGAGGCTCTCGTGGAGAATCACGTTGAAGATCAGCCGGTTCTCAATCATATTCAGCACCTTGTCGCAGAGGAGCATCGGCTGTATGAGCAAGGGGCACTCCCCAAAGCCGATCGGAAGCGCCTCGCGAACGTTCAGGTGGAGCTGGATCAATGCTGGGACCTCTTGCGCCAGCGGCGTGCCCTGCGCGACGTCGGGCTTGATCCGGACGAAGCAGAAGTGCGTCCGCCGCAAGTCGTCGAGAACTATGAGCAGTAGGGCCTCGTCGGCAGCGTGTGGAAGAGAGTTTGCGCGTGCCACTCCTCAGATGTGATTGACTGATCATTCTGGCCACCAGGCCACATGCCAGAACAACGACCTACCTGCCGGTGGTCCCGGGGTTTCCTCCATAGACGCAACATGAACGAAGAGATTGTCCGCCTAGATACAATACGTGCCTGCAAGGTGCGGTCATGACCGCCGGGCCACCGTCGGTGAGCTGGATCGAGGCTGGCCAGACCTGCTCTGCGTGCTGGCGATCGGAATGGGGATCCTCACCTCCTGCCCGCGTGGTCACCGCCAACGATAGCATGACCGCCGACGCCGCCTATCGGCTGGCCTGCGAGGGGACCGCGCTGCTCTGGCGGGGCGACTTTCAGAATGCACGACAGTTGCTGAACGCGATGGCGCGTCGAGTCGACCGCAATCCCCCCAAGCCTGGCTCGTCGCCGGCTGAGGGCTTCCATTTACATCGGCAGGCTCAGTCTCAGCGCGCCCGTACATTGGGCATGTTGCTGGTGGCGCTCGAAGAGGACTATGAGGTGCGTCTGCGCCGTGCGCCTGACCTGCGTCTCGCCTGCACGGAAGCCTATGGGCCTGCTGACGGGCGCGCACTGGTGTCGTTGCGCGAATTGCTGGGGCTGGTGGGTGCGCATGAGTGGCGGAAGAAAGGCATAGAGATTCCTGCACTCGGTGACCGCATTCACCCCCACTATGGTGTGTTCTCGCCGACTCGCGGTGAATATGTGGGCCTGGTCGCCGAGGCGCCCTTGCCGCCTTGTGCACGGGCGTTCGATATCGGGACAGGGACGGGTGTGTTGGCTGCGGTGCTGGCCCGACGGGGCCTGCCGCATATCGTCGCGACTGATCAAGATCCTCGCGCCCTGATCTGTGCGCGTGAGAATCTTGCGCGGCTGGGTTTCACCGACCGAGTGGAGGTGGTGCAGGCTGATCTCTTTCCGGAGGGCCGGGCTCAGCTCATTCTGTGTAATCCTCCTTGGGTTCCGGCCAGGCCCAGCGCTCCCATCGAACAGGCGATCTATGATTTCGAAAGCCGCATGCTGCGCGGATTCCTCAATGGCCTAGTTTCACACCTGGAGCCGGGAGGAGAAGGCTGGCTCTTGCTCTCGGATCTTGCCGAGCATCTGGAACTGCGGACGAGAGCAGAGTTACTCGCGGTTATTGAGAATGCGGGGCTCAGGGTGATCGGTAAGATCGATGCCAGGCCGAATCACCCTCGTGTCTCCGACCAAACGGACCCGCTCCATGCCGCCCGTGCGGCGGAACTCACGTCCCTCTGGCGCCTTGCGGTCTGCTAAGAGAAAGACATCGGGATATTTGATTTTTCAGACTGAAGTGGTTCATTTCTTTGTCGTGTATCGACCAGCGGCGCCTGGCTTGTGGAAGCGTTGCGTGAGGGGCGAGGAGCGATTAAGAGACGGACTCGTTGGTGCGCAGGGTTGTCCGGCCTCTCTCCTTCGTCAAACCAGAAAAACCAAGCAGACGAGATGAATCAGAGAAGCTAGACTTCTGCCATGCGCAATGCGATGTTGGATCGTAGGACTGGACCCTCATTCTTTCTCGCTCGTCTGCGTTGATTCGTTCATGCCCTCAAGTCAGAACGTCCACATCGGCTTGGTCGCTCTGACGTAGCCCAAAAGGATGTCTCTGCGAGAGACGATGCCGACTAGCTTGCCATCAGCGTCAGCCACGGCAACCCGAATGAGATGTTTGCTCTGCAGTAGGGTAATGATCTCCATTGCTGGCGTATCCTGGGTCACGGAGATCGCCCCCTTGGTCATAATATCCCCTGCCGTCACCTTGGTCAGTTCTTTGCCGTCCATGATTGCTTTCAGCAAATCGAACTCACTCACAATCCCCAGCACCTTGCCGTCTTCGGCTAAAATGGGAACGCTCCCGAAGCCGCCTTCAGAGATCGCCCCAGCCAGTTTATCTCCCGTAGTCTCAACCCGGTAGTACGACACGACATCTTGCATGAAGTGCTCTGCCTTGAGCGTTGAGAAATCCCTGGCACCTACCATGTAATCAACACGTCGCATAATCAGTTTCTCCTTTAGGGGTCTTGATGGATGAGTAGCTAGTTGAAGGTGAGTCCCATTTCATGGAAGTCGAAGAGATTGGCGGTGAGATTGTAGTGAGAATTATTACAGGCCGTAACGGCCTGCTCATATAAAGTGCGACAAAACTTCTATCAGGATAGGAGAATAGTATCAAGTCAGAAGAGGCGCTATCGTGCGACCCCAAGACCGGAACCAGGTGTGTGTGCCATGCGCGGCACGACCATGATCACGGCCGGATCTGCCAGGCCAGCGATCTCATCCATCCAGCTCATCGCCAACCCAGCGTTTAGACTAACCTTCCGACCACGCCACAACCAGTGCGCACTCCGGTTCACTGACTTTTACGGGCTGCTCGGCACAACTAGACATAGGCTTCATGGTGAACGAGAAGAAGGCCTGGACTTGCCGGTTCGTTGAGTCTCTGTCTAGGGGTGAGCCCGGCACAAGTACAGGCAAGTTGCCAAGTCTGAATCATCAACAGAACTGTAGGAATGTCGCGATCGAGATTCCGCGGATTCAACTCGTCGTCTGTACAAACTTGTAGATGTTTGTGCTAGAAGCCGCGTACTGTTAGAGTGTTTAGAGGATCAGCCCGCTTCAATCTTCACCCGTCACATCATGGGTGCGCGTATGGCAGACCTGTTTGCAAAGCATCCGAATTTCGTTAAGGATATGGTTGTTGCCGAAACGATTTGCCCTCTGCACCAGGAGCCGGTGAAAGTCCGCTTCGAGTTGAATGGGGTGCGCGGGAAGCTTACCGTATTGGATGAGTGTTCCATTCTGCACATGGGGGAAAAGTGCAACGAGGCCTGCAGGAAAGACCCTGTAATTCTAAGCGCTCTCCATCAAAAGATGGAGGAGTTCAGGGAAGAGTCGGCACGGGAGATTCCGATTATCTCGATGCCATAACGTATTGTAACTTGTAGCGGAGGATCAGATTTTGAAACGAGCGTTGGTACTGTGTATTGCGGTATTTATTTCAGTTGTCTGCGCGCTTGATGCGGGGGCGGGAAATCCCGATATTGAGTTCAAGATCAAGGTCAACAAAGACGGTTTCAGTGATACGAATGGACGTCTCATTGACGCGCCTTTCCATGTTAAGAAGGGCGAATCTGTGCGCGTAACATTTATTTTTGACGAGAAGACCTCTGAAGTTTTGCGCGATCTCATGCGCGCCGCTGAGGAGCAACATGGATTTGTGCATGCATTTGCCCTGCATAACGGCAAGGAAATCGTTGCGGAAACGAAGGAGCTCAGTCTGAAGAATAGGCAGGCCACCCTTGATTTTATTGCCGGAGACAAGGGGGCACAGAACTATAAGATTTATTGTACGTTGATGTGTTTTGGCATGGAGCACTTACACGATCTGACGATCGAGGTTGGCTGACGTGTCTGTTCAGCGCAACGTGCTTGAGTTCGTTTCGTAGGTCCTTCCATCCTGCAGGCCCTCAACAGGAGTATCTCTCAATCGCCGGATTTTCTTTCCGCATGCCTCATCGCGCCTGCGATGAGGTGCGGCGTAGGGGGCGCGTCCATCTCGGCGGTTGAGGTATATGCTCGCACAGAAACCCCGCGCCGGACTTCCGTCGACCGTTGCCTCCATCCCATTCCTGTTCCAATCCGTGCTATCCCATCGCGGCCCAGATTTTCTGAGCATTCTCACCGGTAAATGTCATGTCATCCTGTGCCGTCGAGCTGCGCTCGAAGTAGAGGTGCAGTAATCCCCCTCCAAAGTGAGCCTCTCGGACGAGATCAAGATTGATCGCCACTTCACCGCTCCGTTCCTCATCCTGCACTTTCACGAACCTCATCACGCGCACCTCCTTGGTAATTGTAAAGATTGTCTCTGTTCGAGAGGCCGTACGGTCTCGCTTCTGTACGAACTGTCAGCGTGAAAATATTCGGCTAGCAAGTCTGAGTCAAGGTGGGAGGTGGGTATGCCATCTCAAGACTAGCAGGCTGCGGAAAAACTCGGTAAATGCGAAAAGAATAGCCACAATACTCCGAGCGGCACCACGGCCTGAACAACCACAGGATGCTCAAAAAGGCCGTTCAGCAAGGCCGCAGCGAGCGAAGAGGCGAGGCGTACTGGTTGGTACGTTGAGCCTCTTCATGAAGCGAGAATGCCGCGGGCGGACTTTTTCAGCATCCTGCTGGAGCAGGCCGCGTTCAATCTCGTGCAGGTAGATAAATTCTGGCGCTTTCACACCGGCCTGTCTTCTGATCTCAATGAGCTCCGGGGACTCGAAAAAACGACGGGCATTGTCCAGCGAGGACCAGGCAGAGAAGTGGACGATGCGGTTGGCCTCGTTGTCGTATCGAAGTAATTGGTAGCTGATCTCCCCCGCGCGTTTTCTGATGCCTGCTGCTTGGTCGAATACGGCTTTCCATGCCGGATAGGCTTCGACTTCATGAATGATCAAGACATGCGGCATGTATGCTCCAAGTGTTGGCGGAGGGGTGGTCCCATCAAGAGGTCCGTCGGAGATTGCCCTTGCAGCAGGGGCGGGGAGTCTCCGTGTCAGGGTCGTCAGTCTACCTCAAAGCGGGAGACTGACGCATCTCGCAATTGGAGGTGTGTCGTCTCGGTCGGTAGGGTGTCGAGCAGTCTCTGCTACTGCGAAAGGGGCGCTTGACAGAGAAGTGTTCCTATCTATATAGTATGGACTCCTGAATGATGAATGATTCACGACGTCAGAGGGAGGCTGGGATGGATACGGTGAAGGTGTTCGATGTGTGGGTGGAGGTGCCGGGAAAGACCCTGCATTTTGATGTCATGGCCGGCGACCAAATCACTGCGCTCAGGTTGGCCAGTGAGTATGTGAAGACGGAGGGATATGCGGCGGTCGCCGTGACGGCGGAGGAATGCCGGTTGTGTCACCAGGAGCCCTTGGTCATGTTCACGGAACATCAGCAGCGGGAGTATCGACAGTTGGGCGGATTCATTGTGCCGTTATCGGCATAGGAGAGGGGGCGAGAGATGGGCAAACAGCTTCCCCTGCTGGGGGAGAAGTCGACCGTCGATCATATTACGGTCGGACTGACCAAAATCGCGACGGCCCTACGAAGCCAAGCCTGGGAAGGCGGTACGGCGCAAAAGCTCACGCCGACGCAAGGGCAAATCCTTGGATTTCTGGCCGATCGCGCGGCCCAACCCGTTCGGCTGAATGACGTCGCGACAGAGTTGTGTCTGACGGCGGCTACGGCCAGCGAAGCGGTCATGACCCTCGTGGAGAAGAAGTTCGTGCACAAAGCCCGATCGGCGGAAGATCAGCGCGCACTCGTCATTACGCTCACAGCAGCCGGTAGGCGAGAAGCCCAGCGCGTCACGGGTTGGACACAGGTTGTTCAAGCCGGCGTGAAGAGTCTCACGCCCGACGAGCAAGCGGTGTTGTTACGGGGGCTCACCAAGGTGATTCACTCACTACAAGAGCAAGGGGCGATCTCGGTCGTGCGGATGTGCGCCGGTTGCACCTATTTTCAGCCCCATATCCACAGTGATGCCGCGAAACCGCATCATTGCGGTTTGATGAACAAGGCGATTGGTGAAGGCCAGTTGCGGCTCGATTGTCCTGAATTTATGCCAGGGGCTGAGATCGAGCAGGTGCGCCGATGGGAGAGGTTTCTTGGGGGAGGAGAGGGGCGATGAGCCCGGTATATTCATAACAAAAGGAGGAGTGTGATGAAGCAGCAGGGTTTCATGGGTATCGTTGTGATGAGTGTGGTGTTGATGGTCGGACAGGGCCATGCGGCTGACGGGGTTGCGGCCAAGTCGTTGTATGACCGGCTGGGTGGCAAGGGAGCAATCACGGCAGTGGTGGAGACCTTCGTCGGCAACGTCGGAGGAGATAAACGCATCAACGGATTCTTCGGGAGCACGGATCTCACAAAACTCAAGATGCATCTCGTCAATCAGATTTGTGAGGCAAGTGGCGGACCATGCAAATACACCGGTCGCACGATGAAGCAGACGCATGCCGGGATGGGCGTGCACGATGCGGCCTTCGGAGCCCTCGTCGAAGACTTAGTGGCTGCGTTGGATCACCACAAGGTCGGCAAGACAGAGAAGGATGAACTCCTGGGCGTGCTCGGCCCGATGAAGAGCGATATCGTCGAGAAGAAGTAAGGTCTAGAGGTGCGGGGGGACCCTATCGGGTATCCCTCGCACTCATGTTGAACTGTTGTTTGCGATCCCACCTATTGGTGCCACTATGATTTCTGTTTGAGCAAGTCCGTGAGGTGGGAGAAGGGCGTGAAGGTTGAAGGCCGATCCTGCTCATGGCTCGGTGGCGCCTCACCGGGCGCGTCAGCCACGCGATAGCGCTGGTGTTCATTGTCGTGGCAGTAGAGACAGAGCAATTCCCAGTTGCTCCCATCCGGCGGATTGTTGTCGTGGTTATGGTCCTTGTGATGGACCGTGAGCTGGTGGAGTTTCTTGCCGTCGAACTCGCGGCCGCAATGCGCACAGATCCAGGGAAATAGTTTGAGCGCCCGCTCTCGATGGCTCTGGTCCTGATGAGACTGATTGCCCCGTGTCATGCAAGCTCCGGGAGGATGGATACTTGTTACGGAGAGATTCTACAGGAAGTGTTGGACGAATGCTTGCCACCGGCCGCGAAGTGAGGCAGGTGGCATTCCTGCCCTCATGATCGTTCATCCTGCTCAATGGCTTCGAACAGGCTTCCCACTGGATGTGTCACCGACTTTGGGTACAGTACCCACTTGATCAGATGGCGTGTGAGATATCCGGGGTGGCCCTTTGATCCTAGCAGAGGCGCATGACGGTTCCAGCTCTTGATCGAGATGTCAGTCACCGCCGGCAAAGTCAGAAACCATTGCGCCAAGGCCTCGTTGCTGGGTGCCTGTTCGACTGCGTGGATAAACTGTTGGTGAGAAATTTTGAACTGGCGCAGAAAACTTCCATCGATGCCGAGTGAATGTCCCAAGGCTAAGCGGTACACAAATGGCAACTGCTTGGAGCGGGATGCACGGACTTTTGCTGCGAAGCGAGGCAACCAGCAACAGCCTGCAAGCTGATCTGTCGGGCGTGGAAGTATCATCGTGGGAAGCATACGCAACAGAGACAAGATATGGGAGCATTGTACTGGCTCAGATTGGTCTGGTCCATAGAGGCCAGGCAAAGCAGTTCCCCGCCTCCCGTTGCAGAAGGGGACTGGTTATGTTTTCTGGCAGGTGTTTATTTCATCGCCGGCGCCTGCCTCAGGGTAAAGATTCCCACATTTCTTGTAATGATCACCTGCCCGGTTCGATTCAAGCGAGACACCTCTTGAAAGAGCTCATTCCAGGTGAACTGCGGGTAGCGAGCCACGAGGGCCTCGAACTCGTATTCCTCAGTACCGTGCAGGCATTCGAAAATACGGTCTGTAATAGGCTTTTGTACTGCCATCTGGATTGCTCCTTGTTCCGCTGTGCGCGTTGGCAGAGCCATGCGCAGAGCGAGATCGGCGGTGGAACGGCGGAGACTGGAGAATCGATCGCGTGAGAAAAGGCCAGGAAGCGCGAGGGATGAGACAGTCGGCGTGGTTGAAACGCCTGGATTCATGCTACGAGCGAAAAGACCGCGCGTCAAGCAGCCGTATTCAGGTGCATGTGTGTCGTCGAAGAAAACAGGCGACGGAACTCCACTGAGCCGGCTCCCGCCATGCGCCGCATCATGGTGGACAGTAGGACCTAGCCCCGCATCTTTTCTGACCGGTCTGTTACGATCACTCGCCCAGTAGTCGCTTGATCATATCCTCCATGCCGTCAGCCCAGACCAGGTACCCATGCTCATTGGGGTGCACGAAATCCGGCATGAGGTCTTGAGAGAGGTGCCCCCGACTGTCGAGGAAATGCCGACTGAGATCCAAGAAAAAAATATGCTGGTTGTCTGCGTAGGCGCGGAGGTGGTCATTGACCGCCCCATTGATGCGACGGATCGGGTCATCGGCTGAGGCCGTACGCGGAAACAGGCCGAGCAAGAGAATCTTGGTTGCTGGAAGGCTGGTGCGCAAGGCCGTGAGGATCGCATGGACGCCGGCGGAGGTCTCCTCCGGAGGATCATGATGCGCGCCGGTGTTGTTCGTCCCGATCATCAGGACTACCAGCTTGGGGCTAATTCCATCGATCTCGCCGTGGTCGAGCCGCCACAACACATGCTCAGTGCGATCACCATCAAATCCCAAGTTCACGGCACGGCGATGCCCGTAATAGGTGTCCCAAATGCGGCGCCCCTCAGTGCCCCATCCCTGAGTAATGGAGTCTCCGATCATGACAAGGTCGATGTTGCCCTGATGGATGCGTGCAAGTGCATGCTCATGTTGGGTTATCCACCAGGCGTCGGTCTGTGGGGTGGGAATCACCGCGGCGGGCGTACTATTGCGGACCAGTGAGAGGGGGGATAGGGCAAGCGAGATTCCCAAGATGACGAGGAGAAGCAGGAGATAGCGGATGGGTGGCGTCCGTCGGTTTCTGACACTCATTCGTCGTTGACCCTGGAAAATATAAATGGGGACAGCGAGATTGTACGTGGTTAAGCCGGGCTGGTCTATTGGGTGAGAAGAGGCCTGGCTGCGGTCGACGTCGTGCGAGGGACTAGCAGGTTTTGCTCGTGCGTCGAATCACACATACGAGATAGACCAGATAGACAAGTTGAACCAGACAGACGAGAGACGTCAGCTCC
Organism: Nitrospirota bacterium; assembly: GCA_030682135.1. Taxonomy (GTDB): domain Bacteria; phylum Nitrospirota; class Nitrospiria; order Nitrospirales; family Nitrospiraceae; genus Palsa-1315. Next base: position 41,598 of record JAUXQT010000030.1, on the reverse strand, counting down.
CCGCTCCGCGCCATGTCGGATGATCGAACCTACCGCTGCTTCCTGTTTGACAGGTCCTGGTCGGGAGCTCTAGTCTTCTGGCTCAGGGGACAGGGAAGAGATGCCTGCCTGTGGGGGCATAACAGACAAAGAGGAGAAGGATTCATGTGTACGCGTTGGGTGGTTCGGGTTGTATCTGTGGCCTGTATGGCGATGTTATGCGCGGCGATAACGCCGGCTGTTGCGGAGAATGAATCGACGGTTCGAGAAACGGGACGGCTGCTTGCGGTCTTGCTCGATGTCGGGCGGGTGGTGATCGGACATAATCAGCTCTTGCTTAATGATCCGACCAAGGGACACAAGGGGTTCACGTCCGAGGTGTTTGCGCAACAGACGGTCGCGGCATTTAAGGACCGGACGGGACATGATTTGGCGAATCTATCCGCCTCCACGGTGCCGGAGATGGCGAAGCCCCTGCTGGCGAGGCTTTTGGAGGAGAGCAAGAAGACGGTGGCGAGTTACCAGACGGTGATCAATATGCCGGGGATCAAATACAAGGGGCTCATTCCTGCCACGTTTGGCACGGAAACGGGGACGCGATTCCAATCGTGGTCCGGTGTGTATATGAAACAGACGGCGCCTGACAGCCTGGTCCGCAATCCGAAGAACAAGCCCGACACGTTTGAGTCCGCCGAGATGAAAAAGATGAGTGAGCCGTCTTTCCCGCGGGAGGGAGGGCAGGTCGTGAGTGCCATGGATGAGGATGGGAAGGCGGTGCGGGTGCTGCTGCCACTGTTCTATGGGAAGGATTGTCTCATCTGCCACGGGACGCCTAAAGGCGAGCGAGATGTCACCGGCTATCCGCGAGAGGGCGCGCAAGAAGGGGACTTAGGCGGTGCCATCAGCGTGAAGCTCCCTATGCCGTGAGGGGGGTGGAGCGCGAATGGCGGAGATCTCTTAGCTAGTCTCGCTCGTTCGTTGATCTTACGCACGAGATAGACCAGATGAACCAGAAAGACCGGAACTAGCTCCCCATCGTGCGGCGCAGCACGCGTACCCGCTCCCGACCCTCGCGCACGGGAAAGGCGACATCCGGCACATAGTCCTCGACGATGTCGTAGCCCTCCGCGAAGAGCGCCGTCAAATCAGCCACGCTGAATGGGAAGGGCGGCCCCTCGTTACCAGGCTCGAGCGCCGGATTGATGAACCAGATTCCGATCAGCAAGCCCCCGCGTCGTAGCGTGAGATCGATGCCACGTCGATAATCGGCACGTAGACTTGGAGGCAGCCCGCTCATGCAGGTATGCTCCAGCACGACATCATAGGCATCGCGCATTGCTTCCGGAGGATCGAAGAAATCCCCTGTCACGAATCGTTCCGCCAGATGGGGATATTTCGCGCGCGCCTCAGCCACCCCTGTTGGCGCGATGTCCAGCCCCGTTGCATCCAGTCCCTGCTCCACAGCCAGCGCCACCTCATGCCCGCGGCCGCAGCCAGGCACCAGCGCCCGTCCGCGTGTCGTATGACGCGACAGATACTGCTTCATCGCCGGCGCCGGCGCGCCTTTATCCCAGACCGCCTCGCCTTTTTGATACTTCTCATCCCAGTCCATACGTTCCGTACTCCTTCGCTCTGTGGTACCGGTCTAGTTAGCACTGTGCTGAGCGACGTTTCAATAGGGAGCGGGCGTGGTCCTTTGGTGAGACGGAAGAGGTTTAATGAAGAGGGAAGGTATGGAGTAGGTTAATGGGCGAGGTGCGTGGTCTGCTGGGGCTGAAGGATTTGGACCGACACACGACGGGAAATAGTTTTTCAGAAAAGACTCACGGGCTAGCTCATCTCGACCCCTCTTCTTTCTTCCCGATCTCGGCCTTCATCCAGCCAACCAGCGTATCCCGATGCGAAGTGGTGCGCTAAGGTTCTGGCGTCTCTTTAAGTAGCGGATGGCCTGACTCTTACGCAGCTTCCAATAGCGCCAATCGTCCATATTGAAAAAAGGCGCGAACAGCTCCTGCACCGAGGGATCCAGATCTTTGTAGATCTCCTCATCGATACTAAAAAATGGATCGCCGTACTCATAGTAGTAATCTTTGCGAAAGTAGCCAATGGTCATCATTGTGCGTGGCTCATCGGTCTGGTTGGGCGTCCCGCGGTGCCACATGCCAGGATCGCGGATCAGAAGATCGCCCGGTTGGAGTTCGAGCTTTTTAGAAGGAAGATGGCTCACGAAGGCCTCCATGGCCGGGTTTGCGGTATCCTCACCGAATGGGCGAAGGTTGAACTTGAAAAATTTGTCGCTGCGCCACAGGTGACTGCCGCCCGGCCATACCTCGGTCGGGCCGTTATGAAGCCCGCAATGCATGAGGGCAATATTGACATAGCAACCGCGCGCAGTGTCCTCATCGTAAAAGTCGACGTCACGATGAGGCGCCTGCGTAATCGCGCCTTTCGCGCAGGTGTCGCTTGAGACAAATTTGCAATAATAGTCTGTGCCCAACGTTTCCGAGAGAATAGACTCCGCAAACGAATTCCGGACCACTTGGGGGCTGGCAAAAGGGCCGCGTAGCTTTGGAAAAATCCGAAAGCGGGAATTCTTTTCCCAAAACACACTGTGCCCATTTTCACCTTCACCGATGAATCTAGTGCGGTGCCCCTCCGCATGAAGTCGCTGCACATTGTCTTTGTACATGGTCTTGAAGCGTGCATACAGCTCAGTCACCAGGGATTCAGGTATCGCGCCTTGGAGCACGACGTAGCCCCGGGCATGGAGCAGCATGACCCCAAGTTGGGTGTTCTCGATCGAGAGCGTTCCGTTGCGACGCTCTCGATCGGAAATGATGATGTTCAAGTCGAGCGGATCAGTACGAATCGACATACGATTCCTTTGCGAAATAGTTCCAGGATTCTAACTGTAGCACCGCAAGCACATCATGCAAGCGTTTCAGAAGAACGCTGCAGAATGTGATGAACCTAACCTCATTAGGCGCTGCAATCAGCCCTATTTTATATTATCAATCGCCTCCCGCATCGTCTGTTCACTATTGCTCACAATCCGAAGTCCGGATCCTACAGCAGCGGCATGCTCGCTCGGCTGCATTCCTAGTCAAGCCACAGGCCCTCTCTTTAGGCCGGCGAAAAATGTCGATCTGCAACGATCCGTTGAGTATGTCTGTTTCCCGTTCCCGTGAAGGTGACCATTTCACTGTGCGACTATGGAAACAGCGAACACGTACTAAATCTTGATGCGGGCAGACCTATTTCGTCAAGGTGAGGGGAAACACAGGTGTGAAAGCGTCGAACCAAGTGTTGGTTTGTCGAGGCGTTGGAAGAATTTCGAAAATGCCGTTTGTTTGATGGAGCCTCTATAGGAGGGGAATGAGTGCACGGGCTGGAAATGAACGTTGCCCGTTTGCCAATTTAATCCTCAGTGGTGATGCGAGAAGTTCCCGTGACGGTTACGCATCGGGGAATTTAGAATGTCTCCCTGTTATCTTCCTCGCAAGTGTGGTCGGGAAGAAGAATGTTCTTGCGGGATGTTGAGTCTAATGGCAAACCTAAGACTATGAATCGCGTATTCAGATCAATCCTGGGCAGCCTGGGAGGTGCCGTGCTGTTGTCGATCACCCTCAGCGCGTGCGGCACAGTGACGCCCGCCCCGGTGGCAGCGGTGCATAGAAACGATCCACCTGCCGGTGAGTCAAGCGTCGTCCAGTCTCTCCACAGACAACTCCGTGAGCGGGATAAGCGTATTGAAGAGTTAGAGTCTCAATTGAATGTCTTGAAGCTGATTGATCAGGACGTTGAGACGCGGAAAAAGCCCAGTCGCCCACCCGCCACGCTGACGCCTATCGAGTGAGTCGTCCTGCCTCGCACGGGGAAGATCAGCCTGTTCTCTTCATCTCTGCCGTTTGCGTGGTCCGGGGAGCCCGGCCGTGAAATGGTTTCTGGCACATCGTTATGTCGGTGCGAGAAGGCTCCCCGCTCGTCGAGTGAGCGAAAGCGGGGAGCCTGGATAGTGTCAGTGGATTATTTGGGAGCGACCGCCACTCCGTTGATCTGCGTGCAGACGCGTGAATACACGATATAGTGCTGAGAATATGTGTCGGCGGATACCTTCACAAGCGCCGTTGCACCCGGTGCTTTCTTTAATGCGTCGGCGATGGCCTCCTTGGTCTCATTTCCATTGGATATAGGAATGAGCCCCAAAATATAACCGACGCAATCCTCACTGTGAACCGCCCCGATTTCCCGATACGAACCAGGAGTCAGCGGTTCCGTCGAAGGGGACGTACCACCAAGAATACCGATCAGTGGCAGTACAGTGATCCATAGTTTCCCATCGTGTCTCTCCTTCAGCGAATGTTATAGATTCTTGAGCGCGGAGTATTCCTCGTAAACCATTGCAGTGTAAAGCCATCATAGTCGGAGCGACGAAAAGAGATGGGACTTATTGTGTCAGGATCCTTTCGCTCGATCTCGTCGCCGTAACGGCGATTCCATCTCGAATTGTTTCGCCATCCGCCGGACCCAAGCTTCTTCTTAAGGCAGTCGTTCCATACGGCGGTTCGGACGTGATAGGCGAAGTCTCCAGCAGTGAGGCGAGGGCGGCGCGGCATGCGGATCTTCTGTCGAAAACCCGGCGGATCCCTCAAGAAACAGACTCCCGACCACTGTTCTTTTCCCTCGTGAGAGTGCCACGTGCCTTCCTATGGAGTCTTAGGCTGCGGCTGGCCGTCTGACTCGTACATCGACCTTCAGTCCTGCATGGGTCAGCATGGTGATGAGGGTGTCCACGCTGAACAGTCCGATTTTCCCACGCATGAGATTGCTAATCCTGGGTTGCGTCACGCCGAGACGCTCCGCCGCCTTCTTCTGGGTCAGGTGCTTCTCCTGAATGTACTTCTCGATCTCGATCATGAGCATGGCCCGCAATTTCAAATTGGCCGCTTCCTCAGGGTCGAATCCCACATCCCGAAAGACATTGCTTGCGGATACGCGTTTCTTCATCTGTTCCTCCTGTGGCCCCGTAGCAGCTGAAGTCGTCGCCGCGCAAGATCGATCGCCGATTGCGGGGTCTTTCTCGTCTTTTTCTCAAAGGCATGCAGCACGTAGACAGACTCGGCTAACTTGGCCAGATAAATGACCCGGTATTCGTTGTCGCAGTGAATCCGTATCTCCTGAACGCCCCCGCCGACACTGGGCATAGGCTTCCAGTCCGATGGGTCCATTCCTGACTGAATCTTGAAGAGCTGATAGCCAGTTTCTCGCTGGGCCTCTGTCGGCCAGCTTCGGAGATCTTCAATCGATGATCCCAGCCATACGAGCCGTTTCACGGTTCACAGTATATATAAAATTTTGTATAAGCGTCAATGGGAGCGAGGTTATGGAGGGGAGGAGGAAAGAGCGTAAGGCTGATGGCGAGAGTGAACGGGGATCGGCGGGGCTGGCTGGTCTCATTCGTTCGGCTACGGGGCGGAGTCAGCGGGCTTGTCGAAGAAAGGGAGTCGCCCGACGCGCCGGTTCAGGACGTGATAGGCAAGATCTCGGCAGCGAGGCGTGGGCGGCGCGGCATGCGGATCTTCTGCCAAATTCAGAATCTCCCTGTTTTTGTGCCAGGATGTCGATTGAAATAGTATTGCCCCTTATATAGACTGCGTTGCATGAGAAAGCGGTACACAGCCTCAGAATGGATGGCGGCACTTGAGCGGGATCCCGGTCTGCGAGGGCTCTCTCCTGCAAATACTGCGAATCGCCTGAAGATCAGCGAACAGGAAGTTGGAGCGCTGATACTGAGCGGGGCGCTTAATGTCGCAGATATTTGTGAGGACGACGAGGTCGTGAATATCATCATTCCGGAACGCGATATCCAACGACAGGCGGCCAAGTCAGCAGAGGTCAAGCGATAGAAGTCGGGGCAGAGTCATGTGCCCTTTCCTCCCTTGAATAGTTCGTGCCCTTCAATCCCCTTCCTTTTCCCGCTGTTTATCATTACATCGACTCTTATACAGGATGATCCGTGGTGTGAGGCGAGGACGGTGCCGGACGGCCACGTGCTGGGAAATGTTCGATTGCAAGACCTGACCCCGTTTTTTGATTAACAGACAGCAGCCCTATGGGACGGAAGACTGGCAAGCGAAGATTGTGGCGACGTTGGGATTGGAATCGACGATGCGGAAGCGGGGGAGGCCAAGGAAGCCGCTAGAAAAGTAGCCTGTCCCCTTTTCTTGTTTCAACGCTGTCGCGAAGGGCGTGAATTCATGGCTTCCGAAGCCCTTTGGGGCCTCCAACAATCTCATAGGGACCAAGCGGTCCGGTCAGATGCTGTCCAAGATCTAATTCTCGGAAAAGTTATTTTGGACAAGAGTGACTCAGACCCCTTTTCTTGTTCAAAACCAGGGCCAGTTCAGCCCGCTTCATTTCATTGTCCCTATTTCTTAAATTCTACCGGTTCCTTGAACATGAACTGAATACTTGTCTTCTGTTCGCCCTTCAGTGGCTCGGGGTTAATCTTGACGGTACCAGTGGCCGCATCAAGCACTGAGATTCTGTGGAAGAAGGACTTCTTACTTGTACCGGTTCCATCACGATACTGCACTGTCAGACTCGCAGAATCTGAAGGGGGCCCTTCAGTGATCATGATAAGTTTTCCACGGAATACGGCCTCTGGAAACATCGTCGTTGCGCCGATTTTTAGGAGGTTAGTCCAGGAGGTCTGCAATTTGGTTATCTGATTCTTGCCTTTTACGTCGTAAGACTCAGCTTCATTGCCTGTGAACGCGAGGCTTTCGCATCCTTCTTGGGATATCAGGCGTGAAACAATCACAGGCCAGGGAAGTGCAAAGTTGAGTCGTAGGTCAGTAACCTGTTCAATTTTGCTAGGATTTTTCACGGTAAATTCATACTCGCGATAATTGTCCTTCCAGTCTACTCCTTCAACATTCAGTCCTGAACTATAGGTGTATGGTGTTTTTCTGAGAAAAAATTGGAGCTTCTGGCCCTGGGCGAGAGCACTGGTTTCCAGTATCCGCGCTCGTGCCCAGACATAGATGTCACTCTCCCTGTTGGAAGGTTTGGCGATATTGGAATGGTCCTCATCCACTGGAAGTGGGTTTTGGTCGCAAAATGTTGTGGCATACACGCGGTTAACGGTAACGATCCCATGAGTGGGCTTCGTCTCGTAAGCGCAGAAGGATTGGGGAAAGGGAGGCGCGCCACGATCACGAATTAGGTTCTGCCATTGGTTTTCAAGAGCTTGAAGAAAGCTGTTAAGGTCGGCTGGCTGCATATCACGGAGCTGTGGGTTGGCGCTCAGCCACGAGCTAACTTCAGCCATATTAGCTCCCTGCGCTGGTGTAGCAATGTATAGGACTGCTTTAACGGTTTGGAGCTTTTTGACCTGAGACGGACGGTTGAGGTCTACCAGAGCGCGCTTTACCACAAGCCCACCCATGCTGTGGGCTATGAAGTAGACCTCACGGAACTTTTCAAAGATGTTCTCATCTTCAAGTTGGCGTAACAGACGCGTCGCGATTTCTTCGATGCCTGAGGCGCGGCGGAGGAATGGGGTGTCGTAACTGTAGATTGCGACAGTGAAATTCTGAAATTTATCGTCTCCCTTGATCAGGTCTGGCCATGAGACACCTGTTTTGTTTGTCCAGCTGGTGCCTGGATCTCCAAGGACTCCATGGACGAACACGATAAGCTTTTTCGATGATTCTGGCGTGGGCGAGAACGAGAGAGCCCCATCCGAGGGCGATTTGTCCGATATCCCTGAGCAGCCTGCGAAGATAATAACCGCGGCGACACATGTTAAGAATCTTCCCATATCAATACTATTTGATTCAGTTGAGAGCGAGTGTGCGCTTTTCGAATGAAGAAACGGGGATATTCTACTTTCTTCTCTCGGCCTGGTCTATGCTCTGGGGCGCCTTCACAGACTTCGTGGATTGTCCATTTTCCTTTGTGTTGTGAGGGGGCTTGAATCGCTTCCAGCGTACGCGTAGCAAACGAGTCGTTTTCTTTTCTCCTCCCTTGTTGGACGGGTGGCCTGGTTGGTTCCCATCGTGCGTGCGTCCAACGAGGGGAGTCCGCGACCGCGCGTGCACGAGCACAGGGAATTGCCAGGCCAGCCCTGATCGCACCGGACGTTGGACGGCTTCTCCCTGAAATGCTAGGATGCCGCTATGCTGATTACCACTGGAACAGTCCATGGCGGGACGATCAAGGTCGATGCGAAGAGTCTGCCTGAAGGAACGATTGTGACGGTGCTGGCCTCGGAAGGGGACGAAACCTTCGAGCTCCTTCCTCAGGAGGAGGCCAAGCTGCTCGCGGCTATCGCGGAAGCCGAGCGAGGAGAGACTGCAAGCGCGTCGCACGTCTTGGAGCAGATTCGTCGATCGTGAGCGGTCCATTTTCCGTCCGCATCGTCAGCAGCGCGGCACGGGCCATTGTCGAAGCTGCTGAATGGTGGGTGGCCAATCGCACGAAGGCTCCGGATGCATTTGCCGTCGAGCTCGAGCGCGCACTCCAACTTCTCGCCTCACAGCCATCGATCGGTGCACAGGCCCGGAACGTCACGCTTGTCGGTGTTCGCCGCATTCACCTTCCCCGCGTCCATTACCATCTCTATTATCGCGTAACCTCAGAATCCAAGACCGTCGAAATCCTTGCCCTCTGGCATACGAAGCGTGGTGGTTCTCCAGATCTGTGATGGGGCGGCCTGGCCGCTTCCTTTCTCTTCCCACCTCACATTGAAGGGGGTGGGCAGATGGTCCTCAACTGCGCGCATTGAGGGACCACGGTGTTATCGTGGGGCCTCAGCGAGCACGGAGGACCGTCTGGCTGCCCCCTCCCGCTCTTGAATATCCTTCTTCCCCCCCTCCGTACAATGACACTTCTCTAGCCTAACCCGTTGGCTTTTTGACTGTTTCTCCTTCGCCGAGGCTTCGGAGAGTTTCGCTGATACCCAGTAGCTCTTGGCGGGTAGCTTCATTCGGGTCGCTTTCGCAGGCCGGGCGATAGAAGGACCAAATCCCTATGCGCATTGAGTCACCGAAGGGCGAACGGGCCTCCAACCAGGATGCTCAAAACGACCTCTCGCGTCGTTCTTGGCTCGCCAAAATCCTCAACGTACCCCTGAGGGTACGCCTCCGGTTTTGACTTGCCTGCGGCCTAGCGAGATGCCGTTTTGAGCATCCTGGGGTTTCGTTGGTTGCTCTTCTGACGCAGATTTGCCGTTTTGAGCTGTTCGATTTCGCGCCCCACTTCCCAGACCTTTAGAGTCCGGCTATAATGTCCGTTATGGAATCGACCAAGTATATTTATTGGCAGGATCAGGGGCAGTGGCTCGGCTATCTCCAAGATTATCCTGACTATTGGACGCAAGGGGAGTCGTTCGAAGACCTACAATCCCATCTTCGCGATCTGCACCGCGACCTCACCAGCGGCGAAATCCCTGGAGTGCGCAAGCTTGCTGAGCTGACACTTCGGTGAAGCGCAAAGATCTCATTCGACAGCTTGAATCCAACGGTTGTGTGCTCGTCCGTCATGGCGGAAAGCACGACTGGTATCACAATCTCACCACCAAGGTTTCCCAGCCCATTCCTCGCCACGCCGAGGTCAACGAACACCTCGCAAAGCGTATCCTCAAGATGTTGGGCAATCCCTAATCCTAGTTTGTCTTTGAGGGGTGACAGGCCGTAGTTCCTTTCTTTCTCCGTTCTCGCTCCCTTTGTATTGGAAAGTGGGAGTCAGATGGTCCTCGACTGCGCGCGTCCAACGAGGGCCTTCTGAGGCCGCGCGTTGCGCGAGCAAAGAGGGCACCTGGCCGCGCCCTCCCTCTCTTGCATATCCTTCTTTGGCCCCCTTACAATACCCCCGAAACTCCTTGGCTTTTTGAATGATTCGGGTCGTTTCGCAGCCGGGCGAAAGAAAGACCAGAGTTCTATGAAGATTGAGTATTCCAAGGGCGAGCGAGCTTCCAAAGAACTGATTCTCCTGAATCGTCAGAGTTTCGAAGCCACCAGCGGCCGGAAGATGAAGGTCATGCTGATCTTCCCTCCAGATTGGTTCCCCAGCGAGCCTTACCTCTCCCTTCCCTCCCTCACCGCCGTCCTCCGTCAGGCCGGTCATACGGTCATCCAAAAAGACATCAACCTCGAAATGTGGGACTGGTACTTCAGCGAGGACTTTTTGAAGAAAGTCCTGCGCCGGGTGCCGCAGCAGCTCGATCGGCTCCGCAAGCTCTCCAAGAAGCGGGACCTGGACGCCAATGAGATGGATTTGCAGCTGGCGCTCTGCGATGTGACCAGGCAGCGGATCGACGAATTGATCAAGAAGGCGGAGAAGGCGAAGGCGATTATCCGCGGGGAAGTGTTCTACGAAATCGACCAGTTGGAGTGGGCCATTCAAGTGTTCCGCGAAGTGACATCGGTCATTTCGATGGTCTATGCCCCGGCGCGTATCTGCATGCCGCCGATGGAGACGGATCTGTCCTATAAGGTCTTCGTCTCATCCGAAGTCATGGATGCGGTGAACGATACCCAGGTGAATATCTATCGTGATGTGTTCGAGCATTTGGTGAAGCCGGCGATCGAGAAAGAACAGCCGGACGTGATCGGCATCTCGATTGTCCTGCAGCAGCAGATGTTCTCTGCCATGACCTTCTGTGCCCTGATCAAACAGCACTTCCCCCATATCCATGTGACGATCGGCGGCAATACGGTGACGCGCCTGCGCGATGTGCTGCCCCAGTCGCCCCTGTTCCAATACTTCGACAGTGCCGTGGTCTATGAAGGGGAGACGGCTTTTGTGCAGTTGGTGTCGGCAGTGGGTGCGAAGCGGAGCCTGGCCGACGTGCCGAACACGATCTACAAGGACGAGACCGGGGTCCATACGTCGGAGACGAGTTTTGCGGAAGACATGCATGCGCTGCCGCCGCCGGACTTCGACGGTCTGTTGCTGGACAAATATTTTGTGCCGACGAAGATTCTGCCCTATCTGGCGACGCGCGGCTGCTACTGGGGCCGCTGCGAGTTCTGCGACCATGGCGAGGGCTATACGGCTGGCTATCGGACGAAGAAGATTCAAGACATTCTGGCCGAGATCCGGCATCTGCGCGACAAGTACGGGGCGAAGCATTTCCATTTCACCGACGAGTCGTACCCGCCGGCCTTGTTCCGCAAGCTGGCGCGCGGGCTGATCGACACCAAGATGGATATCGTCTGGACGACGCACATGCGGTTCGAGAAGAGTCTGCTGGAAGATCAGGTCTGGCAGGATGCAAAGGACTCCGGCTGCAAGTACCTCCACTTCGGCTACGAGTCGGGGAACGAGCGGGTGCTGAAGCTGATGGACAAGGCGACGACGACGGAGATCATGACGAAGCACTTGCAGCTCACGGCCAACGCGGGCATCTGGAACCATTGCATGGGCTTCTTCGGCTTTCCCGGCGAGACGAAGGAAGAGGCCTGGTCCTCGGTGGAGTTTCTCGAAGCGAACAAGGACCATGTCCATTCGTTGGGCTTCGGCACCTTCGACTTGGGCCGGCATAACCCCGTGGCGAAGCATCCGGATAAGTGGGGCGTGACGGCCTACAAGAACCCCGAATGGGATCTGGCGCTCGACTACTACTACACGGTGAAGAACGGGATGAGCATCGAAGAGGCGGAGCGGGTGTTCCAACAGTTCGAACAGAACCATTACGCAGGCTGGGATCTGCGGCTCTACATCAGGGAATATATCTTTCTCTACATCGCGAAGTTCGGGTTGGAGAAGTTGCGGGATCTGCAATATCAGTCTGTGAAGACCGCCGGTGTGACGCGCACGCTGGCTGGAAAAATGTAACGAGACGTGACGGGTGATGTGTAGGGAACAAGAAAGAATACATGAGTAGCTCAGGTCTCGTACAAATCCAAGGCTTGGCTCCGATCAAGAAAGAGGATCGGAAACAGTCGAAGGTCATGCTGCTGTTCCCCCCGGAATGGGTGCCGACGGCTCCCTATCTGGCCTTGCCCTCGTTGACGGCTATCCTCCGCGAAGCAGGACACACAGTCGTGCAGCGCGACATCAACATCGAGATGTACGACCACTTCTTCACCATGGAGTTCCTGATCTGGGTGAAGGCCCGGTTGGGGATGCAGCTGAAGCCCCTGCAAGACAAAGAGAAGGCCGGTACGCTCACGGAGCGTGAGGCTGATCAGAAGGCTGTGGTAGAGCAGGCCTATGCGGTGGACGTGTTCGATCTGGCGGAGCGGGCCGAGGATGCCAAGCTGATCGTGCGGGGCGAGCGGTTCTATCAGGCCGAGAAGCTGGAAGGGGCGCTGAACTGTTTCCGCGAGGTGATGCACTACATTTCCGCCGCTTACTATCCAGCCTCGATCGTGTTCTATCCGATGGAAAGCAACCTGGGTTATCGGCCCGGGGTCTCGAAAGAAGTCTTCGCCTGTCTGGACGATGAACAGGTGAACGTCTATCGCGACATCTGCAACCAGTTGGTCATGCCGGCGGTGGCGAAAGAGAAGCCGGACGTGGTCGGGGTCTCGATCGGGACGCAGATGCAGCTCCTGGCTGGCCTGACATTCTGCAAGATGATCAAGGAGACCTTCCCCCATATCCATGTGGTGGTGGGAGGCAATGTCGTCACGCGGTTGCAGGAAGAGCTGCCGAACCAGGAACGATTCTTCAAAGAGATCTTCGACTCGGCCATCCTCTATGAAGGGGAACATGCGCTCCTCTGGCTCGTCGAGGCCTTGAACGGAGAGCGGCCGATCAGTTCCGTGCCCAACTTGATGTACCGCGATGAGTCAGGCGTCCACCGGAGTCCCGAGGTCTATACGGAGAAGACGACCTCGCTGCCCCTGCCGGACTTCGAGGGGCTGCCGCTGGAGAAGTATTTCGTGCCGGAGTTGATCATTCCCTACCTCGCGACGCGCGGTTGTTATTGGGGCCGCTGCACCTTCTGCGACCATGGGCAGGGCTACTTCGACCAGTATCGCGGTGTGCCGGCGCAGCAAGTGGTCGAACAGATCAAGACGTTGCGGGACAAATACCATTGCCGACACTTCTTGTTTAGCGATGAATCCTATCCCCCGGCCCTGTTCAAGAAGGTGTCGCAGCTCTTGGTCGAGCAGAACGTCGGGATCAAGTGGACCACGCTGATCCGGTTCGAAGAGACCTTGCAAGACCAGGAGATTTGGGATCTCGCCGCGAAGGCCGGCTGTTGCACCCTCTATTACGGGATGGAGTCGGCGAACGAGCGGGTGCTAAACCTCATGGACAAACATGCCAAGAAGAGCGTGATCCAGAACAATCTCCATCAGGCGGCGAAGGCGGGGATCTGGAACCACGTGATGGCCTTTTACGGCTTCCCCGGCGAGACGCGCGACGAAGCGCTGGAGACCCGCCAGTTCGTCATCGACAACCAGCCGGTGATCCATTCGGTGGAGCTGTTCTACTTCGTGGCCTATCGCCATACGCCGATGGTGCGTAATCCGGAGAAGTTCGGCATTACGATCCACAAGCAAGAGGACTACGATCTGCCGCTGGACTATTACTACACGTTGAACGATCCGAGCACGCTCTCCTGCCTGGACGCGATGCAGCTCTGCGAAGAGTTCTACAAGAACGATTTTCAGCCTTGGGCGGTTCGGGTGAATTCACGCGAGCACGTCTTCCTCTATATCTCGAAGTACGGAACGAACCAGTTGCCGCAGATCTACGCGCAGCAGCAGGTGGCAGTTGGCTCGCCCGAAGGCGTCTCGGGATTAGTCACCTGGCCTGTGGCCCAGTCAGAGGGGCATGAAGGCATGGCCAGAGTCACGAGCCACGATGCGGGATAGCAGGATGATCAAAACGCCAGATAACAAGGCCGCAGGGAGTACGGTGACTGAGGCGTACCCTCTGGGGTACGTCGCAGGGAGACGTACGACTGAGAACGCAGTTAGGTGGCGTTTTCATCATCCGGGACGAGGACGGCGATGAGAAGGGCATAGGCCGCTTCGACGACCTTGGTCATCTCTTCGGCCTTCTTGTAGGCCTGCATGTATTGCTTGGGATTGTTGGTCAGGTTCGAATAGCGGGCGGGGTTCCAGTTGTAGAGCTGCACGCGCTTGGCCCGCTCCAGGTCTTCGGAGGTGATGGGAAGCGTGAGTTCCAGAACCTCCAGGGCGTGGGTGATTTCTTTAGGGATGGCGTCATCACTCATATGTGTACTGTGACAAAGCTGGACCAGGCCTGTCAAACCATGCCGGCGGTTTTTTTGTTCATCCCACGAGCCTGCTGATCTGACGTTATGGGAACTGTTCTACCGATCCTTCAAGCCGCTCCCATCTTTACGAACAAAGACTATCGTGAGGTCCTGCGCAAGGAAATGGACGCGGGCAAGATTCCGCTCAGCCTGGGGCGCGATTGCCCGGTGAAGTGCGAGTTCTGCTACGAGCTGGACCATTCCTACCGCGAAACGCTCGACCCGCCGAAGACCAGCGACGAAGATTGGAAATATATCCTCGACTACATCAGCAAGAAGCCGACGGACCCGAAACAGTTCTGGTGTCTGGGCGGCAACGAGTACATGGAATGGACCGATCTGTTTCTCCATCCGAAGGCAATGGAATGGGTCGAGGACTTTCTCACCTACACGGACAAGAGTATCCAGTTCTTTACTGTTGGATACGTGCATGTCCCGAAGATCCACCAACTCGTGTCGCAATTCCCCGGGCGGATCAACTTCGAACTGTCGGTCATCACCCTGAGCGACTATCGGCAGAAGCTCATGCCTCATGCGCCCTCGGTGAAACATGTGTTGAAAGTCTTGGACGGCCCGGCGGTCTCCTCGGCGAATTTTTACGCCTTCGATGAACATACGATGTCGAAGGATGCGGCGCTGATCTCGTCGATCAACCAGAACTGTGTGCTCTGGATGGGGACGCTGACACCGGTGCGCGGCTTGAAAGAGGACACGACCAGTCTGATGCGGCAGGGGCGAAAGCATCTGCCGGGGGAAGCGCTCAGGATTTATGAGGCGGGGCTGCCCAACCTTCAGACGATCCACACCGAGTCTTATGCGACGGCTTTTCTCAATCGGAAACGGATCGTAAGTACCTTCGATGCATTGGAGCTGGAAAAGAAGGATACGGTCGTCACAGCAGCGAGCGTCCACAAGGTCCTGACGATGTATCGGAAGAACCGGGCCAAGTTCCTCTATGTGCCGAACACGTTGCTGAGCGGCGATTCTGATTGCACGGTCCTC
Source organism: Nitrospirota bacterium (assembly GCA_030682135.1). GTDB lineage: Bacteria > Nitrospirota > Nitrospiria > Nitrospirales > Nitrospiraceae > Palsa-1315. The sequence continues at coordinate 26,372 of JAUXQT010000030.1, read as the reverse complement.
CTGACGTTCGACGACATCGCCCGCCGGTTGACGAAGGAAAAAGTCGTGCACATTCCCAAGTGCATCATGCAGTCAGGCCGGGGTCCCTATAGCGACATCACCGGGGTGACGCTGGAGCAGTTCGCGAAGAAGACTAAGGTGACTGTGAAGGTCCTGCACAAGATCGATACGCGATATGCCAATGAGCTGCTCTATCGGAACGGCTCGCTCCAGAACTTTGTGGAGAACTATCTGCGAAGTCCGATGAGGCAGGAGTTTGACGCGCTTCCACATCCCATTTAGCAGGATGCTGAAAAAGGCCGCCAGCTTCGTTCTCGCCGCGAATGCATCCTCAACGTAGCCCAAGGCTACGCTTCCGGTGCCTTCGTCGGCTGCGGCCTTGCTGAACGGCTTTTTTGAGCATCCTGCGAAGCCTATTCCGGTGTGCCGTACATGGAGACTATAGAAGTCCCTTGATAGGAGGTCCTTATGCCAGACCGACGGGCACTCAAATTTTATCAAGCAGACGTGTTTTCGGGGGAGCCGTTCGGTGGTAATCCCGTCGCCGTATTTCCCGATGCCGGGGGCCTGACAGACGACGAGTTGCAGCAGATCGCCCGCGAGATGAATCTCTCCGAAACGGTCTTCGTCTTTCCACCGACGGACCAGGCGGCTGTGGTCAAGCTCCGCATCTTTACACCCACCCAGGAGATTCCCTTCGCCGGTCATCCGGTGCTGGGGACCTTCTTCATCCTGGCAGAATTGGGCATCGTCCCAGTCAAAGAGTCGATGACGCGGGTGATGCAGGAATGCAATATCGGCCTTTTTTCCGTCGAACTCCATGCGGAAGATGGTCTGGTGGAGCGGGTCGTGATGACGCAGCCGAAGCCGGAGTTTCTGGGCCCCGTGGAGGAGGCGGAGGATCTCTATAAGGTTGCCAGTGCTCTGGGCCTGGCCAAACATGTGATTGCCGATATGAAGTGGCCGATCGAGGTGGTGTCCACTGGGTTGCCCGTGATGATTGTCCCGGTCCGCACGCTGACGGCGGTGCGGTCGATCCGTCCCGATGCCTCGGCCATTACGGATGTCTGCCGGCGCTTCGGCGCCAATGGCATCATGGTTTTTACGACCGTGACCGTGGAACCCACTGCGACGGTCCATGCGCGGATGTTTGCTCCGTCGATCGGCATTCTGGAAGATCCTGCGACCGGCAGCGCAAGTGGCGCCTTGGGTGCCTACCTGGTGCAGAATCGGGTGGTGGAGGTGACTCCGACGACTGAAATTGTGGTGGAACAGGGCTATGAAATCGAACGCCCCTCGCAAATCTTCGTGCAGGTCGAGTCAGAACACGAGGTCATCCAAACTGTCAAGGTGGGCGGGCAATGTGTCATGGTCGTCGAAGGGGTGTTGAAGTTTTGAAACGGCGGGTCCTGTCAGCGAGGAGCCCAACCGTCCTCGCACCCCGCCCGGTGTAGGGCCCCCGCTGCGGGCGGTTGGGCTCCCACCTCGCTGCCACCCGCCGTTTCAAAACCTTGTTTGTTGGATTGTGTGGATAGTGGCTCCACTTCCTCTCCCTCAAGCTTCTGCCTGTTTCCTCCGATCTGGTTCTATGATGGACGCTGTGGTCTAGCAAGGAGCTGATTATGAAAGCCGTATTGTTTCGGGCGCATGGTGGACCGGACAAACTCTCGTATGAAGATCTGCCGATGCCGACGATCGGCCCTGATGAGGTGCTGGTCCGGGTGAAAGTCTGTGCCTTGAACCATCTGGATATTTGGATTCGCCAGGGGAATCCGGCTTATCCCATGCCGATGCCGCATGTGTCAGGGTCGGATGTGGCTGGGATTGTGGAACAAGTGGGGGCGCAAGCCGATCACGTGACGGTCGGGCAACGGGTGTTTGTTTCTCCGGGAATCAGTTGCTGGAAATGCGAACAATGTCTGGCAGGGCGCGATAACTTCTGCAAGTCCTACAGCCTGCTCGGGGCGATGATGCATGGGGGCTATGCCGAGTATGTGAAGGTGCCGTTCCGCAATGTGATGCCGATTCCGGAGAACCTCTCGTTCGAGCAGGCGGCGGCCTTTCCGCTCGTCTCTGTGACCGCGTCGCACATGTTGTTTGCTCAGGCGGGCCTTCAACATGGTGAGACGGTCTTGATCATGGGGGGAGGGAGCGGGGTGGGGACCATGGCCATTCAAATGGCGAAGCTCGCCGGCGCGCGTGTGATCACGACGGTCGGATCGGATGACAAGATTCCCAAGGCGGTCATTCTGGGGGCCGATGCCGTGATCAACCATGCGAAGGAGAATGTCGCAGACCGTGTGAAGCTGCTGACCGAAGGCCATGGCGTCGATGTGGTCTTTGAGCATATCGGTCCGGAGGTATGGGACACCTGTCTGCAGTCCCTCGCGAAGGGCGGGCGTTTGATTACCTGCGGCGCGACGACTGGCGCGGAGGTGAAATTAGATCTCCGGTACATCTATTCCCGACAGTACACCATCAAGGGCTCCTACATGGGCACGCGGGCTGAACTGGTGAAGGCGGCTGAGCTGATGGGGCAAAAACGTGTGATCTCCGTGATCGACCGCACCTATCCACTCAAAGAGGCGCGGGCGGCTCAGGAGCAGATGCTCAGCCGCAAGTTCTTCGGGAAGATTTTGTTGACGGTGTAAGGATGCTGAAAACGGTCCCCAACTTCGTTCTCAGTCGCATGTCTCCCTGCGACGTACCCCTGAGGGTACGCCTCCGGTTTTGACTCGGCTGCGGCCTTGCTGGAAGGGCATTTTGAACAGACGTAGTTTCTGAGCGTTTGAATGGTTCCTGCTCTCAGTTGCCGCGTTTCCTGCGGTCTTGCGATTGATCCCCTGAGCGATCCACGATTCCTCAGTCACACCTTTTTGTTTGGCCTGACCCAGGCGCTCTTTTGCAGCCATCCTCCCCACGTATGCGAGTATAATAGTTTAGCTATCATATTGGGAGAACGAGCGCCGGCGTTTTTTTCACTCGACACCATCAACGAGAGGGGGGAAGCATGTCTACCGTATCCAAGATCATGAGCAAACAGCCCAAGACTGTCGGGCCCAGTGTGTCGATTGTGAGCGCGGCCAAAAAAATGAAGGCGGCGCGGGTGGGATCTTTGTTTGTGAAGAAGGGGAAGAAGTTGGTCGGAATCGTCACCGATACGGATATTGTCAGACGGGCGGTATCGACCAGTAAGCCGCTTGGCAAAATGACCGTCGAGAAGATCATGACGAGTCCCATTTGCACGATTGAGGGGGCGCAGTCGGTGGATGAGGCGCAGGATATGATGGGTGACTTGGGCGTACGCCATCTTGCCGTCACCAAATCCGGCGAAATTGTCGGGGTGGTTTCTGTGCGGGATGTGATGATGTTTTATAAGCGGTATGCCCAATCGAGTATTAAGCCGGAGGCGTCATATTCTGAACCGAAGATTTCGCAAGACTAGTGGGAAGTGCTGGGTCCTGAGTGCTGAGTTCTGAGTAGGGCAATCCTCCTCAGCACTCAAATCTCAGGACTCAGTACTGTTCTGCTTGGTAAGTTCTTTGACGAGGTGGCCGAGTTCGGGGAGGATGAGTTTTTCCATCGCCAGGCGAACGGCGTTTTCGGAGCCGGGGGTGGAAAACAAGATACGGCCTTTGATGATGCCGGCGGCGGCGCGGCTCATGATGGCCGGTGAGCCGATGTCCATGTAGGTCAGGTAGCGGAAGATCTCGCCGAATCCCACCAGCCGTTTCTCCAACATCGCGTCGACCGCTTCAAAGGTTGAATCCCGCTTCGAGATGCCGGTGCCGCCATTGATGATGATGGCTTGCACTGCATCGTTCGTCAGGCCTTCCTCAATCCGGCTTTTGATCTGGGCCGGTTCATCCTTGACCAAATGGTACGAGACAACCTCATGGCCGAACTGTCTGAGCAGTTTGTGGATGGCTTGCCCGCTGGTATCGGTGTCGGGAGTCCGCGTGTCGCTGCAGGTAATCACCATGCACCCAATGGACTTGGGTGCATGGGATTTGTGTTCGTGGTGTGTGGCAGCAGTACTCATGATTTAGATGAAAAAGCTATCAGCGGTCAGCCATCAGCAGTTAGCTTTTCGCGCCATGCTGATAACTGAAAGCTGACGGCTGAATGCTATTCCTATTTCCAGACTGAATCAGGGTTCAGTTTGGCGACAGGCTTTCCGCCCTTGATATGTTCATCGATGATGGTGGCCACGTCTGCTTCCGTCACCTTGGAGTACCAGGTGGCGTCCGGATAGACGACGACAGTGGGTCCCTGCTCGCAGGGGCCGAGGCAGGAGGAGCCGCTGACGATGACGTCGCCCGGTGTCACACCCTTCTGCATGAGGCCCATGTTGAAGGCCATGAGGAGGGAGGCGGAACCGGCGCTTCCGCAGGATGGCTTCGGGTGTCCCGGAGGACGGGAGTTGGTGCAGACGACGATGTGATACTTTGGCTTTGGCATGGATTCTCCTGGTTAAAAGAGCGAATGGCTTATAGCTGATAGCGTATCGTATGAGATCGGATCTGAGTCTGCGCTATCAGTGCATTTTCCGGCCCTGCTATCGGCCATAGGCTCTTGGTTTACGGCGCTGGTGCGAACGACTTCCACATATCGATGGCCTCTTCCGGCAACTTCCAATGCTTGAGGCCCTTCATGACCCAATCGAGATAATGCGCCTTGGGTTTGAACTTGCCGATCGGGGTGGCCGCATAGGTGGTGACAAGCATTTTCTCCCCGGCTTCGGTCAGCACGGTCACTTGGACCTGGCGAAATGCGCTTGGGGGCACATCCTCTTCGAAGAGGTCCATCAGCTTGAGATCTTCGTCTGTCACTTCGAAGACCGCTCCCCAGACCTGTTCTCCCGGCGAGGGGGCCACGCTGGCCAGGCCGCATCGCCATTGCGAGGACCATCGGCAAAACTTGATGGTATGTTCTGGGATGGTGGCGAGCATCAAGAACTGATGCTCCGGCGCGCGACGTTTCAGCTGCGTGGGGTTGAGATGGTCCCCGTAGAGAAAGAATTTCATGGGTATTTACCGCCTCAGGATACAAAGGTGTCGACTAGACCGATATTTGTAACATAACCTCTTTCACGCGCACAAGCCGCATGCGGGGCCGGCGTGCGGACTGGCGGCGGTTCGATTGACTTCGCGTTGCTGCACTTCCTAAGATGCTACGCGAGGCTATGCAGTTTTTGACCTCTCATCGAACCCCTTGTACAGGAAGTCCATGTCGCAGAACCATTCGTCCTCTCCTGCTGCCTCTTCTTCGTTTTCAATGGTGAAGGTGATTCACTATACGGTGGTGGCCCTACTGCTATTGGGCGGGCTGTACTATCTCTGGCTGAAGCCTCCGTCGCTCAATCCCATGGCTGATCCTCGGGCTGCCGAGGCCCTCGCGTTGGTGCAAACCCATCGGGCTCTGGGTTATCCCACGATTCTTCAGGCGATGACCGAGCACGTGCGTTCGATGAGCGAACGGCATCGGGTTGCCCGGTTGGGTGAGTGGCGGGTGAAGCTGGTGGAAGGGGATATGTACGAGATACGGGTTCAGCTACGAGACCAAGGGGTGACGGGTCAATGGTTCGAGCGTGAATTCATTTGGCATGCCAATCTTGCGGTGAAGAAGGTCAATGCCGCGTCGCTTCCGGCCGACGGAGTGACTCCCAAAGAACCGGATAGTGAACCGGCAGGATTGCCGGCCCCTCCAATGCCTCTCGGCACTCCAGGATACTGAAACAATCCGCCAGTCAGGCTTGTTCGTTTGGTCTATCTGGTTTATTTGGTTAGTTTCATCCTGCAAACAAACGAGAGAGACCAGATGAACCAGACAGGCTCTATTTAAAGTGCTCAGGCAACGCGACCTGCACGTGATCCCCCTCGATTCGGACATGGCAGCAGGCGACGGTAATGTTCTGATTCTCGGGCCTTGCTCCAGTCTGTACGTCAAACTTCCATCCATGCCAGGGACATTCGACGATGTGGCCCTCCAGATGTCCTTCTCCCAATGGCCCTCCCGCATGCGGGCAGGTGTTGTCGACGGCATAGAAGGATCCGTCGACATTGAAGAGCGCAATCCAGACCCCTTGGACTTCGACGGTCCGACCGGTTCCCGGAGGAATTTCCTCCACTCTCGCAACGGTGACAAATTCAGGCATGGCGCTGATCTTTCTTGTTGGAGACTTGGCCAATGAGACGAGCCTGTTTCCGAGACCCGTCTATGACTTGATTTCGACTGAGGCTTATGGCATAGACAAAGGTACGCGTCTTAAGACTAAACCAGCGCCTTCTCAGAGAAGGAGCCCCGGTTAGGAATGAGGTTGCTGCATGGAAATGACTCTCCTGCTCAACGCGACGTACGAGCCCCTGCGGGTGGTCCATTGGCAAAAAGCCATTGCGCTCCTCTGGCAGGGCAAAGTCGAAGTCCTTGAGGTTTACGATCGAGAGGTGCACGCGGTATCGATCTCCTTCAAGCTTCCCTCCGTCATGCGGCTTCTCAAGCTGGTTCGTCTCAAAGATGTCCACCGGGCCGTGAAATTCTCCCGCATCAATATTTTTACCCGCGATAGTTATGCCTGCCAATATTGTCGGTTCAAGTTCCGGACCGAGGAACTGACGTTCGATCATGTCGTCCCCATCGCCAAGGGTGGGAGAAAGACCTGGGAAAATATCGTGACGGCTTGCTGGCGCTGTAATAACAAAAAAAGCGGTCGCACGCCAGATGAAGCCGGCATGAGGCTGATGAAGAAGCCGGTCAAACCACGTTGGAACCCGGTTGTGACGATTACCATCGGGATTCGGAATACGCCGGAAAGCTGGCGCGACTATCTCTATTGGAATATGGAGCTGGACGCCGACCCCGCCGAAACGTAAATACAGTGCTGAGTGTTAAGTTCTGAGTGCTGAGGGACTCGATCTTCGCACTCAGGACTCAGGACTCCCCATTCACTGTTTCACCGTATCTAAGATAATCTCAAAATCCCGTCCGCCCGGTAACGTCGGGTTTTTCGCGTAGCGGCCTTCGATGTCGCCCGGCTGTGCCGGACCTGCTTGTCCGTCACGATCCAGTCGAGCCATCACATCCAGCATTCCGCGTAATTCTGATCCTTGCACCATCACATCGGCATTGGTGAGCTCAAATGCCACGGGGAATTGCGGGTGCTCGATTCGTGTGGCTGCGACGGGACGAGGGCTGCCAGGCCGTTTGGCCATGACAAAGAGGACATCTGTTGGACGGACCTGATCGGCCAAGGCCGGCGCGATCATGACACGACCGGCCACTACGGCTTCGCCGGTTGCCGGGTCGCAGCTATGGGCCAGGCCCAGCCAGGCCGCGATCGCGGCGAGGCCGATAATGCTACCGGCCAGTCCAAGTGTGCGTGCGGTATAGGCGGCCATGGGTACGGTTCCTTTGCATAGGTGTAGGGGGCAAACCGGCGCATTATAGCGGGGGCCGGTAGAAAAGGGGAAGGCACGGTTTACGCTGCAAAACAGGGTGTTGTATGATACGCCCCACTATTGAATTGGGAGGAACCACCATGGCAGCAAATTCTGGCTTTCCGTTGTCTCTGGATGTGAAGGGCTACCCGGTGCTTGTGCTCGGGGGAGACGAGGAGGCTGCGGAAAAAACTCAACGGTTGTTGGAAGCAGGGGCGAAGGTGACGGTCGTGGCACCGTCGCTCAACGACACGCTCAAAGATTTGGCTGCGTCGGCGAAGGTGGTTCATCGTGGGCGCCATTTTCGCGACACCGATTTGGAAAGTGCGATTCTCGTGATGAATATGGTGCGGGGGGACCGCGATTTTTCGCGTGCGCTCTTCGCGAAGGCGCGGGAGAAGAAGTTCCTCTTGTGGTCGGTCGATCAGCCGGAATGCTCAACGGTGACGATGCCGGCGGTCGTGGCGTCCGGTCATCTCCGTGTCGCGATCAGCACGAGCGGGGTGGCTCCGGCTCTGTCAGGTTTCATGAAGGAAGATATGGAGAAGATTTTCGGCGAGGAGTTTGCCGCCTTTGTGGAATGGCTCGGCGAACTTCGGGAGAAGACCAAGGCGAACGAACCGGAGTTCGAAAAACGCCGGGCTCTGTTGCGTGAGGCCTTGGATGGGTTTCGCGTATTAGGGAAGGTCCAGTATCCGAAGGTCTGGCTGGATGAACGGGCGAAGCTTGTGGTCGTGCCTGGAATCAAGGGCGAGGCGTAAGGGAATAACGCCGCCCTAGAGCTGATAGCAGCAGCGTAGAGAAGGAGCATTACGACAACATGGTCTTATTGGAATTCAGTATGTCGCCATTGGGCAAGGGCGAGAGCGTCGGTAAGTATGTGTCGCGCTCGCTCGATATTATCGATAAGAGCGGAGTGGACTATCGGTTGAATCCGATGGGGACGGTGCTTGAAGGGGAGTGGGATGAGGTCTTTGCCGTCGTCAAACAATGTTATGTGCGGATGAAGGAAGATTGCGGCCGTATTTCCTGCACGATCAAAGTCGACTATCGAAAAGGCCCCAAGGGCCGGCTCACGAGCAAAGTTGCCAGTGTGGAACGACAGCTCAAACGAACCGTGAAAACGTAGCTCTCAAGCGCGGTACCATAGGCCTTACCTCTGTATCTTTCTCGTGACGGCCAGTATCTGAAGGGATACTCGCCGTCACGACGACCGGAATGAAGCCCCATATTCCATGGACACTGTTTTCGTATTCCCAGCATTTTTTACATGAAACCATGATTCTCGGATGACGCGTTCCGCAGGGTATGTCCTTTGCGTTGTCCGACCGATAGTGCCTACGTAGTTTGTCAGTGCCTTGGCGGTATGAACTGGTTTATGCTGTAGGGTATTTTCATACGGCAAATAACATGGTGGTGATTCACCATAGGGCAGGGAGATGTGAATGGGAAGCATCGCGCAGCTTCGGTGGGCAATTCGGAATGGGTTATGGAGTCGGATTCTGGCGCTAAAGTTCAGTACCAATCGGGATTTGGATGTGACTCGATGCCGCAAGGACCCTCGCAAGCTGGCGGCCGTTCCTGTCGCGAGGATATTCCCCCGTATCGCGATCCAGCATGTGTTGATCGGTGAACGTACGCCCACGGACGAACAATATCCTATAGTCCGGCACCGGGTTCGCCGGTTCTTCTCGCAATTGTTCATGCTCCTGAATAGGCTCTTCCCTCCCACGGTACAGGGACTTCCTCCCATCGATGCGAATCCGCAGATGGCGTTGGCCCAGGCCTATACTGATCGACATCGCCTGGCGGTCAGCAGGGCGGCGAAACGGCATGGCCGAGCTCCCAGGGAGGTGTTGGAATTTCCTGTGCTTCCACAGGAACTGAAAGGGAGTCCTGACCTCGGGGCCCTGGCTGTGCAAGGGCCTTTTGCCGGGTATGTCAGGAAGGTGATGAACCAGGACTCCTTTGAATGGGATCTCCGGCATCTGACCGAATATCATCCCAGGGCAGGGCTCTATCGATTGGGCATGCGTGTTCAGTTTCAGTTGGACCCTATGGGGAAGCGGCTGATTCCGACGAAGATTGAATCCGCACTCGGACTGTCCTATCCCAACGATGCGAACTGGGCGTTGGCAGGCCGTTTGGCGCTCTGTGCCCTCTCGACCCATACGAGCCTTGTTCGCCACTGGAATTGGGTGCACCTGATCGGCGGTGAGACGCTGTCGATCGTGACACGTAATGTGCTCTCCGACGATCATCCCTTGTGTCGGCTGCTGTGGCCCCATATCTTCGGCGCTCAGGCCAGCAACCGGCTCGGGATGGAGTCGCAGGTGGTTCCTGGAGGCGATTTCGAGTCGGTCTTCAGTTATGCCCATGAGGAGATGTACCGGCTTATGGACGACAGCGTCGGAGGGTTTGATGCGAAGGCTTGGGATCCCCAAGGTTATGCCGCCAAGCGGGGACTGTTGCATGCAGGGTTCGATCAGCCAACCGAGGAGAATCTGGCCGCCTTGTTCGATGTCATGCACCGGCATACGGCACGATATCTGGCTCTTTATTACGACACTGATGCAGATGTCAGGGCGGATCGTGCTATTTGTGAGTGGATGGATGCGCTGGATAAGGCCTTGCCGAACGGTTTGCCCGTGACTTCTGCATCCCCGACCCTGGATTCGTTGGCTCGATTAGCAGCTTGCTGTCTCTATCTCGGTACAGTGCAGCATGAATTGGTCGGGTCGTCGCTCTGGAATTACCAGGTCTGGACGAATGTTATACCGGTGCAAGTGGCTCGTGATGGGAGTCGTGAACCAGTGGATGTCTATCAGCGGTTGCTGAACATGAATTTCATGTTGAGTACGCCGCGCGCCCCCTTGATGGCTGACCTCACGGCGGTTGCGTTGTTCGAGTCCAACAATCCGGAACGCTCTGCGCTGGCGGTTGCGGCGTTCGCGGTGTTCAGGCAGGAGCTGGAAGGGCTTCAGCGGGCAATGGAGGGTGAGCCGTGGACGCCGTGGAAACTCTATCCCAAGAGCCTTGAAGTGAATATGAATGCCTAGCAGATCGCGCTGGACAGGACTTTATGACCGCCTGACGGAGGTGGCTCTTTACTCTCCAGGAATTGCAAGGCACAATCCACGCGCTTCTTCAAGGTGAGCATTCGTGCCCTGTCTATTTTGCCGGCCGCTCTATCATATGCCTGAGCGGCTGGTGTACGAGCGTGGCAGCTTCCTCACCGGCATCCCGGATTTCTGATTGACGAAAGTATCTCATGGCTGAAGAGCTTTTTCCTCCAACGCAGACCATCCTCGAACGCCCCTACATGAAGTTTGTGCCGTTTGGCGTCGACGAACGGGGTGAACGGATCAAAGATGTGAGCGGGATGATCGTGCACGACAACGTGGAGTATTTGGAAGAGTGGGTGACACGGACGAAAGGCGCGGATGCCGCGGTGCGAGCCATGGAGGACTTGTGCCGCTTGCTCAACGACCGGATACGAGATCCCGCCTATCATGTCACCCTCGACCAGCTGAAGAATGTCTGGAACAGCTACTCCTATGAGTTTACGTCCTATCTGCGTGAGTTGTGCCGGGAACAGTCGAGAGATCCTGATTTTTACATGAACGTGGGCCGAGAGAAACATATCTCCCCGCTGATTCAGACGCTGGGACGTCCGTTCAGCCTGGCGCAAATTCATCGCATGTTTCCATACTTCGCGCGGAAGTATGCCAAGGATCTTGAGTATTCGGTGCTGGAGGTGACGGACACTTCCGCGGTGCTGAGAATGAACCTCACTGCGCGGGTCTTTGAGCAATTCGGTCCCTATCGTAAGGCCTGTACCGCGCAGATATGCGAATCGACGAAGGGGCGATTCGCGATGGTGCCGCCTCGCCTGCATCTGCTCCCTGAATCACGAGTGGTCGACCGGGCCTGTATTGTGAAGGGTGACGACTACTGCGAATGGGAGGTCAAGTGGGAGCGTCAAGCCAGACGCTATTCAGCTTGGCCTCTTTGGGGGATGGGCGCCGGTCTCGCCACGGCCGGACTGATGCGTTTGGCCTATCCGTCGATGAGTCTTGGGGAAGTGATCCTGGCCGGCCTTATTCCGATCTCCGTCGCAGGGATGCTCATCAACCGGCATCTTCGGCAGGAGAGCCAGCAGCGGGAAGCGTTGATTCGTGAGCAGATCACCGTTGTGGAGTCGCGCCACGAAGAGTTGCGTGCCGCCTACCTGGAGCAGGAGCAGACGCGGGTCGAATTGCGCCGGAAAGTGGCTCAATTGACGGCTCTCCATCGAGCGGGATTGCATTTCAACTCGACGCTCGATCGCGAGGCGCTGATGCAGAAAGTGCTGGAAACTCTGACCGGCGATCTCCCGTACGATCGGGTGATGGTTTCGTTTTACGATCCGATCAGACAGGTCGTCAAGGATGCGCGGGCATTCGGCGTCTCGCCGGAGATTCAGGCGTTTGTGCGTGCGCGAGAAATTCCCGTGACCGATCCCATGAGCCCGGAAGGTATTGTGCTCATCCAGGGCCAGCCTCTGTTGATCGGGGATCTGCAAGCCGTGTGGGATCGCATTCATCCATTGAACCAACAGCTGGCCCTGTTGACGCAGGCGAAGGCCTTGATCGCCGTCCCGTTGAAAACGAAAGATCGGATTCTTGGCAGTCTGACGGTCGACCGTATGCAGGAGCATAGTCTGACGCAGGACGATCTTGAGTTGATGATGACGGTCGCCAATCAAGTCGCCATCGCCTTGGACAACGCGTCCGCATATGAGCAAATCGAAGAGTTGAACCTGGGCCTTGAAGCCAAAGTTCGTGAGCGCACGGCTGAGTTGGAGCAGGCCGATCGTTTGCGGTCGCAATTCCTCTCGCATGTCTCGCATGAACTGAAGACGCCGCTGACCTCGATCAAGGGGTTCTTGCAAAATCTGTTGGACGGATTGACGGGACCGCTGAATGAGAAGCAGCAGCGCTACCTCTCGCGGATGCTGGACAATGCCGAGCGATTGATCCGCATGATCGAGGACTTGTTAGATCGCACCAGGATTCAGTCCGGGAGATTGGATCTTGCGCCGAGCGAGATCGATCTGGGGCAATGTGTCGGCGATGCGGTCGAGCAGTTGCGTTTGTTGGCCCAGGCCAAACGGCAAACCCTGGAAGTGGTTGTTCCCCCTATCCCCCTCATGGTTTGGGCTGATCGGGATCGTCTGATTCAGATCGTGACAAATTTGCTGCAGAATGCGGTGAAGTTTACCCCTGAGGGCGGCAGCATTCTGGTGACGGCGCGACAGGAGAATCAGATGCTCGCCGGAGTCTCCGTGTGCGATACGGGGCCCGGTATATCTCCAGAGTTTCTCGATCAGATTTTCGATCCATTCTTTCGCGTGAAGCAGGCCAGGAGCGGCACGAAAGGGCTCGGCTTGGGTTTGTCGATCGTGCGGACGTTGGTGGAGTTACAGGGTGGGACGATCGTTGCGAAGAGTGAACCGGGGCAGGGCGCGGAACTCTCGTTCACCATTCCATTAGTTCCGACGATGGCGGCACCGCTTGGAGGAGCTTCGGCGGCGGCGCCGCGCATTTTGATTGTCGAGGATGATCCGGATATTCGCCAGCTCTTACAGGATCGTTTGCGAGCGAGGGGGTATCGTGTCCAGCTGGAAGTTGATGGAGTCCGAGCGTTGGAAACCGTCCGGGCCGAGACATTCGAGGGCATGATCCTGGATATCGGCATCCCTTCTATGGATGGGATGGATGTGCTGCGGCAGATTCGGCGATGGGATCAGCAGATTCCCATTGTGATGGTGACGGCGTCGGGCTCCAAGGAATTGGCCATTCGTGCGATCGGTATGGGGGCGCAGGCCTATGTGCTGAAGCCGTTCGATATCGATGAACTCGGACGGATTGCCGACTGCTGGTTCAGGCCGTCGGAGCGGAGGTCGCCGGAGTCTTCGGTGAGGCCGGTCGCACCAGGTGAGTGAGAGAGGGAGGACGAGAGTGAGAAGAGGATGGGACTGCTGTTGGAACATATTAGGATCAGTGCGATGGATGTGGGGATCCGTGCTGTTCTTCGTAGGGCTCAGTTGGGGTGGTCTGCCCTGGGAGGCGTCGGCACAGGTGCCGCGCATTCAAGGCCAGGGAACCGCTGCGTCGGCGATGAGCAATGCCTATGCAGCTCAAGCCGACGATCCCTCCGCTGTGCATTACAACCCCGCAGGGATGACGCAACTGCCGGGCGTGCAAGTGATGGCAGGGGCTCTTATATCAGGTGGATCGACGAACTTTACCAGTCTGGCTGGTGTGAATGCCCGTGGGGACCGGAATGGGAGTGCGGCTTGGCCCCCTCCCGGGCACACATTCATCACGGCGAATTTGAAGGACCTTGGGGTGACGGCTTTGGGCGATCTCACTGCCGGGATCGGTCTGACGGTGCCGTTTGGCTCGCTCACCCGCTGGCCGAGCGATGGGCCGTTCAGGACTGCCACCACGTTCAACACATTGCCGCTTCTGGATATCAAGCCGACATTGGCCTATAAGGCGACGGACAATCTCTCACTCGGGCTGGGCGCGGATATCTATACATTCAGCGGACTTGTTGGCGAAGGTCAGGTCGAAAAACAGTCTGTCTGGCCGGGGGGACTGGGGATCCCAGCTGGTTCGAAGATGGAGCTGTCCGGCAAAGATACCGCGGCCGGTTTCAATGCCAGCCTCTTGTATACGGCCCTGCGTAATGCCGACGGGAAGCCGGTGGCGAACATCGGTATTGTCTATCGCAGTCAGGCCACGCTTCATTTGACCGGAGCCCTGTTGGCGAATGGCGCCAAGGTCTCGGATGCCAAGGCGACCTTTGTCTTGCCGCAAGTGATCACCGGCGCCATTGCCCTCTGGCCGGTTCGCACGCCAGAGCGGGAATGGAAGCTGGAGATGGATGTCGATTATGTGGAATGGAAGTCTGTTCGAAATCTAGACGTGATCTTGGCGAACGGTGCGACGATCCCGCAGCCGCAGAATTGGAAGAGTACCTATGCGGTGATGCTCGGAACCGAATACAAATGGCTGGCGCTTGAATCCCTCCCAAACTGGGAGATGGCGCTGCGGGCAGGCTATACCAACCAGCAACAGCAGATGCCTGATTTGACCTACGATCCAGGGATTCCCTCTTCGGACCTCCACGTCGTGGGAGGTGGGGTGGGATTGATTTGCAAGGAGCAGGGATCATTTTTGGGGCTGATGCGATGTGGAGATTTCGGTGTGGGATCGCTGAAGCCCAAGGCGATTGGACTGGATCTCTCCTACCAAGCGGCGTTCTATGAGGACCGCACGGTGCTGGGTAATCGCAACCCGACCGTCAATGGAACCTATCGCACGACGCTGCATACCGGAAGTGTCTCGATTCGAATGATCTACTAACGAAGCCGGGCAATGGGCGCGACGGGCGAGAAAGGCGCGATGTAGAGCAATTGATCTCCATCGCGCCTCGCTTGTCGCGCTATTCCCTCTAGTCTCGCACCGTCGATTCGTAGAGCCGGGGGACGCGGGAACCGATCCCACAGAGGACTTCGTAGGGGATCGTGCCGATCCAGTCAGCGACTTCATCTGCCCAGATAGCTGCCCCACCTTGCTTCCCGATCAATGTGACGGTCTCGCCAACTTCTACCGTTGAGATGTCCGTGACATCCACCATGATCATATCCATACAGACCAGACCGACGATTGGGGCGCGACGACCCTGAATCAACACCGATCCGCGGTTTGAGAGGCGTCGGCTATAACCGTCGGCATAGCCGATAGGCAGGACCGCGATTCGCGTCGGTCTGCTTGCGATAAATGTCCTGTTGTAACTGACCGTTCCGCCCCGTGGAATGGTCCGTATGTGCGCGATGGTGGTACGCAGTGAAAGGACCGGTTGAAGGTCAGGAGCGGGTACTGCGGCTGGCAGGGTATGGTACCCGTAGAGCATGATGCCGGGACGCACGAGTGAGTAATGGGATTCAGAAAACCGGACGATGGCGGCACTGTTGGCCGTATGTACCAGCGGGAGGGCCAGTCCTCGCCGTCGGACCTGCTCCAGGATGGCTTGAAATACACCAAGCTGTCGCTCCGTGAAGGCGGTATCCGTACCGTCTGCGTCGGCAAGATGTGTCATCAGGCCCTCGACGTGAAGCGCACTTCGCAAGAGAGGGTTGTCGAGGAGCGGGCGCAATTCGTCCGGCGAAAAACCCAACCGCCCCATGCCGGTTTCGATCTTGAGGTGAATCGGGTAGGGGGATGGCTGCGAATTGGCTGCTTGTGCCAAGGCAGTGAGGATCAATCCATTGCTGATAACCGGGGTCAGCCGGTGCGCGACCAGGTCTGCCAGTTGATGGTCGAAGAGTGCTCCCAGTACGACGATGGGAGTTGAGAGGCCGGCTTGACGGAGTGTGATTCCTTCCTCAAGCGAGGCGACGGCAAATCGTCCGATACCCTTTCGCGCAAGGGCGCGAGCGATCTCAACGGCCCCATGCCCATAGGCGTTGGCCTTGACGATGGCCATGACCTCGCAGCCGGGAGAGAGATAGCCTTGGATACACGAGAGATTGTGGGCGAGTGCCGAGAGATTGACGGTGGCGTAGGTGGGTAGCAAGGTCGAAGCCGCAGTCACACTTCCATGATTTCTTGTTCTTTTTTCTTCACCACGTCGTCGACCTTTTGAATGTATTGGTCGGTCAGCTTCTGGGTGTCGGCTTCGGCTTTCCGTAAATCGTCTTCCGTCAACTTGGCATCCTTTTGCAGTTTCTTCAACTCTTCGTTGCCATCTCGACGAAATCCTCGCACCACGACTTTGGTGTCTTCGCCGTGCTTTTTGCAGACCTTGCCGAGTTCCTTGCGCCGTTCTTCGGTGAGCGGAGGAAGGGGAATGCGAATGATTTTTCCGTCGTTTGACGGGGTCACACCGAGGTTCGATCCTGCCAGGGCTTTTTCGATTTCCTTGATCAGGTTCGGTTCCCAGGGCTGGATCGTGATGAGGCGCGCTTCGGGAGTCGAAATATTGGCCACCTGCTTCAGCGGGGTCATGGTGCCGTAGTAGTCGACACGGACGCCGTCGAAGAGGGCCACAGAGGCTCGTCCTGTTCGTAGTCCGGCTAAATCGCGCTTCAGATATTCCAGCGCGGACTCCATCTTGTCCGTGACTTTCTGGTGTATGGCGGCAGGATTCGACATGCGAGACTCCCTGGAATATTAGCGGCGATCGGGCGTGACAACTGTTCCGATCGCTTCGCCAGTGGCGACGCGTTTGAAGTTGCCTTGTTCCTTCAGGTTGAACACGATTAGCGGCAGATTGTTGTCCATGCAGAGGCTGATGGCCGTCGCGTCCATGACTTTCAAATTTTGATTCAAGATCGCGAGAAAGGAAATGGTCTGATACTTTGTCGCCGTGGGATTCTTCACGGGATCGGCATCGTAAATGCCGTCAACTTTGGTCCCCTTCATGATGACCTGCGCCCCGATTTCCATCGCTCTGAGCGCTGCGGCGGTATCGGTGGAGAAGTAGGGATTACCCGTGCCGCCGGCAAAGATCACGACACGTTTTTTCTCAAGGTGGCGAATGGCCCGGCGGCGGATATAGCCCTCTGCTAGTTGACGCATTTCGATCGCCGACTGGACACGCGTCATGATGCCGATGCGCTCAAGTGCATTTTGCAAGGCCAAGGCATTGAGGACGGTCGCGAGCATCCCCATGTAGTCGGCTGAAGCCCGTTCCATGCCGGATGCGCTGGCGGCAATACCGCGGAAGATATTGCCGCCGCCGATGACCACTGCGACTTCGATGTCGAGGGCCACGACGGAGGCAATTTCCGTGGCAAGACCTTCAAGGATGGAAGGTTGGATGCCGTAGCCCTGCTCACCGGCCAACATCTCTCCGCTGACTTTGAGGAGGATGCGCCGATAGTTGGCAGAACTCATGCTTCGCCTAATTGATACCGGGTAAAGCGGCGGATGTTCATGTTCTCGCCGATTTTCGAGATCTTCAAGGCCAGAAGATCTTTGATCGTAACGGCGGTGTCTTTGACGAAGGTTTGTTCGATGAGACAGCTCTCCTGGAAAAACTTCTCCAGCTTGCCTTCGACGATCTTCGGCCAAGCCGCCGGGGGCTTGCCCATTTCTTTGGCCTGTCCCTCATAGATCGAGCGCTCTTTTGCGATCAGCTCGGCGGGAATATCTTCCCGTTTGACGTAGGAGGGTTTCCCGGCAGCCACCTGGAGGGCCAAGTCGTTGACGAAGGATTTAAACTCTTCGTTCCGGGCCACGAAGTCGGTTTCGCAATTGACTTCGATCAGCACGCCGATTTTTCCACCCATGTGGATATACGAGTGGATGAGGCCCTGGTTGGTCTCACGGCCTGACTTTTTGAGTGCCGCGGCCAAGCCCTTTTGCCGCAGGTAATCCACGGCTTTCTCGATATCGTCGCCGTTCTCGGTGAGTGCTTTTTGGCAGTCGAGGAAACCAGCGCCGGTCTTTTCTCTCAGTTCTTTGACAAGCTGACTTGATCCAGCCATACGTGACGGTCCTTTTCAGTAAACAGTGAGTGCCGTAGTTGACCTATGCCATGCCGGACGTTATGAGGCCGGCGTGCTTGCGAGGCTCATGGCTGCTGGTTTGCCGCCAGCCACAGGTGCCGGTTTAAAGTCCGCCTCTTCGCGTTGTGCCCGAATGTTGGCGCCTTCGATACAGGCGTTGGCAATAAGGGACGTGATGAGCTTGATGGAACGAATGGCGTCGTCGTTTCCAGGGATCGGGTAGGTGATGTGGTCCGGATCGCAGTTCGAGTCCAGAATCGCGATCATCGGAATCTCAAGCCGCTTGGCTTCCTGCACGGCAAGGTGTTCGATGCGGGTGTCGAGCACGAAGACGGCTCCGGGGACGCCGCGCATGTCTTTGATGCCGCTCAGATACTTCTGAAGCTTGACGATCTCTTTCTGCATCTTCATGATTTCTTTTTTCTTCAAGCCGTATTGGCTGGGATCCGCGAGCTTGGTCTCCAGCTTCTTCATCTTGTCGATGCTCTTCCGGATCGTCTGGAAGTTCGTGAGCATTCCGCCGAGCCAACGTTGGTTGACGAAGAACATGTTGGCGCGCAGGGCTTCTTCTTGAAGGATCTCGGCAGCCTGTCGCTTGGTCCCGACAAACAGGACCGACTGGCCGGCGGCGACGGTGTCGCGCACGAAGGCATAGGCCTGCTCCATCCGAGCCAATGTTTGCTGAAGGTCGATGATGTAGATGCCGTTACGTTCGCCAAAGAGGAACTTCTTCATCTTTGGGTTCCACCGATTCGTCTGGTGTCCGAAATGGACACCCGCTTCCAGCAATTCCTTGATCGAAACCACTCCCATGCCTTCACCTCCCCTCAAGACTTGCAGAGCACCCGCTGACGCAGATGAGGGGGACTGGCCCCCTTATTCTCAAGTCGAGCGACGTCCATGACGCCGATATGAATTTGATACGGTTCCTCAACGCACGAAATTATGCGAGAAGGAGACAGTCTCCTGACTACTAAAGCCTTGGCACGCTAGCATAATGACGTTGCGTTTGCAAGACGACATGGTGGAATTATGCCCTAGGATCGATAGCTTGCGTTAATACGGACATAATCGAACGACAGGTCGGTCGTCCACATATGGGATCGGTGACGACCGTTGCCTAATCCCACAGAAATCGTAAATTCTTTCTGACGGAACACCTTGGCAATGCGGCGTTCGGCAACGAGTCCGAGTCCCATTCCGCTCTGGACCATCTGGACCTCATCAAACCACACATTCAGTTTCGAGGGCATAATCGGAACTC
This sequence comes from Nitrospirota bacterium, assembly GCA_030682135.1. GTDB lineage: Bacteria > Nitrospirota > Nitrospiria > Nitrospirales > Nitrospiraceae > Palsa-1315. The sequence continues at coordinate 7,108 of JAUXQT010000030.1, read as the reverse complement.
CAGCCCGGCCGATCGCGGCCATGACACGACCCCAATTGGCATCCTCTCCAAAGAGAGCCGTTTTTACCAAGTTTGAGGTGGCAATGGTTTGGGCAACCTGCCTGGCTTGTGCCACGGTGGCTGCGCCGGTTACCTCAATCTTCACGACTTTGGTGACCCCCTCGCCGTCGCGGCAGATCGCCAGCGCCAGCGCCTGGCAGGCTTCTGTCAGGAGTTGCAGAAACCGACGAAAGGCGGGAGTGCCTTCCTTGATGGTGCGGTTTTCCGCCATGCCGTTCGCCAAGCAAAGGACGGTATCGTTGGTGCTCGTGTCTCCATCGACCGAGATGCAATTGAATGACTCGTTGGCCGCCAGCGTGAGGGCTCGTTGGAGAGCGCTCCTCGTGATCGAGGCATCCGTGGTGAAATAGCCCAGCATCGTGGCCATATTGGGATGGATCATGCCAGAGCCCTTGGCCATCCCGCCGATGGTAATCAAGCGACCACCGATGGTGTCTTGAAGGGCAATCGATTTAGGGCGCAGATCAGTCGTCATAATTGCTCGTGCGGCATCCGGGCCTCCACGATCGTTGAGCTGACTGAATAGGTTCGGGATTCCCTTCACGATTCGATTGAGCGGTAAGACACGGCCGATCACGCCGGTCGATCCGACGAAGATCTGGTGCGAGGGGACTCCTACGTGTCCTGCGACCAGGGTCGCAGTTTTTTTTGCGGCAGCTAACCCCTTGGCTCCGGTACAGGCGTTCGCGTTACCGCTGTTGACAAGAATGGCTCGCCCGACTCCTTTGCGTAAATGTAGGCGATCGACGATGACTGGCGCTGCGACCACTTGATTCAGCGTGAAGACACCGGCAATGGGGCCGCTCTGTTCTGAAACGACCAGCGCGAGATCGAGTAGGCCTGGCTTCTTGATCCCGCAATGGATGCCGGCGGCACGGAATCCTTGTGGTGCGGTGATGCCACGTCTCGAAGATGCGGTTGATGTCTTTTTGGTTGTCATGGTGAAAGACCCGTTTCGGTCTGTATGAGTTAGGGGTAGGCCGCGGGAGCCGTTAATCCGGTTTCCTCCGGGAAGCCCGACATGAGATTCATCGCCTGAATGGCTTGGCCTGCGGCACCCTTCACGAGATTATCCAGCGCGGCTACCGTGATGACTGACCCTGAACGGGAGTCGAGATAGATGCCGATGTCGCAATAGTTGGAGCCTTTGATGTAGCGAGGATTCGGCATGATGTCCTCCTGGACTCTGACGAATCGTTCACCCTTATAAAAGTCTCGATACAACAGGCGCAGGTTGTCCAGTGCCATCGGGCTCTTCAGTTTGCAGTAGGCGGTGCTCAAGATACCGCGGTTCATCGGAACGAGATGCGGAGTAAATGTCACGATTGGCTGCGTGGTCCCTGCTCCCGCCGACGACGAGGCCCGTTGACGTAATCTGCCAAGTTCCTGCTCGATCTCCGGGATGTGTCGATGCTGCCCGATCTTGTAGGGCTCCAGGGATTCATGGGCTTCCGGAAAATGATAGGGGAGAGCCGGGCTTCGCCCTGCACCTGAAATGCCGGATTTCGCATCGATGACCACGGTGTTCGGTTGCACGAGGTCGTGGGCGAAGAGTGGGGCCAACTGTAGAATAGCGGCAGTCGGGTAACAGCCTGGAGAGGCCACCAATTTAGTTTTGGCGATGGCGGCTCGGTGTAATTCGGGAAGTCCGTAGACTGCCTCCTTCAGGAGGCCTGCATAGGTATGCGGCGTGCGATACCATTGCTCATAGACGGCTGAATCTTTCAGTCGATAGTCGGCGCTGAGGTCGACCACCAGTTTGCCTGTTTGAAGACAGGCGGAGACTGGCTCCAATGACTTGGTATGGGGAAGCGCTAAAAAGACTGCGTCGACCTGATCGGCTAAGGCTTCGGGTGAGAGCGCTTGAAATGAAAGTGTTACGAGCCCTGCCAGACTGGGGAAGACGGAGGCCACGGGGGTTCCCGCGGATTTTTCCGATGTGACGGCGTGCAGCTCGAAATACGGATGGAGAGCTGCCAGGCGGACGAGTTCCGCTCCGGCATATCCACTGGCTCCTGCTATTGCAACGCGTATTTTTTCCATTGTCCTCACCAACGGCGCATCATATAGACACAAAAAAGGGAAGGCATGGAGCCTTCCCTTTTTCTGACTGTGGCTCCGATGTTTATCGCTTCGAGTACTGGAACTTCTTTCTCGCGCCCTTCTGTCCGTACTTCTTCCGCTCTTTGACGCGCGAGTCGCGTGTCAGCAAGCCTTCCTTCTTTAGAGGCGTACGGAGGGGGAGATTCAGCACCACCAATGCACGTGCGATTGCATGACGGAGGGCGCCGGCTTGTCCGACTTCTCCGCCGCCATGTACCGTGGCTTTTATCGAATATTGCCCGACGACCCCGCCGATTTCGAGCGGGAACTGAATGATCTGCCGCAAGGTCAGGCGTGGGAATGCCTTCTCGATCGGTTGATCATTGATCGTAATGTCGCCTGCCGTCCCGGTGACCCAGGCTCTGGCGACTGCGCACTTGCGTCGTCCGGTTGCATATTGAGTTACTGCTGCCATGCTACAACGTCTCCTTCTTCACTCTCGGTGATGATTGATTACAGGGTAATCGGTTCCGGTCCTTGGGCCTGGTGCGGATGAACGGATCCAACATAGACGCGGAGTTTCTTGGCCATGCCATTTCCCAACGGGGTCTTCGGCAACATGCCTTCGATCGCTTTGGTCAAGATGATCGTGGGGTCTTTTCTGAAGACATGCTGCGCCGATTCGGTCTTGAGTCCGCCCGGGAACCCGGTATGGTGACGATAGAGCTTCGTGGTCATCTTGTCGCCGGTCATGTGGATCTTCTCGGCGTTTATGATCACGATATGGTCGCCCATGTCGACATTGGGGGTAAAGGTCGGCCGGTGTTTACCGCGTAACATTCCTGCCACGCGGGCTGCCAGGCGGCCCAGTGTTTTCCCTTCTGCATCCACAAGATACCACTTCTCCTGTACGTCTAAGGGCTTTTGTTGGTAGGTCAACATTGTGTGTTCGTGCTCCTTCGCTAACGAGTGAATCAGGTTTCCTGTACTTCCGGTGTGCCGATATTCTTCGATTCGAGTTTTGCGAGCCAGGCGTCGAGATTGGTGGTGCTCCGCCTGGTCAATACGTCCTGGGTGATATAGATCGGACAATGAGCGCGCAACGCCAGAGAAATCGCATCGCTGGGCCTGGCGTCGATCATCCGCTCCACGCCTTTGTTGGCGACATAGACGGTCGCATAATAGGTGCTGCTTTTTACGTCGGCAATGACGACTCGTTGAATCGTGACGCTCAAGTGTTCCGCGAAACTCTTGATCAAATCATGGCTCATGGGGCGCGGGGTGATTGTGGCATCAAGGGCAAGTTTAATAGCATTGCCTTCCGCGGACCCGACCCAGATCGGGAATGTGTCGAGGGCGCCGTCCTGTCTTGCCAGTACGACGATTCTGGTGTCGGTATTGGCTTCCTCGAGAATGCGGTCTACCCGGTATTCGATCAGGCTTTGCTCTTTGGGTGGATTGATGGTGCTCATGTCGGGTGTCCTTGAATCAGGAGTCCAGTTTGCCGAAATCTTCCGGCTTAAGGTTTTCCAGCCACTGTTCAAGTTCCTCGGAGCTTTGTTTCGTAATAACGGTGTCATTGGCAAATACCGGCGCATTAGACCGAAGGGCGAGTGCAATCGCATCGCTGGGTCTGGCGTCTACGGTATATTCCGAGTCTTCGTACATCAAGTGGATCTTCGCAAAGTAGGTATGTTCCGACAGATCCGTAATGACCACGCTGATGACTTTCGCATTATAGGCATCGAGAAACGACTTCATGAAGTCGTGCGTCATTGGCCGGGGAGGCGTGACATTTTCCATCGCCATACTGATTGCCCCGGCTTCTGATTTTCCGACCCAAATGGGGAGCATGTCGGAATGTTCTTCGTCGCGTAGTACCACGATATAGGCGTTATTGTAGGGGTCGAACATTAACCCCTTGATGTGCATCTGTGTAATCACGACAAACCCGTTCCTCTTCCTCGCCTTTAATTAAGGTCTCAAGGAGATGCTGATCGTCCACATGGAAGGATCAAGAAGGGAGCAACTTAGCATTTTTGTAATAAGCCTGTCAACGAAGCCTGCGAGATCGCTGGAGAAAATCAGGTGAAATTCGCCAGCACGGACAGAGGGAAGGCACCGGAGCCTGCTGAGTGGCCGTGAGGCTTAGGCTTGCGGCCGAAAGTTTTGATCGATTTTTGCGGTGTCAATTTGTTCGCCAAGCTTCAGGAACGCTTTCATCTGTTTCTTGACGAGTTCTCTGCCGCTTTCGTCACCCAGGTTGACCTGGTACTCGTTGATGACCATGACCCGCATGCCTTCCCACTTTTTCCAGCAGGGCTTGCAGACCTTGGCTTTGATCTCGGTTTCGAGCTTTCCCATGAAGAGGGTGTCGGTGATGGCTTCTCCTGCCTGTCCGCATGTGACGCACTGAACATCTGCCATAATTTAAGGATCCTCCTGCACATATGTATGAAGTGGGTAGAGGCGTCAGTCTAGCATTGCACTCATGTGCAAGAAAAGAGGGGAGATTGATTGACCCGCAGATGACATCGTGTTAAGAATGTGCGGCGTTTTCCTTGTATATATGGTCTATGCCCGGATGGCGGAACTGGCAGACGCGCCGGACTCAAAATCCGGTTCTCGTAAGAGAGTGGGAGTTCAACCCTCCCTCTGGGCACCATATAGAGTTGCAGCAGTGCAGGAGCCTGAGTGTTTTTATTACTAGGACAATCCTTTTATAGTGTCTCAATCGATGCTAAATTACTCACGATTATGCCTCTTGACATGTCTGGATTGGTGGCCTATAGTCCGCGCCGTAGTTGCGATGAAACAGCATAAACCTGATCATGTTGGTCCCATCTTGTTTGTCCGTCATTTCACTTCATTCTCTAATCTCACCAAGGAGGCAGCACATGCGTAAAGTGTTGGCACTAGGAACGGCAATTCTTTTTGTCGGTTCCGTGGGTGTGTCAATCGCTCAGGAGCGCTTGCAATCTAACCAATCAGGGTTGGGCGTGGGCGAAGGAGTCGGCGATGTGTCGGGGTCGAGCACCCGCGTGACCACGTTCGATCGGAGCAGCTTCCTCGATCGTTTGTCACAAGCCGAGACGATCTATGGCCGAGTAATTGGCCTCGATCTTCCGGCGAAGAAGATGCATCTTGAGGGCGGCGGAAGCTCTCACGATGAGGGTCGTGCAGGTGGCGGCGCCATGAACTACCGCACGGTGTATTTTGATGACAAAACCAACTTCGACCAGATTCGTATTCTTGAGACTGGCGACGATGTGACCATTCAGGCGTTCGAGGAAACGAGTGCGGCGCAGCCATTCGGCACTGGCCGTAAGATCGTCCGAGAGATCACCGTCATGCGTGGCAATGAGCGCCTTGCCGGTTTCGGCGGACTCGGGCAGCGCCCGAACCCCGGGACCGAGCGTGGAATTAACACGACCAGCGCTTCCACCACCGGTGGTATCGGTGGCGCAGTGTTGCCAGGGAAAATCGATTCCGGTATCACCAGCCCGGTTGGTGAATATACCGGTGCTGCTCCCTGCTGGCAATGTGAACCCCAGCCAGGATGGGGCAATGCAAGCGGGAACAGATCTGACTACGGGACGGACTATTCCAAGCCCAACTTGGTCAAGGGTCTGAACTAAGTCGCAATACATTGTGTGACTCTGTGGGAAGGGGCAGCGTTTCGCTGCCCCTTCTTTTTTTGTCTGCCTTGCCTGCCATGAAGCGTAGTGCTTGCGGGGTTGCCGAATCCTTGTTAGGATTTGCGTCCGGCTCGCGCAAGAAGAATGGCTTGGACAGATGCGAAGGAGCGACTTGTGGCTGGAGATGAAGAGAAAGACACGATTGTGACGGATCAGCCGTATGCCGAGTTGGATTTACGAGGAGTGATTTGCCCCTATAACTTCGTCAAGACGAAGTTGAAGTTGGAAACGATGGAGCAGGGACAGATTCTTTCGGTCTTGTTGGATGATGGAGATCCGATTCAGAATGTTCCTCGCAGTGTGAGTAATGAGGGGCATAGCGTCCTCTCGCAGGACCGCGTCGAGGGATCATTTCGAGTGCTTATCCGCCGCCGCGAAGATGAGTAGTGCGGGGTATTGTTCTGCTCATCTTTTTCGATTTTGATCCTGCCCTGTACCCTTCAATCACGACCGTTACTGCCGAGTCTTTCGATACCTGTCCGATCTGATCGATCAGATCGTTAGGCCTCCCGCGCATGAGAGTCTCCTTGGGCGTCGTCAGATTTATCGCAATGGCAACTTGTCTATTGGGGAGGATTTTGACCAGATTTCCTAGCAGTTTTCTAAGGGCTCCCGAGGCTACATAGAAGGCGAGCGTTCTGCGCTCTTCGCGAAGGTTGGAGAGGAATGCTGTGAGACGCAGGCTTGATGACGGCAGGCGCCCCTCAAAAATGATTGCATCGCCAGAAAACCCTGAGATGGCTGTCGCTGCCGTCATCACGGAGGGGCCAGGGATCGTTTTAACCAGGATTCCTGCTCGATGGGCCGTTGCCACAAACAGACTGCCGGGGTCGTAGATCACCGGGGTGCCGTTGTCTGAGACGAAGGCCACATCATGCCCCTGCATGAGCCGATGCAGAAGGAGCTGTACTTTCTCCTGGCGATTGAGCGGGCCGTAGCTCGTGATCGTAGCGGTGATGCCGTGATGGGTCAGGAGTGCCTGGGTCATGCGTGGATCTTCTGACGCAATAATCGAGACGCGGCGCAACGTAGCTAGAGCCCGAATCGTGATGTCGTCTGGGTGACCAATTGGCGTGCCGACGATGTAGAGGGTGCCGGGGAAATGCAACGCGGTGGTTCTGTCTTGTTTCTTACGATCGTTTGGTTGACTCCCATCTTGCGCCATCGATATAATTCCTTGTTTCATGTGTGTCTTTTTGTCCTGAAAAGTTGAGGGGATAGCACTCTATGGCCGCCATGTTTTTCATGGTGACGATGGCCCTGTATTTTGCGGCCACCGTTTCTTTTCTTGCGTATTTGCTCTGGCC
>JAUXQT010000113.1 GCA_030682135.1 Nitrospirota bacterium | reverse complement strand
CGCTCGCCGAGACCGGGCGGGTGCCGGTCGATAATCCTGCCACGCATCTGGAACTGACCATGATCCATGAGGCGATGGTCCTGGAATACTCGGGCCGCTATCTCGCCTTAATCGAATGGGCGGCCGGCCTGAAGTTGGCCGTGTTTCTTTCGCTGATCGCCAACGTCTTCGCGCCCTGGGGCATTGCAACCACGCTGGCGCCGACCGCATTGGCGATCGGACTCCTGGCCTACCTGGTGAAGATTGCAGGGCTGGCGGTGCTGATCGGGGTCATCGAATGTATGTTCTCAAAATTGCGGTTATTCCGCGTGACGGATCTCCTGGGCGTCGCCTTTATCCTGGCGCTCCTCGGACTGTTGTTCTTTTACATTCTTCGGAGCTGAGCCGATGCAGATTTCTCCACACATTGGGTCGCAGCTCGTCGACTTGTGTTCGGCGCTACTCTTGCTCACCTGTTTCGCCATCGTGGCGCAGCGGCGGCTCTCCGCCTGCGTCGACCTCTTCGCATTGCAGTCGGTCTTTCTCGTCCTGACGGCAGCGCTGGTGGCCTTTCTGACCGGGAACCGCCATATCTACATCGCGGCGGCGCTGACCGGCGTGATCAAAGTGGTCATCATCCCGCGCGTGCTCAAGAAAGTCATCGAGCGTCTCAACGTCAAGCGGGAACTGGTGATGAACGTCAACGTACCGGCCGGCCTGCTGATCTGCGGCGCGCTGGTGATGCTGGCCTTCTTCATCACGCAGCCCATCATTCCGCTGGGCTTTCTGCTCACGCGCGATTCTCTGGCCATCGCCCTGGCCATCGTGCTCATCGGATTTTTCACGATGATTGCCAGGCAAAAGGCTGTCACGCAACTGGTGGGCTTTCTGGTCATGGAGAACGGCTTGTTTTTGGGAGCCACCGCCGCCACTTACGGGATGCCCTTAATCGTGGAACTGGGCGTATTCTTCGACGTGCTCATCGCGGCGTTGATTGCGGGAATCTATACGAATCGTTTGCAAGACGCGTTCGACAATGTCGATACCAACCACCTCACTACCCTAAAGGAATAAGTGAAGAGCTCATGACAATGATCGCCGTACTTGTCTTGTTGATCGCGCCACTCCTCGCGGGAGGGCTGAGCCTGATCGTGCATCGGTCCGCACTGCTTCACGCAATCAACCTCACGAGTATGAGTCTGCTCGTGGGGGCGGAAATCATGATCACCAGGACCGTCTTGAAGGATGGTCCGTTCACCGCGCTGGAACAATTCGTCTATCTCGACGCCTTGTCGGCATTCATTCTCTTCATCATCGGGGCAGTCGGGCTGGCCTGTTCGTTCTACATGCGTTCCTACATGGACGACCAGGTGGCGCGCGGTGTGATCGCCCCCACGAGGCTCAACCTCTTTTTTTTCCTCTTTCACATGTTCTTGCTGGCGATGGTCATTGCGACCGTCGCGAACAGTGTCGGAGTGCAATGGGTCGCCATCGAGGCGACGACGCTCGCCACAACCTTCCTGATTGCCTTCTGGCGGCGGCGAGAGTCCTTGGAAGCCGGATGGAAATATCTCATCTTGTGTTCGGTCGGAATTTCTCTCGCACTCTTCGGCGTGGTACTCACCTATTATTCCTCACTGCATGTGCTGGGGGACGTCAGCGAGGCGTTAAATGTGACGCAGTTGCTGCCTGTGGCCGGCCAGTTGAATCCGCATGTATTGAAGTTGGCCTTCATTTTCATCCTCGTGGGCTATGGCACCAAGGTGGGACTCGTGCCCATGCATAGCTGGCTGCCGGAGGCCTATACCGAAGCGCCGGCTCCGGTGGCAGCGATGCTGGCTGGTGTGCTCGAAATTGTCGCGGTCTATGCCATTCTCCGCATGAAGATGATTGTCGACCACGCCGTCTCCCCTGCCTTTACAGGAGGGTTGCTGGCCTTGCTCGGATTTGCCTCGTTTGTGACGGCCGCGTTTTTCATCCTCATTCAGCACAACTATAAACGGCTGTTCGCCTACTCCAGCATCGAGCATATGGGGATCGCCATGATCGGCTTCGGGGTCGGGGGTTCGCTGGGAGCCTTCGGTGGGCTGTTTCATTTACTGAATCATGCGTTCGCCAAGTCGATGGCATTTTTTGCCGCGGGTAACATTCACCGTCGGTTTCACACGGTGGAGATCGGTCAGGTGCAGGGGCTGGCCCTTGCGCAGCCCTGGACCGCCATGGCCTTGATGATCGCGGGGCTGGCCTTATCGGCCCTTCCTCCCTTCGCCTCATTTGTCAGCGAGGTGCAAATCGTCACGGCCCTGGCTGCACAAGGGGTTCCGGGACAGTGGTTGAGTAACAGCGGCGGGATGGTGACCGTTGCCTTCTCGAACCGATTCACCAGCCTGAGCCTCACTGGACTGTTTCTGCTCTGCTCCGTGCTTGCATTCAGTGGCTTGCTCTATCGCATCACCGGAATGGTCTGGGGCACTCCGCCGGAGGGAATCGTCCGTGGAGAAGCCTGGACCTTGGGCCATCTGCCGATCATCGTGCTCGCTGCGGCGTTGGTGGGATTTGGGTTCTTTCTCCCTCAGCCCATACGGCAACTGTTGGAAGAGGCGACGCGAATTATCCTGGTTCACTAGGGGGATAACTGCCATGACAGAGTCGAGGTCCTGTGACGCAGTACTCACAGCCGCTTTCCCGTCCATCGTACAAAAGGACGTGGTGCAGAGGGAATGCTCTCATTTTCTTATCTCCAAGGATCTCCTCCCGGCGATCACCCGTTACCTCCATACTCAGGCGGGCTTGCATGGCAGACTGACGCTCTTATGGGCAGTCGACAATCGCCCAGCGCACAACACCTATGGATTGCACTACCTGTTCACCCTGGAGCCCTCCCGCCGCTGGGTGTTGTTATCCACTGAACTTGCGGGAAACGATCGGTTATTCCCCTCCATCACGCCACATATCCATGCCGCACAGTGGTACGAGCGAGAGATTCGCGATCTGTTCGGATTGATTCCACAGGGACATCCGGATTTGCGACGTTTGGTTCGGCACGAACATTGGCCCAAAGGCACCCACCCGCTCAAAAAAGACTTCCCCTGGGACCACGTATTGGGTCGGCAGCAAGGCGAACATCACTTCCGCCGCATTGAAGGGGAAGGGGTCTTTGAAGTACCGGTGGGGCCAATTCATGCCGGGATCATCGAGCCGGGCCATTTTCGATTCTCTGTGGCTGGTGAACCCATCATGCAACTCGAACTGCATCACTTCTGGACACATCGTGGAGTTGAGAAGCTGTTCGAGCAACACACATTGATCGCAGCAGTTCCCTTAGCCGAACGAGTATCCGGCGATACAACCATCGGTCATAGCCTCGCCTACTGCCAGGCGATCGAATCGCTGCTCCATTTAGAGGTCCCACGCCGTGGACGATACCTCCGGAGCCTGTTTCTCGAACTGGAGCGACTCCACAACCATCTCGGCGACGTGGGCGCAATCTGTAACGATACGGCCTATGCCCTGCCCCATGCCCATTGCAGCAGGATGAAAGAGCAGATCATGCAGCTCAACGACCGGCTGACCGGCTCACGATTTCTCCGCGGAGTCAACCGGGTGGGTGGAGTCGCCATCGATCTCACGGCGGCACAATTGGCCGAGATTGTCGCTGAAATGGACCGCATCGAACAGGACTTCTCGGAACTGGAATCGATCATCGCCCACAACGCCTCCCTGATAGACCGTCTGGAAACCACCGGTGTCCTGACCGAACGCACGGCCTGGGATCATGCGGTGGTGGGAGTCGTCGGACGGGCGTCGGGCCTCGATCAAGACCTCCGGCGCGATCGGCCCTTTGCCGCCTACGACGAACTTCCCGTCAAGGTGGTGAACTATCGCTATGGCGATGTCCGGGCTCGGATGCGCGTTCGCATGGATGAGATCCATGAGTCCATCCGGCTGGTCAGAGAAATTCGCCTGAAGATTCCACAGGGGCCGGTCGCCGTCGAACCCAGTTGCGTGGCACAGGCCGGTGAATGGGCCTTGTCAGCCGTCGAAGGCTGGCGCGGTGAAATTCTGTACATGGTGATGGCGGGAGAGAACGGAACCATTCATCGCTGTAAAGTCCGTGACCCCTCGTACGCGAACTGGCCTGCAATCCAACAGGCCGTACTCGGGAATATCATTCCGGACTTCCCGCTCATCAATAAGAGTTTTAGCCTGTCGTATGCGGGCAATGATTTGTAGCTGAAGGCACAGGGCAAGGGGCACTGGGCGAGGGGGAAAGATGAACTACCACTAGCCTCTCGCCCTTCGCCTCATGCCCGCGACGAAAGGAGGACCCATGTTTCGCATCCTCAAAAAGAGCCTAAAAACCGGAGTCGTGACAGGCCAGCATCCCGCAGCCGCGCCGCCGGAAGAAATCTCGACATCTGAAGCAAAAGACAAAGCCAGGCCGTTCCTTTCCTCCTTGGCATTTCGCGCTGTGGATACCGGCTCATGCAATGCCTGCGAGATGGAAATGAATGCGCTGGCGAATCCGGTCTACGACATCGAACGGTTCGGCATACACATCGCGGCGTCACCACGCCATGCGGATGCCTTAGTCGTGACGGGACCGGTCACCGTCAACATGGAACGAGCCTTGAAAGACGTGTATCAACAAACGCCGGATCCAAAGATTGTCATTGCCCTCGGCGACTGTGCCATCAACTGCGGCGTCTTCAAGGGGAGCTATGCCGTCACTGGTCCTGTCGAGAAACATATCCCTGTGGACCTCCGCATTCCAGGCTGCCCCCCGCGTCCGGCTGAAATCCTCAAGGCCCTCCAGGAATTACGGACAGGCACAGGCTCAAACACAGACTGAACCAGCCTGACCTGACTCATACTTTTTCTCGACCCACCCCACGCCGAGTCCCTGAACCATTTAATATCTGCTCTTAGCAGGACAGTGAAAAGGTCGCTCTTTTCACACACCCAACTCCAGCGCGCCGAAACGCAACTTTATCCGTGCGGCGTTCTCGCTTTGTTCAGAGGCACCCATACGGAATAGACTGCGCATCAACACTTCTCTGGCTGCTGCCTTACCAGGCGGCCTCTTTGAGCATCCTGCGGTAGTGTTTTCTCTTGCCTCAGGCCCACAGGCCATCGAAGTTCTGCCGTGCCGAAATGGTTTCTCCCCAGCCTGCCAGGTGCGACTTCGCACCCTGCGCCTGGTGCGACATCGCTCTTCTCGCGAACAGCCTCAGCAACAAGGCACATGATTTTGCACGAATATTACATACAATCCGCATGGCATTTGTATTGCTCTGTACAGTCGATGGGAATGGATAACTCGATGGAGCCCCCTCTTCAGCAAAGAGGAGATAATTTCCGTGATTCCAGATATCGAGCGGAAACCTGAAAGCTATGTCACAGCCAATCGTCTGCACAGACACCAGGAAGCCATGTTCATCGACCAGTCAAAACAGGAGCAACCAATGGATGCTGCTCCCACTCGTTGACGAAACAGGACGAGGTGTGATGGACGGTTATTCAGCTGAGAAACAACCTCTCTGAATCTCTCACTTCGTGCATGATCAGAAGAAGAGCCGAGCATATGTGCCCAACAGTGTCCAGAAAGGAAATCATGATAAAACGAAACAGTGTATGGCGACTTGTGGTCCTATCAGCGGGGTGGCTCTCCGTAGCCTCTATCTCCGGTGCAGCGTCTGAGTTGGAGCAGGCTCACCCCCAGCTTCTTTCCGGAGACCGAGTGCTTCTTGGCACGGTAGAAGAAATCAGGAGCGACCAGGCAAAAATCAATATGAGCGAGGGACAACCTCGGTATCTCCCCATGAACGTGCGAAAAGATAAGGGATTGCCGGAACTCAAAAAAGGAGACCTGGTTGAGATCACCGTGAATGATCAAAATCTACTGGTAGATGTGCACATTGCCGGCGAGACCAGCCACCATCGTGTGGTTCGAGGGCAGCTCGCTGAACCGATGCCAACCGGACACGATAAGGCAGTGATTCATACGCCGGATGGAAAAGAAGAGGCCCACCTCATACGACCGGTCGCAAAAAGCAAAGTGGCTTCCATTCCCGTCGGGGCGGATGCCATCTTTCTCATCGACGAGTTGGATAAGATCGCGGACGTAACAATGGAGAGCGTGGAATCAGTGCATCGAGCAGCCGAACTCGGACAAAAGAAATCACCTCTCAAGGGCAACCTCGGTCAGGTCTCGGGTGTGATCCTGAAGCCCCTAAAGGGCAATACCATTGTCATTCGCACCGCGGACGGCAAAGAGCACTCATACGAGGTGCGCCCGCTCGTTCAGCCGAGGTTGGCGACGCTGTCCAACGGCGATGCTGCCGTGCTCTTGGTGGACGAAGAGAACAAAGTGACGGACATCGCCTTTCAGCCAAAGAAGTAAGGAGTCTGAGAAGATGGAGCACCGTGTGAGCCTCCAAAGCATACTGATCGGAGGATTACAGGTCGTTCGTAGATGGCACCCCAGCTCGATTCGCCTTTAACGGCTCGAAAGAGGGCACGCACATGACGAACGAGGGAAAATGTCGGGGCATCCGTCGATGGATTGCCCCAGAAAAGCGGATCACGGCGCATGTTCTTGATGCCCAGGACCTGAGCGCCACCGGAACGAAAATCACCGGCCAATTTGACGCGAGTGAGGCTCGGCAGTCGTTCCGCCAAAGTAGCCCTCCTCCCACGCCAGCCGTC
>JAUXQT010000055.1 GCA_030682135.1 Nitrospirota bacterium | reverse complement strand
CGTGACGGTGCTGCCCGGGCCGTTGGTGCTGGTCGCCCAGAGGTTCATGTCATCGATCGCCCGCGGGCTGCGCGGCCACCGGATCGTGCCTCCGTGCGGATGGTGGCTATGGAACACTTCCGATCCACCGTGAACCAGCCGGAACTTCGCCGGGTCACCGATGTAGGAGCGGGGAATCGTCGGCGACGGATCGCCGAAGGTGTACGAGCTATAGCCCATCGACTCGTCTTCAAAGCCGAAGTACTCGTGCTGCACGTGCATGTTGTTGATGCCGAACGGCTCGCTGCGGTAGTTGATCGCGCGGCCACCAGGACGGTAGGCATCGGTCAGAGGATCGCGCTGCGGGAGGAAATCTCCCTTCTTGTTCAAGGGACGGAAGGCTTCGTCGCCAACTTCGTGGTAATAGAGCACGAACTCACGGAAGTCAGGACCGGTTCCATTCTTGATCATGACCTGCCAGCCGCTGGAGGCCGGAGTCACGGCACCGCTGCCGAGCGCTTCCCAATAGGACGAACCGCGGGGCTCGACCACGAAGGACCCGAACATGCCCATCACCGTCAGCTCACGGTCTTGGCTGTAGGTATGGAACTGGCGGACACCTTCCTGGGTATTCGGATGGATGTACCACTCGAACTCGCCGCTCTTCTTTTCCTCGACGACGGAATCGGAGTTGGTCGTCGTCGCCGCCGCGCCGGTGGCGCTCACGACCATGCTCGACCCATGGATATGCAAACTGACCGACCCGCCGCCCTCTTCCAGCTTGTTTGAAAGCTTGAGCTTGACGCAGTCGCCCTGGTTGGCGCGAATCGTCAAAGGCTGAATCCACTGAGCCTGTACACCCGGGATGATCGCGCCGGGATCGAACCCTTCCTTCTCGCGCGCTTCCTTATTCTTGGTTTCTTCCGCGCGCACCTTCTCGATATTCTCGTCCAGCACGTACATGTAGCCGGGATAGAAATCCAGCCACTGGTTCAGCGTGATCTCGACGTTGATCGCGGAGACGTTGTACTGCTTCACCGGGGCCGTAGCCGGGCACTTCCCGCCACCCGTCAGCGCGACCGGCTCCACCCGAGGATCGGACACGAGGAGCATGTCCTGCCCACCCGCTCCATATTGGTGCATCATGGAGGAGGTGTTGTACATGCCCGTGTTGATGCCCTGCAGCTGAGGATCGCTGGACATATGGTCCATGATCCGCTGATGCTGCTGTTCAACCATCGCGGAACGCTCGGGCTTGCCGCCCATCGTATCCTCGACGATCGTCTGACCTTTGAGTTTTTCTGCCCAACCGGGCAGCTGGTGATTCATCGCAACGTGCTGCGATGGGCTCTCAGCGGAAGCGAGCGGGACCCCGAGAAGGGCCACCGCCGCCATCGCGCTAAGCATGCGGGTAGGAACACAGACCCGTAGCGTACGGAAAAACATGGACCGGCCTCCTTGTTTTGGTGAGAAAAACAGCTACAAACTAGACTGATGTATGTATGGACCGAATAATGGACCGGCCTCCTTCAGATGAGGAGTGAAACAATTAGCAAAAGTAAACAACTCGTACGCATAACACATTCCTCCACCGACTCGCGAAGAAATGCTCATCTTCATAATGAGGGGCGAACGATACTGAAAATCCACATAGCATGTCAACCCCCGTGGCTCAGCCACTCCAGGCAAACTTCCGTATGCCGCATCGCATGCGGAACCACGCACCGCGCCATGTTACAACCATCAATGTCTGGCGGGTGTTTTGCGCGCTGACAATTAAGCCTTCTTCTCCGATGCACCGGCCTCTACTTCTGTGCGATAATTGTTTCTATGCTTCTGAAACGTTGGCTGGTTGGCGATCCACTCAAAACCGCGCAGGCTGCAGACGAACGGCTCTCGAAAACCCTCGCGCTGGCGATTTTTTCCTCGAATGCCATATCTTCCGTCGCCTATGCCACGGAAGAAATATTGCTCGTCCTGATCCTTGCGGGAACCGCCGCCATCGCCTGGTCTATCCCCGTCAGCTTTGCGATTCTGTTTCTCGTCGTCGTCCTGACCATTTCCTATCGCCAGATCATCTACGAATACCCGGAGGGCGGCGGGGCCTACATTGTCGCCCGCGACAACTTAGGAGAACTCCCGGCATTGATCGCCGCAGCGGCGCTGATGATCGACTATGTCCTCACCGTGGCCGTCAGCGTGGCAGCGGGGATCGCGGCCCTGACGTCGGCCGTACCGAGCCTATTCGAGCATCGTGAAGCCTTGGGACTCGTTGCGAGTCTCTTCATTGTCGTCATGAACCTTCGCGGCGTGCGGGAGTCGGGCAAATTCTTCGCCGTCCCCACCTACTTTGCCATCGGCGCCCTCGGGGTGATGGTGGTGATCGGAAGCGCCAAGGCCCTGTTCGGCCCAGGCACGCCGATCCCGCCAGACAACCAAGTCGCGATCGAGGAAATGACCCTGTTCTTGGTCCTTCGCGCATTTGCCGCCGGCTGTTCAGCCGTCACCGGCATGGAAGTTATTTCGAACGGGGTCAAAGCCTTTCGCCGACCGGAGTCCAAAAATGCGGCCACGACCATGATTCATATGTCCGTGATTCTGGCCGTCCTCTTTCTGGGGATCAGCTTCATGGCCGACCACTATGGGGTGCTGCCCAAAACGGATGAAACCATCATCTCTCAACTGGCACGACTCACCTTCGGCACCGGAGCGGTCTATTACGCGCTCCAAATCGGCACGATGCTGCTGTTAATCCTCGCCGCCAACAGCGCCTATGCCGGCTTCCCCCATCTCTCATCGATCCTGGCGCGCGACAGCTACATGCCCCGTCAGATGGCGACATTCGGCGACCGCCTGGTGTTCTCGAACGGCATCTTCATTCTCGGATTCTTCGCCTGCTTCCTCCTGATCCTCTTTCACGGCGACACCCACGCCTTGATTCCGCTCTATGCCGTCGGCGTGTTCATCTCCTTTACGTTCTCTCAAGCCGGCATGGTGCGCCGATGGTTGACCAAAAAAGGACCTCATTGGCGGAAGAAACTGATTGTGAACGGCGTGGGCGCCGTCACGACCGGCATTGCCACTATCATCATTGCCAGCACCAAGTTTACACATGGCGCCTGGATCGTCTTCCTCCTCATCGTCATCTTGGTCTGGATGTTCCGTTCGATCCACTCGCACTATAAAGCCGTTTCTGAACAGATCGCGCTCACGCGTGATCACCGCCCGCCGCTTCCTCGGCGCAATATCGTCATCATTCCCATCAGCGGCGTCAATCAGGCGGTCATTCGAGCTGTCGATTATGCGCGCAGCCGGGGCGGCGAGATTCGGGCCGTGCTTGTGGATGTGGACTCTGAATCCACGGCTCGTCTACAAATCCAGTGGGCCCAATGGGGCTGTGGCGTGCAACTGATGGTCTTGCCCTGCCCCTATCGCTCTGTCCTGCGCTCTCTGCTCGACCATATCGAGGAGTTGCTAGAGAAGAACCAGGACTATTGGGTCACCGTCGTGATTCCGGAGATTCTCCCGGCTCGCTGGTGGCAGAACATCCTGCACAATCAGCGAGCCCTTCTCTTGAAGGCCTCACTCCTCTTCAAAGATCGTGTCATCCTGACCGACGTCCCCTTCCACCTCAAGAGGTGACCATGAACCGTGAAGCGTCGACCGTGAAGCGTGAAGCGTGGCGGTGGAACGTTAGCGTATTCGCGGCAGCCCTATACCTTGGCCTCGCGGCCCAGCCGGCCCAAGCCTTCAAGATTATCGAACCGGCGGAGGGAGCCAAGCTGACATCGGGCAGCACCGTCACGGCCCGCGTCGACCTTGGCAAAGATTCCGGCATCGTCCAGGTTCGCTACTATTGGTATGGCGAACAGGATGACACGCTGGTGGGACAGGAAGACGCAACGGCGACGGGATCGATCGTTGCGCCGGTGGCGCTGATCGGATTGTCCGACCATGACCCGGCCTTCGGCGGCCCGTTACGGGTCCCGAAAGACGGCATCGGGCCGATGCGGTTGCTGGCGGTCGCCGACATTTCACGTGGACGATTGGGCACGAGATCCGTCTTCGATGAAATCCTGGTTAACGTAGAGCCAGCCGCCTCCCTCGCCATCATCGATTTCGAAACGGACAAGCCCCTGCACCTCGGACGGACAGGACAATCCTCAGCATTCGGTCACGTCGACTCACTGGGCAAGGTCTTCGAATTGCCCGTGGTCGGTGAGTTCACCGATGGCGTCACCCGCCGGATCAGCACCCTGGGCAGCGGCACGAGATACCAGTCCTCAAACCCCAAGGTCATTCAAGTCCTGCCCAATGGGCTCTTGCAGATTGTCGGTAACGGAAAAATGATCCTCACCGTCACCAATCGCGACAAACAGGCCCTGCTCGATGTCACCGTCGAGGTAAACGAGGAACCGAACGAACCTCCGGTCGCGGATGCCGGCCCCAACCAATCGGTCAAAGCTGGAACCAAAGTGAAGCTGAGCGGGTTGAAGAGCCGGGATGCGGAAGGCGAAGCCCTCTACTATTCCTGGAGTCAAGTCCGAGGCAGCAAGATCGCACTGCTGGACGTGGATAACGCCGAAGCTTCTTTCCTCGCGCCAACCGTGTCGGAGAAGCGGACTTATCGGTTCAAGCTGCGGGTGACGGATAAGAAGGGGGCGGATAGTGTGCCGGCGTTCGTCGACGTGACCGTCGAGCCGTAGCAGGCTGCTGAAAAAGGCACCCAACTTCGTTCTCGTCTCGCAAGAGTCCTCAACGTACCCCAGAGGGTACGCCTCCGGCTCTCGCTTCGCCTGCGGCCTCGTTGACTGACCTTTTTGAGCAGCCTCAAACTGATCCCTCTTTTCGTTGCAGAGAGAGAGAGAACAGACTCTGGAGCTCGTCAACAGGTGGAACGTCCAATTACAAGATCCTGCTGACTCAGGTTGCTCGCGTGGCACAAAAAATCTTCTCGATGAATTTCATGAGGCCGAACATTGGAGTTCAGCGGCTGCCGAAGGCAGCCCGCTGCAACGACGGGTTAGCCCGCTGTCGCTGCGGCGCGAATGACGAGGCATGGCTCACTGAGGACTTTGAGATCGACACTCCAGCCAGTGCGCAGCAATGCTGCACCCACCAAAGAATACACCTCAGACTTGCAAACAACGGCATTCGCGTTCATTGGATTGGGCAGCGAATCTACAAAGGCTTCTGCGCCGGCTTGGGCGTCAGAGATGTGATTCGCTTGCTTTGCGCTACCCGAAACAAAGGCCTCCCAAACCAACAGGCCCGCGCCTGCCGCTGAGAAGGACTGCCAAGACAAGAACGCGGGAACCGGTTGAGTTAGACGACCTCGCACCTCCTGCAAAACCCAGGCAACCTCTACAAGACCTGCGGCCAACGAACCGCAGCCAGCACCTGCACTCCATGCGTAGCTACCTTCGCCAGGACGGGCGCTCGTGAGTTCGTTTTCGTTCACAGCAAGTGGGACGAACAAAGGGCATTCGAAGCCTAGTGCAACGGGTTGGCCGTCGTTTAGCATGGTGCCGACGTGTGCAGCCAATGAAGATGCGGTCTTCCCACTTCCGCCATGTGATGACCACCAGCCGAAGTTGCCCTTGGCGATTGAGCCAATATCTGCACAAACCACGGTGGGGTTCAGCATGGGTTTCAGAAGGCTAACAATGTTTGGACAGACTGTATAATCCGGTTAAGGCAGGCTGTCCACTTCTGCCTAAATCGGCGGGTAAGCACCGATTGCTCGCCCTAACCCATTGGAGCAGGGCAAGTTCTGCTCCAATGCCGCTTTCAGGTCGTCGTCTTATGCAGTCCATGAACAGATCTCTGCATAGCTTACCCGCACCAGCTCATTAGGGTTAACAATCGCTACAAAATTTATCGATATGGCTGTGGGCGCTTATCTTCGCTTGCCGATCTGGGCCCGCATCCACTCCGTCAACCTCTCTTTTGATAATTCGCCAGCAGCAACTTTCAGAGTCATCGCTTCAAGCTCCTGCGGAGCCATTGAAACCTCAACGCCATTTGCCAGCAAGAATGCCAGGCAGGACATCACGGCTGCGCGTTTGTTCCCATCGATGAAGGGATGATTCTGTGCGATATGGAAGAAATAGGCTGCGGCCATCGCTGCGAGATCTTCGTGGAGGAATATACCGCCAAACTGCTGACGAGGCATCGCAACAGCAGCATCCAGCAAGCCATGATCTCTGACCCCATGCGACCCACCATCTACATCAATGGTGTCGGCATGAAGCAGCAGAACATCGTCCACGCTGAGGAAGGTAATGTCCTCCACAAATCAATCCGCCAGCCGCTTCAACATGGGTCCATATTGTTTACGGATTTCCTTAATCACTGCTTTCATCCGTTCAGGACCAACGCCGACATTCGCAGGTGTGACAACCAATGCATTCCCACTCACCGTTATCTGAAGCGGCGTCTCTTCAGTAATGCCCAGAGCTTCCATCATGGGCTTTTCAATTACTAACGCCATGCTATTCCCATGCTTTTTGAGCGTCTTAATCATGACAGCCCTCCTGTACCAACAATGTTAGTACATAATCGGTCGACTGTCCAGCGCCATCTATTCATGCCTTACTCAGCCGCACCGGTCCGTAAGTTTCCCTGGCTTGCTGGAGTTCTTTCACGTGCTTGCGGAGGGCTGGGCCGAATTTGGAGGCGAGGACGGCTTTTCTGTGGGGCTCGATGTTCTGCTCGACCTGCCCGATGGTGCCTGCCAACTGTTTGACCAGCCGCTGGCCTGAGCCTGTGAGCCATTTGAGATGCCAACTGGCATATTCCAAATCATGGATCGAGTAGCGGACCGATTCCACTTCTTCGAGACAGCGAAACCTGGCTCGTTGCAGATCGTTCGCTGTGAGGCCTGCCCTCTTCCATCTTGTCGATCCACCCACCCCCGATGCCCAGGTTGAGAGCCGCTCGAAGAGCATCGCACCCATCGTAAACGTGAAGGCCGCATGGAGGATCCCCCTGAGCGGACGCAGGCTGCAGCGCCAAGGGGAATAGAATACTTGTTGGTTGCGATCGCCCCGATACATGACGTATTTGCGCAACAAGAGATTCAGGTGATGATGGCTATTTTCATGGATCAGATCGTCGATCAAATCGAGGTTGTCCCGGTCGAAGCAGTTGATGAACGACAAGCCAGGCCTATGCCGATAGCTGAAACTCACAACGCCTTTGGCCTTGAGCGGCACGATCCGATCGGTGAACAGCGCAAGGACCTCCTGCCCTTCCGGCCAGGCTTCGTGAATGACGGTCCAGGCTTGGTTGATGCGTTTCACTTGAGCCGCTGAGGTGGCCGCCACCGTCTTCGGCTGGCGGTCCTTCCCATAGACGAGCGTCGGCCCGACTGTGATGGCCCCGGCTGGAGTCTCCATGGCCACGACCGGCGGGCGGTGCGCCCAACTCCATTCCAAGCGATGGCCTTTCATCGTGCAGAGAGGCGTCACCGTTCGGTCGATCTTGCTGAACAGCTCCTGCGCTCGAACCAACAGCGTGGCGTGGCCGGACGATGTCTTGAGGGCTCGCTTCACCGAAGCAGGCGCTTCATAGGTCGTGCCATCCATCCCGATAGCCATCGTGCCCAACCGTTCCGCCCGTTCGACGTTGTCACCGAGCTGAACCTCTACGGCCCAGGACGGAATCTTATGAGAGGCGCACCACAACATCGGAAGACCCGGCACGAGACAGAGCGATTCCTGTGTCAGCTCCTGCGTGAGGCGAGCGCACAATTTGCTGAGCCGCCGCTCAAGGCCTGAAGACTGGGAGAGCCCACGGGGAAAGAGCTCGTGCAGATAACTGTTCTCGAAAAACTTTTCTTGGCACTCGGTAAAGAGTTGCGCCGCAAACTCACGCGGGTGGGATTCCTCTCGAATTTGTTGCAACAGATCGATGAAGTACACCAAGTCGTTTAATGATTCGATCCAGCCGACGACTTTCCCCTGCGCATAGGCATCCCGCTCAAGGGCTCGACCAAGGAACCGAAAGTAGGCCACTGGCAAGGCCAACGATGTCGCCACGTCCGCATATTGATTTTCCAAGTCCAGGCACAGATCGCTCAGGAGTCGTTTCATCGACAGGCGAAATTCTGCTTGCAGGCGAACCAGCAGAGGCACATCAAGTAACGGCATGGGGGCACAGGCTCCGGGGTAAAGGAGTCAGACTGTACCGGAGGCGCGGGCGCGCTGCAAGAATGGGTGGAATTTTGTTCGGCAGAGACGGAGGAAACCACAGACTCGATGACATACCGGAGGAGTCCGAGCGAACACACCGACATGACGAAACAATAGTCACGAAGATTGCTGTCGCCAGGCTGCGAAACGAATCCTGCCGTTAGCCCGTCGCTTTCAGCGCGTGACGGAGCCGCGGCATGACCACTTCCGCTCCGAGCAAACGTGAAGCGCCCGCCTGCTGAATCATCCGATGCCGCTGAATGAGCGGATCGACGATGTTCCCGCAGGACACACAACGCCATCCTTTCATCCACATCGGAATACTGCTCTCCTGCATGTCGATCAGGTTATCCGCCACCATGAGACCGTGACATCTGGTGCACTGCATGAGACCCTCCTTGTCCAACTCACGCTCCCCGCCACAAGGCCCCTCGTACTCCCCATTCAAGCGTATCAGGCTTGCCCCCATCCGCTTGCATCCTACAGAAGCAATCGCAATGCCAAAACTGACGCGCCTGCGGCTTGCGAGTTTTCGCGCTGAATCGTAGAGTGCGGACGAACAGCATCCGGCCTCAACCGCTCTGACATGTGACAATTTGGTCCCCAGTGGCAAGAATGACCCAGGCCTCAACGATGCTCAGACTGACAACGTTCTCTCATGTATGTACTATGCCGCCCTCTTGGAGTAGGGCGGCAATCGGAGACGAGTCGTGGCCTTAACGGCAACAGAAATTACGAGGGTAACAGGTGAACTGGCGCCGGCTTTGGCTGGAGGCTGGATTCAAAAGATTTACCAGCCGACGGACCGTACACTGGTGCTGGAGATTCGCGCGCCGGGACGGACGCACCGACTCCTCATCTCATGCCATCCCGAAACCGCCCGTCTCCACTTCACCACGGAAGCCTTTCAGAATCCGCCGACGCCGCCCCCCTTCTGTCAATTTCTCCGCGCTCATCTCCAAGGCGCACGCATCGACCGAATCGAGCAGATCCCCGGTGACCGGATCGTTCAACTGACATTCAGCGCCAAGGAAGGGCCCTGCATCCTGGTCGCCGAACTGACAGGAAAGGCGTCGAATCTCCTCGTACTCGATGACGCAGGCCTCATCCGGCGAGACCTCAACGGAGTAAAAAACCTTGTGGGACAGATCTATGCTCCACCTGCCCTCCCTCAAGGGGATCGGCAGGCAGCCGACCTCGATCGATTCAGCCAGCATATCCAAGAATCGCCATTTCCCCTGTCGTCTGCCATCGACGCCCATTACCACAAGGCCGAAGCAACCTCCGTTGTCGAGACCGTGCGACATGCCAGAGCGGGAATACTCAAAAAATCCATCAAGAAGCTCCGCCGCCGCATTGAGGCCTGGCACGAAGACCTCGCAAAAGCCGAGAAGTACAAGACGTACGATCGCTACGGCGAACTCATCAAAGCGAACCTTGGTACCATCCGCAGAGGCCAGACCGACGTGAGCGTGGTGGATTATTTCGATGAGACGCTCCCCAACCTGACGATCCCGCTCGACCAAACCAAAACTCCCCAGGGCAATATGGACGACTACTTCCGCAAACATCGAAAGCACCTGGCTGCACAGCGAGAGCTCCACCCACGGATCACGGCGGGAGAACAAGAGCTGGAGTCGCTACAAGCAGAATTAACCGCCATCGAACAGGGAACCTGGCAGCCATCCGAAACCGCGCGCCTCAATATGCGAACCAGGACCCCTTCGCGGACAGGAGGGGCCAAAAGCAAGCAGGAGCCACGTCAGGGTCCATTCCGACGCTTCACCTCGTCAGACGGATTGGCGATCTATGTCGGAAAAAACGCCAGAGAGAACGACGAGCTGACATTCGGCCTCGCCAAGAGCGACGACCTCTGGCTCCATGCCAGGGGCACACCAGGCTCCCATGTGGTGGTGCGGCTCGAAAAGGGAGCGGAGATACCTCCGGAAACCCTCCGCGATGCGGCGACGCTGGCCCTGCTCTATAGCAATCTCAAGAAAAGCGGCAAAGGCGATGTGATCTATACCAGGCGCAAGTGGGTCAAGAAAGCGAAAGGCCAGGCGCCGGGGGCCGTGATCGTCACGCAGGAGAAATCCCTGCATGTGAGCCTGGAGAAAAAACGGCTCGATGCGCTAAAGGCCAGATCCGGTCGAGAGTAGCCACACCGCGAGAAACCCTGACAGCCCTTTCCACTCCAGCGTTGCAAAAACCGAATATTCTCTCGCCATGGGTTCTGGCCGGTACTATGCTGCTGTTAAGGGCAACCCACTATGTCAGAGCAGCCACCCATCGAGACGCCATCCGCATCCCAGACCATCCTAGTGGTCGATGACGAGTTGGCCCTCACGAAACTCTGCAAGAGGATTCTGGAAGAGGCCGGTTTCACGGTCCTCCATGCCGACGGCAGTTCGGACGCGCTCAAACTCTGTACGCAGCACGAAGGGCCTATCGATCTGTTGCTCACAGACCTAGTCCTGCCTCCTCCGGGCTTTCAATTGGCTTCAAGCACCAATCAATTTCCCCACGTGCATGGCCACGAACTGGCCATCCGCGCAGTCCGCATACGGAAAGATCTGCGAGTCATCCTCATGTCCGGCAATGTCGAACAGGAACTGGCAGGCTATGGAATACGCCGGGGACTCCTCCCGTTTCTTCCCAAGCCGTTTGAGCCGAAAGTACTGGTCTCACTTGTGAGACAGACGCTTCACGCACCGGCGCCTTCGGTCGAAAATCTGACAGAGAAACCTCCAGGACTTGTACGGCCCTCTGACGAGTGGGTCGGCTAACCGGCGTCTCACCGCAATAGAGAGATCCTCTCTCACATCACGAATGAACATGGGGGCTGCCATTGGAATATGGCAGCCCCCATCGATTGTTAACACGTGGCGAAACCTACGAATGTTCCGTCATGAACCATCCGGCGATTGAAAGCCGCCGCTGATCGCCCGCGACTTGATCCACTCGGCACACTCGGTGGAAACGGGGAACCGTAAACATCACGAGGGAACCTGGACGAGGCTCGATACAATGAGCCACCTCAAGCTCCGGCTGATCGGAATCGTGTGCCTTCCGCTTCGCATAGATAATGAGCTCCCCGCCCCAATCCGACTTCCATTCGTCATGAAAATAGCTCACCAGGGCGATACGGCGCTTGGGCGCCGTCCCGCCCTGCATCTCATACCCTTGATCGGTGTCGTCATGGGTCAGCAGGCAATCGCCAGCCGCGTAGGAGTAATAGCTGAATCCCACGTGCCTGCCGGTGATATTCGGGAAGGACTCCATGTAGTCCTGAATGCAGGGCAACTGTAACCGCGAAAGCAACCGCTGTCCCTGGGCCCTGGCGATTTCTGCCTTCGCCCAGTTTCCCGAATTCGGGAAATCTTCTCTGACCTTCGGCAGATCCGCCAAACTCTTCCAGACAGCCTCATGCATGCCCTCACGGAAGAACTTCCGTTCGTCCGCCGCCCAAAAGTTTTCCACGACAAGAACCGGACTCTTATGAAATGAAAATGACGGCAAATCAGCTAACGATAGGGATCTTGGTATTGTTGCTCCTTGAAAAGTCACCACATTCCTCCTGAACAACGTGGCCGGATAGCTTCCATGGTCGCCATCTCATCGCTCCCTGTCATTCGGTTGATTCGTCAGCCCGGCCGCAAAAAAAGGGGCTGCTATCTCGACGATAACAGCCCCCTTCACATTCGTGAATTAGGATTAGTAGCGATCGCGCTTGCCGCCGCCGGCACCGCCTCGCCCACCGCCGCCACCAAATCCGCCACCGCCGCCCGTACGGGGCTCCTGGGGACGCGCTTCGTTGACGGTTAAAGTCCGGCCACCCATTTCCGCACCGTTGAGCGCGGCCACGGCTGCCTGTGCTTCCGCATCCGAAGACATCTCGACGAAGCCGAAGCCCCGTGACTGTCCCGTGAACTTGTCCGTAATGATCCGCGCTGACGCGACGGAACCGTGCCGCCCGAACAGGTCACTCAACTCCTGCTCGGTCGCTGAATAGGGCAACCCACCGACATAGATCTTTGAACCCATCTGGGGTTCCTCCTTTGAGTATGATGATATTGTCTTGGGCTCGAGGGACGGGGGAAGGAGCGGGCCAAAGACGCAAAGGACGTGGCGACTTAGGTCTGACTTCCGACGAGATTCTCGGGCAAGGCAACATCGATGCTGCAGGCCTGTTTATTTCGCGCCACCTCACCGCCAGGCCCCTGCGACAAGGTAATCGTAGGCTATCATAGGCCTCAAGAAAATGGCAATCGGGACAAGCGCCCCCGCCGAACTACTCCCCAATACGTACCAACAGGCCCCGCTCCCGGCACAGCTCGAACATCCAATGAAACCCCGCAACGACCAGACCGAGAAACACCAGATTCAAGCCGGTTGCCCATGCGAGATGAACGATCGGTGAGACGGATGCATTCAGTACCGCGCGCATGCCTTCAAAGACATGGGCAGCCGGGTTCATCCAGGCAATGGCCTGCAGCCACCTAGGCAGCACCTCCATCGGATAGAACACGCAGGAGATGGGCTGGAACAGGAAGACCATACTCCACGCTAAGACTTCCGCTTCCTGACCGAACCGCATAATAAGGGCCGTGGTCAGCACCCCGATAATCCATCCTGTCATCACGAGGTTCAAGACGAACGGAACGAGCCACATCCCAATCACAAAGATATTGTACGAATAGAACAGCCCCGCGCAGACGACCATGACCACAGACACAGCCATTACTTTTAAGACACTCATCACCATCGTCGCGGCCAGGAACTCGCTCGGCTTGAGCGGACTGGCAAATAAGTTCATGAGATTTCTCGACCAGATCTCCTCCAAGAACGAAATCGTAATTCCCTGCTGGGCTCGGAACAACACATCCCAGAGGATCAAGGCTCCCAAAAAGAACGTGACCGCCCCAGGAATCTGCCCCTGGAACTTCATGAGGTAGACCGTAATGAACCCCCAAATAACCAGATCCAAAAACGGCCAATAGAAAATTTCCATCATGCGAGGCAAACTCCGCCGATATAGGTACAAATGCCTCGCCACCAGCGCATGAATTCGATGGATTTTCATTTCCCCCTTATTCCCATCTCCACTCCAAAAAATTTGGCGCATCTCGCGGGCGGGCGGAGGCGTTCCCCACTGCGCGCATCGAACGAGCACATTCTTATCGTGCGCGTTCTGCGAGCACAGGGAACGTCTCCGCCTGCCCGCGCTTCTACTCTTCCCGCGCCAACTTCACAAACACTTCTTCCAGATCCGCCTGTCCAAACCGCGCCACAATCTCCTTCGCCGTCCCCTCCGCCACAATTTTCCCCCGCTGGAGAAAAATGATCCGATCCGTCATCTCTTCCATCTCATGCATGTTGTGCGACGTATAGAGCACACTCAGGCCGGACGATCGCCGCTCTTCCTTGAGAAAACTCCGAATCTTTTGTGCGATATCGGGATCGAGACTGGCCGTCGGTTCATCGAGAAACAGAATCTTCGGTTCCGTTAAAAAAGCTTTGGCGAGTCCAAGGCGGGTGCTTTGACCGGAAGACAGCTTGCGCGTAACTTTATGGCGAAAATCTCCCATCTCAAACCGCTTCACGATGCCATCGACCCGCTGTTGGATCTGAGACAGACCGTATAGTCGGGCAATCACCCAGAGGTTTTCCTCGACCGTCAGCGCCTGCGGCATGGAGACATAGGTCGAAGAAAAATTCACTTGCTGCAGAATGGCCTCCCGGTCGGTCGCCAGGTCGAGTCCGAACATCTGAATGGAACCGGCCGTCGGCGTCACCAGCCCCAGCAGCATCTGAATTGTGGTGGTTTTCCCCGCCCCATTCGGGCCTAACAACCCGAGGATCTCTCCCGGCTTGATGTTGAAGGAAATATCGTTGACGGCGACGAACTCGCCGAACTGCTTCACCAGATGTTCGACTTGCAGGACGGGTTTAGACATAAATAATCAACGAATTAGCAGGATGCTCAAAAAGTTTGTCCAGCAAGGCCGCAGCAATCCACCATTCACTTAGGGGTGGGTGGGATGATCCCGACTGCGCGCGTCCAACGAGGGTCTTCTGAGGCCGCGCGTTGCGCGAGCAAAGGGATCGCCCCCCACCCCGCTCACTTTTTCAGCATCCTATCAGTTGAAGAGCAGCGCGTTGGCGATCTTTTCGGGAAGATGGCAGGTTTCACATTTCCGGCTCAGAACCTTCCCCTCATGCTCCGTCTTCCCATCGTGACATCGGAAACAATCCGAGAGGGCCCTGGTTCGCAAATACGAACCTTCCGGATGGTCCGGAAGCCAGGGTTTGGCATCGGCCGAGAGATGCCCGCGTGGCATGACGATCGGATACCCTTTGATCGGCTTTTCATGCACGACCGAAGAATGGCAGGTCGTACAGCCCTCTCCCTGGCCGCGCGTGGCAAAGGCGTCGATATGTTTGCGGTGGCTCATGATCAGACCGACCTCGTTGACCGGCGGCGGTAAATCGCGGGGAGCTACCTCGGATACCCGCAGAATGTTTCGATGACAGCTCAAACACACCGCAGACTCGACTTTCGCCTGCAGATTGTGCGGATCGGTCGGACTGCCGAACAAATAGATCGCGACATCCTTCGTCCCGGCCCAGGCCTTATCGCGAAGCCAGCCTTCGAGACCCGGTCGCACATGGCAGGCGACACAGGTCACCTCTCGATGCGAGGATTTCGACCAACTCTCATAGGATGGCGCGATCGTATGGCAACTGGCACAGAAGGTCGGTTGGTTGGTGACAGGAATGGCCACAGAGCCGAGCGCGATGGCGCCGGCGATAAGAACCAGCACGATGGACGCGTTAGGCTTCCAGTTCATGCTCCAGAGGAGATTGCAATTTAGGGAATTGTTTCATGATCAACGCGGCCACACCGGCGACATCGTCCAGGCCGAATAACGGGACGGAAAGATCGATCGGCTTATCCGACACCACCGCCAGGAGCCCTTCCGAGGATACAGGAATTTCGCCGACTTGCTCACGGACGATGACGATCTTCGGATAACCTTCGTGTTTCCACCCTTCAGCGATAATCAGATCATAGGTATGATCAAGAAACCGATCCCGCACTTCCTCGACCGTCATCTGATCGGACACATCCGCAAACATCGCCATACTGCCCTTGGAGAGCACCATCACGCTGCTGGCACCGGCTCGCTTATGGCGCCAGCTGTCTTTGCCTTCGGTATCGAGATCGAAGCCATGTCCGGCATGTTTCACCGTTGCAACTTTGTAGCCGGCCCGAACCAATTCAGGAATCACGCGTTCGATCAGCGTGGTCTTTCCGCTGTTCGACCGACCGACAAATGAAACAATAGGTACGGCCATGGATGTATCTAACCGGTCAATCGCCAAGGATCATGGGTCAACGGCGCGCTCACATACGTCTCGCCATCGGCTCGCGAATGGTGACTATTGACCGCCTTTCATTCTTAGCAACAGGACAGCTTGTGAGAACCGGTCTGGGCATGCCCTGCATGGCTGGGCCAGGCTTCTCCACCCAATAGTTGAACCGACACCAGATCGCCAGGACTGACCCGCTCTACCTCGACAGGGATGTCGATCAAACAATTGGCCTTCACCATCGAGGTTAAAATTCCTGACCCCTGAGCACCGGTCGTTCGAACCGTGAAGACACCCTCTTCTTGCGTAAGCACTCCGCGCAGGAAATGGCGACGATCCGTCCGCTTGGAAAACTTTTCCTGGAAGACCGCCTGCAGAACAGGCCGACCGTAGGTCAGGTGCCCGCTCATCTTCAGCATCGCGGGCCGCACCAACTGCTCGAACGTCACCATAGACGACACGGGATTCCCCGGCAGGCCGAACGCCAGCTTGCCCTGAATCTTGCCGAACGCGAGCGGCTGCCCTGGCCGGATCGCCAGCTTCCAGAAATTCATTTCCGCGCCCAGTTCGTGGAAGACCGTCTTCGTGAAATCGTAATCGCCCATCGACACACCACCGGACAACACCAGAATATCCGCTGTCAGTCCATGTGACATCTTTTCCTTCAGCGCGGCCGGCGTGTCCCTCGCAATCCCCAGCAAGAACGGAATACCACCCGCTTCCTGGACCGCGGCCGCAATCCCATAACTATTCGAGTTGATGATTTTTTCTTCGCTAAACCGCTCGTCCAAATCCGCCAACTCGTCGCCGGTCGACAAAATCGCCACCCGGGGCCGCTGGTAGACGAAGACGAACGACTTGGCCAGGATCGCCAGCATCCCTGCTTCGCCGGGCCTAATCTGGGTCCCCTTGGCAATGATGCATTCACCCTTCCTGACGTCTTCGCCTTGGGGACGGATGTTGGCGCCTTGTGCTTCCGGTTTGAACACGCGAACGGAGTTCGGCGTATGCTCCGTATCTTCGACCTTCAAGACGGTATCCGCACCCTTCGGGATTGGAGCCCCGGTCATGATGCGAATTGCCTGCCCTGCACCGACAGTTTTTGACGGCATCTTACCGGCAGGCACGTCCTCGATCACCGTGAGCGTTACCGGCTTCTGAATCGCATGCTCCTGCTTGATATCCTCCCACCGCACCGCGAACCCGTCCATCGCACTGTTGTTCCAGGGGGGATTATCCCGCTCCGCCACGATGTCCTCGCCGAGGACACGACCGAGAGCATCCAGAATCGAAATCTTCTCCAGGCCCAGAGTCGGCGTGGATGCCAACACGATCCGTTGCGCCTCTTGCAGCTGCGTAAGCCCCTCTGTCGCGTCGGTAGCCTTCACGATCTCTCCTTCATCAATGCGCCTGCCGGGGGGCGATCTTCACCAGCGACCCGCTCTTCTTGCAGAACGCTTCGACCTTGTTGGCAATGTCGTGATAACACTCGGCTGTCGGCGAGTCCGAGTTGAACATCGCAAATGGCTCACCGGCATCGGACTGGAGCACGACATCGGGGTCGAGCGGAATGCGCCCGAGAAACGGCACGCCCATATCATTCGCTGCGGCTTCCCCGCCGCCTTTGCGGAACACATCGATGTGATTATGGCAATGGGGACATTCCAACCCGCTCATGTTCTCGACAATCCCGATGATCGGCACTTCGCTGTCCTTGCAGAAGGTCACCGACTTGCGGGAGTCCAGCAAAGCCACTTCCTGCGGCGTCGTAATGATCACCGCCCCGCTGACATTGCCGAGCAAATCGATGGTCGTCACCGATTCATTGCCCGTCCCGGGAGGCAGGTCGACAAACAAGAAATTCAGATCCTGCCACTCGACTCCGCCCAAGAGCTGGTTGATGAACTCGTATTTGTACGCATCACGCCAGATGATCGGATCGTCCGAATTCTGCAGCAAGAACGACATCGACGCGATTTTCAAATTATAGGCCTGGAAGGGGATGATTCCGCCCGAGCTGCTGATCTTGAGCTTCTGCCCTTCGGCACCCACCATCTTGGGAATGTTCGGGCCATGGATATCCATATCGCAAATGCCGACATGCCACCCTTTGAGTGCGAGACTCACAGCAAGGTTCGTCGTACAGGTACTCTTTCCAACTCCACCCTTGTTGCTCATAATGAGCACTTTGTATTCGATCCGCTCCATCCGTTTGGACACCAACCAGCGACTGTGCCCCTCCTTGTCCTTCTGACAGGTTTCATTTTCGTCGCAGATCGCGCTGGCCCACATATACACACAGGCATCGCTA
>JAUXQT010000078.1 GCA_030682135.1 Nitrospirota bacterium | reverse complement strand
ACATACTGCTCTAGATTGATGTGATAGAACATCGACGGCTGCGGATCAGCTGTGCCCATCATAGGGGAGGTCCTCCTGATGGAGAATCCTCTTATCATATCTCTCGCGAATGCGGGAGAGGGTTTGTCAACAGCCTGCTAGGCCTGTTGTGATAGGCGATGATGGTCGCCGTTGGAATGAATCCGTCGAGTTGCTCCGTCACATCGATCGCCTCCAGACCGTAAAACAATCCCGCCTTCCCAAACATAGCGCAGCAGAGCGCGCAGCCAATAATCTCGCCAAGAAATGGAATTGGAAACATCAGTCGGCCAACTGTAAAATCCATGAAATCGTACAGAACACACACCATGAGCTTCAGCTTCCAGATCCCTCTGTCTTGGCTAAACTCAATCGCTTGATCCATTTATGCCTCCTACGTGGGTGTCGCTTAGGATAAACTTGCAAGACTGTTTCCCATCTACCCATCTGTCTAGAAACCACCCCACGACTTAAGCTCCATCATCGAATATATTGTGAGTGCCCAGTAGAGGACTCACATCCAACTGTATCGACGACACCTCGCCGCGCCGTCCCTGAACAAATCTCCCCATTCCCCCTAGGCCTCGTGATGGTAGAGCGCCAACAGTCTCAGAAGGTGCTCACGCGCTGTCCCAGTCTTGGGATGGTCAGGCCCCAGCACCTGCACTGTGATGGCCAATGCCCGCTCAAAGAGCGGCAATGCCAACGCGTATCGTCCGTCATCTTGATAGAACCTAGCCAAGTTCGTCAGGCTCCTGGCCGTATTCGGGTGAACCGGCCCGCTCGCCTCTTCCGCAATCGCCAGCGCCCGCTCGAACAGCGGCAATGCCAACGCATACACCCCCTGCTCCTCATACAGTCGAGCCAGGCTGATGAGACTCGCGACACACCTCGGATGCGACTCTCCCCAGATGCGCCGCTGGATAGCAAGACTCTTTCGTGCCGCAGCAAGCGCATCCTCATAATTTTGCGTACGAGAGAGTTCTCGCACCTGCCGATGTAACTCTGCTGCCTCCACAAGTTCAGCTCGTTGGGCATCGGTCAGGGTAAGCCACTGACGCAGGTCGGCCAGCCGCTGCCGCGCATCGGCGGTCTCCCACCACTGCTCCCCTTGAGCCCAACTGCGAACATGGATCACGGTCTGAGCCGCATCGAGAAGCGACTGCACCATAGTCGTCTTCACCGCCTCCTTCTGCACCACAATCCGCTCAAACAATTGCTCATACTCCCCAACCACTGTGGCCATCCCATCCGGCAGAACTGGAATTCTCGACAGAAGAGGCAGCTCAATCCGATCAATCTGCACCGTCAACTCCTCCAGCCGTCCTGCCAACGGCAATTCTTGTGCTATCCCCTCGGCTGCCAAGGAGAACCCCAGGATAAGGAGTACCAAGTGGCTCAACGCTGGGAACATTGTTCGACGATAATCCCAGTGCATCCGTTCACTCCGCAACACCCATGGCATAGTCCGCCATCACTGTAACCTCTATATCCCGCTCACAGAATCAGTCTTGCCAGGAACAGAGGAATTAACCTCCCTGCCCTACTTTATCGAGACCACTTACCATGCCTACCGAGTCACCATTCGTAAATCGCCAGGCTGAAAGAGCAAGAAAGAGCCAGTAGCATACAAATATGCATCGCACGCGCTGCTTGCGATGGTGTGAAATCTAGCGAGCATGCCACCTTGGACAATTTTGATCTCATACCTTATATTTGAGCGCATCATCTCTAACCATAGATGCTATGGCGATGACACATTTTTCGAACACCATGAGGATAGCCTTCACACAACAGAGGACACAGCTGATGATCAGACCAATGCCCACGATACTCATGTTGTGCGCGCTATCGATGTTCACCACAGCCTGTGGCTTTTCGTCCGAGTACAAAAAGGCCGTGGCTCAATTGGAAGCAATCGAGCGAGAGAAGGAGGAAAAGAGGCAGGCATTACAACGAACGCAGGCGAACAGCTCGCAAACCACACCTATTTCGCCACCTGCAACCGCGAATCAGGAACAAATGTCTGCACTCCAGGAAGAAGAGCGTCAGAAGGCGCTCAAAGAGGACAATGGATCTGAGGAGGGGCCAACCAAAGATGCCTATGGGGCGAACATCGCAGCCACACCATATGCGTTTGTCAAATTAACTCCCGCACAAAAAGCCGCACTCCATTGGGCGGCAGCTCAAGAGTACTGGAGACTGCACAATACCCGCATAAATTACGATGAGGTGGCCATTGTTGCGGAAATGCACGGCACGACCGCCAATGCGATATTCAAGAAATTTGATTATTGGAAGACGCCTGGTGAAAAATTCCCTGATTTCTTTTTGGCACTTCCTCACAAACCAAAGGGCTTCGAAAAGTGGCGCGCACAATTTATCGAGAAACAGAATACGCCTAAAGGATTGGTCGAAGCGGTGGCCGGCCTCGACCAAGGACAAAGAATCGAACAAGAGCAGACGTCGCTGAACCGACGCGGGTGCGAATGGATGCAGGGGAAATATTACCTGGATCTCAATCCCTCCTCACTCTGCACCCCTGTCATCAGTGCCTGCGTTGAGGGCAACTGCCAAAATGGGCATGGGACCTATATCGCGTTTGATGGAAGGAAGTTCGTGGGGGAATTCAAAAACGGTAAGGCCACTACCGCAGATACCGTCTATATACCTGGCACCTGCGTGACAGGTGACTGTCGGAACGGACAGGGAACCTATACCTTCTCAGATGGATCCAAATATGTGGGGAGTTTTAAGAATGGAAAACCCAACGGACAAGGAACGAAGACCTGGGAAATCGGCCTGAGCTATACCGGTGAATTTCAAGATGGCAAGGCCAAAGGGAAAGGGACATATACGCGACCAGCCCAGCACAAGCTATCCCAGAACACATGCCTCAAAGGTAATTGCCGCGATGGTCAGGGAGTCATGATCTATTCCAATGATACAAAATATGTTGGCGAATTCAAAGGGGGGGAGCCGAACGGCAAGGGAATCTACTACTGGAGAGATGGGGAAGCGCTTGCAGGCGAGTTTGAGCTGAGCAAGCTCAAAGAAGGCGGAAACTATATTATGCCTGATGGGAGTATTATCGTTCAAAGCCACAAAAGAGGCTGGCATAAAACCTACATGGACGAGGAAGATGCTGCAATACAGAGATACATGCGCGAGCATTTTGGGGAAATCGTAGTAGAAGTAATACGCCACGATATTCGAGCCCATCGAGATTGGTGCGATGCGCAGTCATCCTTTAATTCCTACGAAGACTGGCTTGACTGCAATTAAGCTCGGCGAGTAGGTGCATGCGGATCCCGCGACACGAAACAACGGTCGAAGTTTTCGGCCCGTGCCTGGAGACAGAAGCCTTCCAGCACAGAAGGTGACTTCTGTCGTGACAAAAAGCGGGCGGACCATGACGCTGCATCAGAGCAAGATAGCAACACCCCTCCCTGGAACAAGACAATAGATTCATTCCAAGCCCACGGTGCACGAAAGATTGAATCGCGGAGAGGATGGCTGTGCCCTGAGAACCGCTAACGCACGGCTCTACCCATACAGAGCCACGAGTACGGACGTGGAAGGAGATAGGTTGGTCATGTCGGAAACATTCTGGGATACTGCGGACAAAATCACATCTCTTTTCGTACACCTCTCAGTACTGGCTGCTGCGATCTTCGCAACGGTGAAGTTTCGCTTGCTACGCACATTAGGCCGACGATATCAATCTGAGCTTCAGTGTAAGCACTATTCGCTCGATAGGAACAAGAGCATCTTCGTAGGCGAGTATAGCGTCTACAACACAGGGGAGAGGCCGATAGCGTTGACACGCGTCACGCTCCGCCTGCACCCGGCAATCCGAGAAGGCGCTTTCCTGATCCCGAATGAACAAACGCTACTGGTAGAGAACGTCGTGGACCACACAGACCACGAGCAGCGAGGGCTAGTCAATATTGAATGGACCTCACAGACTGAGGGGAAGAGGAGGCCAACATGAACGTGACCGGCAATCGCACAACAGAGCACGAATGGCGCCCTAAATCAGAGGACGTGACCCCGCAATTCTAATTTTTGCCATCTCTCACGCCTAATTGACTTTCAAGAGTTTTTTGTCTCTGACGCTCCCAAAATATTTCCTCTCTTAGCTTCCTCTCCTCGTTTTCAATGGAATTATCGCCTTGGTCCTCATCTCTGCTACTACCATTAAACACCATACTTACTGCCGCCAGGGCCGCTATCCCTAATCCAATTTTCAGGATACTGATTGTCGCATCATCATCGCGCGTGGGCCTGGATGACAGTTCACTGAGATCAGCCTGTGCGGTTTCATTTCCTTGATCGGCAGCCTTGCGAAGCCAGGCCATAGCCTGCCCATAGTCTTTCGGCACACCCTGCCCATTGGCATACAACGCACCCAGATTGCTCTGAGCATCAGCATCCCCCTGTTTGGCAGCTTGACGAAACCAAGCCGCAGCCTGCGCATAATCCTGCAAGACGCCTTTGCCGTTGTAGTAGAGGAACGCAAGAATGTTTTGAGCCTTGACAAATCCTTGTTCTGCAGCTTTCCGATACCAGATAGCAGCCTGCGCAAAGTCCTGCGGCACACCCTGGCCGGTGTAATAGAGACGACCAAGATTGTATTGAGCACTGACCAACCCCTGCCGAGCAGCGTTGCGATACCAGACGACGGCTTGCTCAAAGTCCTGCGGGACACCTTTGCCGTCTGCATACCGGAGTCCAAGGCTGAACTGGGCGTCTGCCTGGCCTTGATCGGCAGCTTTGCGATACCAAGCCTCGGCTCGGGCAGAGTCTGGATGCATGCCTTCCCCCCGAGCATATTCGACACCGGAGGGGAATCGGGCAATTTCACTCAGCTGGTCGGCGGCTTTGCGATACCAAGCGGCGGCCTGTACGTGGTCTTGAGGGACACCTTCGCCGTTGCTATACAGAAGGCCAAGACTAAACTGGGCATCGGCCTGCCCCTGCTCAGCAGCCTTACGATACCAGGCTGCAGCCTGCGTGTAGTCTTGCTGCACACCCTGGCCGGTGCTATATCGGAGGCCGAGACTAAACTGGGCAGCAGCCAATCCATGATCAGCAGCTTTACGAAACCAAGCAGCGGCCTGAGTAGC
Source organism: Nitrospirota bacterium (assembly GCA_030682135.1). Classification (GTDB taxonomy): domain Bacteria; phylum Nitrospirota; class Nitrospiria; order Nitrospirales; family Nitrospiraceae; genus Palsa-1315. The sequence goes on along the minus strand of JAUXQT010000078.1, from coordinate 35,354 downwards.
GTCTTGAGGGAGACCTTGGCCGTTGGCATACCGGAGACCAAGGTTAAACTGGGCGTCAGATGGCCCTTGGTCGACGACTTTGCGATACCAGGCTTCAGCTTGATTAGAGTCTCGTTGCACACCTTGACCATTCGCATCTGAACGGCCGGAGTTGTACTGGTCATTGGTTTTCGGCTGGCTGGCGGATTTTCGATACCAGGTTGCAGCTTGGGCAGTGTCTTGGGGGACGCCTTGGCCAGTGCTATAGAGAAGACCAAGGCTGAACTGCGCATCGGCGTGACTTTGATCGGCGGCTTTGCGATACCAGGTTGTAGCTTGGGCGTAGTCCTGTGAGACGCCTTGGCCGGTGCTATACCGGAGACCGAGGTTAAACTGGGCGTCCGCCTGCCCTTGGTCGGCGGCTTTGCGATACCACGCTAGAGTCTGGGCTGAATCCTGTCCGCCCCCTTGGCCGGTGTCATGAAGCACACCGAGATAAAGTAGGGCATTTGCCTGCCCTTGCTCAGCAGCCTTTCGATACCAGACTAGAGCCTTGGCAGAGTCCTGCGTGACCCCTTGGCCGTTGGCATAGAGCACACCCAGACTAAACTGCGCGTCCGCCTGCCCTTGGTCGGCGGCTTTGCGATACCAGGCTTCAGCTTGGGCGTAGTCTTGAGCTAGGCCTTTCATGATCTTCACGGGGTTTTGAGAAGGCGCATCGCCAGTGTGGTACAGATGGCCAATGTGATACTGCGCATCGACAGAACCTTGCTCGGCGGCCTTACGATACCAAACCATCGCCTGCGCATAGTCTTGGTTCGGACTCGTGCCGTTCTCAGACGTACCCCAGCGGGTGAGGTCTTTCGGCCGAACCTTGCCGTTCTCGTACATCGCACCGACACGAATCTGTGCCGGAGCAAATCCCTGATCGGCGGCTTTGCGGTACAAGTTCATTGCCGCTTCATTATTCCGCTTTCCCCCCGTGCCATTCTCACTCATGACGCCTAATCGAGTTTGCGCCAGAGCAAACCCTTGGTTGGCCGCCTCCGCGTACCACCTGACGGCCTCTCCATAGTCTTGACGTATCCCCTGACCTTTTTCATAGAGGGTACCGAGATTGGTCTGGGCTGGAGCGAATCCCTTGACGGCCGCTTGTTGATACACGACGAAGGCCTGCCAGTAGCTTTGTGGCAACCCCTGGCCTTTCTCATACAGGGTACCGAGAGCATTTTTTGCTGCAGGATTGTTCTGGTCGGCGGCTTTGCGATACCAAACTAGAGCCTGGGCAGAGTCCTGGGCAACGCCTTGGCCGTTGTCATAGAGCACACCAAGACTAAACTGGGCGTCCGCCTGCCCTTGGTCGGCGGCTTTGCGATACCACGCTAGAGTCTGGGCGTAGTCCCGTGCAACACCTTGGCCATTATCATATAGGAGACCAAGATTAAACTGGGCGTCTGCCTGCCCTTGGTCGGCGGCTTTGCGATACCAGACTTCGGCCTGAGCATAGTCTTGGGCAACACCTTTCGGGATCTTCATGGAGTTTTGCAAAGGGACATCACCGGTGTGGTACAGATGGCCAATGCGGTATTGCGCGTCGACAGAGCCTTGCTCAGCGGCTTTGCGGTACCAGACCATTGCCTCCACATAGCTTCGCGGCATCCCCGTGCCATTCTCGTACAAAACACCGAGGTTAACCTGCGCAGGAGCAAATCCTTGGTCAGCCGATTTCCGATACCATCTTTGAGCCACCCAGGGGTCCTTCCCCGGCCCCTTGCCGTTCTCGTACAAAGCACCAAGCTTGGCCTGGGCGGGAGCAAATCCTTGGTCAGCAGATTTACGATACCAGTCCATGGATTTCCAGTGGTCGACAGGCACGCCCTGGCCTTTGGAATACATCTCCCCCATATGATATTGAGCGATCGGATCCGCTGGCTCTACTTTCCCGCCGATTTCTTTTACGCCTGGCTGCACACCGACAGTGGAGGTAGATTGCGGCGGCATTGTGGAGGCAGCGTTTTTTTGTGCCGTTCTACCTTCACTAGCTGCGCGCTCAGACATCTGTGCTTTTTTCGTGCTCTCCTGCAACCTCTCCATCGCCTTATTCATTGCCTTTGGGTCACGCGCGCGCAAGGCATTCATCCATTCCGACTTCGCTTCGGCAAGATCTTCTTCCGCTGATCGCGGAGCGTTACCTGAGCCCTCTATTGTCGCTTTAGGAGATCCAGTCGATCCTTTCAAAAGTGGCGAGGCTGGCTGCGATTGAGCTAATGCGCCACCTGCAAACAATACTGCAGAGGCAAACACTACAGGCGGTAAAAATTGACGAACAGAGTTCATGACAGACGTCCTAAACGCAATCGTGAGAGGGTTATTGATATCGACCTGAGGCACCCTCAGACTCTCTGGCTGTAAACTCTTGTGAACTGATATGAACATCTCTTGCTAGGGTCCTACTCCGTTGCCAGACCGACGCAGACTACAAGTACACCCTGGTCATCCAAGAGTCGTGGAAGGACTCACTGGAGCGGTGGCCGCCCTGATCGGCAAGATGAGTAACCGGCATCTCGAGGCCTCATCGTTTCGCGCTAACTTGCAACAAGAAGGTTCTGACATCGTCGTGTCCTCCTGCCATTGCCGCACCCGGCGGAGTCCGACCGTCAGAAGTCTTGGCATTGACCGCTGACCTCCATCGCCAGCATCCCTAGATGACCGCCCCCTAACAGGCCCAGCTTGAGGCCAGAAGTTCACCGGTGGCTTTGTCTCGTTGACAGGGGAGCTTACGTATCGGCGGGGCCTCCAACTCGATTTCCATCGACCAGGCAAACTGTGGAAAGTGCCTTCATAGACTCGTTTAAGAATGACTACGCGACGAATGGTTGAACCTGCATCAGTTCACCCCACTCGGTGAGGTCCAAGCAATGATCTAAGCCTGGCTGATGGATTACAATCACTATCGCCCACACAGCTCACTCAGACACATGACCCCAAATGAGCTTGCCTCACAACGTCGGTGGAACTAGCCAACTAACAAGCTATCAGTCATAGTTAAGAGCCGTCTCCGAATTGGACAAACATCAGTGGTTATGCTGCACGGGTTTCCCTACCGGACAGTTAGGCTGTTATCAGACCCTTCACTTCAACACTGATCGCAAGCTATATTGCCATACCCTTTGTAGTCCCAGCCGCGAGAAGTAATTCCAGAAACATCGAGCTTCCATGTAACAGAACCTCCTCCTGGAACGTACTCTGTTTTGAATTCACCTTCCCAGTCGGGATAGCCTGAGGACGAAACAGTCACCCCCAATATGACATTCGTAATAGGAAACGCGGAATTATTCCTGAGTGTAATGGTGTCATTGTTGATGCGAAAACCCCAATTAATTATCCACTTCCAATTGACCTTTGTAATCTCTTCGAATTGCTTCGACAGCTTAGCACGAACATTCTTAAAATCTGGACTTGCCTTTGCATAACCAACACCTGTGTGCCCATGTGCAAACGCAGAACGGAGCCAACTCAGTGCCCGATCCGTATCGCCGCTTATGCTCATTAGCCTGGCATAAATAAATCGATAGGCTGCAGTCCAGTGCGATTCTGGGACTTTGTTTGCCGCTACAATGGCACCATTGATATTGCCTGTCGCCGCCATTGACCGGGCAAGGTGCAGATATCCAAACGCCATATCTGCACCTTGCAGGGAAAGATATAGTTGCACAATTTCCACAGCCCGTTTCCCATGCAATGACGGAGCACTGGAATAAGAAGAATCTTGCAAACCCTTAATGGCACCCTCAGCAGCAATTTCTGCGGCATGCGCAAGAAACAGACGGCGGAATTCATCAAACGCCGGAGTGGCGGGTACTTGTAAATAGGCATTAACGCAGGTTTCTGCATCGCCGAGTATGGCGATGGATGATTGGCTTCCATCGCGCAGTGCCGCATTTCGTACGCGCAAGAACAGATCACGCGGCCTACGCGCTAGAGCTTCGCTCATTTTCTGTACAGTGAATCCGTCAAGCCCCGCTTCACCCTTAGCCCATCGCCTATCCAATGTCAGCGACTCAACCCGCAACTTGGATCGATCGCCAATATCTTGAGAAATGCGCTTCAAGGTGGCTGATGCTTCTTTGAGCCGAGACCGTTGCTCCTCATTTCGTTGCTGCTCTTTTGAATACCCTTCGTAGAATACCGTAATCAAACCGAATGCCACGCCGATTCCAGCTGATTGTTGATCGTCATAACCTCTTTTATAAGCGGATGAGGCTCCTTCTACACCGTTTTTCAGTGATGCACTTAATGTAGAGATTCCATCCGAACTCTTCGCAGTTCTGCTAGCATTATCAATTGCTCCGACCTGATGAAGGTATGTTTCGTAAGCAACGATCAGCGCACGACAGTCGTCGATCAATTGCATTACTTTGCTGTCCGCTTTCCGCATTTCAGCCCCAGCTTTTAAAGCAGATACCCTCCTGTCAACCTGCTGTAGTTGCTGAACGAGGTTGCTAGTATTTTGGAAATCGTCTGGCCACGTGTCATATAAATATTGAATAGCGTGTATGGTAAATAGATCCTCGTCCAAGGCTTCTACAACAGCAACCGTATTGGTTTCTTGAGCGCTGCTAAGGCTAGACTGTGCAATGGTGTGCCCCTGGTCAGCGGCTTTCCGGTACCACACCTTAGCCTGGGCATAGTCCTGTGGTACTCCCCGACCCGTGGCATATAGAAGCCCGAGGTTGTACTGAGCGTCTGCATCCCCCTGGTCAGCGGCTTTCCGGTACCACCCTGCCGCCTGCGCCTCGTCCTGTAGCACTCCCCGACCCGTGGCATATAGAAGCCCGAGGTTGTACTGGGCAGTGGCCTGCCCCTGATCAGCGGCTTTCCAGTACCACCTTGCCGCCTGCGCCTCGTCCTGCGGCACTCCCCGACCCGTGGCATATAGAACCCCGAGGTTGTACTGGGCAGTGGCCTGCCCCTGGTCAGCAGCTTTCCGGTACCACACCTTAGCCTGGGCATAGTCCTGTGGCACTCCCCGACCCGTGGCATATAGAACCCCAAGGTTGTTCTGGGCAGTGGCCTGCCCCTGGTCAGCGGCTTTCCGGTACCACCCTGCCGCCTGCGCCTCGTCCTGCGACACCCCCCGACCCGTAGCATATAGAAACCCAAGGTTGTACTGGGCGTCTGCATCCCCTTGGTCAGCTAATGGTCTAAACCATTGTAACGCCGTCGCATAGTCGCCAGACTCAAGAGCAGCCTCTCCGTCATTCAAACCAGCAAAACAAGGACTAGCCATGAATAACAATAAAATACTAAGTATTAACAATATGTTTTTCACCCATCCTTCTCCGCTTTGAACACTAGACTTCATCGCGCCACTCTCCCCAGAAGCTTCTTTCACAAGAGATCATGATAAACTGAGAACGAGATACTCGATGACCTTCCCCCAATTCCGTGGACACCTGGTTAAGCAACTGCCGTTCTCGCTTCGAACTCGGCTGGGGAGTCATAGCCGAGGGTCGAGTGACGGCGTCTCCGGTTATAGAACACCTCAATGTACTCGAAGATATCCTGTCTCGCGGCTTCACGAGTTTCGTAGCGCCGATGGTACACGAGCTCGCGCTTGAGTGTCCCGAAGAAGCTTTCGACGCAGGCATTGTCCCAGCAGTTGCCGGTGCGGCTCATGCTGGGGGTGATGCCATGCTCGCCGAGTAGCCGCTGGTAGCGCGTAGCTGCATACTGACTACCGCGATCCGAGTGGTGCAGAAGCCCGGCCTGTGGGTTCCGGTTTACCAGCGCCATCGTGAGGGCCTGCTCGGCCAGTTCCACGGTCAGCCGATGGTCCATCGCCCAGCCGACCACGAGGCGCGAGTACAGATCAAGGATCACGGCCAGGTAGAGCCAGCCCTCAGTGGTCCACACGTAGGTGAGGTCCCCGGCCCAGACCCGATTCGGAGACTCGACCGTGAACTGGCGATTGAGGGTGTTCGCCGCTACGGGGAACCGATGCTGGGATTGGGTGGTGGCACGCCACTTTTTCACGGTCTTGGCCCGAATGCCGTCCTGGCGCATCAGCCGGGCGACGCGATGTTCGCCGATGCGATGGCCCTGCTTGAGCAGCGCATCCCAGATACTGGGACTGCCGTAGGTCTCGCGGGATTCTCGATGGATCACCCGGATGGCTGAGAGCACGGTCTGGGCAGACACCGACCGGGCACTCTCAGGCCGTGAGCGCCACGCATAATAGCCCGCCGCCGAGACCGCAAGAGCGCGGCACATCAGCCGGATCGGATAGCGACGGTCATGTTCCTGAATTGCGCGGTATCTCATTGGGATTCCCTCGCGAAGAACGCCGCCGCACGTTTTAAAAAATCCCGCTCCTTCCGCAGCGTCTCGTTTTCTCGTTTGAGCCGTGTCAGTTCGTCCTGCTCGGCCCGCACCGCCTGGCGCGTGCGGCCCTGGGAGTCGACCTGTTGCTGCTCGCTCCTCCAGCGATATAGCACATTGTCTGAAATACCGAGTTCCCGCGCCACCTGAGCCACCGGTCGACCCGATTCCCGCGTGAGCCGGACAGCCTCGGACTTGAAGGCGTCGGTAAACTGACGCCGTGTTGTTTTGGGCATACTGACCTCCAATTTCATGATTCTCCCACTTATGGAGGTGTCTATGAAATCAGGGGAGGGTCAGAAATGGCCAACTGTCATACACTGTCTTTGTAACCACTCATCATTCATCATCTACAGTATCGCTTAGGCCGCTTAGAGACTCCGTCTTGCCACGAGAGAGAAGCTAACGTCGTTCTCTTGTTTTATTGACGTCGCCCCTTGAGCTTGAGGCGTTTCCATCGGCATCCCTCACGGATCACCGAGATAAATCACCCCGACTCAGTAGAGCGGATGGCCGACCCCCTCAAACTGTTTGCGGGTTTGGGACCTGGGTTAATTCAAATCCATCACCTCTGATTCAATGCCGGAGGCTCCTGGGTACAAAACCTTGTAGCGGCCCTTGTCTAGTGGATCAATGAGAAACGTGTAGTAGCGAGCCGTATTTCTGGCGGCATGATTCCCATATAATTGCGTCAATACAGACGCGGCTCGGGCCATCGAGTTGTCGGTATACGTTTCGCGGCCATATTGGTCCCTCCAGACGGTGACCTCTGATGCTGGGATCTCCATCTGAACGTTTGGATTCTCGAATCCCCCTTTAGCCTGGCATAGGAACGGCTTGGCCAGCGAAAGAACCTGTTCCGGGGTAACTTTGCTTATTGTGACCGCTCCCATATCGGCACTCACACCAGTCGCAGCCCTACCGGCCTCAATCGTCTTCTTATTCTGTCTATAGGACTGCGTTGCGCGCCGTCGGATAATGTCTCTTAATTGAGGCGACCGACACACCCTTGCAGCGTTCAGCCATGTGTTTCTTGCCAAGCTGCTCCACTGCTGGGCTTTCGCGCTATCCGCCGTGACTCCCTTGCCCTTTTCGTACATGCGTCCCAATGCCGCCTGAGCTCTGGCATCGTCGTATGTGGTAGTGGCTGCCTGGTAATATTGAAGCGCCCGCAAATATTCTCCGCGTTGTTCGTATAGCTCGCCAAGGTAATAGGTCGCATCGACACTGCCACGAGCTTCTGCCACTTGGAGCCAATACAGCGGATACAGCCTCAACGCAGGTGCCATCTTCGGATTGGAATGGTTGAAGGCGACATCGCCCGTCATCTTGGGAAATGCGATTAACTTCTTTCCGTTCTTGCTTGTAAGTCGAACGTCATCACAGCCTTTCTCCCCGACACCCTCAATCATCCCTTCCCATCCTGCGCCGTCATCATCTCTAAAAAGAGAGAGATGGACCTTACCAGGGAGTGGCTTCGAACCCTCTTTCTGATCGACAAGGTTCAAAACACCGTGCGCTCGGGAGATCGCTCCCATCACTGCAACCTGCGAGGAGACCTTTGACCCACGAGCCACTTTCATGGATCCACGAACCAGGAATACCGGATTATTCTGTTCCTTGGGATTATTAAGAGCGACATCGGTCACGCTGATCTCAAGATCCAATGTTTTGCTGCACGCGCTTCCCACGAACGTGTCGCCCTTTAATTCCTTTGCAGCAAGGTCCATGGCCGGCGTATAGATTTGAGTGAATCGCGCTGGCATTGGCTGCTGCGTCGTCCGGGAGATTGTCGGACGATTCTTTCCGGCGGGGGCGCCAAACGCATTGAAATAGGGCGCGCTCAACGTCCGTTCAGAAAAGCAGACGCTTTGCAGCACATCCATCTCAAGCTGCCCGCCTTCGGTCAACATGAATTCTCCTTTATGCGAGTAGAGGTAGGTGGCTGCCGTCGTTTCCCCCGCCAATACTCCGTCCATAATTCTTTCCCATGGCGCGCGAGAAGGATACCCTTCACTGGAATACCAGTGACCGACAACAACGCCGCAATTGGTCTGCACGTCTACGGCTTCGCCTGGAAATCCAACCACCCAGTGCGGGTTCACGACCGAATGTTCGTCAGAGGTGTGCATGGCCTCTTTCACTCTCATGAGTGTGGCCCCCGCGTCACCTTGCGTCAGAAACATCACCATCACAATGTCGTCCCGGTACTTGAATTCACTCATCGCTTTTTCAGCCAGCTCATAAACGGAACCAGCAACCAGCTTTTGCGGCCTTAATTGTGCTTCTCTATTTGCTTTTTCGTCTTGATACAATTGATATTGCGCTTGAACTTGACGAGCCTGCTCTTCTTGAGCTCTCTGGAGTTCCCGTCTTCTGTCTCCCTCGTAATCCAGACTACATCCGGACAATGAGATCAACGCACAGAGACAGAGGACACTTGCAGTGACACTTCGAATACGTTGGCTTTTCACAGTACCCCTCTTTCCGGAGTCACGAACCGATAAGACATCGGGTCTGGCGTAACTATTGAATGCTTGACCGGCAATGATGCCCCAAAGACAATCGTTTCATTATCCATTTTCTACCCGTTCAAAATCCTTACGGTGAATGCTCACAACATCCGCAAGCGACCAGGTAGGGATGTTCATCCACGGCACGTTTCGCAACGACCTGGCAACCTGCGCCTCTCCAGTCGTACGAGCGCGTTCGTGGCTCGCTATTCCCCATGCATTCACTCATCTAACCCGTTCTTCCTCTTTGTCTCGCGCCCCCTGGGTGAGTTAAGCTCCTCAATCTTTTTTATTTTGGCGGCTGACGTGGCACTCGAAGCCTGATCCGGGTAGGCCAGCAGATCGCCTGGGTCACCGAGGTAGATGACGCCGGCCCAGTAGAACGGATGACCGGCTCCCTCGAACTGCTTGCGGGTCTTCGCAAGGGCCGCTTGTTGGGTCTGGCGAAAGGCCCCATAGCGGGTCATCGGAGACTTATTTTTCTTCCCCTTCTCGGCCCCCAGCCAGCGCTGATAGAAGTCGCTGATCTGCTGCGTGGTCTCTTTGGCCGGTACTTCCCACATGCTCATCGTCAGCGCCCGTGCACCGGCCAATAAGAAGGCCTGTCGCAGCCCCGCAACACCCTCAGGGGTCACTTCCCCCTGCCCGGTTTCACAGGCGGTCAGGTTCACGAGTTCGGTTCCTTGGAGATTCATCCCTGTCACTTCGTAAGCCGTCAGTACCCCGTCGCCCACCTCCACGCGAGCCTGTTGTTGCGCCTCCGGCGTGAGCCCCCGCTGGCGGGCCTCGGTGTCCGACAGCAAATCCTTTCCGACTCGATAGAAAACAGCCTGCTTCGGATCAGCGTGATTGACACCGGTCATCAGGAGCATGGAGCGCAAGAGCGGGTTGTCCCATCCACTTGCATCGGTCTTCGGGCGATCGAGCAGATAGCCATGCGTGGCAAACTGAAGAATCCGTGGCGCCTCAAGCCGGAGCACGGCCTCTTCCACGGCCTGCTCATGCCACACCCGCGTCACAGACCAACCGGCCAGTTTCAATTGCGTCTCGGCGCGCGTCACGAGCCCATCCAGCGCCTCCACTGGCAGCCACGTGCGCGGAAGCTCCAGGCGCGGCGACCCCGTCACGGCCCCTAGGGTCGGGGCTGAAATTCCCTGTTTGGATTGCGCGACCATGGTCCCTGAGGGGCTGATTCCGGCAACCACGCGGGCCACCTCACGGGGTGTGGCCTGGAACGCGGGATTGCCGACGAGCACGGCGGTGCGAGCGGCTGGGGATGCTGAGACGGCCCCGGTGGTCAGGCCCACGCGGGCGAGATCCCGCCCGGTGTTCAGATAGAGCAGCTCTCGTTCTTCCGCCAGATACTGCCACCCGCCCTTTTTCGTCTGATGGGCAAGCACTTCAAATGGAAGCAGGCTCAGGAGCCCATCGGGCGCCACGTAGACGCGCGTCACACCCGTGAGATGGGACTCCAGTGGCTGCCAGACCAACTTGCGCAGGGCTGATGAGGCCTCCGCGAGGGTGGCTTCGGACTTTCGGACCTGCCCCCGACTTGGCGTCACGCTTTTGAATCGCTCGATGGCCGCCTGCATGCCAGACTGGAACTGCCGGATGGCCGCATCGATCGGCGCGGCGTCGCCTAAGTCCACCGCCACGACGGGAACCGGACCGCCCTGCAGGACATAGACGCCGTAATGCCAGGTCTCAGCTAATCGTTTCGTCTGTGGGTCATAGGGATGAAACTGCACATACTCAAGCAGCGCATGGCCAGGCCGCAGCTTTTGGATGATCTGCTCGACCGTAACCTCTTGGAGACGCGCCGCCTGGACATAGGGTGGATATTCTCGCCGCAAGTGTTGCTCTAGTTGTTCTATACGTGTCGCCAGCTCGCGCGTGGAGGAGACCGCCACCAAGCGCGGTTCGTCATGAAGAAAAGACTTGCTGTCAGGCAACTCCTGCAATGAGCGGGTAGCATAGTCACGCCGGAGCGACTCCCGCTCACGCCACAGAATTCGCCACTCGGCCGGGGCCTCGGCCAAGACCCGTTGAAACGCCCCGTTCTCTTGCCGCATTGCTTCAGCCAGCAGGTGCTTACTGAGCACCGTGCCCTGATACCCCAGCGCCCGATCCAAGCTCGGTACCTTCGCCAGCAGGTGCCACACATACCCGCTTTCGGCCAACCCTTCCTTCTTCAGGAACTGCTGCTGTTGGGATGCCGTGAGGGTTGGAAAGCTATCGGTCAGATACCGCCATTTACTCTGCACAGCCCGGAAGAGGAATTGAGCGGCTTGCGCATCGGGTTGGAAGAGCGACCGCAGTATGCCCAGGTTCGTCAACACCGTAGCGGTCAAGGGGTGGTCAGGCCCCAAGACCTCCTCCGTGATTCTCAGCGCCCGCTCATACAACGGTAACGCCTTGGCATAGGCCCCCTGGGCCTCATACAACAACGCCAGGTTATTCAGGGACGTTGCCACGCTCGGATGCGCAGAGACGAAAGCCTCCTCCATGATTCTCAGCGCCCGCTCATACAACGGCAACGCCTTGGCATAGGCTCCCTGGGCCATATACAACAACCCCAGGTTGTTTAGACTTATTGCCGTTTCTTGATGCGCTGCCCCCAACGCCTGCTCCCGAATCGCCAACGCTTGCTCGTACAGTGGCAACGCCTGCGCATACTTCCCCTGGTCCTTATAAAGCACCGCCAGGTTATCCAAGGTCATTGCAAACTCAAGATGCGTTGCCCCCTGTGCCCGCTCAGTAATTGCTAACGCCCGTTCATAGAGTGGTTGGGCCTGAGCATATTGACCCTGCCCCCAGTAAACAATTGCCAAATTGTGTAGACTTGTAGCGGTACTAGGATGCATCGTCCCCAGGACCTGTTCCCTAATCGTCAATGCCCGTTCATGCAGAGAAATAGCCTGGTCATGGTGCCCTTGCGCTTCGTGCAACAGCCCCACGTCATTTAGGCTCGCGGCAGTTAACGGATGTGCAAGGCCCAGTACCTGTTCCCGGATCACCAAAACCTGCTGCGCCAGCGGTAGAGCCTCCGTATAATGGCCCATTCGATAGTGCTCTTGTACTTGGCTATTCAAAGATGTCGCCCGTGCCCACTCTGCTCGCTCTGCAGAGCTCAACTTGACCCACTCATGGAGATCTGCCAGCCGTTGCCGCGCATCAATCGTCTCCCACCACTGTTCTTCCTGATTGTGCCGACGGACACTGAGAACCCACTCAGCCATTTCTACTAATTTCTCTAACTCTATTTGAAGATCGGGTAATAACTCTGGCTTGACGTGCATGAGCACATCAATAACTTTCTCGACTTTCCCCACTTTTGCGGCTACCTCTTCGGGCAATTGTGGAATCTTGGTGCCACTAGCCTCTTCAACTCGCACGTTCGCCCCCGCCGACAAACTCGAAACCAACACAGCTGACACCTTTGTAGATTCATCTGCTGCTGGTAAGTGAGAAACCTCCGACGCCATTACTGGCTGCAGCCCCACTCCTGGCATACCAATGACCAACCCAAAGAGCCAGCACACAACAATGGACTTCGTCCGTGGCATCCTCACGGCCTCATTCTGCCTAGCGATATGATCGGGAGACTTCAGAATCTGCATGTGGCCTTGGTCTACAGTGACTCCAGTACAGAGCATCACATCCACTCCCACATGTGCTTGAGTTCGCCTACTGACGAGCTTTCATTCCCCCGGCTCCCCTGGATCAGAGCTTGTTGGGGCCTTGCTTGGCTCCGCCGTCAGGGCGTTATGGCGTACTGGGTTTGGGTGACTGGCTCTCCGACTGATCAGCCACAAGATTCTGATAGATCGCTTCGATCTGCCTTCTCTTGCCATCACCGATCCTCGCCGGATCGAGAAAGGCGGTTCCAATCGAAGGCCACGAGGGCCACCACTCGCCTTGCTTTGCCCTCCGCCATTTAACGGTCATCTTGCCAGTCTGTGCAGAGCCGATTCGCAGTTCGTCAACAACTCCTGTGGCATTCGTATATCCGACCACGAGTTTCCCATCGACTCGAACGGTCATGAATACGTCATACTGAAAACTACCGTGGCCTTCTCTCGACCATAACCCAGCCGGCATCAAATCCGACGCCTTGGGCTTCGAGTTGGCGCGTTGCGACACATCCATGAACAGGGTAAAGGCGACGGCCTGTGGAGCGGTCCGGCCGGCACTATCCGTGACATCTGCGACGTAGGGGAAGATCAGGGTATCGATGCGGCCATCCCGATCACCATCGGCTTGCTGAGGTAAACCCAAGCGGGCATTTGAGAGACCAATCGTCCAGGGATCGAACGGCACAGCTTCGGGCTGACTTGGCAAATCCGCCACGATGCCGCGCAGATGCGTCAATGCGATATGCCAGCCGATAGACCCTGCCGGTCCATCCACCGGAGGGGCGAAGGTGAGACCCATTAATTCACCTTTCGCATTCAGAAGCGGCCCTCCGGAATCTCCACCAGCTATCTGGATATCAGTGATCACCATGGTGGCATGAGTACGTTCCGTGCTGTTGTCCGTATCTGCGCTCCCCACAACCTTGCGACTCGACTTCTTTGGAAAGTCGAAGAGCCCCGACACATTACCGCTTCGAACCCACCAAGCCTGGCCCTTGGCTTGAGCCCCGATCACAACACCCTCTTCTCCCTTACGGATATCGGCTGCCAGCGTTACAAACGGCATTTCTTTCATGCCATCGGGCAACGCCTCAAGTTTGAGCAGGGCGATATCGTGCACGGGATCGACCCGGTAGACTTGGGCTTTCACCGCTGGTCTCGGCGTGATCCGTCCATTTTCACTTTTGCCGACGACGACCTCAACCGCCGATACTGATCCCGTCATGGACGCCTGCTGGACTGATCCTTCGACGACATGATACGTGGTCAACAGCCATCCATCCGAAGAAATGAAGGTGCCGCTCCCCACTCCTTCTTCCGTCCGAATGATCACTGTTGCAAGACGCCAGGCTGTGAATTGGTCTTCACCTCCTGCTCCCAGCGTCACACTCTCCTTCGAAAAGTCCGGCAACCCGTTGGAGAGCGCACGCTTAGTCGGCCCCCAGGGTTTTACGGCACCAGGATCAAACGGCGGATGGGAGGGCCATTGAAAATCAATATTCAGTCCACTCGCGTAGTCTTTGCTCGGTCGCAGGGGCGCATTCCCTGCGCCTGGGCCTTTCTCAACTCCATTGAACACATACTGTTGGATGGCGATCAGAATCGGCTCCATCCCGCGCATCCCCGCTCCGACTACGATCATGGAGACCAGTGCGAGGGATGCTGCCGTTGCCAGCAAATGAGAATGTTGTCGCCACCAGGACCTCGCCGGTTGGGATGGCCCGCGAGACGCTGGAGCCTTCGGGACTGCTGATGTCGACTCACTCTCCGGCACCATTTTCAGAAGGGGGGCCGGATCACCTTGTCCCTCCCTGCGTCGCTCCATCACAATGGACCGCGCAATATGACTTGCCCCGAAGGTCTTACGACATCGTTCCAGTGTCTCATCATCGATCTCATCGAGCGAAACGGTGCCATCGATCAGTGCGGCTATGACTTCAGCATCGGCCATAGTGTCCAGTCGCTCGCCTTGCGTGCTCCGTTCCTGTGCCCGGGCACGAATGGCCTTTACTCGTTCCATGTCATCGTCGTTGATCGGCATTGGCCTTTCCTACCTCTTAGTCGATCTCAGGCCCGCGGAGTTAAGCTCCCTGAACCCTTGCTCGCGTTCCCCTGTTCTATGAGGGGAGATCAAACCCGTGCATCTTCAGATAGGGCCGAAGCGTTTCCCGCGCCTTTTTGAGATGCTGACTAACGGCCGGCTCACTGATGAGAAGACTCTCAGCCACTTCTTTAGCCGATTTATCCTCCAGCCAAACCATTGCAGCCACCAATCCTTGCTTAAAGGGAAGCTGATGATCTATGCATTCACGAATTCGTCGCTTCAGCTGCTGCCCTGCGATATGCTCGGTTGGATCATCGAACACAGCCAGGCTATCCAGCACGGAACCACGGGGCTCGTCAGCGGCATCACCCACTGATCCCCCTTCGGTCACAAAGGCTCCCTTCTCACGGATCCTATCAATCGCCTTATACAGAGCCATCTGACAGACCATCGTTGAGATCTGACTGGTGCCAAGAAATCTTCTACGCGCCTCGGAGCTCCAGTAGTCACGAAACACATCTGTCCAGGCTTCGTCTGCGATGTCCTCCGGGCTATCGGCTCGCTCCCCAAATACCTTTCTTACGCGCCCCACAACTTTCGCCTTATTCCTGACATAGACGAACTTAAAGACCTCATCGGCCGCTTTCACATCGACCAGGCGAGATAATGGTTCCTGCCATTCAGATTTTTGCTCGCAGAGCACGGAGAGGCCGAGTTCGTCCAGTAGGGTTGATGTATGACCAGGGTTTGATGAGATCCATGACTTGGTCAGCCGGGACCAGATGTCAGCAAAACATGCGATGAATGGCCAATGATCCTTGTATCTTCGAGCTCCTCGACGAGGCGCTGCTATACCATCAACTACGACATCAGGAGGTCCTTCCATATTGAAGGCAACCGCCCATGCAAGACGGTTCCCCATCCGTTCAGGGATATCGACCCCCTCACGTCGCAGACGTTGGAGTGTCGCATCGAGATCAACAGCTCCAGATTGCTGGACATGGGCCGCTCTCACCTCAAGGGAAAGCCGAAGGAGATCTTCAAGAAGTATTGATTGTGGGCTGGAACGAGATTCAGGATCGGAAGGCTGATGCACTCGAAGCTCCATGAACCGCCAAGCGACTCCATAGAGCCACTCACAACTTAACCGTTCGGCGCTTGTGAAAATACGGACTTATTAGTTACCCTCAGTCCCAGGGGGCTGCAGTATAAGTGGGAACCATTCCTACGCGCAACTCCCCTACCCGTTCTCCAGACAATCGAGCACACAAAATCACACAGGTGTTATTCCTGTCTTAGAAAACCCGACAAAATGGCAGGATGAGCCCCAAGGAGAGACACGTCGAATTGAACTAGAACAGTTAAGAATCGCCAGGAATGACAAACCCGCGAACACGCTCAAAGTCGGCAACATGAAGGCCTTGATCTGGGAAAATAGCAGCGAGAAGGGACTGTTCTTCGCCACGACGTTCTCTCGCCCATTCGAGGATCAATCCGGAGCATGGCATAACGGGACCTCAGTTGGGCTCAATGGCCTGGAGGCCTTACTCACGGTTGCGTGTAACGTGAGTGGATTGCCGCCCATGCATTGAAGCATTGAGTGCCTCCATGGGAATCCTCCGGTCCATCCGGAGGCGTTTTGTCAACTCACAAACATTTTACAGGGGCGAGAAGAAGTGATCCGGTGAGGGAGACCGCAACACTGGAACTACGCATCTCATCATTAGGCGGAGACGAAGGCTTCTCTGCGTTGCTCGATATGTTTCCTGACCTTACCTGAAAGTGCTATTTCGGCAAGGCGTAACTCATACGTCTTCTGGAGATTCATCCAGAACTCAGCGGTGGTATTAAAGAACGTCGCCAACCGTACCGCCGTATCGCCCGTAATGCCGCGCTGCCCTTTGATAATCGCCGTAATCCGGTTCGCCGGAACTTCGAGGGCCTTGGCAAGAATATTGGCATTGATCGACGGCTCTGCGGGCTTCATGAACTCCTCGAACAGGATTTCTCCTGGATGAACCGGCCGCATGCCATTCTTAATCATGGCATTTTCTCCGATCGAGCTGCCGCAACCGTACTCGATCGCTTAGATGCTTTCGCGCGGACCGTGTCATATCGCTGTCCGCGCGGAGCCCGCCGCACGGTGACTTCTACATCTTGGCCCAGCAAGGAGAGGAAGTGAACGAGACGTTCGACCGAGAACCCGGCCATCTGGCCGGCGAGTAGCTTCGAGATCTTGGCTTGGTCAATACCGAGTTGGGTGGCTGCTTCCAACCTCGTCCCCTGATGGTCTCCTGACGCGCCTGCAGTAAACTGCTTTTCAGAATCAGTTCTGCGGACCGTTCTTCCGAAAACCAAAAATCTCGAAAGATATTTTCACTACCTTTCGTCACCGTCGCGCGTTTCATAGGCCCGCCTCCCCTTTTCCCACCTGAGCAGATCGTATGAAGTCTTTTACCGCATAGCCTGTGGAACGCGAAGGTCACCTAGGTGTTAAGAAACGATCTTTCTCACATCTTTCAGCAGAATCAACAGATGTAACGGATCGCTGGGTGACGGGATGAAGTCAAAATGCTGGTAGAACCCTGTGGCATGCTGATCTTTGGCATGGACTAGGAGGGCGCGAACTCCCACAATGTCTGCGGCTTGAAGCGTCCGCAACATGGCATCTCTCAGCAATCCTGCCCCAACCCCTTTTTTTTGCCATTGATGGTCGACGGCGAGACGTGCGAGCAGCATGACAGGAATGGGATGATGAGCGAGTCCCTTCGTGACTCGTGCTGGCACCTGTTCATACTCCACCGATCCCACAGCCAGAGAGTAATAGCCAATCACCGTGTGATCCGCCAACCCGACATAGGTGGTTGATGCCCCGCTGCTCTGATTCGGCAGCGCATACTTTTGCAGAAAACGATTGAGATCTTGGTTACCGCAGTCGAATGCGTCAACGGCGTGACGAGGGTGAAGCTTTTCGATCCTGGGAATCACCGCTCTTCCGTCGGAGCAGGAACCGCGTCAAAATATCCAGGCTCAGTCAATAAACGCTGGAGACGAGGGAGAGACCGAACGGGAGCATCCAATGCCCGCTGAAACTCAGCCCATTTCGCTTTACTCAGTACAAATGTGTGGCGATCGGCCAGCGTTTGCTCGGCCTGAGACAGCGCGCTTTCAAGGACAAATGCGCTCAGCGAACGACTGGCAACGGATGCAGCGGCTTCCAATCTCCGCTTGGCTGCGGAGCTCAGTCGAAGATCCAGTTTTTCAGTCCGAACGGCTTGTGCTGCCATGTTGCCACCTCCCATTACGTCAAATCGTATCTTCATAGTTCACCAATGTCAAGACAATGTAATGACATATTAAGTTTTGCTATTCAGTGTGTTACGAAAACATGACCCTCGTATAGCTTAAAATAGTCATGAAGCAGTGGCCCCAGTATGATATTTTCCATTTCCATTCCCTGGCCGACGCAGATGGACCGAAAGGAAGAAGCGGCTGGCGCAGCATCACGCACCTCACTAGAATCAGTCACCATGGCCGAAGACCAGAATCACGACTGGCATCGTCTTCTTGCCCAATCCTCTGAAGACGTCCGAGCCCTCCACCAACTGTGTCGGGACGGACGCCTGTACGAGGTCGAACGTTGGATCGCTGAAGGCAAGCCGATCCAGGTTGCGCCGCAAACCATCCCGAAGGGCACACGACCGAAGACGGCGCTGCAGATAGCTCTTGAGACTGGCCAATACTCACTCGCGGTTCTCCTCTTGAGCAAAGGCTATCAGGTTGAATTGGAGCGGTACTCTCCCCTCGACATGGTCTTGCACGCCCGGCGTTGGGACCTCTTTGATCTCCTCCTCGACTGGGGAGCTGATTTGAAGAGTGCTGATGTCTATACCGTGCTCAACACCTACAACGTGGAGCTGTATGAGCGATTCAGGGCCGCAGGGTACGACTTGACTCAACGTCACGAGATGGCATCTATCTTGGGCCACGGAACCTCAAACCGTCCGCTCCTTGGGTTCATGAAGCGGCACCGGGCAGAAGACCCGAAGATCCAGTACGAGCTCGATATGGCTCTCGGCGAGCATGCAAAGGCAGGGAACGAGAAAGGCGTCAACCTCTGTCTCTGGGCCGGAGCTGACGCGCGCGCGTTCACTCAAAATTCCGATTCGGGCCTTTCGGAGGATGTTGAAGCGGAGAATGGGGAAGAGCGCTTCACCGGCTGGTCGGCAATCGAACAAGCTACCAACGAGGGGCACCTAACCATTCTCAAGCGGCTTAGCCCCGATCCTGCCCGTGACGACTTCGACAATCTATACCAGTACGCGAAGAATGAGTCCGTTATTGCCTTCCTTGCGACCATCCAGCCGCCAAAGGATTTGACCTCAATTCTGTCAACCCATCTCCTACGGATCGGCAATCCATTCCCCTGGGCCAGTCGTACTGGAACTTGGGCTATAGAGGCTCTCCTTTCATGCCGAGTACGCTGGGAGGAGACGAACCCTAAACGGATTGCAGACATTCGGCGATTGATCATGAAGGTCAACGATTACGAACTGAAGACGATCCTGTCACGCCTGAAGCGACCGAAGGTCTGTGCGCCAGAGACCTACCAAGAGCTCATCCGGCCCCCCACTATCCAGGGGCGACTGCTCGCCTTGGGGCTCATAAAAAAACCCGTCAGCGAGCGCGAGAAACGAAGGGACGAACTCGCGCGGCTCATGAGCCGCTATGACCGAGCGGCGCTCTACGAACAAGTCTGGTCACAACCCGTCCAGGAGGTGGCCAAGTCCTACGGGATCTCGGGTGTCATGCTGGGAAAAGTCTGCCGCAAACTGCAGGTCCCAGTCCCCCCGCGAGGCTATTGGGCACGCGTGCAGAATGGATATTCGGCGAAGAAGCCACCTCTGACGAAGCTGAGTGACCGTCAATTACCTTACCTTCTCATCCTTCCAGCAAATAAGCCGGCCTGATTTTCCATTTCGACTTCGAAAACAATGAGGTGCCACCAGTGGCACCTGACTCTGTAACTCATTAATATTAAACGACACTAAATGTCACTTTTTGCTTTCAGTTTTATCAATAATTGCTTGATCTTGCTCATCTTTATTTTGTCATGAAAATGCCATGATTGCGTCCAACGAGCGAAGCACGCCACCTCTGACATCGCCTTCGTGAAAGAAGTAACCGTCCAGTCGTATGGTCATGACAAATAGAACCGCACCATCGGAGATGCGATCCTGCCTGATGGGACCAACATCAATCACACGTTGGTCAAAGAGGACGGAGGCTAGATAACCTTAGCGAGCCTACCGACCGACACGCGGTACTCTGAGGGGTACACGGCGGTCAACGAGACTTTTCCCGTCCGGCTGAGACGGTCCACTGACTGGAAGACTTGCCCCCACTCGATGCCCGTCAAGTGGGTGAGACCTTCTATTGTCAGTGCCCCGTTTCGCTTCAGGAGCAGAATCATTCTTCGATCGAATGATTGTGAACTGGAAGGCTGTTTGATTGTAGGTTTCATGATCCCCCTCCGTAACAGAAAGGTGAGAAGCAACGTGGCAGGTACTACAAGATAACCATACGCTTCACCTCAACAGCGTGCAACAAATTCGTGAGTGAAATGCACACGCGACCATGTCACTTCTTCCGTGTATCAGATGGGATGGGATTTTCCTGGCGACGAAACCTTGAGATACCCTGACCCCAAAGAACAGCTGCGGTCGCCAAATATCGCTACGGAGGCAAAATTGCCGATCTACTTCTCCCCGACGGAACGCTCGTCAATCACTCGCGGGTCAATGAGTGCGGATGCTGGTGGTATCGGAGCTAGGCTCCAGGAGATATGGTTCCCTTTCTCGGTCCAGTGCTAGACGGGATGCGTCTGTCAGGGCGATGGGAAGGAGTCGATGTCCGGAGGGCCGGCGAGCAGGATCATGGCGACGTGCGGCTCTCCCGCTGATACTGCCGCAGTGTATCCATGAATTTCGTGAAACATGGCGGGCAGTAGGTGTGCGTGAGAGGGAAATTGGTCAGCTTCTCGACATGAGTCTGCCGATACGTCCGCTGCGTCACCCAGTGCTCACGTTCGGGGGACGATCCGGTCTCATCTCGAATCTTTCTGCAGATACAACAAACATGTAGCAGTGCCGGTGCGATGACCGACTCGCTGATGGGAGCGGCCGGCGCCTCACGAGCGGTCTGAGCCACCAGTCCTTTATGAGCCATACTGCAACTCCTTCATTCACCCGCTAGATAGGGACGAACTACCTGGCGATGTGTTGAGCCATATAGAAGGTACTTATGTAATCATCATATCGCACGCACAGCCATTTGTGTACCTGGGGAATCCCCCAGTTCCACTCGAAGAACGTACTAGACACAAATACATAGGTGGAAGACCACGAACGGCTAGCGATGGTACCGGAAGTATGCGCCGGGCGATGCTGTACTGGCAGGACTAGAGACGGAAGCGCGAGAGGCAATGAAAGGCTTGTGGGCCGATCCGCAGCCGGTGCCGCCGTAGGAATACCGAAAACTTGGTCGTTTTGCAGGTGTTAATACAGTGTTAGCGGAGTAGACAAAACAGGCTTAATGGGGGCAGAGAGCGACAAAGAGAAACAAGAAGATAAGAGGCTAAACACCGCATAAACAAAGGGGATTGCCCATGCCATCAACGACTTGAGCAATCCCCCTCGATACGATTTTAAGTCCCTTGCGTCTGCCAATTTCGCCACTCCGGCAGCAAAAGCCGCAGTGGCCGGACTCTAGCATCGGGGTCCAGGTCGGTCAAGGCCAGTGTTGCGGCGCAAACAGATCGGTCGTACGCCGTTTGCGCCGCAAGTCTGATCGCCAAGCGAGTCGATTCAACTATACCGCTTCGATCCTGGGTCTCTGCTCGTCCTTTTGAATAAGAGCCTTGCTGCGATCCATCACTTCTTTCACCCCGGATTGGACCGATCGGCCCCAGCGAGTTGCCTGTAATTGGGCCTTCTTCGCATAGCGACCGACATCACGCCTGGTTTCGGCTCCCGATTGCGGCGCGAAGAGTAACCCAATCCCCGCTCCAATCACCGCCCCACCTGCCACCAACGCTGCAACCTTTGCGACCTGACGTCCCTGGTCTGACATGGCGAACCTCCTTGAAACGGTTAAATGAAAAACATGATTGTCGGCCAACTGCACAGTCATGCCTATGCTCTTCAGCAGTAAACATGCCAGACGAATAACCACGAAAGTATCCCACAATTCGATGCCGCCCTGGCCCGATGATTAAGAGCCATTAATTCTCAGTTGTGTTTTCCTCACAGATCGCGACACAGGCGTGACAGAAAACCAACATACGAAAGTATCAGTGGCCGCAAACTGGCATCTGGCCACGATCAGAAGGAGTATGCCCTGCGGCGCAGCCACGTGCTTGCAATGACCAAGATCCTCACCTATGATCCTGCCAACTGGCCACATGAGGCATACATGAATATCTTGCACGCAATCCCCTACCCCAGCATCAGTCCCGTCTTCCTTGAGCTGGGGCCGCTACAGTTTCGCTGGTACGGTCTGATGTATTTGATCGGACTGACCGGCGCCTATTTTCTAATTATGCGTCGAGTGAGTTCGAAGGGACTGCCCCTCACGAAAGATCAGATCTACGATATGGTCGTGTGGGCTGCGTTAGGGGTCTTCATCGGAGGGCGGATCGGCTATACGCTTTTCTATAACTTTTCATACTATTCACAGCATCCGATCAAGATCCTCGCAGTCTGGGAAGGGGGTATGTCCTTCCACGGGGGCCTGCTCGGCGTCATCGTTTCATTGTATTGGTTCAGTACACGTCAGGGCATTTCCGCATACACCGTCGCAGATTTAGCGGCGGCAGCCACTCCGATTGGGTTAGGATTCGGACGGCTCGGGAATTTCATCAACGGAGAATTATACGGTCGAGCGACCGATGTCGACTGGTGCATGGTGTTTCCGAACGGAGGGCCTGCTTGCCGCCACCCCTCACAACTGTACGAGGCAGGTCTTGAGGGAGTCTTCTTATTTACCGTCTTATGGATCATCGCGAAGACGATGCCGCCTCCTGGCACCCTCTTCTGGGGGTTCATCGGCGGTTATGGAGTCTGTCGGATGATCGTGGAGTTCTTTCGCGAACCGGATGCACACCTCGGATTCGTCCTAGGATCCTTCTCAATGGGCCAACTGCTCTCCTTTCCCATGGTCTTGGTCGGAGTCTTCATGCTCGTCCTCGGTTATCAGCGCCGAGCGCCACGACTGGCTTAGTAGACGACCAAGACTCTCGGCTCACTATTCCGCATAGCGTGGGGTTGCCTAGCCTGAGGATGCTCAAGAAGATCGTCCAGCAAGGCCGCAGACGAGTCGAAACCGGAGGCGTACCCTCAGGGGTTCGTTGAGGATTTTGATGAGTCGAGAACGAAGCTGGCGGACTTTTTCAGCATCCTGTCAATACGGCATCTCTTCGTCATCCAACCCGACATGGTGTCCCAGTTCATGGACCACCGTGTCGCGGACCTCAAGAATCACTTCGGCCTTAGTCCGGCAGAGGCGCAAAATAGGCCCTCGATAAATGGCAATACGGGCCGGAAGCTCTCCTCCAGGCTGGAAGAACGATGTTTCGTCGATCGGGATCCCTTGATATAGACCCAGCAGATCGTCTTCCGATTCCAATTCAAGATCCTTCAGCACTTCGACCGAAGGCTCTTCCTCGACCACGATGGAGACTTCGTCGGCCAGCGCTGCAAATGGCGGCGGCAATTCTGCGAGCGCCTCCTGGATCCATGTCTCGAATTCTTCCGGCGAAACAGTCAAGGGCTCTCGCGAGCGTGCCATCGCAGGAATTCCTCTCGATGGCTAATAGGGCTTAGGATCTAGATACGATTTCTTGCTGAGGTCATCGTTGAAGGTACGCGCACGAAGGGGCGGTGCATCCCAGATAACCTTGTTCCCCGGAGCCAGATTCGCTGCTTCCATGTAATGCTTCTTAGCTTCGGCGACCTTGCCTGCACGATGCAGCGTAGAGGCTAAGTTATAGTGTGCTTCGGCCAACGTCGGCTGGGAGGCGATGACTTGACGGTAGATCTGCTCAGCCTCGGCCCACTTCTGGACTGCGAACAGAGCGTTGCCTTGATCCAATTGCGTTGCCACGGCAGGAGAGACTCCTGCAGGAGCCTGTAATACCGTGAGCGGCTTCGATAGCGGACTTGTGCATGCAGTGAGGAACCATACTGCAATGAGAGGGACGAATCTAGCGTTCATGGGCGACCTCCTCCTAGCAGGATGCTGAAAAAGTCCGCCAGTGGCGTTCTCGCTTCACGAAGAGGCTCAGCGTACCGACTAGTACGCCTCGCCTCTTCGCTCGCTGCGGCCTTGCTGGACGGACTTTTTGAGCATCCTGTGGTTATTTGGGCCGCGGTGCCACTCGGAATATTTTGGCCGTTTTTCCTCATACACCGAGTTTCTCCGCAGCCTCCTAGACATTCACGGCGACACCTGGCCGTAAAAAAATAAACTGAAACGAAAGAGACGACAATCCTAACGCACTCGAGACGGCACGCGAATACCTGTCCGCTTGGGACCGATAGCGATCGGCTCTGGTCTGGACGTCAGCCGCTGCCACATCGTCCGTCTTATAGTCGGCAATCCAGATCCGGTCGTCAAGCCGGTAAATCACGTCGATCACCCCTTCCATCATCTGATCCTCGCCCACAGGCATGACGAAAGGGACTTCCCGTCCCAGCACCGTCGCACGTTGCAGCTTTGCGTAGGGCTCTGATGACAGAAAGGCTTCAAAAAGCCCAGTGAGATCCGCCATCACGGCAGCTATCAATTGAGGATGATCCAGTGCGACATAGCGGCGACAGGCCTGCTCAATGGTCGTACTGATTTCAGAGCGAGGCCCGGTAAAGTCCCACTGTTCCAATACCGCATGAGCACAGATTCCGATCAAGCGGGCCAGATCAGCATCACGCGTAGAAACCGTCCGATGCAACTGGGTCTCGGGCTTGCTACCTACCAGACCGGACGGAGTCAGTCGTCGCGGCGTCGTTCGGCGCTGCTCCCACTCGACCTGCCGCGCCTGGCGACGAATCAGAATCGGGCCAAGGGCGGGCGCAGGAGCGACTGCCAATCGCGGCTCCGGTCTATGACGCCTCGTGGCCACCGTGGCCTGCGTGATGACACGCGTGAGGCGGCTTGTCCCGATGCAAATCTGGCCATCCATCGGTGACGTCGGCTCGTCCGATAGCGCCTCACCGAGCAAAGAAAGGACCGTGTCATGTCCCGGCTTGCTGGTCTGCCCGCCTGATAACACGAGCAAATCCCGCGCCCTAGTCATCCCGACATAGAGCAATCGTCTCTGCTCTGCCTCTTCCCGCGCCGACATCTTCATGTCCACCAGCAGGGCTCCGAGGTTCGACTGGCCTCCCATCTGCAGGCTATAGCAGCGACTCGACCAATCATGATGGATGGACGGTCCCTTGCGGAGATTCTTGGAACCCTGGTGCAGGCCGGGGAGAATGACCACAGGAAATTCCAATCCTTTGGCCTTATGGATGGTCAGCACCCGAACGGCGTCGAGCGACTCCTCCGCCAACGCACTCTCTGCCTCATCGGGCTGTTCTGCCACCCTGGTCATCATCAAGTCGACGAACCCGGTCAACGTCAGATGGGGACGGTCGGCCAGTGCTTCGGCCATATCTCTGGTCTTTCGTAAATTGGCTACGGCTTGCTCACCATGGAGCGATGCCGCGGCCAACTCGAGCACCGGCAATCGCTCGAAGATCAAATCGATGGCGTCGGGCACGGGCCTCACGGGCGCGAGCCGATGCAACTCGGCCAATCGCTCATAGAGCTGCGTCACCATCTTCGCCTGGGGATGATTCCAGCCCGACAGCCGTTCTCGTTGCCGATAGTCCAACCCCTCTACCTGCTGGAGCGCCAGCAGATCCCCGTCCGCCATACCGCCCAGGGGTGAGCGTAAGACCCCGACTAACGCGATCGTATCGTGCGGGTTGTCGATGACCCGGAGGAGGTTGACCACATCGATAATTTCCTGCCGCCGATAGAAATGTTTTTCCCCGTCAGTGATATAGGCGATGTCATAACGACGGAGGGCGTCGAGATAGACCTGCGCCTGGGTCAACTTTCTAAAGATTAGCGCAATGTGGCCCGGTTGGATCGGGCCTTCGCGGCGATCGCGATCAGTGACAATCGTGCCGACGAAGAGCTCCTCCTTCAACCAACGCGCCAGCGCTTCCGCCTCCGCCCTGGTTGCAGTCTGCACATCGAATTCCTCTTCGTCCTCGCCCGGCGTGACCAGTCGAAGTTGCGCCCCCGAGACGGAGACTTCCGGCTTTCGTTGAGGCCTCGCGGCCAGCCGTTCATTGGCCGGTTGGACATGTTCCGTCGCATGAAAGAGCCGGTCGAAGACGTTGTTCACCACATCCAGCACGGCCCCGTCGCTGCGAAAATTCGTGACCAGGGAATAGACGCCTCCCCCGCCCGCTCGAATTTTCTCCACAACCCGTTCGAAGGCTTCGATATCGGCCCGGCGAAAGGCATAGATCGATTGTTTGGGATCCCCCACGATAAACAATTTTCCCGGTTCCAAGTCGATGTCTTGCCACGCAGTCTGATGGCTGCCAGCCCGTTCACCGAGATAGAGGATGATCTCGTACTGGACGGGATCCGTGTCCTGAAACTCATCGACCAGAATCGCACGATAGGTCTGCTTGATCCTGGCGCGGACAGCCTGATGGTCGCGCAAGAGGGTTTTGGCCCGAGCCAGCAACCCGTCGAAAGCGATCCACCCTGAGGTGTGAAATCCCCGGCGAACCTGATCAAGAAATGGCCGGACGAGCGTGACCACCTCTTGAAAGTAGGCCTGGTTCACCGTCAGAAGTTGTTGGGCGAGTCCGATGATCGATGCCGTCTCCTGGAACGTACCTTCATCCCATCCGGCAGGCGGCTTTCCCAGATCTTTCTCCAGAACAGCCCGTTCATCCTGAGCGAAATCATCAAGTTGTAACGGTCCCTGCTCAAGCAAGAGAGCCAGCAACTGCACCGCAGCGGCGAGCATCTGTTCCGCCTTACGCCGTTTGGGTCGGTCCTGTGCAGCAAGGATGGTGGCAGCACGGCTATGAGTTGCCACAACCCAATCACGAAAAGCGCCCTCCAGCGAGTTGGATCGACATTGACGCTCCAGCTCATCCAGGTCGACAAAGTCTCCGGCGAGCGCGGCGGTAAACTGCTGGAGATCGTCGAGGGAGGCCCCGGCGAGGACCAGCCGCCAGCGGGCATGCTGTGGTCCCCCTGATCCGAGCTCATCGTCCAGCCAACGATCCCAACTCGAATGAAACAGTTCTTTGAAGCGCGACCCATCATCCTCTTGAAATGATGGGTCTACTCCTGACTCTAACGGATGAAGCCGCAGGAGGTGTGCGGCGAAACTATGCAGGGTGCCGATCTGCGCCTTCTCCATCTGCTCAAGCGCCGTCTTAGCCCGCTCGGCCACTTGTTCAGCTGAGAGATGATAACGGGTCCGGAAGGTGGCGCTCAGATCATCGGCCTGCTCGGTCAGGCGAAGGAGCTGCGCGCGAAGCCGTTGCTTCATTTCAGTGGCGGCTTTATTCGTGAAGGTGAGGGCGACAACCTCCGTGATAGCCAGGGGGTTTGGCTCTCTCAGCAGCAAGTTGAGGATACGATTAACGAGGATCGTGGTCTTGCCGGTTCCGGCTCCTGCCACCACCACGACATTGCGATCCCAGGTGGTCTCTGCCAGGAGCCGATCCTGGGAGTCCGTCAATGTCAGCGATTCACTCATCCTGTACTTTCTGCTTTCTCAACTTGCGTAAGACTTTGGCCTGGGGTGAACGATAGGAGCGCCACCAGGCCATGGCATCATGGCGTCGACAGGCACCGGAGAACTCGCAGTAGTCGCAATAACCATCAGGGAGAATAAAGAATTCCCTGTTCGCGATACCATGGATCAACGTCGAGAGGGTCTGTCCGATCTGCAGACCGGTCTGGCCGGTCCAGAGTCCGGCTTCAAACGTCGAGCGAGAAATCTGCTGTTTCCATTGCGGGGCCAGGAAGAGCAATTGAACATCGGTTGCGGCCGGCAACGACGGCAGCTGCATGCGAGCATACAACGGCGGTTGCAGCCGGAATCCTCGCACCGCCGACAGGGCGAGGTTTCGATCCACAGGGCTCATCTCATTCCCCTGCTTAAATTTATAGTCCACAATACGAAGCGCCGGAGGCTCGGACCGATAATCGACACGGTCCAAGGTCCCGTGAATCTTCAGGAAAACCGCTGGCCCATCGGACTCCAGCTGGACGATTCCTTGAGCTGCCGCTTCAAACGCAACAGGGCGGAATCCGGTTGCTAGATATTCTGCCTGGTCTGAGGCCACAGCGGCCGACACCAACTCTGTCACCTGCTCACATGCCAAGGTCCAGAGTAACGCGTGTCCCGTCCCTTGGCTTGCCGCATGGGCTGCAAAGCGATCGAGAACGGCCTCATGCACCGTGGATTGCACCCTGGCCTCGTCCAGCGGTCCATCAGGCCACTTGAGCAACAGCAGCCTCTCGTAACTCAGCCGAAGGGCTTCATGAACCAGGCTCCCGATCGTTAAGGGAGGCAGATGGTCCTGCTGAATCCGTCGCACAGGCTCCAACCGGAGAACTTTATCTGCAAAATATTGGAAAGGGCAGGTCGCATAACGCTCTAACGCTGTCGGCGAGAAACTCCGTCTCGCAGTCGCCGGTGACATTGAGGCCTGCGCTCCGATGATCCCGTCGAACGGACCGAGCTCCGGGGATTCCCGCTCAATGATCTTCAGGGTTGCGAAGCCCTGCTCAAAGAGGCCTTGGTCCCGCCCCATGGCCTCAAGTACCGGGCCTGCATCGTGGCCCTGCAAGAGGCAACCTAAGGTCAACTCCTCGACCGGTAAGAGGTCTTGAATCGAGGGCTGCTCACTGATCCGCTGCGTCAGCCGTCGAGGGACCGCTTCTTCCGGCTTTCCGACAAATCGTGGATCGCGCATCGCCATGGCAATGAAACCGGAGGGCGCCATGACTCGCCCTGCTTCATCGGCTCGCTGGTACGACAGATACAATCGATTGGTGGCCGAACGGCTGAGGAGTTCAAATAACAGGACTTCTTCCTCGTGCCCGGCTAACTTTTCATCGATCTTATAGCCCAATGTTGATTCCAGCACGACGCGTTGGCGGTCGCGCAGAAATGGATCTTCACGGACATATCGCGGAAAGAGCTTTTCATTCATGCCAAGCACAAAGAGCGCTCGGACGGTTCTGCCACGAGCCGTCATGGCATCCAGCACCTGAACGCCCTGGTGCCGCTCCTCGTCGATCGGTATGCGCGTTTCGTCTACGACTCGTTGGAATAATTCAACCCACTCCCTCCACGAGAGGTCCCCTCCTAGCGGATCTAATTCACGCAGCCGGTCCAGCACGGATCGTATCAGCGAACCTACCTTGGTGAGATCGGACGGTTCGGGTGACTGACGCGACGATACGTCGGACAAGCCAGGCACAGGCACATGAGATTGCACCAGCATGAAGAAGGCGTCGGTCAAGGTGCCAACCGATCCTTCCACCGGGAGCGCCTGGCAATCCTGAATCAATCGGGACACAAGCTCCCACAAATACATGAGCTGAGGAGTCTGGCCTGACTCGACTCTTGTCCGGTCGTTCTCGTCACGCGCCGCCGTTGCATCCTGGAGAATCGACGAACTGGCCGACTCCGCCAACCGTCTCCACTCTGCCTCCCCTTTCGTAATACTCAAGGTGTAGACGAGGGAACGCCAGATATCTGGCCGAAAACCGGCTGTCGAGGAATCGGACCTCGGTATGCGGTAGAAGGGCGACGTGACCACATCCAGCATGGCGGAACGGTCGAAGTCATTCAGCGGGAGCGAGGCCAGGCGCAAGAGGGTTTTGATCAATGGTTCACGCGACAGCGGCTTCCCCGCCGTTGTTGTGAATGGCACCAGATGATGATCGAACACCGATTGCAGCCTGGCCTGGTAAGGTTCCAGCGTGCGGGCCACCACCCCGATCTCGTCGAAACGATAGCCGTTCACTTCGACCAAGGTCAGGACCTCACGGCAGACCGTCGCTAACTCCTCCTCGATCCCGATCACATGTGTGGCGGAGAGTTCGACCCGTTCCGATGTGGCGGTGGGGTCTCCTTTCCCGCTCCGATCCTCATGGCTATCTGCCAACGGAAGGAGATGACGCTCGAAAAATTGTCGCGCAAAAAAATAGGCCGGGGAGTTCTCTAGCGGAAAGTACAGCGTCGTCGGTGCGACGCGGATCACCGATTGAAAAAACGAGAGTTGGACCTGCGAGAGGTCGTAGAAACCGTAGTAGAACAGGCGATGCATTCCGCCAAGGAACGGAGAACTAGAGAGATCCCGTCCGAATGTGGCAGCCAAGTCATCGGGTGAACCGATCCCGAGCGATCGGCTGGCCTCCATTGTTGCAGCATGCAGGGTGAACAGGGCACGGAGCCAGGTTCGATCGTCTTCCTCGAATACCCCTTCCGTAAGCGCATTCAAGGCTGTCATCGGCTCGACCACTGCATCTTTCAAGTCGCGGACTGTCGCCCACAGGCCCTTCCAGGTTCCTGGTGACGCCGGTAATCGCGTGAGCGGCTCGAGCCCGGGAAGCTGACGCCGAACCACCTGTCTCACCAATTGTTCGAAGAAAAAATCATCGACCAGTTGCAAGGCAGGAGCAGAACCGGCCCCGGCCGCCCCCGCACAATCATCACGCAGTCTGAGGGCGAGTTGATGGAACGTCAGAAAATGGATATTGAGGAAGGCTCGCGGCTCGTGACGCGTGAGGGACTGTTTCAGCTGTTCGACGAGAGCGGCCGAAGGGACAATGACGGCAAGCGGCGCAAACGGATGATCGGCCTTACAGGAACGAATGTCCTCGACGAAGGCACGATCAAGTACTGGATGAAAAGGTCCGGTGACGATGCGAAGCATGTTTGAGGATATGGCAAAAGGTGCGTGGCCAGGGGCGAGAGAGAAAGATGTGCATTCCCTCTAGCCACTAGCCTCAAGCCTCGTACTCTAGCCCGTTTCAGGCCCCAACAACTCGCCGTTACAATCCACGCAGCACCAGCCGCCATCGATGAATCCCATCGATTCGCCGCACATGGGGCACTCAGGCGGAGGCCCCTTATCGAGAACAGGAAGCACGGGCAATTCAAAATCGTCGTCGTCGTCATCATCAACCATGGGATGGTCTTTCTCTTAGTCTCGTGGTTTCATTTTAAGCAGCAAGGCCTTCTCGGCGCTCTCGCGACTGGGCACCCCGACAAACGTCAGCCGTCCGTCAATAATCGTAGCAGGCACCGCCCTCACCGAATGCCGATCGGCCAGGCTCCGTCCATCCTCGGTGGTGATATCCACCTCTCGATAGCCGAAACTATATTTGACTCGAAGTTGCTTCCAAAGACTCTTCGCCGACGGGCAAGCCCCACAGCTCGGCGAGACTAACAGCACAATGTTCGGCATCGATTTCCTCCATCAACTGAGGGATCTTAACACCGGGTCGAACGGGGGAGCAAGCAAGGGAGAGGCGGTCGTTTGACTTCCCTCAGTGGAAGGCGCAGCATGGTGGCGCTGTCCATGTAGCGTAGAGGTATATCGTGACCCCTTGTTAGCCCAATTTTGCCTGACCATGCCAATCTGTTCGAAAAGAACGTTACGCCCTTGTGGTGCCCATCGCCATGAGGGCGTTGTTGTCTGTGCAGCAGTCGCCGCTATCGACATGACCCCATGGGCCTTAACCTCATCGAGAAGGAGATTCACATGAACCGACTGATAACCTTTTTAGCCGTATTGATCCTGGGATCGCCCACGCTCGCGCTGGCGGTGGAACATAGTGCGGGGTATCGAGGAATCGGACAGCTCTACTTCACCTTCATGGGCGTCATCTTGATCTATGGCGTCTACGATAGCTTTGGCAAAAAAGCGATGTACGTCGCAGCGCCGATCATCATGATCGGACTCTACATGATGCTGCCAGACGCCTAAATCCTGCTTCCAAGACACGTTGAAAGAGAAGGATTGGCCTAGTCAAGCCAGTCCTTCTCTTTCAGTTTCCGTGGAAGATATTTCTTCGTGAGATACTGGAAGTCTTTGTTGGCGAGGGCGTCCAGTTCATACTTCAGTCCGCTCGCAAGCATCCGCTTAATTTCCTCCTGCCAGGCCGGTTTCTGAAACCACTGATAATTGAGCAGTTCCTTCGCACGGGCAATATCCTTGTCATTCAGCTTGATCCCGACGTTCCGGGGAAGTTCGTACCGTTCAGGGTCGGCGCTGGAAAGACCGATGAATTTGGCTTTAGGGATCGCCATGCGTTCGCTCTCGAACGCCAAATTGATCGAGCCCTGCTTGACGACGGAGTAGATATAGTAGCCCCAGGGGTCGTTATCGACCAGGACATAGACAGGAAGTTTATATTCCTCGTGTAGCCGCCTGGCTAAACGGCGCACCCCCCGTGGTGGTTGCCCGTTTCCCGTCAATAGCACACAATTATACCGACGCCAGAATTTATCTTCCGAGAGACGATTCCACTGTGTGCCTTTCTCAACCAACCGCACAAAGTCGGCCGTACATCGGCGGATCTCCACATACACCGGCTCGACAATCGACGGGACCGAATAGCCGCCTTTCCCCAGCTTGGCGCAATCGACGCGATCGCCGTCGTCCCCAAGCACAAGCGGGCCGACGACACTTCCGCCGTTCTCCGCACGGACATGCAACTCTTCACGAAGCGCCGCGAGCGACACTTCCAAATCCTCGATGATCGGGTCCGATTCGTCCTGGGTATCGAACGTATTCTCGTTCGAGTCCTGAATGGTATGTTTGGTCCGGTAATAGATCTCTCTGAGCGAGGTCGTGAGTTCCGCGCGCTGGAGTTCGGAGAGAGCGTCCGCCACAAGCATGGTCTGCATGAATTTTTTGGCCATGCCCACGTTGAAGAACGAGCGCGCCTGCTTCTTCTTTCCCATCTCCAGCAGGCCTTTGCGCTCGTTGAACGTCACGTTCGAGAGGGCGCGAATCGGGATCGCCATCGTCGGATCTTTGGCCTGCTGGGCGGCGGCAATCACCAGATCGGCCAGCCCGATCAACTTCTTTTCAACCGCCCCATTCCTGGTGAGTTTGGTTTTCGCCATGCGTGATCCTATCTGCGCGTTCGTGGTCTGTGAACTGTGTGGCCTGCCTGGCGTTTGCTCCCTGGACTCTTTACGGACGCGGTCTTCTTCGGAGCCGACGAAGCAGGCGCGACCGGCGTAGTTTTTTTCTTGCCACGCCTCTGCTTCGGCTTCTTCGCGCCGGGTCGGCTTGAGTCAGTAGAGGACTGCGGCTCCTCGACAGCAACGACCTCAACACTGGCTGTTACAGGCAGCCCCTCTCCTTCGATGCCTTCCGCTGTGACAATAATCGAATGCGGCAGACCTTCCGGTCCGGCGCCTGTCTTGCCGAGGGTTTCATCCGTCTTGATACCGCCGGTCCGCGAGGAGGCAATCTTCTGCAGCTGCGCCTTCAACTTCTCCGTGGGAAGTTTCCCACCCTTCAACCGGTTACAGGCTTCGACGACTTCCTCGATATAGAGTTCGAAAATATTGCGCCGCCGGAACTCACTGGCTGCCCGCTCCCGCCGACGCAGGAACAGTCCGAGTCGCCTGCCACATTCGCGGAGCGCCAAGGTGATCTCCTTATGAATCTCGTCGTATTCCGCAATCGCTTCCTTGGACTCGCTCGTAAATGGAACCCACACGGAAGCCATATGCACGAAGATGACCATAGGCCCTGCAGGCATGGCCCCGCGCGACTGGGAGATCCCATAGTTGCGCCAAGTCGTGGCCAGCACCGCTTTAACGGTCGCACAGGACGATTGTTGATAGAGCAGCGGGACCCGGTTCGCGTAGCGAATCACTCGCGCCAGCTCCGAATCTCCCTCCTCCTCCTCCCCTTCGGCCAACGGCATCGCCTGCTTCTCCGGTTTCGTCGCGCTGTCAGGCGCTTTACCAAAGGCTAAGCCTGCTTCGATGATGAAGGGATTGCCACGATAGACGGCGGGAGGACGGCTCACGGCAGTGTAAAATTCCCCTTTAATTTGCTTGTACAGGCCCGAGAGAATCGCCTTCTCGCCGATAGGCGACAGACAATTGGTCGGAGGAGCCATGATCTTCGTCGCTTGAATGGTGTGATAGAGCGTTTCAGCGATCGCGCCGCGAACGTCCCTGGGCTTCGCCTTGGGCGAGACCTTCGCCGCTTTGCACATCTCATCTGCGAGCGCAGGCGGCACCCGGCAAAACTCGCTCTCCAGAAAGCTCGACAGGGTCGGGCTCTTACTCTCCTGAAGCATCTTGAGGAGCATCCCGAATTCGATGCCGTAGGGGTGCGGCTTAATCTCCTTCGGCGAAGGCGGCAGCTCGTGATAGGCGCGAGGATAGTCCTTCGTCTCGCCTTCCGGCGTTCGATAGATCAGTCGCACGTGCGGATTGGCAATCGAGGTCTGTTCGAGATATTCGTCCACCGACGCGCGGCCCTTCTGATAACGGCCTTCGACTTCGATCGCCACCTGCGTGCCTTGCGGCCGGTCCCACTCGATCTGCTTGTTCTCATGAACCAGCGGTTCGTTCTTCTTCGTATCGATCTGCACTTCGAAGTAATGTGCCGACGCTTTTGAACCGGTCCGCGAGATGATCTTCACCGGCTTGCCCGTCGTCAGCTGTCCGTACATGCCAGCCGCTGAAATGCCGATCCCCTGCTGGCCGCGACTCATCCTGAGGCGATGAAATTTCGAGCCGTACAATAACTTGGCGAAGACTCGTGGAATCTGTTGGCGAACGATACCGGGGCCGTTGTCCGTCACCGTAATCCTGAACCGGGTGGCCTGGCTCGCGGGCGGTATAGCCGCCGTTCCGATGGCCACGACTTCCAATTGCACCGTGACTTCAGGAAGAATTCCAGCCTCCTCGCAGGCATCCAACGCGTTGTCGACCGCCTCCTTGACGCAGGTCAGCAGCGCTTTGCGCGGATTGTCGAACCCGAGCAGGTGCCGGTTTTTCGTGAAGAACTCGGACACGGAAATCTCCCGCTGCCTGGCGCCCATTTCAACCGCCGTGACGGCCTTGGCAATAGGGGGCCCGGCTTTCTTGGACACTGGCAGTTGAGAGGCAGCTTTAGATGGAGATGCGGACGTTGGAATCGATATGGGAGACTTGCGCTTGGCCATTCATCCTCTCACAAGTTGACGTGACGAACCTGGGCGCATTGTACACAGATTGAGAGAATCGGCAAACCATCAGTGACATTGGCCAGGACGTAGTAGAGAGCTGGGGGAAACCACAAACAGGCATGTGCGAGAGATTAGCAGGCTGCGGAAAAACTATGGGGCACACGAGAACTTCGAGAATCCGCCTATCTGCGTGAGGACACGCACAGGCAGGCACGTGTGGCGCAACAGGAAAACATTCCAGCAGGATGCTCAAAATGTTGGAATAGACGCATTTCCTTGCTCATCGCTCATCGTTCATCGCTCACAATTCATCGTTTCCCGGCTGGCGGACGTTTTCAGCATCCTGCAGCCTGTTTAGGGTGGGAGGAGCGCGCACCTGCCGAGGACAGCTAGGTACGGCGGAAATCTCGGCGGGACTTTAGGCTTCCCAGTCAAGCTGGGCTTGCACACCATCCCAACGCTCGATCCCCTGATGAACCATATTCCCTCGGGGCG
>JAUXQT010000066.1 GCA_030682135.1 Nitrospirota bacterium | reverse complement strand
GCTCTCACTGCGCGCGTCCAACGAGGGCCTTCGGAGGCCGCGCGTTGCGCGAGCAAAAGAGCATGACCGTCGCCCTCGTCTCTTCGAATCTATTCTTACTTTCCGAATGCTTTTTTCAGCAGCGGCTCCATCTCGCCTTTGGCCGCCATCGGGTCCAGCACATCGGTGTCGCCATAAAACTGTCCATCGATGAACACCTTGGGAAGCGTCGGCCAGTTAGTCATTTTTGCGAGCGCTTCTCGCTTGCTCGGTTGAGAGAGGACGTCGATCAGTTCAAACGGATATCCGTACTTATCGAAGAACTGTATCGTCTCTCGCGTGAACCCGCACATCGGCATCTGCTTGGTGCCCTTGCCGTAGATCAAAATCTTGTGTGCTGCGACTTCTTTGTTAATTTCATCTTGAATGGAATCTGCCATGGCTCGGCCTCCTCGCAAGTTGCGGATAAACTATGTTGGCACACGAACATTCAACGGTCCGTACATCTGGCACAACGGAAGCACACTACGCAGGATGCTCAAACAGTCTGTCCAGCAAGGCCGCAGGCAAGTCGAAACCGGAGGCGTACCCCAGAGGGTACGTTGAGGATTTCGAGGAGCCGAGAACGACGCTGGCGGACTGTTTCAGCATCCTGCTAGGCTTCGTCTGTGGTTTTAGCTGTCAGTTCGAGCGCATGAATCCGCCCGTCCTTCATCGGAACATCTAATGCTTGATAGATCATGCGGTGCCGGTCCAGCAGGTTCTTTCCCGCGAACGCCGCCGAAATCACCACCACCTTGAGATGATCCATCGTACCGGTCCGGTCCAAGACCGTCACCGCCGCATCCGGCATCGTCTTTCGCACATAATCAGTCAACACGTCTGGCGTGATCATAGACTCTCCAATTTCATTGTGTTGTCAGGATACCCTAGCCCCAGACTGAAAGGCAATTCAAAGCCGATGAACAGGGCTTAATCGCGGCAGCAGGATCCGAAAGACCCAGTCCGAGATCGTGAACGCGATTGAGCCCTGTATCCCTTCTCATCCAGGCCCGTATCACATGTGATTCATCCGACCGACTCACCACAGGCCTTTCGCTCTCGCATCATCGCAGGGACCATGCTCGTGTCGTCGCCGCTCTCCTTCTTCGCCGCTCGCGGTGAACAGCAGAAACGGCAGGCTCACGTCACTGTCGAGTCTCATTGGTGGTGGTTTTCAGCACAGGCTGGTGGGTATCAACCACGTGCCGACGCGCCCTGTGACCGAAAACGCATGTTTGCTGGGAAACCAGAATCCTTTCTACGCAGCCATGCTGGCACGCGCATTGCGACTTACGTAGGTCAAGAGCATGTGAGGGGGCCAGCAGGAAACCATATCTCACTATCAACCGAGGAGGGTGCCATGAGTGACTTTAAATCTGGGTTCTTTGTCGGGGGGGAGGCCTGCAACGGACGGGTGCTGGTGGTGGACGATGAGCCGGATATTCGTAAAGTCGTGAAGATGACGCTGCAGAAAGCGGGCTATGACGTGCTTGAGGCTGAGAACGGTGAGAAAGCCATTGAGACGATCAACAGCGGTGAAAACCGGCTCATGCTGGATGTGATGATTTGCGATATCCGCATGCCAAAGGTCAATGGAGCCGAAGCCATCGCCTACTTCCGCAGCAACTATCCGCATGTCCCGCTCATCGTGCTGACCGGCTTCCCGGATACCGATATGGCGACCTCCTTCCTCCGGCAGGGCGTGGTAGATTATCTCGTCAAACCGGTCGAAGGCGAGAAACTGCGGTCAGCCGTCGCACGTGCCATGGAACAGCGGGAGCTTGCGCGACTGTAACCATGAGCCTCCACCCCCCTCTATGCCGAGGAGAGGCATTCCCCTCCTTGCCCTCCTCGGCACAAGAGCTCCAACTTTGCCATAGGGAGACCGCCTGAATGGAACATTCCGACCAGACCAAGGTCGCCATTCTGGGGGCAGGTCGCGGCGGTCGCGCGCTGTTAGACCTGCTGCACCAAATCCCGTCGATTGAGATCGTCGGCATTGCAGACCGCGATCCAGCTGCGCCAGGGCTGCAACGCGCGCATGCGCTCCACATCCCCGTGACCGCCAATGTGCCGGACTTGATCGGCAACCACGGCGTACAGCTCATCATGGATGTTACGGGCAATCCGGAGATGGAGGCCTATCTGAAGGCCCATAAACCTCCGACCGCAGATATCCTGAGCGGATCGGCCTCCCGCCTGCTCTGGAAACTGATTCAACATGAATCCAAGCTCGAAGCTGAACTCCTCCAAGCCGAGAAGCTTGCCGGAATCGGCTCATTCGCGGCGGGCATCGCGCACGATATCAATAACCCCCTGCAACTCATATTAGGCTTGGCGGAAAGCCTCGCGGAGGAACGCGACTTGGCTGCTGTCCACGAACAGGCCTTAGACATTGTTGAAGCGGTCAAACGGACGAGTGCCATCTGCCGGGACCTCACCCGCTACTCACGACGCGCATCCCCGCATGAAGACGTATCGGTATCGATCAACGCAAAATTGGACGAAGCACTGAAGATCGCACGTTATGCATCGAGTTTTCACGACATCGAGATGCTCAAACAATACCAGCCCGGCGCCGCCGTCAAGGGGAACCCGGATGAGCTCCTCCATGTCTTCGTCAACCTGATCACGAATGCGGTGCATGCAATGGAGCAGGCTGGCGGCACATTGACGCTCGAGACCAGAGTCCTCGGCGGACAGGTCGATATTCGAATCTCCGATACAGGCTGTGGCATCGCCCCGGAGAAAATCCCCGAGATCTTCGAGCCGTTCTTCACGACGAAGGCCCCGGGTAAAGGCACGGGACTGGGACTCTATAACGTCAACACCATCGTCAGCAAAATGCATGGCCAGATCACGGTCGAAAGCAAGGTCGATCAGGGAAGCACCTTTACCCTGACCTTCCCCCATGCCCAACCGAACCAAGAGGGATGTCTATGATGACTCCCGCAGCCCCTCTAGCGTGCACCGACTCGCGATGGGGGCTCCAACTCAAACTGATTCTCTCCATGTTGATGGTAGGGGTCGTTCCCCTGATGGTGGGTCTCGGCCTCGCCTTTTGGCAGGGCTCACGCGAGATCCAGACGGTCAACGGCGAAAGCTTCAAGGCCCTGGCGGAGGAGTCGGCCAGGAAAATCGATCTCTTGGTATCGGACGAAGTGGCACGGACGTCACGGATTGCGGCTGACCCGTTGATTATCCATGAACTGGAGCAACGGCGCGATGCCCTCCTGGACATGACCGACGATGAACGCCGCCGCACGGTGGAGCAGCGCAAGGAGGGCTGGGAAGCCAAAGATCCCGTGGCCGTCCAGGCCATCACGGGAAGTACCATGGCCGTCCTCCTTCAGGAATATTTCTCGGGAGCCAAGAGTGAAGCCGACCAACTGATCCCACAAGTGGTCCGATCCGCCACCAAGATGTTGTATGTCACCGACATCGAGGGCAACCTGGTCACCGCGTTGACCACGATTCCGCCCTTTGCCAATAAAGATACGGTCTGGTGGAACGGCGCCTTCCATCACGGGGTCGGGCAACTCTTCATCGAGGATGTGCACTTCGACGAACGAGCCCAGACCTATGTCATCACCATCTCGCTTCCCATCATGGACCGCATCCGGTATGGGGCGATCGGGGTGATCCATCGCGTCATCGACGCCAAGGACTTTTTCTCTCCCTCGATCGCGCCGATTCGCTTCGGCAAAACCGGGCATGTGATGCTGATCGACCATCGCGGCATCGTCATCAGCTGTCCCATCCTGCCGACCGGCGTCTCGCTCTCCGACCTACAGCTCATTCCCCTCGTCACACCGCTTCAGCCTGGCTGGGTCAGCGCTCCGAGCGATGGCCACGGCGGACAATCCCGCTCGATTATTGGATACGCTCCGGTGCCGGAAACCAGCCGTGCCACCAACGGCGACCTCCGCAACGGATCCTGGCATACCTTCGTGTGGCAAGCCTCCGACGAACTCTTCGCTCCGATCCGCCACTTGCTTACCTGGATGGCCGTCTTCAGTCTCGTCTCCGTCGGATTAATGGCATCACTCGGCTACCTGGCGGCTAACCGGATCGTCACACCGGTGCGCCGATTACAGGCCGCCGCACAATTGATCGGACGCGGCGAGCTGCTGGAGCCCATCGACATTCGGACCGGCGATGAAATCCAGGACCTGGCCGACGAATTCAATCGCATGCATCGCCAATTGGAAGCGGCCTTTGCAGGCCTGACCGATCAAGTGGCGATGAAAACACAACAAGTGGAGTCCTTGATTCACTCGACAGACCAGATCCTGGACGCCGTCCCGACCCCGATCATCATGGTCAATCAAGACGAACAGGTGCAGTACATCAATCGGGTCGGACGTGACTGCTTCCAGGAAATACCGAAGGCCGGTAGCTCCGTCGCGTTGTTGGATATACTCCCCGTCGATGCCGCGATGCGAGAACATCTCCGAACAGAGTTCAGACGTGTACGGAATGGAGAGGCTGTCGGAATCGCTGCCGAGCGAGAAGATGCCGCGCTCGTCAACCGCGCCCGCGACCCCTTGGCCCCCTCAATGGGAACACCGGAGCCCCATAGCCGTCAGGAAGTTCAAATCGGTCTACGACGATATCGTTACGAGTGGTTCCACATGGCGGGAAGGAACCAGGGAGAGGATCGGATCGGCCTGGTCTTCAGGGATACGACCGACGATAGCCGCCTGCAAGACCAGCTCATCCAAGCCGAGAAGTCCGGCAGTCTCGGAACCCTTACCGCTGGAATCGGGCATGAATTGAATAATCCGCTCTTCGGCATTCTCGGGCTCGGAGAGGCCATCGAAGACGAAGCCAGCCTCGAACGTGTCAGATCCTATGCCCGGGATATCGTCCAGCATGGCCGTCGAATGGCTGCGATCATTCGAGACTTCACAGGCGTCACGACCCGCGAAACATCGGACCAACGCCAGCCGGTCCACCTCGAACGAGAGCTCGATCAGGCCATCGCGACACTCACTGGCAGCATGGACGTGTCAAGACTCACGATCGAGAAAACCTACGCAGGCGATACCACGGTGCTCGCCCTCCCCGACCAACTCAGGCAGGCCTTCACGAATCTATTGATGAATGCCATCCAGGCGATGAAGGGCCGTGGCTCCTTGCGCCTCACGACGGTCCTGACCGGTACATCCGTCGTGACCACGATTGTCGATTCAGGCCCTGGCATTCCAAAACAACATCTGTCCAAGATTTTCGAACCGTTCTTTACGACCAAGGGACAAGGCGACGGATCCGGGCTTGGCCTGACCGTTGCGCGCCGGATCATCAAGAAATTTGGAGGGGACATCAGGATTGAGAGCCAAGAGGGAAACGGCACCTCGTGCATCGTCACCCTCCCGGTCATCCCGCTTTCGCCACCCCCACAGGAGGCCTCATGCACCGAATCTATCTCTCGGTCTGCGCCGCAACCTTCAGCGTCATAATCGCCGGTTGGTGGAGCCCCTCTGCCTTCTCTGCCAAAGAACGCCCGGGATCGCCCGGCATTCCAGTCGAGAAAGTGGCAGCCTATCTCTATGCCGTCATCAAGGCCGACCGCACAGTCTACACGACGGAGATCGTCAATCGGCTCCAGGAAAAAGGTGTCACCACGGCGTCTGAACATTGGGAGCAGGAAAACGCGCTCATGTTGCCGGCCCAGTTCCTCCAGCATGCCGGCAAGCTGGCAGCGGAGAGCGGAAGCGGAATCCGGTATCGGCTGATCGGTCTCTGGCCTATTTACCGCCGCAATGCGCCGGCAAGCGACCTGGAGCGAAGCGCGCTGGAGTCTCTCAGGAAGAATCCAGGCCAGCCAATCACGGGAATCGTCACCAGCGGGCGTAAACAGTTTTTCCAGGCCATCTATCCCGACATCGCCGTGTCACCGGCCTGTATCAACTGCCACAACAGCCATCAGCTCAGCACGAAACGGGACTTTACGCTCAACGATGTGATGGGCGGGATCGCGATCACGATTCCGCTGGAATAGCGAAACTAGGCGAGAGGCACATGGCTAGGGGCTAGAGTTATACCGGCGCGGTGGGATTCGGAGACACAGCGGGAACCGGGGCGTGATAATCCTCGCGGTAAATGGCAATCACTGTCATCAGAATGCTCATGAGGATCGGCCCTACGAACAGCCCGATCAGACCATAGAGGGCGAGACCTCCGAGAATGCTAAAGACGAGGAACAGCACCGGCATCTGGACGTCCTGCCCAATGAGCCAGGGCCTCAGAAACTGATCGACGGTCGAGACCACGCCAACCCCCCAGACCAGCATCACCAGCGCCTTCCCCATCGATCCGACCGTGAAAAAGTACATCACGACCGGCCCCCATACGAAGGCCGTGCCACCGAACGGTAGCGGCGCAAGAAGGATCGTGAGCGCGGTCAGCACCACCGCAAAAGGAGCGCCCAGCACAGCATAGGCTGCCCCGGCCAACAGGCCTTGAGTGATGGCCGTCAGGAGTACGCCCTTCACGACGGCGCGAATCGTGATATCCATGCGCGCAAAAATCTTCTGCTTCTGCGCCTCCCCGAGCGGAACGAGCTCATAGAGAAACTGGAGCCAGCGGCGACCATCCTTGTACAGAAACCAGAGCGTAAACAGAATGATGAGAAAATCACTGAGCAGAATAAAGGCGTTTTTCAGCAGATCGCTTAATTGATCGATGAAAAACTTGGAGACCACTTGCGCACTCGACCGAACCAACGCCTCTAACGCGTCCGGCTGCAGAACATAACGTCCGATCAGACCGTGGAGAGTGCCTCCGATCACCGGCAGCTTCGAGAGCTGTTCCGGCAAACGCTGGATCCCACCGGCTTCGATCCAGGTCTGCACCGCCAGCTCTGCGCCGACCGCTTCTCGCACCAGCATCACCGCCATCAGCAACACTGGCACGACCACCATGGCCAAGACGCCCAGGGTCAGGCACCAGGCAGACAAAGCATCGCGC
Source organism: Nitrospirota bacterium (assembly GCA_030682135.1). Lineage (GTDB taxonomy): Bacteria > Nitrospirota > Nitrospiria > Nitrospirales > Nitrospiraceae > Palsa-1315. The sequence goes on along the minus strand of JAUXQT010000066.1, from coordinate 22,877 downwards.
CCGCCCAAGCGAGCGGTCAACCGCACGTGAAGTGGAAAGGTCATGTGCGCGAGAATCACCGCCCACAACACGGGGAGGAGAAACGGCTGAAACATCAGAGCAATCTGATAGAGGAGCAGTGAGAAAAATGCGAAAAATACGGCGGTGAAGAGCTGCGGCTTTGTCATGAGTTGGCTAGGAACAGGAGAGAACAGGCAGACCTATCGGAGCGCTTCGCCTCGAGAATCTTTGTCGAGCACCACAACCTGCTTGGCCCGGTGTGCGGAGAGATCCCGGACGCTGCCCGGCAACTTCGGCTGCTCCTCAGGCCAGGAGGTCACTCCCATATCCGTAATCCCTTGCATCTTGGCGCCCTCTTCCATGATGAACAACGGCGTATGGACTTCTCCAATGAGTGTCGCCGTCTTCAGCAACTGCACCCGCTCCATGGCCGTCACCTTGGCCTTGATGCGACCACTGCTGATCACCGTACCGGCCGTAATCATACCCTGCACGAGTCCGTCCTCGCCGATGATGACTTGCCCCTTGGTCTGAATCACGCCGTCGAGACGGCCATCGATCCGCACCGTCCCATCGACATGGATCTCGCCCTTCAGCAAGACCCCTTTGGCCAACAGGGTAATGTTGTCATCTCCGGCAAAGCCACTACGTTTCATACGTCGTTCCCCCTTCACACTCCATCATTCTCGGCAAGCTTACACCATTCGTCTCAGCGCGGCCTAGGAGAATCCAAAAGTATGCCGGAGCCGTTCCCAGATTCCGCCTCCATGCACTTCACAATAGACGCTGGGCTCCGTGCCCTCGATGAACACCTCCGGCACCTGCTCGGGGCACTGAGACGTGGCCAACTGCCCGGTCTTCGGATCGATGGTGCGGGCCACGACACCGGCGGGCATCACGAAGGTTGGAACGTTCGGCGGAATCACCCGCTGTGCAAGCTCCATCCAGATCGGCAACGCTGCCTGCGATCCCGTGAGACGCAACGGCCGTTCATCGTCGAATCCTACCCAGACCCCGATCACCACATCGGACGTGTAGCCCACGAACCAGGCGTCGCGATAGCCGTCGGTGGTGCCGGTTTTCCCAGCTACCGCACCTTGAAATCCGATCACCCGGGCCTTACTCGCCGTGCCCCGTTGCATCACGCCTTCGAGGAGAGACGTTAACACATAGGCCCCCTGAGGCGATGTCGCCTGTTGCCGACTCGGCACGGCATTCCACAGCATATCGCCCTGCCGATCCCTCGTCGTACGAACCGCCGTCGGTTTCACCGCAATCCCTCCGTTGGCCACAGCCCCATAGGCCGCCGCGATTTCGATCAGTGACACCGACGAACTGCCCAACGCCACCGACGACAGGTCCTCGCCGATGGCGCTCTTCACACCCAGGCGATGCAACAGTTGCACGATCGGCTTCGTCCCCACGGCCTTGGCCACACGCACTGCCGGCACATTAAACGACTGTTCCAGCGCATGCCGCATGGTGACATGGCCATGAAACTGTTTGTCGTAGTTCTGCGGAGACCAGGGACCGGTCTCCGAGTCGAACGTCACCGGCTCGTCCGCCAGCAAACTCGCCGCCGTCAGACGGCCTGCCTCGCCTTCGCGAGCGGCCTCCAGCGCCGCAAGATAGACGAAGGGCTTGAAGAGCGATCCCGGTTGCCGCCGTGACTGCACGGCACGATTGAATTGACTCCGCCGGTAATCCCGCCCTCCGACCAGCGCCAGGACAGACCCGTTCTTCGGATCGAGCACGACCACCGCCCCCTGCACCGGCTCCAATCCACTCGTGAGATGGGGATGCGTCGCCTCTAACTTCGCGAGGCCCTTCTCCAGCGATTCACTGGCTGCCTGTTGGACCATGGGATCGAGCGTGCTGTCGATCCGCAAACCCTCCGGCAACGGAACGGCACCGGCCTCTTCCACTTCCCGCAGCACCGCGTCGACGAAATAGGGCGCATCGGTCAACAGGTCTTCTGATGGAGTCACACGTACCGGTTCATTCACGGCGCGCGTCCAGACCTCTTCCGACAGGACCCCGGTCTCCCGTAACCGGCGCAACACGACATCGCGCCGCTGCTTCGCAAGCTCAGGATGTTTCGTCGGCGCGTAACTATTCGGCCCCTTGATCAAGCCGGCGATCATCGCAATCTCTTCGACCGTCAAGTCTTGAAGGGTCTTGCCGAAATAGCGATGGGCGGCTTCCCCAACACCATAGATCGACACAAATCCCGCCTGCCCGAGATAGATTTCGTTCAGGTAGCTTTCCAGGATCTCCTGTTTCGTATATTTCGTTTCCAGGACCAGCGCAGCCAGCGCCTCTTTGAATTTTCTCCCCATCGTCCGCTGCGGCGAATAAAACAGATTTTTCGCCAGTTGCTGCGTGATCGTGCTGCCGCCCTGCACCACGCCCCCCTTGATGAAGTTCGTCCAGAGCGCCCTCCCGACGGCCACCGGATCGATGCCGAAATGAGAATTAAACCGGCTATCTTCAATGGTGAGAATCGCGGCGATGACTTGGGGAGGAATCTGCGCCAGCGGAATCCATTCACGTACCTGGCGTGACGCGCCGCGTACGCCACTCAAGAGTTCCGGCTCCAGAAAGATGGGAAAGAGCGGAGCGTCATCGACCGGAGACCGGACATCCGTCACGCGCCCCTGCTCTAACGTCAACGTCACCATCGTCGCACCGACATGGCCCTCCGGCTGCGGATGAAGATAAACCGTCAGCGCCTCATCGGTCAGCTGATAGTCGCCGGAAGACTGCACCGGCACGGTCACTCGCTGATAGCCCAACCGTTGCAACCGCTCAAGCAGATGGCTATGCGCCAGCGAGAGATCCGGTTGCAGTAAAAAAGGTCCACTGTACAGACGGAGCGGCGGATGCTCGTCGCTCTTCGGCAGGGCAAGACTCATCGAGAGGATCGCGCCATAGATCGCGAGTCCGGCCAGGCCGCTTGCGACCAACACCAGCAGCGCCCCCACTCCCCGTTTTATCCATGGATGCACAATCGCCATAGACTCGCTCCTTCCCGGACAGCATACGCGATCGTTCAGGAGGATGCGAAATGCCCCTGTCACGAGTCAAGATTGAGTCCGCCACCATTAGATGGCCATACCCACAGATACCCCTCAAAGAGGGACAGAAAAAGAATGATGGCAGAGACGCGAGGGAGGATGTGACGGAGTTGGATCTGAACACTCGAGCGCTGCGGAACCGGGGAGACGGAAGCGATCGCTTCCGTCTCCCTGCCCCAGTGGGTTAATGATACAAGTCCTTTAGGGCTTGCTCATATCGCCGCCTGCGCTAGGCGCTTCCTTGGCGGATTTTTTCTCAGCCTTGCGCTTGGCTCTCTCAGCTTTGCGTTCGGCTTTGTGGCGTTCCTTCGCGGCTTTACGTTCGGCCTTCTTCGCCGCACGATCCGTCTTCGGGCTGCCTTCCGCCTTCATCTCCCCGGACGCCGGAGCAGGGGCCGCTGCTGGCGCAGACGGAGCAGGGGCAGGAGCGGTCTCCTGCGCAAAGGTCGATGCGCCAACACCAAGTGCGACAAGTAAGGCCGTGACAGACAAGATCGCATGTTTCATCGAATACACCTCCTTGAGACGTTAAATGAAAGGAACCGTTTCACCGAAAAGCCGCGCTATCATAATGGGGATTCGGAACTTTGCCAAGGCTCTCCCTACGGCGGCAGCAGACAGGGTCGCGATATCTTCCGCCCTCTCAGAGCCCGGCCCGGCGGAATATTCAAACAGATACTCCCCCCTCTTCCGAGTTACTTCCTCCGGGTCTACCGTTCCCCGGGGATTTCGATATCCTCTTCACAGCGGGCACGAGTTCCTGGACCGACAACCGAGGAGGACGACCATGCATTGCTCACGCTGCTACAGCCTCATGGCGAAGGATCATCTCTTGGTGTTCGAGGGCGCCACTGGACGCATGTGGATGGACGGGTATCGCTGCATGAATTGCGGACATGTCCATGAATCCCCTACTCAGCAATATCACCTGTCGCGACGAGAGCCAATATCAGCACACCCGCGCAACGAATCAGAGTACCAGGGCGACGATGTCCATCTGGGAGCTGAGTCGTTCGTTATGCAGGCAGCCTAACAGGCTGTTGATACAGGCCGCCAGCGCCAAAGACCGTGAAGCGTATCTCGCAGGCCAGGGAGTCTTTCCTGTCCGAACGACGAGAGACGAGAGACGAGAGACGAACGACGGATTAAGAGGCCGGCCTTTCTGAACAGCCTGCGAAACAGGTCTCTTCAAAGGAACAGCCCCGCGAGGTGCCTGCGCGGCGCAATCCAACTCTGGCCGAAGGGACATGGCTACAATTCTGATCGTTGACGATGACGCATCCATTCGAACATTCTTGTGCCGCATCCTGGAAGAAGACGGCCATGAGGTCCGCGAAGCGGCCGATGGGCGGATCGGCCTCAAGATGTATCGCCAAGACCCGACCGATCTGGTGATTACCGACATCCTGATGCCGGAACGGGATGGGATGGAGGTCACACTCGCGCTGACGCGGGAATTCATGGAGGCGAATGTCATTGCCATGAGCGGTGCGACAGATGCCCGGTGTCTTCTGGACATCGCCAAACTTTTCGGCGCACAGCACGTCATCCAAAAACCCTTCACCGTTGAAGGAATCCGACGTCTCGTGCGCATCACATTGGAGCAGTAGCGGAGGCCCCGACTGCCTATCTCGCGCCAGAGGCCTGCGACGGCCATAATGATCCGGCGATCATGCCGGCCCCCGCAATCAGAAAGCCAACAAGTTGCGGCGGCCAGATGGCAGTCGGCGAACCGAAGCCTTCGAGTGCCAGCCAGCTCGTGAGACCAGCCACAATGGCCCAGCGTGCGCCCTGAGTCGTCGCTCGCTTCCAATAGAGCCCCGCGAATAGAGGGATGAACGCCGCTACCAGCGTCACCTTATAGGTATTCACCACCATCTTGTAGATGCTGGCGTCCGACCAAAGGGCAATCGCCAAAACCGTCACGGCAAACCCGACCAAGACCACACGCATCAAACGAAGAAACGCCGAATCGTTCAATGGCGACAACATCGGCTTAATGACGTTCTCGCTCAAGGCCACCGACGGCGCCAGCAATGTGGCGCTCGAACAACTCATGACCGCCGAGAGAACGGCGCCGAAGAACAGAATCTGAGCCACCATCGGCGTGTGCTGCAGAATCAGCGTCGGCAGGACTAATTGCGAATCCTGCTCCAACAGCAGGCCGAACTTCACCGGGTCCACCATTGTCGCCGCATAGGCCAGAAACATCGGAACAAAACAGAAGAGGAAGTAGAGCGTGCCGCCCAGCAGCGATCCCCGTATAGCCGTCCCTTCGTCCTTCGCAGAGGTGATACGTTGGAAGACGTCTTGTTGAGGGATCGATCCCAACATCATCGTCATCCAAGCGCCGATGAACGGAATCCAGGCCGAGAACGCCGCCGGGGGAAAGAAGTCTAATTTGCCGGCAGCCGCTGCATGGTCAATGACCGTGCCCACTCCCCCCGCCAAGCCACTCACGACAGACGCGATATAGAGCAGCCCCCCCATGATCACGGAGATTTGAACAAAATCCAGGATCGCCACGGAAAACATCCCGCCGAACGCCGTGTAGGTCAAGACGATCGCGGCGCCAATCACGATGCCGGACGACTGACTGACCCCACCCTCGGTCACCACGTTCAGCACTAATCCCAATACTTTGAATTGGGCCGCGACCCAGCCCAGGTAGGACGCGACGACGCAGAGGGTGCAGAGGACTTCAATGCTACGGTCATAGCGAACCCGATAGTAATCGCCGACGGTCAGCAGATTGAGCCGATAGAGGCGCGGAGCGAAGAAGAGTCCGGCGAGGATCAGACACATGCTCGACCCGAATGGGTCGGCGACGACGCCACGCAACCCCTCTTTCACGAACGTGGCAGAAATTCCAAGCACCGCTTCTGCGCCGAACCACGTCGCAAAAACCGTCGCCGTCACAATCGGCAGCGGAAGACTCCGGCCGGCGATCGCGAAATCCTTCGTGGTATGGACCCGCCTGGCTGCAACCAGCCCGATCCCGACCGACAGAAGCAGATAGAGAATGACGAATCCAAGAATCATAGGAACGACTTGGGCATCCTTGTGGGCGGATTCTAGCGGGGCTCCGACAAGGGTGCAACGGAGGAGTGGCACAGCAGGCACACGCATGTTAGGCTAATGTGAGTTGCTACCAGGAGGGTGCCATGAACGATCATGCAATCCGTCAACACCCCGCCAGAATAACAACTTGGCCATGGCTTCTCGGCGGCGTCATGGGAATCGGCATGCTATTGGCTTCGCTGCCATCCCTGGCTGGCGAGTCGCAGACACCGTGGGAATGTTCAAACTATACCGGCGACGCCCATACCCGTTGTTTGGCCGCCTTCGTCGAGTCGCAGCGCGACCAAATCGCGGTACTCCAAGCACGCGTGCAAGCCCAGCAGGACACCGTCAATCAGCTAAAATCCCAGATGGATCGTCAAGCTGTCGCCAACGCAGCAGTACAACAGCCACTGGCCCAACCACCCACCATCGTGCAAGTGGCCCCTCCCCTCTATACCTATCCGCCTGTGGGACTTGGCCTCTATTTAGGGCGCCCCTGGATCTATGGACAGCCCTACTATTACCCTCCCTACATCTTCGGCCCCCGCTACTATGGCCATCACCGTGGCCACCGCTGGTAACCAAGCCCCCTCGTCGTTCGTGATGCGTGAAACGACCGTATCCAGAAACGAACGACGCTTCACGAGATACGTTTCACGGGTTTCGAGAATGCCGCTGGCGAATTTTTTTCAGCACCCTGTTAGGCATAATTGTCTTGAGCCCCGCCGCAACATCGCATACTCTACAGAGCTTCGGGACTTGCGATATCAGGTCCGTCGCCGTCACATACAAAGAAAGGACAGCTCATGCGCTTCGTTGTCTCCTGTTTGGTCGCCCTGCTCAGCCTTGGAACCAGTGCAGCACTCGCTGCAACTCCGGAACCCACAAATGATGAACAAAAAACCCTCTATGCCCTGGGATTGGCCATCAGCCAATCGCTTGGCGCCTTCAGCCTGACCGAATCAGAACTTGATCTCGTGAAGTCGGGTATCACGGACGGAGTCTTCAAAAAGACGCCCAAAGTCGAGCTCCAGACATTCGGCCCCAAGATTCAACAACTGCAGCAGGCACGCGCGTCGGTCGTCGCAGAGGCGGAAAAGAAAGCGGGAGCCTCGTTCCTTACGAAAGCCGCCGCAGAATCCGGCGCCAAGAAGACCGAATCCGGTGCAATCCTCATGACCATCAAGGAAGGCAAAGGCGCGAGCCCGAAAGCCACGGACACGGTCAAGGTGCACTACCATGGCACCCTGACAGACGGGACAGTCTTCGATAGTTCCGTCAAGCGGGGCGAACCGGCCACGTTCGGACTGAACCAAGTCATCAAGTGCTGGACGGAAGGCGTCCAAATGATGAAAGTTGGCGGCAAGAGCAAGCTGACCTGCCCGTCGGCTCTCGCCTACGGCGACAAAGGCGCGCCCCCCACAATCAAGCCAGGCTCGACGCTCATCTTCGAAGTCGAACTCCTCGAAATCGTCGCAGCCAAGTAGTCCTGCCTTACAGCTCTCACGAGGTCGCGCGGGACATTCTCCCGCCGACCTCGTGTTTTTCACTGCGCACGTCCAACGGAAGTTGGTTCATCTGGTCTATCTCGTCTATCTGGTTGGTCGGACCGGAAATTCATCCGAAAGAACCAGATAGAGCAGAAAGACCGATCAACCAGACAGACGAGCCCTTGCGCGTTGCGCGAGCACAGAAGATCATCGGCCCCCATTCCAGCCCCCACTTGCAGTTCTCCCCTTCCACCCCGTACACTGATAGCTTCGCGATCCAGCCTGGCCTGAATAGTCCTGCCCGATCGTCTATTTCAGCAATTTCGTTCACCCTTCATTCGGTCACTAGAGCTATGCCACCAATAATTCTCTTGAGCTGCCAGTCCATCAGCAAAACCTACGGCGTGAAACCGCTGTTCTCCGATCTCTCGGTCGGGCTAGCCGAAGGCGATCATGTCGGGTTGGTCGGGCCCAACGGCTCCGGCAAATCGACCTTGCTCAAGATCATGGCAGGACTCGAAGAGCCGGATGAGGGCACCAGATCGGTGCGCCGGCAACTCCGCATCGGCTACGTGCCGCAAGAACCGTTATTTGACGGAGCCCATACGATCGAAGAAGTGCTCGCACAGGTTCTGATCGACGAAGGTCTGGACCCCCATGAACATAGCGGCCGCACGTCCGCGGCTCTCAGCTTGGGAGAGTTTCCCTCAGCTGACCAGGCCACCTCCTCACTCTCAGGCGGATGGAAGAAACGCCTCGCCATCGTCCGCTCGCTGATGCTGGAGCCCGATGTGCTCCTGATGGACGAACCGACCAACCACCTCGACGTCGAAGGGATCCTCTGGCTGGAACGCTTGTTACGGGCCGAAGCCCGCGCCTTTCTCGTAGTCAGCCACGATCGGCGTTTCCTGGAAGCCGTGACGTCTCGAATGATCGAGATCAATCGCAGCTACCCCAACGGAGCGTTCGAGGCCAAAGGCAACTACAGCGACTTTCTGGAGCAGCGGGATGCCGCGCTCCACGCACAAGCCAACTATGAAGCCTCGTTGGCCAATCGAGTCCGGCGCGAAGTGGAGTGGCTCCGCCGCGGCCCCAAAGCCCGCACGACGAAAGCCAAATCGCGCATCGACTCAGCCGGCCGTTTGATCGAAGAACTGAACAGCGCCGATGCCCGGAAAGACCAAGGCACGGCCGGCATCAACTTCACCTCATCAGGGCGCAGGTCGAAACAATTGGTCGAAGCCACACAACTCTGCAAATCGCTCGGTGGGCGGCCGATCGTCACAAATCTCGACCTGCTGCTCGGACCGGGCCAGCGGATCGGGTTGCTGGGACCGAACGGAAGCGGAAAGAGCACTCTGCTGAAGCTGGTGGCTGGCACCATGAAACCGGATGCAGGCACCGTTACCCGCGCGGACAAACTGCGCGTCGTCACGTTTGAGCAGCACCGCGAATCGCTGGACCAAGCCTCTTCGCTCCGGCGAGCTCTCGCCCCGCATGGCGACTCGGTGGTCTATCAAGACCGCGAGGTCCATCTCGTCTCCTGGGCGAAACGCTTTCTGTTCCGGGCGGAACAGTTGGATCTCCCGGTCTCCCGCCTCTCCGGAGGCGAACAGGCGCGGCTGCTCATCGCCAGGCTGATGCTCCAGCCAGCCGATCTCTTGATCCTCGACGAGCCGACGAACGATTTGGATATTCCGACGCTGGATGTGCTGGAAGACAGTCTGGTGGAGTTTCCAGGCGCCTTGATGCTGGTGACACACGACCGATGGCTCTTAGACCGCGTCTCCACCATGCTGCTCGCACTGGACGGCACAGGCCAGACCGAATGGTTCGCCGACTATGCACAATGGGAAGCTGCACAAGAGCGCATGAGGGAAGAACAGAGTCGTGCGGCAACGTCACGGCCATCCAAAACATCCCGCGCCGAGTCGGACACGGCGCCGAAAGCCAAAAAGACAGGCCTGTCCTATCGGGAACAAAAGGAATGGGCGAAGATGGAGCAGCGAATTCTCCAGGCCGAAGAAACCATCGCAACCTGTCAGGCTGCCGTGGAAGATCCCGCCATTGCCTCCAATGCCGCGGCGCTACAAGAACGATCCACCGCACTGGACGCCGCAAAGACAGCAGCAGAACGGCTCTACGCACGCTGGACTGAGCTCGAAGGAAAACAAACGGAATCGGCTGGCCAGCCCCAGGCCTAACACTCGGGAACAATCTGGTCTATCTCGTCTGTCTGGTTCATCTCGTTGGTCTCGTCAGACCAGATCGACCAGAAAAACCAAACAGACCAGATAAACCAGAGTAACCCCTCATCCTCCGCAGCGTGTGCAGACTCCTGACGTAATCTTGGCGTTGAGCTTTTCTTCCAAATAATCCTCAACCCGTTGCCACAGCCCACTAGCGGTTTTAACTCGCTTACACTTCGCGCAGAGACAGAGGGTCCCTCGAAGGGTTTTCAGTTCGTGCACCGTCCGGCCCAACTCCTTCGTCTTGGCATCAAGCTCGCGCTCGCGCTCTTCCCGATTATCGTATTCCTCCTTCAAGGTCATCGCCATCGAGACACGCGCCACCAGCTCTGCTGGAATAACTGGCTTCCTGATGTAATCCGTTGCACCAGCCGTATAGGCAGCCGTGAGATCAGACCCGTCTGTTTGTGCCGTCACCACGATGACCGGCAGATGCTCAAGCCGCTCCTCCGACCTGATGCGGCGGCAAGCCTCCAGCCCGTCCATATCGGGCATCAAGAGATCCATCAGCACGACATCGACTCGATCGGAGGAACGGCCATTGGCACCGATGCCCAAACACTGCAAGGCCTCGGCTGCCGACTCCGCAAACAACAACGATCGATAACCCGCTGCCTGTAGCGTGGCCGCCAGCAGGTCGCGCTGTTCTTCAAAATCATCGACGATCAGGATACTCATCGCGGCGTCTCCTTGTGATTCAGTATTGCGAGTGGAATATGCCGTCACCCGCTTCCGAGCAGGCCCCTTCAGCCTCCCGGAGCGCCGCGACCAACCGCTGCACTTCCACAGTCACTCGCTCGAAGTCACGATCGAGGGCAGCAACCTCAAGAGCGCTGCCGATCAATCCTATCCGGTCTAATCCATACGAACCCGCGAGACCTTTGATGCGATGGCCGATCGTTCGAATCGTATCGGCGTTCTGCGCAACGATCGCGGATTGCAAGATCGTCACATCCTGTTGCCGATTACGCAGGAACTTGGGCCGAAGCGCCTGCAGACTCTGCTCGAGTGTATCCTCTTTTACGGCTCGCTGGCCCTCACTCGGACCGGATACGGTCTCTTTCTTCGGCGCATCCATGTATCGCTGGATCACACCGAGAATCGTGGCGACCTTGACCGGTTTCGTCACAAAGTCGGTACAGCCGGCCAGCAGGCTATTCCGTTGCGCCTCGCCGTCGGCATTCGCGGTCAGCGCCACGATCGGAACTCGTGGCAAACCTTGCGTCTCCTCCCAAGCCCGAATAGCGCGCGTCGCCGCATACCCATCCATGCCGGGCATCTGGAGATCCATGAACACGAGGTCGTACCCGCCCGTCTGATATCGTTCGACAACGTTGGCGCCGCTGGCGGCGCGATCCATCCGGTGGGGAGTCCCGCGAAGGTACAACGCCATTAAATCTTGAGACTCCGCGCAATCCTCGGCGAGGAGGATCTTCAAGCCTCTCTCGCCAGGAACCTGAGCGCCTGCTTCCGCCATCTGGACTGGCAGGGTCTCTCGCTCGGACAGGACTCGCTGCGGCTGATTCTCCGACACCGCTTCAAAGCGAACGATCACCGTAAAGATGCTGCCCTGCGCAGGCTTGCTCTCGACCAGAATACGTCCCCCCATCAGACCAACGAGTTGCTGACAGATGGCAAGCCCCAAACCGACTCCGCCATAGGACCGGCTTGCGCGGGAATCGACTTGCAAAAACCGATCGAAGATCTTGCCCTGCTGCTCGGGAGGAATGCCGATTCCAGTATCGGCCACCACAAATCGCACGGCACCCGCGTCAGCATCGCCAGGCACCAGCTCGACTCGGACTTCCACTCCCCCCTCTGCCGTAAATTTGACGGCATTCCCGATGAGATTGAGCAGGACTTGCTGGAGACGCAGGGCATCTCCCAAAACAAGTGCCGGAAGGCCTGGATCGGTGGATAAGGAAAGAGACAGCCCCTTCGCCTGGGCTTTCTGGGTCAACAGCCCGACGGTATCCTCGACCAGTTCGCGAAGCGCAAACGGCTCTTGCACTAACTCCAGCGTGCCGGAATCCACTTTGGCCGCCTGCAAAAGATCTTCAATCATACGGAGCAAACCGGAACCGGCTTTCTCGCAGCGCTTCAAGAGATCGGCCTGATCGGACGAGAGCGGAGTCCGGAGTAGAAAATCTGTCAGGCCGATGATCGCGTTCAACGGCGTCCGCATCTCATGACTCATGTTCGCGAGAAAATCGCTCTTAGCCTGACTGGCTTCTTCTGCCGCTAACCGGGCTTTCACAAGTGCAACCTCGGTCTCTTTGCTTTCAGTAATGTCCTCCGAGATACCGAGCAGATATTGTGACGTACCGAGGGAGTCACAGATCGGGATTTTCTTGGTATGGAGCAGGCGCAGACCCCTGGTCCTGCTCTGAATGGTCTCTTCAGGAATATTCACCAGGATATGACCTGACAGCGTTTCACGATCTTTCGCCGTGAAAAAATCGGCCTCTTCTTTGGAAAAGAAATCGTAGTCGTTCTTGCCCAGGAGGTCCGACTGGGAATAGCCCAGCAATTCCTCGCCGGCCTTATTCAATCGCACGAAACGAAGATTCTTGGCGTCCTTGACGAACACCATATTCGGCAAATGTTCGAACATGGATTCGATGAACGACGTGGTCTGCCGAAGCGCATCTTCCCCTCGTTTTCTTTCGCTAATGTCGCGAATAAACGACGAGAAGAACATGTGCTCGCCGAGCCGCAGAGGGGTCACGGTGAGTTCAACGGGAAACTCCTCGCCATTTTTGCGGAGGGCCGTAATTTCAATACGCCGTCTGAGAATCGATTCCTGTCCCGTCTTGAGATATCGCTGCAGCCCTGCGGCATGGGCTGCGCGGTATTGCGGCGGGATAATCAGTTCCGCCAGAGTCACCCCCACGGCTTCTGCCCGCGTAAACCCAAACGTGACTTCTGCTTGCGGATTCCACTCGACGACCAGGCCGCGTTCGTCCATCGTGACCACGGCATCCAAGGCACCCTCTACGATCGCGTGGATCCGCAACTCCGCTTCAAGCCTGGCGCGCAATGATCGGCTATCGAGATACAGCAGGCCCGCCATCAACCAGAGCGTCCCCACACCGACCGCCCGATTAAAGACACCCGCAGTCGGATCTCCCGCCTTCGCCAATAAGACCGCACCACTCAAGACCAATACCGACCAGAGCACCGTGGAGAGAAGCAGCACCCTCGAGGGATAGAACCGCGACACCACGAATGCCAGAAAGAAATAGAAGACCCAGGGAGCAAAACCAAGCGGGACATAGAGATCGAGGAGAAAGGTGCCGACGGTGGTGACCCAGACAAATGCCGGAACTACAGGCTTCAGCCTGACAAACCACGGATGAGTCATCAGTTCAAGGGTTGCCATGCTTTACATCACCGGTATAGAGGGACGCCCTTCGAAAAGATCACAATCGGCCTATTCTAATATCGATGCGAAATCATCAGGCTCAAGCCATGTCACGGCCTTCCATCACAAAGGGCAGCCGAGAGAATGGCGGAAGGACCTGACGCGATATCCTCAGGGGAAATATAACGTCAAAAAGTGGGTAGACCTACGTAATTCAAGAAATGTACAGACCCGGGGGAAACCGCCCTGCCGCCATGAATCGGACGGCAGGGCCTCGCGGAATATCGAGACACAGCCGGGGCTATTCGAGCGGAATACGATGCGTGTTCTGAGCCAGCCACTGGTCGAACGTCTGCAAGGCAGGGTTCAACGCCCGCGACTGGTCGAGATTGCGCGCCCCGCAGAAGACCGATTCGAAATCGCGTTTGAATTGGAACATATTGCCGAGATCGTCGGCACCGGGGAATCCAAAGCTGCGATAGGCCTCTGGCGTCACGGCGTTGTACCGCACCGGCTGGCCCAAGGCCTTAGCCAGTGCCACAGCCATCTGCGTACCGGTCAAGTGCTCGCCTGCGATGCCGACTCTCTTGCCGATATATTCACGCCCTTGCTTGAAGATGCCGAGCGCGCACTTGCCGATATCTTCTGCCGCAATACCGGGGAGTTTCTTGTCGTCCATCGGCAGCGTGAAGGCCAGCGTCCCGTCCGGCCCTTTCTTCGGGCCCATGCCGAAGTGAATCAAGTTATCCCAGTAGAACGACGTGAGCAGAAAGGTCGCAGGCACGCCGAGCTTCGTAAATTCCGCGTCGGCCTCGCCCTTGCTGTCGAAGTGCGGCACCTTGTACTTCCCCATCAAGGTCGGCATGCGATGGTCGCTGAGCGGCACCCACTTGCGGGTGTCTTCCAACGTCGACCAGATCACATGCTGTACGCCGGCATCCTTCGCCGCCTGTGCCTGACTCTTCGCCTGGGCCAGTTCTTTCTCCGGCGAAAAATGCTCCCAGAAATTCGTCAGACAAAACACACCGTAGGCTCCCGCGAAAGCCTTCTTCAGGCTCTCCTGGCTATCCAAGTCTGCCGCCACAACCTCGGCCCCCAGCGCCGCCAGCTCCTTCGCCTTGTCGGACCGCACATCTCGCGTGATCGCACGCACAGCGAAGCCGCCGTGCATGTCGGTCAAAATGGCACGGACCAATCCACCGCCCTGCGCTCCGGTTGCCCCCACCACTGCAACGATTCTCTTCTCAGCCATGATGTGCTCCCTTCCGCAAATGGACGATCACGAGGGACATAATTTAGCATGTCGAAAGCCTCTGAAGACAGGAAAGCTGAATAGGCAAGTGAACGCCAGAGCTCTGAACAATGAACGCGGAAGTGATATTCGTTTTTTGTTCATTGTTCATCGTTCACAGTTCAGCACTTTCCCGCTGGCGGACCTTTTCAGCATCCGTCAGCGGGAGCCGAGCCCTTGTAGACCGGCAAAAATTCTGTACAATGCCCCCATGCGCCCATTTACCCCGCTCACCACATTGCTCATCGCCACGCTTGCCTTCGCCACGACAGGCTGCGAGACGACAGACAAACTCCTCACGGCGGCTGAGCAAGTCGCAAAGGGACGGACCGGCCAGACCATCATCGATCTCGCCGAGGGGAAAGACCCGGCCCAGATCGCCAAACAACGGCTCGACCAATACGCGCGCGATCCTGAAGCACTGCTCAGAGATCTGCGCGCCGCACAGAAAGATTTTGAGGCCATCCTCACCGCCCTCGGGGTGAACGTCGGAAAGACCTGGGGAAAAGAAGAAGTCAAACTCCCCGAACAGAAGAAATATGTGAAGTACACGCAGAACTACAAAAGCCGGGCGATCGTGGACTTTGACGCGGGTGAGATCCTGGTTGAGACGTTGGACGAGCAAGATCCCCAACGCAGCCTCAAGAATGCCCTGGTCACGACGATTCTGACGCCGGAGGATCCCCGCGCAGTCGATTTATTTTCCGACAAAGAAATCGTCCTCACCGGCAACAAGATGCCGTACCTGTACGGCCTCGTTCTCGATCAGCAGCGTAAACCGGTGCGCACGCCGGCAGAGGCCGAGCCCTTTGCCGACTACCTTCTCGAAAAAAAATCTGCGACGCGGGTGATCGACCAGGAGGGAACCAAGAAGACGGCGCACTACGTCAAAATTCCGATGGTCTCCAATCTCGCCGTGAAGCAAGCGGACAAGTACCGAGCGTTGGTGCACCAGTTTGCGGAACAATACCGCATCAGCCCGAGCCTGGTCTTCGCCGTCATCCGCACCGAGAGCAACTTCAACCCCTATGCCGTCAGCTCAGCCCCGGCCTACGGACTCATGCAACTGGTCCCCACCAGCGGCGGACGGGAAGCCTACCGGAAGGCGAAGGGCAAAGACATCTCGCCTTCGAAGGAATACCTGTTCGATCCCGCCAACAACGTCGAGTTAGGCAGCGCCTACCTGAATGTCTTGATGTTCAATCAGCTGGAAAGTGTGGCACACAATGTGTCACGGGAATATTGTGTGATTGCGGCCTACAACACCGGGCCGAGCAACGTCTTCCGCACGTTTTCGCGCAACCGGACTGAAGCCGTTAACCAGATCAACAGCCTCCAGCCATCCGGCGTCTATGACCAGTTGCGCCAAAAGCTGCCCTACGAAGAGACCCGCCACTATTTAGAGAAGGTGACCGGCTACCGCAAAGCCTTCATCAGCTCGTCGGAACACTCCGGCCAATAAGCAGCACCATCAGATACGCCCTGCTCACGGGCGCACAGAAATACCGCTCAGTACCACAGAGCCCACTGCCCGAACTCGCTCGACCCCAGAAACTCTTTGAGCTCCTGAGGCGAAGACTCGGGCAGCAACGACGCCAGTAAACCATGACCGCCCAATGCGGCAAGTTCTCGCCACAGTTCGTCAGGCAGGGGTCCGTCGATGGACGACTGCATGATGCCGGTCAGGACATACAGCAGAATCGAGAGATTGTGGGCGGTGGTGAGGTCATAGGGATAAGAATAGGCCTTGGAGAACTGAAGGTTTCTGAGTATGTCGACCACGACGAGTTCATCCCGTACACGATCAGGACGGAGATCGAGCGACATGCCCTTCGGCAGACGGGTGAAGCCTTGACGGTCCCAGGCAAAAATCTTCGCGAGGTAGGTTCGCAGCGTCTCACGATAGGCATCGGGCAACTGACCCGGTGGTTCCTCCAGCCACGCGCCCACGTCGATCGGTTCATTGAAACGTAGCGCATGCAGCAGCCGATTGCCCGCGTAGAGCCGCTGACGGAGCGGCACGCTCGGTTTCTCCAGCAGGTCGAGCAAAATCGTTTCGATCTGGCGGAACGACTCCCAGGGAATGTCCAGACCAGGCGCGAGACGAAAACCGTTCGGCTTTCGCACCCGGGCAAGAAACAGGCGCTCGCGCACATCGAACTGGCGCTCTGCCAGCAAGGGCCCCAGACGATTCCTGACGCTGCCACACACGAGACTCGTGCTAACAGAGACGCCTTCAGGCGTCTCTGCGAAGGCAAAGGGAAACACACCACAGGGTCCGAACGGCTGGTGACCGAGCGTCTCATGGATTAAACATTGGCGCCGTTCATCCATGAATCGGCAGGTCTCGTGATTGTCTTTCAGCTGCAACTGACCGTCCGCACGAACCTCCAACTTGGTGCCCTTGAGAGCCGGCTTGATATCCTCCCAGGGGATCGCGTCGATCAGAACCTGTGCGGCAGGAGGTAACGCAATGTGGTAGTCGAACTTGCAACAGCCGCCGCTCATGTGGCAGCTAAAGCGCGACTCAGGCAAAAAGCTCAGATGCACATCCGACTGCCGAAACAGGCGGCAATACGAAGCATCCAGGGAGCTCCGTGGGAGAACCGGCTGAACGGAGAGCATCCAGGGATATTCTGCGAGCGTCTGTATGAGCCCCTGATGGTAAGACCAATTCTGCACGTCGGACACGACGGTGCACCACCCCACGCGCCATTGCCCATCCTCCTGTCGTGCCCCCAACCCCACGGTCGCGTCCCGGCCATCACCCGATTCAAGGACGCTGAACCACCCGACCGCCAAGCTGGCATCCGCGTCCACGTTGTCCGCAAGCAGATCGACGCGCTCAAACACCGGCAGTTTCCCGATGCCCTGCGTACAGGCATGGCGGTGTGCCTGCGCGAACGCCTCTCTATCCGTTTCACCTTTTCTGAGCAATCGTCCTTCGAGCGCGATGGGCGCGTCATCGGCATAGAGATCGTGCAAGAGTGGGCCGCCGTCAGGGTCGGCATGAGCCGCAAGAAATTCCTGGAAGAGAACCAGAACAACTGCGACTTCCTGCGGCAACGGGGCGAGTACTGGAATCATCGATTCCTCCTTGGAATTCGTTACGAACATGTGAAGAGAGCGCCCACGTGCCGTCGCCTCGCACGCCGTGCAGAGAGATTGCGCGCTCGCATGTCTCCCACGAGCGATCTGCGCGATCGTCCCGTGGTGCTTGGCCGATATCGCAAAGGATGTGCCTCACATGCCCTGAGCCGTCTGCAGTGAATTCTCATGACCAACTGACTTTCTGAGAGCAGTTCAGATGCTGTACAGGATTAATCTGCCGAGTTGCTGGGCAACTTTCGACCTAAACAGGGATCGTGGCTCTGAGAGGAATGCCCCACCGGGCCATGTTACTGTTCGGCAATCTCTAGGTTGAGCCAACTACAAATAGCTATCCCCCGATCACGCCGACCGCACTATTCCAAACTGGAAAGCCCTACCTCTGTAGGGGGAATTAGGGGACAATTTGCATGTCATTTTAGTTGACGTTTTTCCGCCAAGTACGGTACGAAAGACCGGCGCGAGATTACCTATGCAGCGGCATCTCAAAAATTAAATTTGGAGGACTTCGTGAAAGCTACTCCCCATATCGCACGGTGGGCGTTTATGCCGGCATTGATGCTCCTAGCTGGCTGTGCAGACAAGGGCGTGTATAACCTACAGACCCCTGCCGCATCTCAGATTGAGCAATATGTCGATGCGGCCAACGTAAGCAAATTGCCGAACAAGCGCCTGGCTATCGCCAGTTTCGGCGTAGAATTCCAGACGAAGGTCTTCCACGAAACGAAACAAAAGCGGGGAGGCGATAAGCCTGCCTCTATCACGACCGTCGACAATGTCGAGCAGGACGCCCTGCAGAAGATGACGGACGATCTCTACGCAAAGCTGGTAACCGATCTCAAGGCTGCAGGGTATGAGATCATCACTCCCGATGCGCTCAAGGCGCAGCCCAAGTATCAACAATTGGCCGGCGATGCCCAAGCCTCGGCTGCGCCGCAAGCCATCACGTTCAAGCTTGAAGACTCCCACGGAGGTCTCGGCGATTTAATCGTCGAAACCCTCGGTGCCGAAGGTACCTGGAGCAAAGCGACCGTCTTCTCGCCCGCGGCCACAGGATTCTATCTTCCTGCTACTGGCGCAGGATCGAGGCTGGAAGCATTTTCAGCCGCCCGTCTGGCAGGTAACCTAGCCAAGACTGGTGAAGTGGCCGCAAAAGGCGGCACTCGCGGAACACTCACGGTGCCCTCACAAGAACAGCAACTCGCCAAGGACCTCAACGCCTCTCTTCTCAAGGTCTACTATGTCGTGAGCCCCGTCCGAACGTGGGAAGACAGCGGAACCTTTCCGGGGAAAGACTGGCCAAAAGGCAAAACCCTGAAATACGAGATGGGAGCCCTGTCTCTAACGGACCGCCCTATGATGGGGAGCTATCTCGCACGTGGTAATACCATTATCGGGGAGGGCGAAACCCATTGGGCGATTCGAACATCAGAGGGCACAGGATTCGGCATCAGCGGCGGGATCGGTGGCGGCATGCTCGGCAAGAAGGGAACCCCGCCAAAGGACGGCGACGTGTTGGTCCAACTCAAGAAAGATGTGCAAATCGATGCGGCCGATGAGAGTACGAGCGGCATCCAGGCACATCTCAAAGCCGTTCAGGAGATGTTCATCGCAAAGTTGACAACAGGAAAATAGGATCGATTCCTAAGCGACTCGTGGGGGCACCGCATGCAATAATGTGGTGTCCCTACAGTTTGATCATTTCCTCACGCAGATTTGCCCCCGTACACTGACGAGAATCCGCTCAGGTAACCCTCTCAAACATGACGCTCCAGCGCCGCCCCCTAGTTCGTCGATCCACCACAAGGATCACAGCCGGCATCGCGCACCTCATAGTCAATTACCTCGCGGCGGCAATCCAAATGGATCAAACAACAGTCATCTAGCATCTGTTTGAGCAATTTCCGCCCTCGCTGCACACGTGACTTCATTCCAGACAACGAAAGACCTAAGCGCGTTGCTGCAGCCTGCTGGGTAAGGCCCTCCGTCTATACGGTAACTCCCCTTATGACGCAGCACAAGCAGCCGGCAGGGCTGAGCCGTTGCTCTTCGGCACACAACAGCCTGTGCCCTTCAATGGCCCTGTCACCTCCAACTGCTCATGAACGGTGAAGACCTCCCAGGCATTACCGTCCGGGTCAGTAAACCAGAGTTTGTCCTGCCGCGCAAAGCAGCAAGCGATGCCCTCTTCAACCTTTTCCAGAATGCCCTGTTCTTGCAACCGTTGTTTCCACCCTGCAATCTCATCGACCGACTCGACTTCGATGCCGAGATGGTTCACCGAACTAATCGTACCGGCAGATGACACCAGCGAGAAATTCAGCGCCGGTTCCGTCAGATCGAACTTGGCATAGTCCGCCGTCTGTTTCTGGGGCGCCAATCCGAAAACCTTCCGATAGAACTCAACCGAAGCAGGCACGTTGCGCACATCGAGAGACAGATGGGGTCTCATGGGATTCTCCTTTCGAGTGAATGGGAAGGCACCATGCCCCCCCTCATCTCTATAGACGGAGAATCCACGAAAAGGACGCAAGGACCGACTGGTTGATCTGGCTTGTTTGGTCTGTCTCGTGTATCTGGTTGAACCAGATAAACCAAAGAAACCACGGCCGTTATGGAGAGCCGGACCCACTGCATGTTCACAACATAGTGCGCTACACTGCAGACTGCAGATACAGAGAAACCTTGTACAGGACGCTCAAAAGGGCCATCCAGCAAGGCCGCAGGCGAGTCGAAACCGGAGGCGTACCCTCTGGGGCGCACGGTGCGACGAATAAGGAGCACCACGTTTGTGCGCGCCGCCGAGTGGTGAGGCGGCCGGGTCCCCGTTGAGGATTTCGATGAGCCGAGAACGATGCTGGTGGACGTTTTCAGCGTCCTGCAGGAACAGGTATGAGAGATAAGAGCTACGACGCGATCATCATCGGCGCCGGTCACAATGGACTGGTGACCGCTTGCTACCTGGCCAAGGCTGGATGGAACGTTCTGGTGCTGGAACGCCGTTACATCGTCGGAGGCGCCTGCGTCACGGAAGAAACCTTCCCCGGTTTCAAAGTCTCCACCGCCGCCTATGTGAACAGCCTCTTCCGGAAAGAGATCATCCAGGATCTTGACCTCGAGTCCTACGGACTGAAGATACTTGAGCGCAATCCCTCCTCGTTCACGCCCTTCCCCGATGGCAGGCATCTCTTGCTCGGCCCCGATCCCGCGCTGAACCACCGGCAGATTGCCAAATTCAGTCTCAAGGATGCGAACGCCTATCCGGCCTATGAGGCCATGCTCGAACGGATGGCGGCGGTCCTCGAACCGCTGCTGACCATGAGCCCTCCGAACCTGGCGAAGCTTGGATTGCAAGACCTCTGGACCCTCTATCGAGCAGGAAAACCGTTCCAAGCCATGGGGCCAGCCATGAGCGAGGCCTTTGAGATCCTCACCGCCCCGGCGCGGCAGATTCTCGATCGCTGGTTCGAATCGGAGGCACTCAAAGCCACCCTCGCGACCGATGCCGTGATCGGGGCGATGGCTTCTCCTTCGACGCCCGGCACCGCCTACGTTCTCTTTCACCATGTGATGGGAGAGACGAACGGGAAACGAGGCGTCTGGGGCTATGTGCAAGGCGGCATGGGCGGGATCACGCAATCGTTGGCGGCGGCCGCGCGCGATCTCAAGGTCGAGATCCGTTGCGCGGCAGAGGTGGCAAGAATTCTCGTGAGTGACGGGACGGTTCGGGGCGTGGCCTTGGCCGACGGAGAAGAATGTTATGCGCCGGTCGTCGCCAGCAATGCGGATGCGCAAGTCACCTTCACCCACCTGCTGGATGCGACGCAGCTTCCGCCAGATTTCTCAGACGCTGTCAGCCGTATCAGCTACGACAGCGCCTCGATGAAGATCAATGTCGCGCTGAGCGAACTGCCGGACTTTCTCGCCTGCCCAAGTCTGGAGCCAGGCCCGCACCATCGCGGAACCATCCACATCAGCCCGGACCTGGATTACATTGAACGGGCGTTCGACGAGGCCAAGTACGGACAGCCCTCGCAACGGCCCATTCTGGAATGCACCATCCCCTCGGTCGTCGATCCCACGGTGGCCCCACCAGGCCAACACCTCATGTCGATCTTCGTGCAGTATGCCCCCTACAAATTGCGTGGCGCCACCTGGGACGATCTACGGGAGAGTTTTGCCGACCGGTGCTTTGAAGTCTTGAACGAATATGCGCCGAACTTTCAGCATGCCGTGACCGCCCGGCAAGTCCTGACGCCGCTCGATCTCGAACGGACGTTCAATCTGACCGACGGAAATATTTTCCAGGGCGCGATGACCCTGAACCAGCTCTTTGCCTGCCGGCCTGTGCCGGGATTCGCCGACTACCATACTCCGATCAAGGGCCTCTATCTCTGCGGCGCCGCCGCCCATCCGGGCGGAGGAGTCATGGGCGCAGCCGGCGCGAATGCCGCGCGGGAAATTCTTCGTTCCGCATAGCCGCCATCGTCTGATCGACAGACGAAAAAAATCTTGTTACGGAGAAATAGCGGAATAGGGCTGACTCGAGCACAGCCCTTGTGAGAGATGTCTGCACATGCTCTGGTCGGAATTCCGATCCGATCACCCTGGCTGGAATCAAGCGGAGGAGTGGAAACCCTGCCACAGCCAGATTACGAAGGGCAGCGAGAACTTGCTCACGCCGCTACTGGATCCGTCTCTCAACGGCGAGGGAGGGCTGGCCCTTGCGGCTGAACCTCCGCGGAATCCTGAACCGAAGTTATAGCGGGCCCCGCCCAGATGTCTCGAGCTGCGATCTTCGGATACGTGAGCGTCTCAGGATGGCCTTGCACTGTCAGATCACCAGAAAGCACCACTCGCTTCCCCACCATATCCGGCTGAATGCCATCGAGATAAATTCGTCCAGCCAGGTAGTAGCCTGGAGGATAGGTCGGTGTCAGAGCGGGTTGCACCGGCTCTTCGTATGCAAGTATTCCCTCGGCGGACACTGAGGACATTGAAACAACGTTCCAGGATACCCAGCGACAAACCCCATCCCAGCTCACAGAAGGGCCACGAGCAAACGCGCGAACTTCATAACAAACCCTCCATACAGGCCTAGGGAAGGTCTGATTTATTCGCCTCTCCTGCTGTGCTATGAGAAGCACAGCACTGATGAGGAGGTGCCCCCATGCCGCAACAGACGTTTGCCGAGGTCACGTTTGAGCAATATCGCAAGCCCACCCGCCGTGAGCA
>JAUXQT010000059.1 GCA_030682135.1 Nitrospirota bacterium | reverse complement strand
AACTCAATCGCCATGAAGCGCTGCTTCGTGCTTTGCTTCAAATCCTTGAGCACGCTCTGATACCCCGGGTTATAGGAAATCACCAGAATGAAGTCGTCAGAGGCTTCAAGAATCTGGCCTTTCTTTTCAATCGGCAAAAAGCGGCGATCGTCACTCAGGGGATGGATGATGACGGTTGTGTCCTTCCGCGCCTCGACAATTTCGTCCAAATAGACGATCGCGCCATGCTTCACGCCGAGCGTCAGCGGCCCATCGGCCCATACCGTCTCTTGCCCTTTGAGCAGATACCGCCCCACAAGATCGGACGCAGTGAGATCCTCGTGACAGGCCACCGTAATCAGAGGGCGGCCAAGCCGGTACGCCATATGCTGGACGAATCGGGTCTTGCCACACCCAGTCGGCCCCTTGAGCATGACCGGCATCTTGCTCTTCGCCGCAATCGTGAACAGACCGATCTCGCCACAGACTTCCGCGTAGAACGGCTCTCGCTCGATTCGATATTGCCCCACGTCGACTTCGCGTCCCTGCTGACTCATGACTCTTGCCTTTTGTAGATGTTCAACCAGCTTCGTGCTGCGGTAGGGCACGATAAACGGAACCGAGGCTGAAGATCAAGCGATCCGGCAGGATGCTGAAACAGTCTGTCTGGTCTATTCGGTCTGTTTGGTCTATCTGGTTTGTCCTATTAGTTTCATTCAACCAAACAGACGAGACAGACCAAATAGACCAGACAGACCGAGCTCGTCTTAGACGCGCAGGCTAGGCGGCTTTTACACCGTCGAGTATTTCCCGCACCTTTTGCGCCAATACGTGCGGGGAGAAGGGCTTGGGCAGGAACCCTGTCTCTCGGCTTACGCCGCCTTGATCGAACACCGGATGGTCCGGGTACCCCGACATGTAGAGCACTTTAATTCCCGGACGAACGGTCAGAAGCTTCTCTGCGACTTCAGGGCCGCTCATCTGTGGCATCACGACATCCGTCAACAACAGATGGATGGGCCCCACGTATTTGGTGCTGGTGAGGAGGGCTTCGATGCCGTGGCGCGCCTCCAGTACCGTATAGCCATGCAGCCGCAATGTTTCGTGTACCAGCCCCCGAACCGCCGGCTCGTCTTCGACCAAGAGAATCGTTTCGCGGCCCCGTGCCGGATCGATCGCTTCGGTCGCCCCCGCTGCCCCCGGGGCCTCGGCTTCGACCCGTGGGAAGTAGATCCGGAAGGTCGTGCCCTTGGCAGGAGCACTCTCAACCATAATGCTCCCCCCGCTCTGCTTGACGATGCCATAGACGGTTGAGAGTCCTAGTCCTGTCCCTTTTCCCTGCTCCTTCGTCGTGAAAAACGGCTCAAAGAGATGCGATCGGGTCTCCGCATCCATTCCATGACCGGTATCGCGAACCAACAACATCACATAGGATCCCGGCTCGACCCCGACGGCATCGAAGCGCGCCCCTTTCCCGATCGTCACATTTTTGGTTTGAATCGTCAGCCGCCCACCCTTAGGCATCGCATCGCGCGCATTGACGACCAAGTTCATGATCACCTGCTCGACCTGTCCAGGATCCGCCTTGATCGCGCCGGCTGAGGAGTCGAGTTCCGTACAGAGTTCGACGATATCTTCACCGATAAGACGCCGCAACATGCCGTCCATATTGGCGACGAGAGCATTGAGATCCAGCACTTTCGCCGCGATAAACTGACGGCGGCTGAATGCCAGCAATTGACGAGTCAGCCCGGACGCCCGGTCGGCCGCTTTCTTGATCTCCTCCATATCTTTCCGCATGGCATCGGTGGGCCCCAGCCGGCCAAGCAGCAACTCGCTGTACCCTCGAATCACGGTGAGGAGATTGTTAAAATCGTGCGCGACGCCGCCGGCCAATCGCCCGACGGCTTCCATCTTCTGGGCTTGGCGCAATTGGGCTTCGGTTTCCCGAAGCACCCCTTCCGTTCGAGCCCGCTCACCGAACTGGCCGATCTTGAGACCGATGTCTTCCACCATTCGCAACAACTCGTCGTCGGGCTGCCGGACTTGACGACTGAAGAGTTCGATGACCCCCTCGATCTCACTTCCGATGAGCACAGGAAATCCAAACGCCCCGTGGAGCCCGGCCTCTTGAGCCTGGACGCCACGAGGAAAATTTGTATCCAGCGCGACATCTGTCACCCATGCCGACTTGCCGCTGGCCCAAATTCGCCCGGGCAAGCCCTCTTCCCGGAGAAAGACCTGCTGCCAGGTCACCATCGTAAACGGATCGGCTTGCACAGATGACGACTTCCACTGATCGAGGCAGCGCAACATCCCAGCCGCCTTATCCACCCGCCAGAACACGCCCAGATCCCATTCCAAGCTCTCCCCAACGGCCTGAATGATTTTTGGAACCGCCTCCTCCAGGGTCATCGACTCGGACAGGACTCGCGTCACCGCGTACTGAGAGGCCAAGCGCCGTTCAGCCCGGCGGCGGTCGGTAATGTCCCGGATGAAGGCGCTGAAAATATAGGCATCCCCGATCTTAGCCGGAGACACCGCCAGCTCGACGGGAAGCTCCCAGCCGTTCCGGTGTTGCGCGACAATTTCAATCCGGCGGTTCAGGATTGCGCCAGTTCCTGTCCGGAGAAACTCACGAATGCCCCGTTCGTGCGCCTGACGATCCCGCTCAGGAATAATGGTTTCGGCCAGGGCCCTTCCAAGCGCTTCCTCGCGGGACCATCCGAAAATCGCCGTGGCCTGCGCGTTCCAATCGGTCACAATCCCGGTCGAGTCGATCGTGATCACCCCATCGAGCGCGGTATCGACGATGGCCCGGTTTCGCTCCTGGCTTTGGAGCAGCGCCGTCTCGGCGGCTTTCGCCCAGGCGCTTTCCTGTTGCGCCTGCCGATGTTCGGCACGCAATCGCGCCGTGGACCAGAGCAGCAACACCAACATGGGAATCCAGACCACTCCGGCAATGATTCCGGCTTTCCACATGAACGTATGAATCGGCGCTAAAATATCCTGCCGATCCATCCGTACCAGGACCGCCCAACCCAACCCGACAAACTCTCCAAACCCCTGAGTCCTCGCATAACCTGTCACCACCTGGACATGCCGGCGCAGATGCTCCTCTTCGATAAACCCCGGCTCTCCAGCCTCACTCAGCAACACCGAGGGGAGTCCCAGCGTCTTCAGATTGAGACTCTCCGAAGAGGACACCATCGAATCGACAAACACCTTGCCCTGCCGCGTCACCATTTGATATTCGACTCGCCCACCCCCGCCCTGTCGATCTTCAAGCGCGCGAATGGTCCTGGTGGTGACCTCCTCCAAAAATGGAATTCCCACCCGCGTGGTCACAACACCCAGGAACGTGCCTTGCGAGTCGAGAATCGGGGCCGTAAAGGCGATGGCATCGACACCACTATCCGCTTCATGGGCTGCCACATCGGCCACGTCCAGTCTTCGCGTTGCACGCGCGGCCAAAAACCATGGGGCCTGGCTATAGTCATGCCCTGCCAGCGAAGACTCTGTCGCCGCCACAATCGTGCCCTGACTATCCGTGACCGCGAGCCACAGATAGACCGGGGAATAGGCGGTTTTCATCCACTTCAAATACTCGGACAGGTATCTCGGATCCGAGGCGCGCAACGAAAAGGCGCGGGCTATCATTTGCACGTCGCCCTGGCGCTCGAACAACATCCGATCGGTTTTTTCGGCCACTTCCGCCGCGGCAAGCGTGAGCTCTTCTCCTGTCGCCACCACCAGGCGAGACTCCACGAACTGAATCAGCCGGGCGCCGGCCACAAACGCAAGCAGGGACATGGCAATAATGAGATAGGGCAGCCAGCGATAGCGGCGCAGATCGAGGAATGAGAGGGCCATTGACGTCTTCATGATTCACGCGCCGGGGAAGCGACAAAATTGGGGATCAGCAGAGCTGGATGGTAGGCCTGCTTGGATGCACGCAGGCCGGAGAGCCCCGCATCATCCATCGTATTGATGTAGCCGGCCCCTTTCGATACAGCCATCCGACAGGTCTCCCGAAATAGAAATTGGGCCAGGCCGGGAAGAGTCCGATCCGCCACCTCTAGGAGGACACAGAATGTCTGGTCCGTCAACCAATAGCCGAAGGTATAAGCGCAGATCCGGCCCTGAATCCTGACGACCGTCCCTGTGATCTGAAGGAGCGGCGCATGCGACCACAGGACTTCATGCACCGACTCCGCATCAGCCAGCAGCATCTCGCCGAAGGACTCAAGCCCTTCCGCCTGCTTCTGACGTGACCAATCACCGAGGAGGGCACGACAGCCCTCACGGTCGCCAAGCTGATAGCGGTCCACCTCACAGCTCTGCTCCCGCTCGAATCGATTGCACAATGCGCGCTGAGACTTATATCTGTCGCCCGCCAGAGCGGCGAGGTCCGCCGCAGGGTACAGATAGTCCGGTTCCTTAGGCGTCAGACGATATCCCAGCCGCTCAAACTTTGGCGCTAACTGAGCCGACACGTTCTCAACTCGGCTGACCGACGAGTTACCGTTCCAGCGCCGGAGCAGCTCCATCGCAGCAGACAATGGTGCGTCGATGGAGCCGGTCCCCAACGGAGGCAGGAGCATGAACCACCCGTCCGGCGATTGCGCAAAGAGGCACAAGGCCCCGTGAAGTTCCATCCACCAATAGGCTAACAGCCCGTTACTCATATAGTGATAGACCGGCGAATAGGCGGCGAGCGATTGAGGCCCGCCGAATCCTGACCGATCCAGGGCTATCGTCAGTCGAGGGATATCGTCCACCGTCAGACGCTGCAGTGACAGGGTGCCCCACCGAGCGGCAACTGCGGCGGCCATATCTGGAAGGGGGGCCAGCACAATCACGTCCTCTTGAAACCGTCCGACAAGCCGAGGGTGTGCGACAAGCTCTTCACGAATGCCCGGTTGATCGAGCAGCGCCATCACCCGGTCGGCATGATGCTGGATCTCCCCCGGAATCTCCTCTCGCATGAACGGACATTTCGTATCCCACCCCAACAGAATCTGGTCGTGCACCTCATTCCACATCAGCGCCAATGGATAGAGCTGGCAATCGAGCGGGCGATGTTCATAGATGCGGCACTGTGACGTCGTGGAGTCGAATGCCGGACAGAGATAGCCCTCTCCATGAGGGCCTGGAACCAGAGTCACCTGCGAGCCTCCCCGATCGGGAAAGGCCGTTCCCTCAATACCCCCAGCCAGGGCGCTGGCAATTTCGTCCCCGGTAAAATAGGGACGCAGGGCACTGTCGGGGTCCGGAAAACGGCAACAGACATCGCACTGGAGACAGCTACGGCTCGGCACGAGTTGTGGTAACGCAGTCGGTAATGTCACAGACGGGCTCAGCAGTTCATCGGTACAGTCGGACATGGGAGGATTCCAATCGATATGCGGCTTATACTAGCACCATTCTGCAGGAGTGCCCAAGGGGATGTCACCTTTTCACTGCGTCCCTCCTCATCATCCGCCCGCAAAATATTGCATCCATGTGTCCGCTCCATCGGCACTTGTTGCCGTGACCTTGCGTCGGTCTCCACGGCCTCTTCCCCTTCACGCCCCTCGCCCCTTGTACGATCCTAAATCCTCGTGTTAGAGTTCGTGGCCCTCGCATGAAAGGCTCTCATTGACATGGACACCCCCTCTGTCTGATTTGGCTACCTCCGACCTCCTTCATCGCTGCGCGATCATCCGTGACCAACTGAGCCACGCTGGCCTCTTTCCGGCTCCACCAGGACAAGAACCGGTTCCCGGAACGGTTGCCGCAACGACGACCTGGCGAATCGCCACCACGCCATTCCCCGTCACCCAAGAGCAGTTAGACTTTTTTCACCGGCTTGGCCCGCAGCTCCTCTCGTTTTATCGGGCGCTGAACCGCCTCTACCTCGACAGCGTGCGAGGTCTTCAACCGGCCTGGGTCGCGGGATACCTCGACCAAGGCAAGCCGGAAGGGCTGATCACGTACAGCCGGATGAAGCGATTTCGCGATCACCTCCCCGCCGTCATCCGGCCGGACGTCATCCCCACCCAGGATGGCATGGTCATTACCGAACTCGACTCAGTCCCTGGCGGGATCGGCATGACGGCCTGCCTCTCATCGCTCTATGCTGATGCGCAGGCTAATGGTCTGTCGCTCGTGGGAGGTCCCGACGGAATGGTGCAAGGATTTGCGGCCATGCTGAAGGCCCAGCTCACCCAGCATACCGGCTGCATCGTGATTCTGCTGTCGGAAGAAGCCAAAGACTATCGACCGGAAATGACGTGGCTCACGGCCCGGCTGCGAGCGATCGGGGTCGACGCCTATTGCGTGGAGCCTCGACAGGTACGATTCACGGAAGAAGGCCTCCGGATCGCCCACGAGGGAATCGATCAGCCGATCGCCTTGATCTATCGCTTCTATGAGTTATTCGACCTGCTCAATATTCCCAAATCAGAACTTGTCCAATATGCGGTCAAGAAGGACCGGGTCGCCGTCACGCCGCCCTATAAACCGGCGCTGGAAGAAAAACTCGCCTTTGCCCTGCTCCATCACCCGGCCCTACGACCCTTCTGGGAGCAGGCCTTGGGACAAGAGGCCTTCCTGCACCTGACGACGATCATGCCTCGCACGTGGATTCTCGATCCTGCGCCGATCCCTCCATCCGCCACGGTTCCTGGTTTGGCGATGGGCGGACGGGCCGTGATGAACTGGCGCGATCTGGCCACGGCCACCCAAAAAGAACGGCACTTCGTGATCAAGCCATCGGGATTCTCCGAACTCGCCTGGGGCAGCCGAGGGGTATCGGTTGGCCACGATATGCCGCAACACGAATGGACTGCGGCCATCGACAAAGCCCTGGCCTCCTTTCCCAAAACGCCCTATATCCTGCAGGAGTTTCATAAGGGCCGCCTATACGAACTCGACTACTTCGATCCTGTGAGCGGCGAGATGAACCGGATGTCCGGCCGTGCCAGGCTCTCCCCCTATTATTTCGTGAGTGGCGAAACCATCGAGCTGGCTGGTATCCTGGCAACGGTCTGCTCATCGGACAAGAAAGTGATCCACGGAATGAAGGACGCCGTCATGGTGCCCTGCGGAGCGATGAAGAACCTGAGTGCTGAGTGCTGAGTGCTATGGTTCGGTTTTCAGACTCGAACGGCGCATGTCAGAGCTCAGGACTCAGGACTCAGAACTTAGGACTCAGCACAATGTCGTTAACGCTCTATCATGTTTCCTGGTGCCCCGACTGCGAAGTCGTGCGCGACAAGTTGGCGGACCTCCACATCGACTACGAGCAGGTCATCGTGCCCGACATCCGGCCGATGCGCAAAGTCGTCCACGAGGTCTCAGGCCAGTACTTTGTTCCAGTCCTCAAGGATGGAGACCTGGTGTTGACGGAAACCGACGACATTCTCGACTATCTAGACAAGACATACGGTCAACAACGGATCGCCGACGACTAACAGATTGCGGAGAAATCATCGCGGGATGCTCAAACAGGCCGTCCAGCAAGGCCGCAGCGAGCGAAGAGGGGAGGCGTACCCTTGTGGTACGTTGAGCCTCTGAGCGAAGCGAGAACGAAGCTGGCGGTCTGTTTCAGCATCCTGCAACAGACCGGCCGATCTACTCGACCGCAAAGGAGACCGCATGGAAACTTGGAGACGCATACTCGCCGACAGCATCGTGAAACCCAAAGACTTGGCGGCGCAGCTCGGTGTCGATGCGAAAGAAATCGAAGCTATCGTGGGCGACTATCCGATGCGCATTACCCCCACGGTGATGGCCACGATTAAGACAAAGGGCGACGCCATCTGGAAGCAGGTGGTTCCCGATATCGCCGAAATGGACGACTTCGAGGCGGAAGACGATCCGCTCGAAGAAGATCTCATGAGCCCGGTCCCGCACCTCGTCCACCGCTATCCGGATCGCGTCCTGCTGATGGTCACGAATCAGTGCCCGATCTATTGCCGGTTCTGCACGAGAAAACGGCTGGTCGGAAAACCTGGGTTTCTCAAGAAGGGCGAACTCGATCAAGCCATCGCCTACTTGCGGGAACATACGGAAGTACGCGACGTCATCCTCTCCGGCGGCGACCCGCTGCTCCTGCCGGATCATTTACTGGAGCGGATCCTCAAGGCCCTGCGCACCATTCCACATTTAGAACTGGTTCGTTTGGGATCGCGGGTGCCGGGCACATTGCCGGAACGGATTACCCCGGAACTCTGCGCGATCGTGAAGAAGTATCACCCCATCTACATGAACCTGCATTTCAACCACCCGGACGAACTGACCCCGGCCGTCAAGGCGGCCTGTGGGATGTTAGCCGATGCCGGCGTGCCGCTTGGCGCGCAGACCGTGCTACTCAAAGGCGTCAACGACGACCCTGAGATCATGAAACGCTTGATGCATCAGCTCCTGCTCGCGCGCATCAAGCCCTATTATCTCTATCAAGCCGACCTGACCAAGGGTACGAATCACTTCCGCACCACAGTTGAAACGGGATTGAACATCATTAAATCGCTGCAGGGCCACACCAGCGGAATGGGGGTCCCGCACTTCGTCATCGATGCACCGGGCGGCGGCGGCAAGATCCCCTTGCTTCCCGGCGACTATATGGTGCACATGGATGCCGAGGGCGTCCTCTTGAAAAACTATGAGGGCAAGGCCTTCCACTATCCTCAGCCGAAACAGGGCTCGTCCCGCGAGCTGCCGATGGTCAGCGCAGGGCCTTCACTGAACTCATGCAGTAATGGAGAGCACGACGACCTGTGAGTACCAGAACCGCGCAGGGCATTTTGCCCTACCAACAGATTAAGCAACTGATCGCGAGCGGGGCCATCCAGGCCGACGTGCCGATCGAAGACCGCCAAATTCAGCCGGCCAGCCTGGACCTGCGGCTCGGGCGCAAGGCCTATCGGTTGATCAGCAGCTTTTTGCCGGAACTGTCCGATATTACGAGCCGGCTCAACGTCCTGGACTTCTATCAGTCCGATCTCGTGATGTACGAGATGGACCTGACCGAAGGAGCGATCCTCGAAAAAGGTCATGTCTATTTGGTGCCGCTGCTGGAACGGGTAACCTTGCCCAAGACGATCCGGGCACGAACCAATCCCAAAAGCACGACCGGACGGCTGGACGTCTTTACCCGCGTCGTGACGGATCTCAACACGGGATTCGATGAAATCCGGGCCGGCTATACCGGCCCCCTCTATCTTGAGATCGTCCCCCGCTCGTTCACGATCAAGGTGAAGACCGGGTACTCGCTCAATCAAATTCGCTTCGTGCGTGGCGACGCCACCGTGCCGGACCGATCGCTGCAGACGCTCCACAAGCGGGAACCCCTGCTCTACCACAACCTCCCCACGAAACAGGCGCTGGCCACCCGCGATTTCCGAACGGACCGCGGCCTGTTTCTCCGTATCGATCTGAAGGGCGACGACCGAAGCGCCTCGCCGATTATCGGCTATCGGGCAAAGAAGAACAGCCACGTCATCGATCTCTCCAAGGTCGGCCATTATGCGGCGCTCGACTTCTGGGAGCCCCTCTACCGCCACCGCCAGGACAGCCTCCTCTTGGAACCGGAAGAGTTTTACATTCTCGCGTCGAAAGAACGGATCCGTGTGCCGGCCGGCTACGCGGCCGAGATGGTTGCCTTCGAAGCAGCCTGTGGCGAGTTGCGAACCCACTACGCCGGGTTTTTCGATCCGGGATTCGGGTACGGCCAAGGCGAGTTGCACGGCACCCAAGTCGTGCTGGAAGTCCGCCCCCACGACGTCCCCTTCCTGATCCATGATGGACAAACCTTCTTCAAGGTTGTATACGACAGGATGCTCGCGCGCCCCGGGCAGCTCTATGGCTCAGCGCTTGGGTCTTCGTATCAGCGACAGGGGCTAACCCTGAGCAAACATTTCAAGGTATAACCGGATGCTGAAACAGTCCGCCAGCGTCGTTCTCGCTTCGTTCAGACCCTCAACGTACCCCCAAGGGTACGCCTCGGGCCTTCACTCGCTGCGGCCTTGCTGGACGGCCTGTTTGAGCATCCGGCAAAATGCGTATCTTGCTCCCTATTCGGACGTTTCACGTTTCACATTTCACGAACAGTTAGGAACCAGTTGCCCATGCAGCTAGAGCCAACCAACAAGCCGGTGCGCCCAGAATCAGAGGACGACTCCGGGAGCGACAATCAAATGCGTGTCGCCGGGATGATCGTGGGCACCGCCCTGATTTTCATCGGCTTTCTCGACATCTTTCTCTCGATCAGCGGGGGATTCGAAATCGACGTCATTCCCCTCTTGATTTATTTCGGCGGAGTCGCGGTATGGGCAAATGCGGTTGTCGAAAACATGACCCTCCGCTACAGCCTCATCGGCGCCTCCCTCCTGCTCGCAGCCATCTTCTTCCATTATGGAGAAGTCCTCTTCTGGCATAAGCAAGTGGTGTTTTGGTCGACCGTAGTGGTCGTCATGTACTTCATGTTCAACGAACCGAAGAAGCCGGCCTAACAGGATGCTCAAACAGGCTGCCAGCTTCGTTCTCGCTTCGTTCAGACCCTCAACGTACCCTAAAGGGTACGCCTCGGCCCTTCACTCGCTGCGGCCTTGCTGGACAGCCTGTTTGAGCATCCTGTGGGAACGTGCTCCTCTTGTGCTGCGCATGCGAGCCAGCGAAGTCCTGGCGCGCCAACATAACTTTTTTGTGGCCTGCTAACAGCCATGGCGATGACGATTTCCGTCATCATCCCGACGCTCAACGAAGAACGGACGATCATGGCCACCATGGCACAGACCGCAGCCCTCGGCTTCGATGAGCTCATCGTGGTGGATGGAGGGAGCAGCGATGAAACTCCTGCACTCGTCGAATCCTTCCGACTCAGCACTCAGTCCTCAGCACGCAGTCCTATTCGACTGGTGCCTGCCCCACGCGGGCGTGCCTGCCAGATGAACGAAGGCGCAAAGGCCAGCCGCGGAGAAATCTTATTGTTTCTCCACGCCGACACGCAGCTTCCAAGCGATGCGAAGTCCGCAATCGAGACGGCGATGGCCGGGCAAGATATGGTGGGCGGACGATTCGACGTCCGATTCGATCGCCCATCGAAGTGGGGCTCCATCATCAGCAGCATGATGAACTGGCGATCGAGAATAAGCGGCATTGCCACCGGCGACCAGGCCCTCTTCGTCCGTCATCACATCTTCGAACAGATGGGAGGCTTCGCTGATGTGCCGTTGATGGAGGATATCGATTTCTCCCGCAGACTCAAACGAAGGGGCGCAACTGCGGCCCTGACCGCGACCGTGACCACCTCCTTCCGTCGCTGGGAGCAGCAGGGACCATTGCCGACAATCCTCTTGATGTGGGCACTGCGATTCCTCTATTGGATCGGGGTGTCGCCGCATCGTCTCGCACATCTCTATGCGACGGTGCGCGAGACGGCGCGAGGCTAGAGGCACGAGGCCATGGACCAAAGGAACAGATGAAACACGAATCAGAAAATACAAAGAGCGCCCATTCCCCCTCTCGCCCCTCGCCCCTTGCCTCACACCAGGCGCGCATCGAATGCGCGCTGGTGATCTTTGCCAAAGCTCCGATCCCAGGCGAGGTCAAGACCAGGCTCTGCCCGCCACTGACCCCTGACGAGGCCGCCACCCTGCACGGTAGCTTCGTGCTCGACATGCTGGAACGATCCAAACTCGCGGTCGCCAAACTGCAGCTCCCGTTCCATCGCTACCTGGCCTGCGCGCCATCCTCCGAACTCGTGTTCTTCAAAATCATGGAAGAACGGCAGAGCGTTCACCTGCTCGATCAAGTAGGCGAGGACCTAGGCCAGCGGATGCACCGCACCTCAGTCGATCTCTTCGCGAAAGGCTATACGCAGGTGATCATTGTGGGAACCGATGTCCCGACCTTGCCGCTCTCTGCGTATCAAGAGGCCTTTACGATGCTCGGCCGCTCGGACGTGGTCTTAGGGCCGGCTCTCGATGGCGGGTACTACTTGATCGGTCTCAAACAGCCGGCAGAGAAACTCTTTACCGGAGTGCCCTGGTCCACCGATCAAGTCCTCGCCGTCACACAGCAGAAGGCCAAGACGCTGGGTTTATCTGTCGGACTCACCACCGCCTGGCGCGACGTGGATACCATCGCAGACTTGCAATCGCTCACCACAGAGTGCCAAGAAGACGATAAGAAACCCAAACAAGACCGGACCTTTTCCATGCGAACAGCCGGCACTTTGCAGCTGCTCGCGACCAGACTGAAGACGAGATGACGGCAAAGAAACGATGAACACTGAGCGATGAACGAACGCTGACTGAGCATAGTCTTTAGTTCCTCGTTCTGCACTCATCGTTACTAGGGAGACCACAAATGACAGAGCGAGTGGCGCTCATCACAGGCGGGGCCAAAGGCATCGGGCGGGGGATCGCGCTCGACCTCGCGGCACAACAATGGTCAGTCGCCATCTGTTACCGCACGAGCGAAACAGAGGCCAGAGCCACAGCCGAGGCCATCACCAGTCTTGGAGGCCGTGCGCTCTCGATTCGTTGTGATGTGTCGGACGCCCAGGCGGCCAAAGGGCTCGTGACTCACGTCGAACAGCAATGGGGACGGATCGACGCGCTGATCAACGGCGCAGGGCCCTACCATCGCGTGAACCTATTCGACGAAACCGTCGAAGGCTGGAACGAGATGTTCGATGGCAATCTCCATCCGATCTTCTATCTAGCGCAGGCCGTCGCGCCGGGCATGAAGACCCGTAAATCCGGGCACATCATCAACTTCAGCATGGCCAACGCCGACCAGATGATTTCACAGCCGGACGTCACGGCCCACTACATCGCCAAAGCCGGTGTCTTGATTCTGACTCGCACCCTAGCCAAACTGCTGGCGCCGCACGGCATTACCGTCAATGCGATTTCCCCCGGCTTCATCGACTCAGGCAGCGCGCCGCCGGAAGAGCTCGCCGGCATGACCAAACGCATCCCCGCCGGATACATTGGCGAGGTGAGCGACACCGTGGCTGCCGTGAGATATTTACTGAGCGACGAGGCCCGATACGTAAACGGAGCCAACATTCAAATCAGTGGTGCATGGGGGGTGTGAGGGGATGGAGCCTGATGATCTCCTGTGCTCGCGGAACGCGCACGATCAGAATGTGCTCGTTCGACGCGCGCAAGGGGAGATCAATCGCCCCCATCCCTGAAGAGAGAACGAGCGAGCTTGGAGGGAGCATGTATATCGTTCGATGCGCGCAGTGAAAGGGCACATCAGGCCACCCTCTGTGAGAAATAAGGAGGAATGAGGACACTATGAAATCAGAACAGGAACGAACAGCACACAGTCGGTTTCTCCAGGCCCTACAGCATGAACATGTGACCTGCGCCAAGCCAGGCTGCGGCGGCGCGATGGACGTCACCGACCACACTCCCCATCTCGCCCGGATCAAGACCTACGAAGCCGAATGCGAACGGTGCCATACGAAGGAACAGATCACGGGGAAGGAGCAAATGACTCCACCGTGGGACGATGCCTCGATCACGATGATGGCCGAGGTGCATCTCCTGCACGATCAACCCAGTTGCCCCTTCGACGATACGCCCATCACCTTTACCTCACTGCCGAATCCTCGCCGTAAAGGCCGTTACCGCCTCTCCTGCTACTACTGCGGCAGACACACAGAGATGAACTGGCCTCCTCCGGAATCCAAGAGGTGAGGGTGGGGCGGGAGCGGTCAGGTGCCCTTCTTGCTCGCAGAACGCGCACGTTCAGAAAGTGCTCGTTCGATGCGCGCAGTGAAGTGCGACCTCGACCACTCCCTTGAGCAGATGTTTAGGGCCGAGGAGGGAATGGAGCCTGATGATCTCCTGTGCTCGCGCAA
This sequence comes from Nitrospirota bacterium, assembly GCA_030682135.1. Classification (GTDB taxonomy): domain Bacteria; phylum Nitrospirota; class Nitrospiria; order Nitrospirales; family Nitrospiraceae; genus Palsa-1315. The sequence continues at coordinate 1,437 of JAUXQT010000059.1, read as the reverse complement.
CGCGCGGTCGCGGACTTCCCTCGTTGGACGCGCGCAGTGGGAGATCAATCAGGCCCCATCCCTGAAGAGAAAACAAGCGAGCTGGACGGATCATCTATACCCTCGGACATGGTTGCAGCAAAAACACGCATGAAGCCATTCCGAGAAAGAGAAGCAAACGAGACTGGAAGCGTTATCTGAGCTACAACACATCAAGCAGTCCGAGCAGTCAAATGTATGATGTACTATCGCAAGACCTTGCGATGCTTCATGAAAAAAATGGATCTCCAACCGCAAACTCTACTGGACTCAGCTCACCACACTATTGATCAATTCTGTGCCTCCCAGATTTGACCTACCGATGGAGTTACCCCTCCAAACCGCTTGCGGTTTGGGCTGGGTCGAACGACCGGTTAGGGCCGAAATTAGAATCAATCGTATTCATGGAATATCGCATCGAGTTCGATCTGGCTTGGATGTGAATAGGTTTGAGATAGATTGATTGAGACTCCGGCAGTCTGAGAAGGGTGGATGCGGACTATCTTGAGTTCGAGGCCGTCAGGAATGGATACGGTGTATGCGTGGTTTTGGAAACAGATTACTCGAAGGAGGAGAGAACCAATCGCTAGGGTAATGTTGTAGATCCCGTCTTGAACTTCTGCTGCATTGACTTGATCAACTCCACGGACAAACCCAGCCAAAGTTTGGCTTTGAAGCCCAGATAGACCATGGTGGGAATTCACGAAGGCAAGGTCCACGTATATCCCCTCTGGGATCGAACGATGCTCATACAAGTGCCTGAAATGGGCTGAAGGGACGATCTGCCTGTAGTTCGTAGCGGCGTTTCTAATAATCGCTGTTTTGAACGCCCACACGGCAAGAACTGAAGCCTCTTCTTGTGAGAGAGATGATTTGGACCTTGGGGTTTCTAAAAGTGCCTTGATGATGGGAATCACCTTCGACTCCAGTTGACTCATCCACCCCCCATTGCACTCCCTGCATACCTTTCCGAACAATGCAGACTGAACATTTTGCTGTCTTCCGGAAACAGTCTTGCCGCTAAGGGCATAGTGCGTTCCAGATAGATCCATAGAATGAAAATTCAAATGTTTCAGTAACCAATCAGGCCACATGTGTTCTTTGCCGCGATCCTTTTGTATCCCGCAAAATGAGCAAAGCACCTTTGGCATGTTGTGATTTCCCAAGAGGCACTAACTATTGAGTGTGCTGAGTAATATATAGGATACGAAGATGTCCTACCTACCTACCTCCTTCTCCCCACCCGCTGCTGCATAAAATAACGAGGGCGACGGTTAGGCTCTCACTGCGCGCGTCCAACGAGGGCCTTCGGAGGCCGCGCGTTGCGCGAGCAAAAGAGCATGACCGTCGCCCTCGTCTCTTCGAATCTATTCTTACTTTCCGAATGCTTTTTTCAGCAGCGGCTCCATCTCGCCTTTG
>JAUXQT010000051.1 GCA_030682135.1 Nitrospirota bacterium | reverse complement strand
CCTCTTGGAGACGGGCATGGCACATTTGCTCGAGTACGCTGGTTCCGTGCATATCTATCTTGGACCCTATCGCGGGAATCCGATCGCCTTGTATTTGAAGCGGACGGAAACCGGGTGCCAGATCGGCCCAAGGGCCTACCCATGGAATGACGTCGTCGGGAGTGGTGAAACCCCGAATAAAGCGGCCGCTGATTTTGAAGAGAAATGGAAGACGAAGGGTCTCTCGACGGATATGTACTCCGGTCCCTCATGGGAAGGCGGCATCAAGCCGGAACGACCTGCCCCACCCAAGCCGCCCGCCCCTCCGAAGCCGGCGGTAGCCGCGACGCCATCAGCTGCTGCCCAGCCTGTCGCACCAGCAGCCACTCCGACTGCACCAGCTCCCATGGCACCGGCTCCTGCTCCGGCAGCTCAGCCAGCGAACGAGTCAAACTAACCAAATCTATTTAGAATGTACCCGTTGGGAAGTGGCCTTGAGGGAAGGGCCGGCCAGCTTGCTGTGCTTCAAGCCATATCCTAGGTAGACCACAATGCCAATGGCTGTCCACACGACGAACCTGATCCAGGTCACCCAGGGGAGAAAACTCATGAGGCCGAGGCAGGCCAGCATGCCGAGAATGGGGACAAGCGGCATGAAGGGAAGACGGAATGGACGGGGCTGGTTGGGCTTCGTGTAGCGCAGAATAACGACTCCAATACAGACGAGAACAAACGCGAAGAGTGTGCCGATATTCGTCATATCAGCCGCGTCGCCGATAGGAATCAGCGCAGCGAGCGTGGCCACGCCGATGCCCGTGAGAATCGTGGCGTAGTGCGGCGTGCCATAACGCGGATGCACGGTTGAGAGCCAGGGGCTCAAGAGGTGATCGCGCGACATGGCGAAGAAGACCCGAATCTGACCCAGCATCATCACCACAAGCACACTGGTAATCCCGGCGACGGCTCCAATCGCCACAATCGCTGAACCCCACTTGAACCCCACCATACTCAACGCTTCGGCCACCGGCGCATGGACGTCGATCTGCGAAGAGGGTATCAAGCCGGTCAACACAGCGGCTACGGCAATATAGAGAACCGTGCAGATGCTCAGTGAGGCAATAATGGCGATCGGAAGATCCCGCTGAGGGTTTTTCGCTTCCTCGGCAGTCGTTGAGATCGCGTCGAATCCGATATAGGCGAAGAATACAATCGCGGCTGCGGCGCCGATGCCGGCGAACCCCTGCGGCATGAAGGGCGTCCAATTGTCTGCGTTCACGGCGGGCGTTCCCACCGCGATGAAAAAGAGGATGACCGCGAGCTTCAAACAGACAATGATGCCGGTGGCGCGAGCGCTTTCCTTGATTCCAATGACGAGGATGACGGTGACGAGTAACACGATAATCGCGGCAGGGAAGTTGGCGACACCACCATCGGGTCCTCCTGGCGGATGTGTCGCCCAATGTGGAAGTTCGAACCCGGCCAAGCTGAGTAGTTTATTGAAATAGCCGGACCACCCGATGGCGACGGCGACACAGGCCACTCCATATTCGAGAATCAAGTTCCAGCCGGTAATCCAAGCCAGAAATTCTCCCAGCGTGGCATAGGAATAGGTATAGGCCGAACCGGCCACGGGAATCATGGTGGAGAACTCGGCATAGCAGAGGGCCGCGAGAGCGCAGGTCAGGCCGGAGAGCACGAAGGACAGAATAATTCCAGGCCCTGCCCCAGGTCGGTGGGCATCGCCGACAATGGCGGTACCGATCAGGACGAAGATGCCGGTGCCGATGATCGCCCCGATGCCGAGTGCGGTCAGATCCCAGGCCGTCAGAGTCTTTTTTAAACGGTGGTCGGGATGGTCTGCGTCTGCGAGGATCTGCTCGATAGATTTCGTTTGAAATAGACGGCGAATCATCGCCCCTCCCCTACGGATAGGAGGTGAGGCTGCCGGCTGGTCAAACGATTCTCGTTCCATATCCGCTGAAGTATAGCAGGCGTCTGTGCACGGCTCGCAGTCCGGCCCGAAGCGGGCGCCTCTGTGCTCATGATGCGGAGCGGCGGGCGGCGCGCAAAAATGCCTCGAACAGGCGCCGGTGGAGAAGATGCTGCTCGAAAAGAAATTCAGGGTGCCACTGGATGCCGAGAAAAAAGCGCTGGGTCGGCGATTCGATCGCCTCCACGATACCATCGGGAGCCACAGCGCTGGCGATCAGCGAAGGTGCGACGGCCTTGACCGATTGATGGTGGGAACTGTTCACCCGCATCGACACCGACCGGACGATACGGCGTAAGAGGCTGCCTGGCGCCACGGTCACAGTGTGGCTGAGATTCGTCGCGGAAGTCCGCTGCCGATGCTGAAGCGGTTTCGCGACCTGAGACGCAATGTCCTGAAACAAACTGCCGCCACAGGCCACGTTCATTGTCTGCATGCCTCCGCAGATGCCGAGCAGCGGGAGGTCGGCCTTCCTGGCCAGGTGCACGACGTCCAGCTCGAAGTTTGCGCGACGCGCACTGACGATGCCGAACGGAAAACGTTGGCGCTCACCGTACAATGTCGGGGGCAAATCCGGGCCGCTTCCTGTGAGGAGGAGTCCGTCAAGCTGTTCTAGAATGCGCCGTCTCGCGGCTCGATCTGCAAGGAGGGGAAGAACGAGCGGGACGCCTCCCAGTTCTTCGATAGCACGAATGTAGCGCGCACGTAAAAAATAGGTGGGCTCGCGCCCACCCCATTCTTTCCGATCACCGGCATTGAAGTCTGGTGTGACGCCGATGATCGGTTTCATTGGTTGGCGGATGGGTTATTGGGCCGGGGCATCGTTCGTGTCGGCAACCCCCAGAAAGCGGATCGGTCGATTGCCCTGGAGGTGGTCAGGGGTCAGGATATAGGTGCCATAAAGGCTCGTGGTCCAAATGCTCTTCGCCGCTTGTTCATTCCCGCCTGAAAACGCGTAGGCAAGGCCTCCGACGATCCCTCCGCTGATGGCGAAGGCTGCCTTCAGGGGAAGATACAGGAGGGTGGAAAACCCAGCGGCCGCTTGCATGCCTGCACTCGACGCACTCCCCCCCTCCGCGCTCGCATTCGACGAGGGGGCCATGCTGTCTTGACTCCAGGCAGACGGCAACATGGTGATGGTGGAAAGGGCCAGGAGCAGAACGACGGCCACGAGCTTGAATCTTGAACCAGCATGGGATCGATTGGATGACGATGAATAGATGTTCACGAAAAATCCTCCTTCTTCGACAGCGCGAGCTGAGCGGTAATGGTTGACCCCGGAGCCCTCACCTCTGATTTGATGGTAAAGGGGTTATAACAAATTCAACACTGAATGCAAACCCCCTGCCGCACACAGGAAGAGAACTTCATGGAGCGGAGACATCTTTCTGTATGAGGTCCAGCTCAGTGGCAATGTACGAGGTGATGAAGTTCGTTCGTGTAATCACCGTATCGCGAACCTCAACAATCCATCTGTCATCTGCGAGACATTGGTTGTCTTGCGTGATGCCAGAATGCAGCAGCAGGTCGAGTTTGCACCAGCAGACCGCTTGAATAAACAGTTCGTGCGCTCGCTCCTCCTGCGCGGGACGATCTACCTCTGGGAGATCGTTCAAGGCCTGCGCCAGCCAATGAGAAAGCCCCACGTCAGCTTGGAGCCGATCGATTTGTGCGTTAGTGACCTCGACAGCAACCTGAATTCCACCTTTCCAGCTCCGCTTCTTGACATTGAAGACACAGGAAGATGTGAATGGTCTTCCCTCCACCGGTTGTGGTCCGACAAACAGAGTCACACGAAACTGAGAAGGTTCTGGTCCATGCTCGACGGTCATGCGGCACATTGTACCATGATCGTCGATCTCCTCGCCGCCTCATTGACGGCTCGCTGACCCGACGAATATGATGCCTCTATGATAACCACGGCCCTGCAGCAACGTATCGGCGAGATTCAGCAGTCACTTCGCGATGCCGGAGTCGACGGCTGGCTCTTCTATGACTTCCGCTACAGCGACCCCCTCGCCTATCGCATCCTCCAGCTAGACCCGACCCTCCATGTGACGAGACGCTGGTACTACTGGATTCCCGCGCAGGGAACTCCCGTCAAACTGTTGCATCGCATCGAGCCGCACGTACTGGATACCTTGCCGGGACAGACCGACTGTTATGTGTCCTGGGAGCAGCAACGGCAGATCCTCGGGCGCCTGCTCGCCGGAAGCCCTCGTATCGCAATGCAATATTCTCCGCTGAATGCGGTGCCCTACGTGTCGCGCGTGGATGCCGGCACGATCGAATTGATCAGGAGTTACGGTGTCGAGGTGGTCAGTTCAGCGGATTTGATCCAGGTGTTCGAAGCCTGCTGGACAGACCGTCAACTCGAATCGCATCAATATGCCGCTGCGGCCCTCCGTCGCATCGTCGACGAAACGTTCGGTCATGTGCATGAGGAGATCGCGCAAGGACGGAGTCTCACTGAGTATGGAGTCCAGCAGTTCATCTTGTCTCGCATACGCGATGCCGGGATGGTCACGTCGAGTGCACCGATCGCTGCCGTCAATGCCCACAGCGCCGATCCTCATTACGGTCCGACAGAGATTGGGTCTGCCGACGTCACAAGCGATGCGCTGTTATTGATCGACCTCTGGGCCAAACGAGCGGAAGCCGGCTCGGTGTACGCCGATATTACCTGGACCGGCTACGTCGGCAAGACGGTGCCGGCGAAGCAGCGTGAAATATTCGACTTGGTCCGGGCGGGACGGGACGCAGCCTTGACCTTCGCCAAGACAGAAACTTCTGCAGGCCGTCGCCCGTTCGGCTGGGAGGTTGACGCGGCCTGCCGCCAGGTTATCCAACAAGGCGGCTACGGAGAGCAGTTCGTCCACCGCACGGGCCATTCCATCGGTGAAGAGGTCCATGGCAACGGAGCCAATATCGATGGCCTGGAAACACAAGATACCCGCCGTCTCATGCCGAAAACCTGTTTCTCGATCGAGCCGGGGATCTATTTGCCGGGCGAGTTTGGCATTAGAAGCGAATTGGATGTGTACCTCTCCGACCATGAAGCGCTGGTGTTTGGATTGCCGTTGCAAACCGAAATCGTCCCGATTTTCTAGCCCCCGCTCTTCCTTGACAGTGCCTCCTCCTGGCCTATAGAGTTGCGTCGATTCTCAATAGGGGCAAGGTCGGCGGCGATTTACAGGATAAAGGAACCACGCCATGTTTGGTACCATGGGGATCTCGGAACTGATCATCATCCTCGTCATTGTCCTCATCATTTTCGGGGCAGGCAAGCTCCCCCAAATCGGGGAAGGGGTCGGCAAGGCGCTGAAGGGGTTCAAGAAGGAAGTCAACGAGATCCCTCCGCCAGCAGAAGCCGCGTTGTCCGACGTCGCGCAACCGGAGCCGATGCAGGTCCAGTCGACCATTCAGGCTGCACCGGTGGCGGCGCAGGGACAGGCTCCGGCTGCTCTGAAACCGACGGCGCCCTATACGCCTGGACCGGAACTCACTCCCGGAACAACCGCTGCCTTGATGTACAACATGGCGGCCCAGCCACAGGCTCCTCGGCCAGCGTCGGCCCCGTCAGCCTCCACCCAATCAGCCGCGCAGGGTCAACAGCCTCCTACGATGGAAGAGCGCGCGGCGGCTCCCTCTCCAATGATGAAGGCACAGTACCCACCTCTTCCTCCTGGTGCGCAGGCAAAACCTGTGGCCAAACGTCCCTCTGCCATCGTCAACAAGGATGCCGTGGCTCGCGTCCAGGCACAGCAAGCAGCCATGAAGGCCCAGGCCGCGCAACCGGCCGGCATCTCTCCGGGGGACATGCAAAGCTTGGGAGAGGGACTTGGCGATGCGTTGCGGACCTTCAAGCAGGCCGTCGCAGATGTCCGCAATTCTGTCGATCCGGAGATGCGCACCATCCAAGCCGAGATGGACTCTGCTCAGAAGGAATTTCAGCAATCCATCGAAGCAGCCAAAGAGATGCCGGCCTTGCACGAAGAGCCTCCTAAACAAGCGTGAGCCGGAATACAGCCTTCACCAACCCGCCCGCTGACTGGGATCCGCTTTCTCGTGCGACATCTGCCACCATAGCTTGTGCGGTCGTCCTAACCCTTCTCTGTCTCGCCGGCTGTATCCAGGACTCGCCACCACCCTCGAAGGAACGAACCGTCTCACTCCTGCTTGGGTTGCTCCACGATGAGCGGCCAGAGATGCGGCGAACGGCTGCTGAATCCCTTGGCAAGATCGGTGACCGAGGATCCATGGACTCGATTTTCCCCCTTGTACTGGATCCTGAAGAAGCAGTCCGACAAGCGGCGGTGACAGCCATGGGACGGTTCAGACCCACAGCCACAGATACAATCGTCGCCCTGCTGGCAAAGACACTAGAGGATCCTGTCCAGTCAGTCCGCCAGGCGGTAGTTGTCACGATCGGCGAGATTGAACCGGTTCCCCAGTTACTGGAGCCAATCGTTGGCTTATTGCGATCTTCGGATGCGGCGATCAGGAAAGCGGCCGCGCAAGCATTGCTGCAAATCGACTCGAGCCAATCGGTTTCTTCGTTAATCGCAGCAGGACAGGACTCAGACCCAGACGTGCGTCAGGCAATTGTAGCGGCGGTGGGCGAATGGGGCGGCGTAGCCGTTTCTCCCTGGCTCAGAGAGCGTTTGGCCAATGACGCCTCGCCCGGGGTGCGAACAGAAGCGGCCTATCGTTTGGGAATGCGCAGCGATGTCGAGGCGAAGGCCGCGCTTGATAGGGCGGTGGCCATGGATGCCGACAGTGGGGTGAGGAACTGGGCGAAGCGAGGAGGACTCTAACGGGCTGAGGAAAAACGTTGTGGACAGACCAGAATTTCACTGGTTCGCATGTCTGGGATAACGGAGAATATCGGGCAGGATGCTCAAAAAGACTGTCCAGCAAGGCCGCAGGCTTGCAAGAACCGGAGGCGTACCCTCCGGGGTACGTTGAGGATTCTTGTGAGCTGAGAACGCCGCTGGCAGCCTTTTTCAGCACCCTGCTAGGTTGTGAGGCGAGTGCGATTCAACGCCTCGACAAGTTCAACCAGCTCTTTGCGGGCTTTTTCGTCGATGTTGGTAAATTGAACGCCCATTCCGGGAAACAGCAGATGCCGCTCTGGCTTGTTGCGGGTCCAGGCGACCTTGGCTGTGGCCTGGTATTTTTCCCAGGGGCGGTCCGGCAGGGCAAACTCGACGGACAGTTCGGTTCCCGGGGCCAACGGGGTACTGCTTTCGATAAAGAGCCCGCCTGCACCAATACCACCTGTCAAACTGTCGAACTGTTTACCTTCCGGTGTCGTGTACCGGACCTTCAAAGCGAGTGGGGCTCTCGGATGTGCGCGGGCATGGGCGAATCGCTCATCGTCGTCGCCGGCCAGAACCTGCTCAATCATCTCTCCCCAGGGAAGAACACCAAGCAAGACACCCGTCGGACTCAATAATGAGACCACTTCACGATCGGGGTCCATCTCCAGGGCCTTCCCCATGTGTCCCCCGGTCGTCGTTACATTGAACTTCATGGTCAGACCTTTGAGTTGAACAGGGAATGATTCGATGGCAAGTGGGTAGTCACTAGACTGGCTGACCGACAGGCTGGAGAGATTTCACCAGGTCCAGCACGAAATTGCGGATCTCGGGGTTGATCTCCGTAAAACGAACCCCCATGCCTGGACTAAAGGTATATTGATCTGCCTTAGGGCAAACCCAGGCGACAAGACCCTTTGCGGGCAACCATTCAGATGGCTTTTCTGGTAGGGAAAATTCAAGCGCGAGCTTGGTACCGACCGGGAGAGGGCTCTGGCTTTCAATAAAGAGCCCGCCGCCGCCGATGCCGCCTGCACGACTTTCAAACTGCTGGCCCTCAGGAGTCTTGTATTTGATGCGGAACGTAAGTGCCACTCGCGGCTCGTTCCTGGTTTCCCGGCTCGTCGGGGGATTGCGATAGGCCAGAATCTGGTCGATGACGAAATCCCAGGACAAATTGCCCATCGGTTCGCCGTTGATACCCAAGAGGGTGATCACTTCCCGGGTCGCATCAAGGTCGAGAGTTTTACCTTTGTGTCGAAGGCTTGACGATACTGGATATTTCACACGTCCTCCGCGTTCAAGAGTGACAAGGCAAGTATAGCGCAGCCTTCTAACTTGTCGAGGAAAAGCGCAAAGTTATCAACCTGTCAACAAATGGGTCGAGAAAGATGGCCGGGAGCAGGCCTATTCGAGAGGGTGCTTACAGGGGAAATACCAGGCCAGGAATGATCCTGGCCTGGAGAGCGTTATACATCGACGGGCAAACGACTACGCAACAAACAGACCGACTTACAATAACTTAGGCTGTTTTCGCATCCTTATCCTGCTCGAAAATTCTGATGGGAGCATGCTTACCAAGGATCGCATCTTCAGTGATAAGGACTTCCTTAATCTGTTTCTGCGAAGGCGCGTCGTACATCACGTCTAACATCACGTCTTCGAGAATGGCGCGTAATCCTCGAGCGCCCGTTTTCTGAACGAATGCCTTCCGCGCGATCGCACCCAGGGCGCCTTCCGTGAACTTAAGCTTCACTTTTTCGAATGAGAGCAGTTTCTCGTACTGCTTCGTGAGCGCGTTTTTCGGTTCGGTCAAAATTCGAATGAGGGCTCGTTCATCCAGCTCATCCAGAGTGGCCACAACCGGCAACCGGCCGACAAACTCCGGAATCAAACCGTACTTGAGGAAATCTTCAGGCTGCACTCTTGCGAACAATTCACCGAGCCGAATTTCGTTTCGACCTCGGACCTCGGCTCCGAATCCCATCGACTTTCGATTCAAACGCTGCTCGATAATCTGTTCGAGACCGACGAACGCTCCGCCGCAGATGAACAGGATATTGCTCGTGTTGACCTGAATAAATTCTTGGTGCGGATGTTTACGTCCGCCTTGAGGCGGAACATTGGCGACCGTTCCCTCAATGAGCTTGAGCAGCGCCTGTTGCACCCCTTCGCCCGAGACATCGCGGGTAATGGAGGGGCTGTCGCTCTTCCGGCTGATCTTGTCAATTTCATCGATATAGACGATGCCTCGCTCAGCCCGCTCTACGTCGTAGTCCGATGCCTGCAACAGCTTGAGGATGATGTTCTCGACATCTTCACCGACATACCCTGCTTCGGTCAGCGTGGTGGCATCGGCCAGCGTAAATGGCACGTCCAGATACTTCGCGAGGGTTTGGGCCAATAATGTTTTCCCAGTGCCCGTGGGCCCCAGCATGAGGATATTGCCCTTTTGGAGCTGGACCTCGTCAGTATCTTTGTCTTTAGCCGAGATTCGCTTGTAGTGGTTATGCACAGCCACCGAGAGGATCTTCTTGGCCCGCTCCTGTCCCACGACGTATTGATCCAAGTGGTGTTTAATTTCCACCGGCTTCTTGATTTTTGACGAAATCTCTTCTTTGGCTTCTTCCCAATCCTCGGCAATGATGTCGTTACAGAGGTTGACGCATTCGTCGCAAATATAGACGGTAGGCCCGGCAATCAACTTGCGGACTTCGTCGCGGCTCTTTCCACAAAACGAGCAGCGGAGATGTCGATCCATCTTATCCTGCTTGGCCATGCGTCCTCCCCCGGTTACTTGTCCTTCGCCCCGTCTTTTCCTGCATCGCCGATCACGGCCTTGAGAATCTTCGGAGGCCGCGAAATGACTTCATCGATGAGGCCGTACTGCTTGGCTTCTTCTGCGGACAGGAAATAGTCCCGTTCGGTGTCGTGGGCGATTTTTTCGATAGATTGCCCGGTATGTTTGGCCATGATCTCGTTGAGCCGTTCGCGGATTTTTAAGATCTCTTTGGCATGGATGTCGATTTCAGTCGCTTGCCCGGAGAACCCTCCCAGAGGCTGGTGGATCATGACCCGCGCATTCGGCAACGCAAATCGCTTGCCCTTCGTTCCCGCAGTCAGCAAAAAGGCCCCCATGCTGGCGGCCTGGCCCAGGCAAATGGTGTTGATCGGGGGTTTCACATATTGCATGGTGTCGTAAATGCCCAATCCCGCCGTGACACTTCCACCGGGGGAGTTGACGTAGAGATTGATATCTTTTTCAGGATCCTCCGCTTCGAGGAACAGGAGCTGGGCAATAATCAGGTTGGCAAAGACATCGTCGATTGGCGCACCGAGGAAAATAATCCGATCTTTTAAAAGCCGGGAATAAATATCGTAGGCGCGTTCGCCCCGGTTCGTCGTTTCGATGACAATGGGAACCAGCATGCCTGTCGTTCCTTTCCGCTTACAGCCTATTGAAACCGAGATACAAGGCCTGCCCTGAACCTCGGTGTTATCCCTGAATCACCGCATTGCGGTACACAAAATCCAAGGCTTTATCCGCTAAAATCCTGGCGCGTAATTCGTCGATCGACTCTTGTCCGCCGGCTTTGACCATCTTGACGAGATCGGCAGGCGGCATTTTAAGCTCAGACGCCAGCCGCATGATCTCCGCATTGAGATCGTCCTGAGTGACCGTCAGCGCTTCTTTTTCGGCGATCGCTTCCAGCACGAGTCCGAGCTTCACGCGGCGCGCCGCTTCGTCGCGATGCTCCTGGCGAAGAGCCGTGACATCTTCCGCACTGGGCGCTTCCGGAGCGGCGCCTTTTCTTTCCTGCTGCTGCACGTGCTGGCGGATGATGGCTTCCAGCTCACGCTCAACAAGGGTCTCCGGAAGATCGAAGTGGTGAGTCTCCGCGAGCCGTTTGATGATCGTATCCTTATAGGTATCCTCGATCTCTCGCTTCAACGCCTGCTCCATCCCGCTCCGCAGTTTATCTTTGATTTCCTGAAGCGTGGTGTAGGGGCCGCAGTCTTTGGCAAATTCATCGTCCAGGACCGGCAGCTTCTTTTCTTTGACGGATTTGACCGTCATCGTGAACAGGACTGTTTTGCCGGCGACGCGTGGGTCTGGATGACTGGCCGGGTAGGGCTGGGATATTTCGAGCACGTCCGTCTCTTTTTTCCCCATGACGTGCGAATCGATCTCCAATCCCAAGACAGACGCCTTCGAACCCACCTTGTGGAGTTGACCGTCCTTCTTCGTTCCCTCCAACGGGGCTCCATCGAGCGTGCCTTGCACGTCCAGCACAATATAGTCTCCGTCCACGATGGCATGGCCGGCTGGCGCGGCTTCCAAGCGTGCCTGTTGCTCGCGCAACACCTCAAGTCCCCGGTCGAGCTGTTCGTCGGTGACGGTCCGCTTATCCGGCTTGAGCGAAATCGGGCTCGGCGCCTTATAGTCTCGCAACTCGATCGTTGGCTTGATCTCGACGGTCGCGGTAAAGGTGAACGGCTCGTCTCGCTTAATCTTGACCCGATCCAACGGAGGAATTTCAACGAGGACCGGCACAATACCCGCTTGCCGAACAGCCTTATCGTAGAAATCCGGTACGAGGCTTCGAATCACATCCTCTTCCACGGATTTGGAGTAGCGTTTCTCCAGTAAGGCCAAGGGGGCCTTGCCTGGGCGAAACCCCGGGATGTTGACCTGGCGGTTCAACTCAACGTATGCGCGGGCAAACCGTTGCGTGACCTCATCGGCCGGCACCTCGATCTTGAGGGCGCGTTTCATCGGTCCTAGTTCGGTCACTTCCATTTTCATAGCTGGTACTACCCTTTATCTTGTAAGAAGGCTTACAGGTGTCGCTGTACCGTCGAGCCGTCCGTGGTTTGGTGCGAGCGGAGGGACTTGAACCCCCACGGTTACCCACGAGATCCTAAGTCTCGCGCGTCTGCCAGTTTCGCCACGCTCGCATAGTGAGGTCCGCTGGAGTCGGCTCCAGCATGATAGGCACACAAGCGAAATGACTCAATAGCGTCAGTCTTTTGTACCGTTGGATACCGCCTACTGTCAACCCATACTCCTGGGGGAGGGCGCTTCTGGCCACGGCCCTGATTGCTGCAAGAACGAATAGGAACAGAGGACGGACGGCATACCCTTCATCGCCACTCTTCCCTGTCAATATCTGCGCGTTGCTTCGAAGCAACGCGTGGTAGCACCCTCCTCTCATGGGGGTTATAATGTGCTGGATGTATGGTGAAGTTCCAGCCTCCGGTGAGGCTCCTGTCCCTGTAAGGAGGTGCCTGATGCGAGCATGTCTCCTCTCTCTGGCCTGTGTGTCCATACTCCTGCCAAGTCCGTCGTGGGCCTACCGAGATTACTTTACGGCAGATCAGAAGGCGCAACTCGCTAAGGTCCAGACGGTTCTCGTCGATGCCATTGCCCTGACCGAAAAAGGCACCGTCGATGCGGGACCGATCGTCGAGATTGCCTCGCGCCGTCTCGGGGAACTGGGCTACACCATGGTGCAGGATCGCACGAAGCCTCATGACGCGGTGTTTAAGGTGAAGTGCGAGCAACGAAAGACCTGGGAAGGGACCACCGCAGCCGGTGGTGATGCAGATTTGCTCGATGCACCGTCGAGGCTCTGGAAAGGACCTGCCTGCCAGTTGACCTATTTGTTAGGAGATATAAAGGTCAAATGGCAACGGGAGGTGCGAACCGACTTTGACGATGCGGTCACAGCGGCCCAATCCGCGCAAGCAGGAGAACCGGGCGCCTACGCCATACAGAAACTCACCGACGGATTAGAGAAATACGAGTTTCCCCTTCTGTTGACGGCGGAGTGGGGCCAGCCGGATCGGCTGCTGAAACTCTTGGATTCTGCGGGAACCAACCAGGCACGCAAGGTCAAGATTATCTCGCTGCTCGGAGAAATGCAGGCTGACGAGGCCTTACCCAGATTGAAGCAGGCGCTTCAAGATCGAGACTTGGCGAAACAGGCCTTGGCAGCAATGGGCAATCTCGGGCGGGAAGGAATTCCTCTGCTGATCGAAATCATGAACACCTCAACGGACCTTGAGGTACAAGCTGCGGCAGCCAAGGGGCTGGGGCAGCTTGGCGGTCTGCACGGAGATGCCTCAGTCGTGCCGCCCCTGTTGGCCAGACTGAAGGACCCCAAGACCGACTGGTCTGTGCTCACGGAAGTGGCCTGGTCGTTGGGCAAAATTCCCGACAAACGGTCGATCCAACCGCTATACGATCTCGACAAAAAACTCCAAGCCATGCGAGACCCGGACAATATGCCGCTCAAGAAACTCAAGGAAGCGGTATTTTGGTCGATCAAGCAGTGCGACACATGGGATCAATTCAGCTGAGGACGGGATGGAGCCTGATGATCTTCTGTGCACGCGCAACGCGCGGTCGCGGACTCCCCTCGTTGGACGCGCGCAGTGGAAGATCAATCAGCCCCCATCCCTAAAGAGGTAACGAGCGAGCTTGGAGGGAGTACCTATATTGTCCGATGTGTGCAGTAAAGGGTGGGCTTGACCTTTCATAAAGCTGGCGGCCTGTTTCAACAGTCTGTTGATTGACAATCTTCGGTTAGGTGCTTATCGTCCTCCGAGCCGGCTGATGGCCGGCTCGGAGACAATAGAATGAACACTGTTCCCCCCTCGACTCCTCCTTCCCAATCTCCCGACGTGCTGGAGCGGATCACACTCCAGATGGTGTCAAGTCTCGACCTCCAAGTCGTACTGGCCACGATCACGCAGGGGTTGGTGGAGGAGCTGGATGCAGCCTTCGCCCGTATCTGGCTGTTAGGTCCCGGCGATCTCTGTGCCGACTGTTACAAAGCAGCCGACTGTGCGAATCGGACCCGCTGTCTGCATCTTGAGGCGAGCGCCGGGCTCTACAACAACCTCAACGGAGAATATCGCCGCATTCCGCTTGGCGCATTGAAGATCGGAAAAATCGCGCAAGGAACCGGCGCCATTTTTACGAACGACGTCCTCGGCGACGATCGGCTTCCAAATAAACAATGGATGACCGACAATGGTCTCCGCTCCTTTGC
This sequence comes from Nitrospirota bacterium, assembly GCA_030682135.1. Classification (GTDB taxonomy): domain Bacteria; phylum Nitrospirota; class Nitrospiria; order Nitrospirales; family Nitrospiraceae; genus Palsa-1315. The sequence goes on along the minus strand of JAUXQT010000051.1, from coordinate 19,225 downwards.
CGGCCAACCGCTGAAGTTCCGCTGGGAACTACTCGGCGTCATCGCAATGTTCGGACGCCGGCCGCTGAGCGAAGCGGAGTTCGAGCGACTGGCGGTCTTTGCCAATGAGGCCGCGATTGCAATCAAGAACGCGCAGCTGTTTACGGAAGTTCAACAGCTCAAAGATCGGCTGCAAGCCGAGAATCTCTACCTTCGTGAAGAGATCAAACTCGAGCATAACTTCGAAGAGATCATCGGCGAGAGCCAGAGCATCAAAGCCGTGCTGAGATCGATCGAGCAGGTTGCACCCACCGACTCGACGGTCCTCATCCGCGGGGACACCGGGACGGGCAAGGAACTGATCGCCAGGGCGATTCACCACATGAGCCCGCGCAAGGCTCGCTCCCTGGTGAAGGTGAACTGCGGCGCGATCCCCGCGAACCTCCTCGAGAGCGAACTCTTCGGACATGAGAAGGGATCGTTTACCGGGGCATTACAGCGCCGCATTGGCAGATTTGAGTTGGCGGATGGAGGGACGATCTTCCTGGACGAAGTGGGAGAACTTCCGCTGGATGCGCAAGTGAAACTGCTGCGGGTGTTGCAGGAGCGAGAGTTCGAGCGGGTCGGCAGCGGTCATTCGACGAAAGTCGATGTGCGGGTAATCGCGGCTACTAATCGTGACCTGCATGCAGCGGTGAAGGCCGGTTCCTTCCGGGCCGATCTCCTCTACCGGCTGAATGTCTTTCCGATCGAGGTGCCACCCCTGTCTGCCCGTGCCGCTGATATTCCACCGTTGGTCAGCCACTTCATCGCCAAGTTGTCATCCAAACTGGGCAAGCGATTTGACGGCGTGTCTCAGGCGACCATGGACCGTCTGAAGGCCTATTCATGGCCCGGCAACATTCGAGAACTGGAAAATGTGATCGAACGGGCGACGATTCTCGCAAACGGACCGATGCTGCAGATCGATGACGCATTCCTCCATTCGGGGCCTGCACCCTCACAGCGCGAAGGGACCATGGAAGAAGTCGAACGGGCGCATATTCTCTATGTCCTCCAGGAGGTGAACTGGGTCATTGAAGGGAAGCAGGGCGCAGCCACCCGGCTGGATCTCCATCCCAACACTCTCCGCTCTCGCATGAAGAAGCTCGGCATTCAAAAACCCCGTCTCACCTAAGCCCATCGATCCCTGCCTTCCTCCCACTAAGTTTCGTGGCGCTACGATATTCCGTGGGACGATCGCATCGCTGTGCTAAGTGTCTTCTTGTCTGCACATCACTGAAGTCGTTGATACCTCTCTTCATTCCTCCCATTTCATGCCTGTCATGCTTTTTGGCATCGGCCTTGCGGTAGTGCAGGACAGCGATGGCCATCGCATTGAAATATCCCAGCACTCATTCCATCTAAGGAGCATCCATGAAAACTGCCATCATCATTCTGTCCGATCCGAAGACTGGTTCCGAAGAAGCGCTTGGGCGAGTCTTTAATGCGCTGGCCCTCGCGTCCGAATGTAAACAGAAGGGCGATGAAGTCGCCGTAGTGTTCAACGGCGCCGGCACACGCTGGCCAGCTGAGTTGACCAAACTCTCGCATCCGGCCAATGGCCTCTACAACGCCGTTCGCGATGTCGTGCAAGGCGCCTCATGCGGTTGTGCGGAGGTCTTTGGAGCGACGGAAAGTGTCAGGGCTTGCGGAGTCCCGATTGTGAAGGACCATGCATTGGCCGGGACAGCAGGCCTCTTAAGCTTGCGTCGCTACTTGGCGGAAGGCTGGCAGACGGTCGTATTTTGAGTCAATTCTCAGGAGACGGCCTCATGCCGTCTCCTGAATAGGGTGGAACTGAAGACGAACAGGAAGAAGCGATGGCAACGAAGTACCTCGATCTGATGTTCACGGATGCCGTGTGCCGTGCGCAGACCCAATATTACGGACAGGCAGGCATGATTGCGGGCGCCCCAGAGCGAGACCCGCTGGGCCATGCAGAAGCGGAATTCATTGCCGCTCGGGACAGCTTTTACATGGGATCGATCAGTGAAAGCGGGTGGCCTTATGTTCAGCATCGAGGCGGACCTGCAGGATTTTTGCGATTGATCGACGAGACGACCCTGGCCTTTGCTGACTACAAGGGCAATCGGCAACTCCTCACGACCGGCAATGTCTCGGGGAACGACCGCGTAGCGCTGTTTCTCATGGACTACCAGAACAGAACGCGCTTGAAGATTCTTGGCCACGCCCGCGTCGAAGACGCCCGCGCCCATCCAGAACTTGTTTCGACGCTGGCCGACCCAAAGATGCGGTCGAGCGTAGAGCGGCTGGTCTTCATCGATGTGGTCTCATTCGACTGGAACTGCCCGAAGTATATTACGCCGCGTTATTCGGCAGAAGAGGTCGAGGAGCTCGCCGGTCCGTTGAGAAAGCGTATTGCCGAACTGGAGGCCGAACTTCATTCGAGGAAATCGTGATGGTATTCTGCCGCCAGTGGAAACAGCACGAGCAGGTTGTCCGATAACAGGAGGGACCGATGACCGATTTTTCACGCAGACGTTTCTTGCAACTTTCCGCAGCAACCGGAGGTGCCGTCGTGTTCGGGGACCTGATCGGACAAGTGATGGGACTCACGGGGAGGACGAGTCTCGCCGCCACTGGTGAGCCGATCAAGATCGGCATACTCGATCCGTTGTCGAGCCCCTACAAAACGTCGTCGATACACGATGTCCATGGCGCCAATGTGGCCGTGGATCTCTTCAACAAGAGAGGTGGTGTACTGGGCCGGCCGGTCGTCATCCTCGAAGCGGATGATGCGTCGAATCCGGAAACTGCCGTAAAGGTGGCGACGAAGTTCATCAAAGAGGACCGGGTCGATGTGCTGATGGGCACCTTCAACGGAGACTGCACGTTGGCCGTCAGTGCCCTGGCGCAGAAGGAAAATACGCTGTTCATGGTGACTGGTGCGCATCTTCCCGAGCTGACGGGAACAGCCTGTAACCGGCAGACCTTCGTGTTCATGCCCAATGCAAGGATGATGGCACAGGCTGTCGCACCACACATTGCGAAAGCCTACGGGACTCGCTGGTACCTGATCACGGCTGCCACGGTCGATGGCAAGGCGGCGGCTCAGGCAATGTTGGAGGCAGGCAAGTCCCTCGCGGTCGATTTCGTTGGAGAGACGGTCACGCCATTCGGCTCGACCGATTTTGCATCGGCTTTTACCGAGGCGAAAGCCAAGAACCCCACGGCGATCATTTTGAATCTCTACGGATGGGATCTTGTGCATGCATTGAAGGCCTACGCGAAGCTGGAGTTGGCAAAAGAGAAGATCGGCGTGGGGGGCATGATCGCAGGCGAACAGATCGGTCGCCCGTTGGGTTATGCCAATAATGCCGGCATCTGGGGTCTGATCTGGGATCCCAAGATCGACAGGGATAGCTCGAAACGGTTCATCCAGGGCGTGATCGACAAGTACAACCATACCCCGACGTCGCGTTGTTATCTCGGCTATGCGGCGATGACTCAGATCCTGGAAGCGATTCAACGGGCCGGGACGACAGAGACTTCGGCCTTGATCAAGACTCTGGAAGGGCATGAGTTCGATGGATTGAAAGTGGGCCAATCATTCTTCCGTTCATGGGACCATCAACATGTGCAGGATGTCCTCGTCGGCGAAGCGTTCGGGAAGGAGCTGGGACTGGGGCATTACAAGATTCTGGCCACGGTTGCCGGAGATCTGGTTGTGGGGCGGGTTGCGGAGAATACCTGCAAGTTATAGCCTGTGGCTGAAAAGGGAACGGGGGCTTCTCCGCTATGGAGAAGCCCCCGTTATCTTGTGGCTGCGCGTGAGCCTACTTCGTGACGCGCACTTCGACGCGGCGATTCTTCGCACGGCCGGCATCGGTCGTGTTCGGCGCCACCGGCTTGGTGTCTGCGTAACCGGCTGTGGTCGAGGCAGCGAGGCCGCCTTCCCCGAGAGCCTTCGCGGCATTGGCCGCCCGGGCTTCAGAGAGTTCCTTGTTTGTGGGGAACTTTTGCTTCAAAGAACTGCGGATCGGCCGGTTATCGGTATGGCCATCTACGGCAACTTTATATTCCGGAAAGTCTTTCAAGATTGCGCCCACCTGCTTAAGCGCGTCGGCTCCGGCAGGCTTGAGTTGATCTTCACCTGATCCAAAGAGATAGCCGGAGGCCAGATTGATCAGGAGGCGTTCGTTGTTCAAGTCCACCATGATGGTGCCCTTGTCGATCTGAGGGCGGAGTGCTTTGATAAGGCCCCGTTGCGCTTCCTTGAGCTTGGCCATCTCGGAAGAGAGATCCCCGCGCAATCCGGCGAGTTCCTTGTCCCGGTCGGCCAGTTGGCGTTCCAGCTCGGCCACACGTTGTTTGCACGCGGCCAGGTCGGCGGCCAGCTTGTCTTTGTCCCCGACAGCAATGCCCATGGCTGCAAGTTGGCCTTCGAGCGCGGCATTCCGTTGTTTGGCTGCGGCCAGATCGGCGGCCACTTTATCTTTGTCCCCGGCCGCGCCACCCATCGAAGCCAGCTGTGACTCGAGGTCAGCATTCCGTTGTCTGGATGATGCGAGATCTGCTGCCAACTTGTCCTTGTCGCTGGTTGCCGCTGAGAGTTGGCTGGCCAGCTTGGCTGAATCGCCGGCCCCTGACCGGAGCGCCGCAAGTTCACGATCGCGATCAGCCAGTTGCCGTTCGAGGTCACTGACCCGACTCGTCAAAGTGGCATTCTGCTTCTGCGCCGCAGCGAGTTCGTCGGCCAGCCGTTGTCGCTCTTTTTCCAGGGCCGCCAGGCGTGCCGCCATATCGTCTGTTGCTTTTGCAGCCTCGAACCGGTTCCGGTTGCGATATTCATAGCCGCCGTCGCAGCAGATCGCCCCTAAATCAAGGGCCGATGCATAGCTGGCGCTGGCCAGAAGGCCGGTTGCAAGGATGGTTGCTTTGAATAATCTCATCGTGAATTTCTCCTGTGATTGACTCAGTTGACGAAGGGATCTCTCTCTTACACGTTGGACGTACAGTGCGCACACTTTGTTGCCTTGATGGGAATCGTCGACAAACACTGCGGACAGTCTTTCGTCGCCGGAACCGCGACTGGCTCAGGCTTCTTCATCCGGTTCATCTGCTTCACCAGCAAGAAGATGACGAACGCGACGATGATAAAATCGAACACGCTTTGCAGAAATACCCCGTAGTTCAAGGTCGGAACTCCGGCGGCTTTCGCGGCTACGAGTGATGGCTGAGGAGCTCCCGAGAGATTGAGGAACAGGCCCGTGAAGTCAACGCCTCCTAATAGCTTGCCGATAGGTGGCATCATCACATCGCTGACGAGTGATGACACGATTTTCCCGAATGCGCCGCCGATGATTACACCGATGGCCATGTCGACCACGTTGCCCTTCATGGCGAACTCTTTAAATTCTTTCAGCATAGTTCCTCCTCAGAGGATGTAAGGTGTACCGCATTTGCTGCTATCGAGACTACCGTTTCCGCGTTGTGTCGAAGCTGTATCCAAGGGTCCAGAGGTACATGTTGTCCGTATCCCCGGTACCCCTTGCCGGACTGCTGTTATACCGCGTCGTCACTTGGAAGCCGCTCACGAATCCCTCGAAGAGTTTGAACCTCACACCATTGTCCATCGTGAGGTAGTAATTCTTGGTGTTTTGCAACGAAGGGTAGAATTCACTGAAATGGTACAGCGTGACCCGCTCATCCAACAGCGGCCAGTTCAGTTTGATGGACCCGCGGCCACGAGTCGAGGAGGCGTCGTTGCTCACCCGGAAATCTTCGTTGAAGTACGAGAGACCGGCTTCCGCATAAAGCGTCATATCCTTCAGGATGCCGGTGAAATCGCCCCGGTCGACAAATTGGTAACCGGGGCCGCTTGCGAGGGCGGTTCGCATTTTCAAATCCTGGAACGTATCACTTTCAAAATAGGCGGAGGCAAACCAGAAAAACCGCTTCGTGATGAAGAAGTCGAGCTTGATCGTCCCTCGTGCGTTTCGAGCGATGAGGGTGTTCGCGTTATCGCCGTAGACATAGCGACCGTTGATCGAAAGGCGGAGCTGCTCGCTTCGGGCCACGAAGTCTCCTAACATGCTGGCATTTCTCAGATGGCTATTTCCGGTTGTTTGCGAGTAGCCGCCGGTCAGGCTGCCCGAATAGATGACCGGGGGTTGGATGAGTGGGTTCAGCGCGGTGATCGAATCGATGGGAATTTCCATCGTCCCCTTCATCGGTTCAGCCTTCACATTAATGGTTCCGTTGGGGCCCTCAGTGGCCGTGCCGATCAACACCGTTCCCTCCTTGAGATGAAAAGGGATGGGGTGGTTAATGGCCAGCTTCGAGACATTGGCCCAATTGATCTTCACCATATTGCCGGCAGCCGCGTCGGTCTTCAGCACCAACACCCCGCCGGACATTTCGATTACTTCTCCATAAAGCACGCCCCCATCCTTCAACGTCACTACGTCGCGTGGTGCGGGGGCTGGAACCTCTGTCACTGCTGGAACATCAGCGGCCACAACCGGCCCTGTTGTCATCAGACAAGTTATAAACAAGAGTAGCCAGAAGCCCTTCTTCATCGAATCCTCCTCACAATGTTGTTCATTCGCTCGGCGCCTGTTAACTGAACACGATAGATACGATTATGGCTGGAGTCGGACGGCCGCCAGACGCTCTATTTCGAACCGAAGTACATATCCCAGACAGTGACCCTTTCACAAGGCAAAAAATGGAACGCCTAGCTTCCTAATGTATTAGCAAACTTGATGCCTTACCCTAGACGGAATCACCTCGTGAATAATTAGCGCGATAACCCTTGCGCGTAGACTTTGTGAGCCGCTCGACTTACTTCATGTGTAGCGAACTGTCGCTTCAATCACCAGCACGCCTCAATTGGCCAATAGTAGATTCGTGCGGTTGATGATGTCGGGGCTTTGATCCCTTCCGAGATCTCGCAGGGGCGCGTATCTTCGCGCGGTTCGAATCGTTAAGGGTTCGGCATAGTCCCGCGAAAAATTCTAGCAGCGCGCCCATCAGATGTTCGCGTATCTCCGGAGCCTCTGTCCCTTCGACCAAGACCCACTGGTTCCGTACCTTCCGGGTCACAACCAATTCATGGCTTCCCTGCAAGAGCGATGAGCCTGTCGTGAGTAAGAATTCGTGTCCTTGCTCATTCCTGACGAGAAGACCCTTTGCAATCATGCTGCTGCTCCTAATCTATAACCATAGGTGGCGAGCCCTCTCAGCCTTATCGCGAAAACCGGACATGTGTGATGATCAAGTCTGATTCCTGTTCAGAATTATCTCTATCTCGCCCTGGATCTCGGGGGGCGAGGCACTACGATCTAGGTTTTTATCATGCCGGGCATAGTAGCTGACGGCTTGAGACCGCCGACTAATGTGGAGCTGCTTGTAGATGTTCCGCAATCGGGACTTGACGGCTCTTGGCGGCAGATTGAGGGTTTTGGCAATCTCGTCGGTGACTTTCCCTGAAGAGACCAGGAAAAGCACCTGCATGTCGTGGCTCGACAACAGGTCCTTCGTTGCAGGTTTCTGAGCGAGGCAACTTTGTCGTATCCAAGACATGAGATTTTCAGTGACGGAAGGGTCGAGAGTCGATTGACCGGCTGAAAGAGCCTTGATCGCATTGACAATGGCTTTCCCTTCGGCAGTCTTTAATAGGTACCCCTGAGCGCCGGCGCGAACCGCCGACCGAAATAATTCCGTATCGTTCTCGGCCGTCAGACATAGGATCGAGATGTCTGGATATCCGCCACGGATGGCTCGGCAGGCTTCGATGCTCCGGCTGTCACCCAGCTGAACGTCCATGACAATGACATGAGGGTGATAGTTCTGTACGGCGGCGAAGGCCTCGGTCCCGGTGCAGGCTTCACCGACAACGGTTATGGTCTTTTCATGACGAAGGATGGCCTTAAGTCCCTCGCGAGACAACATCGACTCATCCACCAGCAGGACGCGAATAGGATCCTGTTTCACGGGGCTGCTCATCGCGTCGTCCAACCCACCGTAGGCTGGCATGCCCGTGCGTTTCCTCGTAGTGCAAAACTTTTGTATCCTCGATCGTTGCATGACATGAGAGGGCTTACTCACCTTTCATGCCAAAAGATGCGATGACGATCAATCGCCGAGAAAACAGGTACTTCCGATGTGACGCCGTGATCGAGACTTCAACGCTGAGACAGCTATGTGTCTCAGGCTGAGACAACCTGAGACGGTGGATGAGAGGATTGAGACTCGGGTGCCCCGATTAGCGAGGGATATCGATGTGGTGGTCTGCAAGACGGCGATAGAGCGTGGCGCGACTGACACCGAGCAGCTTCGCCGCTTCAGATCGATTGCCTCCCACATGGTCGAGTGCGCGCAGAAGCTGTGTACGCTCGTCATGACCGCCAAAAGGAACGATCGTTGGGGCATGGGCACCGGGCTGGGACTGACTGATTTCAGGGGGCAAGTCCGTCATACCGATTCGCTGGCCTTTGCAGCTGATCGCGGCGAACTCGATCGCGCTCTTGAGTTCGCGGACATTGCCAGGCCAAGTATAGGTGAGGAGCAGACGCAGCGCCTCTGGGCTGATCTGGTCGACACCTTTCCCCATCGTTGCCCGGATCTGTCCCAGGAATGCGCTGGCCAGCAAGGGAATATCGTCGCGCCGGTCTCGCAGGGGCGGTAGCTGGATGCGCGCGACACGAATGCGATAGAGCAGATCGGCGCGGAAGGTCCCTCGGACAACGTCCTCGCTCAAGTGATGATGAGTCGCGGCCAACACTCGAACGTTCATCTTCCTTGGTTTGGACTCACCCAATCGTGTGATCTCTTTTTCTTGTAACACCCGTAACAGGCTCGTCTGTACGTTGAGAGGGATGTCGCCGATTTCATCGAGAAATACGGTGCCGCCATCGGCCGACTCGAAGAGACCGGCCTGGTCGCTCACCGCCCCGGTAAAGGCTCCGCGTTTATGGCCGAAGAGCTGGCTGCCGAGCAGGGAGTCTGTCAACCCGGCGCAGTTTGCCGCGATAAATGGCCCGTGTTTTCGTGCGCTGGAGAGATGAATCGCCCGTGCAATCAGCTCCTTCCCCGTCCCGGTCTCGCCCTCGATCAAAACCGTCGCGTCTACACGCGCGACATCCCGGACGAGCTGGTAGACCTGGACCATCGAGGGGCTGCTCCCCACCAGATCGTGGAACCGCGCTTTCTCATCCAGCAGGCGGCGTAAATCGTGGACTTCCGTCGTGTCATGAAAAAACAGGATCCGTTTCTCGCCCTGCAGCGGATGCTGAGACACCGTCATGTCCAACCACCGAGGGTTGTCGGTTTCCAGTCGAAGCGTGAGGGGATCTTGGCGTTCAGCAGGAGGCCGACGAAGCCTGGTCCTTATCGCGTCGCGATCCTTTCTTGAACAGGATGGCACCTGTTCCCATATCGCGCCTCTGACGTCGGGCGACAGACCCAACAGACGTGCGGCTTCATCGCTGACGAAGGTGATCTGTCCTTGTCCGTCCGTGAGAATCGTGGCCAATCCAAGTTCTTGCAGTACGCCTAGAAGATCGTCGCGGAGGCCCTCGCTCTTGGAAAGTCGGGTCGTGAGGCGGGATTCGGCCCTGGCATGCGACTTGGTCGCCTCTGTATGGCGCAGCGCCTGTTCTCGGGCTCGCTGCAATGTCTCACGGGTCTGCTCGAAGTCTGCACCCAATCGTGCCACCAGTAACAACTGCCTGGAGTCCACCACCAATGCGGTGGCTTCAAGATGGAGCACCTGCCCCTGTTGGTCGCGTTCGGTCCAGGGACCGGAACGGGAGATGCCGTCAGCGTTTTGCGTCCAGTTCTGTTCGGCTTCCGCAAAGAACTGCTTGAGGAACGGCGATCGCTCACCGGGTCGGATCGCCGCTGTCGAGGTGATCGAGCCAAAGATGCGGACCCACCAGGCAGGGGCGGTTCCTCGAAGCGAGAAGGTATCGATCCGGTCCGTACGCTCAAGCACCGCCGTCTCAAGTGAAACGAAGAGCCGCGCAAGCAATGTTTCGTCATGAGCAACCGGTCGCATGCTGCGTATTGTCATGAAAGGCGACTCCGGTTCACACGGCCTGCCGCAGCATGCGGTCGGCTAACGTCAAAAATAGCGGCTCGACCCCATCGCCCGTTTTGGCGCTTCCGAGGAACAGGCTCCACCCTCGCTGCCGCAGTTCATCCAATGCGGCGTCATCAACTTCCCATTCAGCCCGCACATCAGACTTGTTGACGATCACCGCGAAAGGAATAGGCCCCAGCAGCCCCTCAACAGTCTGCTGGAGAGTCAACGCCGTAGCCAATGTCTCTTTTCTGGTGCCATCGACGACAAGAATATAGCCTGAGGAGCCACGAAGGTAGGACTCGCGAATTCGCTGGAATTCGTCATCCCCGTATAGATCCCAGAGCATGAGCGTCACGTCCTCACCGTCCACAGACAGAGCCTTCTTCTCGACAGAGACGCCGATCGTGGTGTGGTATTGCTCCGAGAACAGGCTGGTCACGAACCGGCGCACGAGGCTCGTCTTCCCCACTGCGAACCCGCCGAGCATGCAAACTTTCTTCTGCATTATGGGCGAACGGCCTCCCCGGTATTCGGCGGCTCTGTGAGGGTGGCATGCAGCAAGACGATCCGTTTGTCGGCCGAGCGACCCGCTGATCCGCGCTGTTGTTTCAGAAAAGGGGAATCGATGCCTGTGGTGATGGTGGTCGCTGCGCTGAACTGTTTGCCCCCTATGGCCGCGAGGACGGCATGGGCTCGTGACTCACTCAGCTGGAGATTCATCGTCTCAGGGCCGGTTTCATCGGCCGAGCCAAGAACTTCGAGAGACACCGTCCGCCCTGATTGCGATGCAGCCAGGTCCAGGTTACGCAAGGCCGCCATGACGGTCTGCAGTTTTGCCAACTCCGGTGGTTCAACGATCGAGGAGCCGGAATTGAATCGAATGACGCTGTGATTGACCAGGAGGAGGAGATCGGGGATCGAAATTGCCATGAGACTGTCGTCACGGTAGCCGGAGATGCCGGGAATGAATGGTGCCAGATGCCGTGCATCCCTGGCCCATTCAACCGACGCTGAACCGCTCGCAACAAGGATATTGCTTTCTAGCGTAAGCGTGACGGTCTTCGGAGGCTGTAACATTGAATGGACTCTGGTGGTAATCAATGAGGGATGCAACGCGTAGTAGGGCGACCACATGGCGGTGATTTTCGATGGATCAAGTCCTGCCGCGATCAACATCGTCGAGGGATCTTTGGCCAGGGGATCGCGTAATCCTTCGAGACGATAGCCTCCCAGGGTCGATTCCGCCAGGGTCACGACGACACCAGGCTCCGTCTTAAGTTGCGTCAGGAAGTGAGACCATCGTGCGTGGGATTGGTACGCGATCCATCCCCACCAGGCACATCCGAAGAGCAGGACACCGCCGAGAATCCATTTTCCCATTGCGCGCCGTTGCGGGGGCGCTTCGTAATGGGCTAGCAGGCAACTTTCCAGATACGGGTGCGTAGCGGTGAACGGGGCCGTGTCTCCGTGAAAATCGGACAAGGCGTCAGCTTGTTGAACTTGAATGCGATCCATCGCATCCCGGAAATGTTGCCGGAGTGTTGTAGGCGGAGCGCCCTGAATCACGCCGGCTAAGAAGGCCTGCGATCCTTCTTCGATCCAAACCGTCCATTCGCCGACTTGAAAGTGGTCGAGGGTTTGATCCTTGGACGCACCGAATGAGTCCTGCACGTAGCTTTGAATCGCCGCCAGCATGCCTGATACCACATGCTGGTCCTGCACTGCGACAGAATCAGCCGCCACGTGGTGGAGCAGTAGGCCCGTCTCACGATGTATGAGAAAGACCTGCTCGACTCGGTATCGCAGCGTATGGAGAAGCACGACTTCCGCGAAGGGGCGCCCCGTGCGCCAGGCTTCAATTCTCCAGTGAAGGCCACGGGCCGACAGGCTCTGTTCCAACGAGTAATTCAGCGACTGCATCATGCTTTGCAGGGTGCGCACAATCGCCTGCCGAATAGCCGGTCCCATGATCGGCGCAATCGCGTCGACAATGGCCCGCGGTGACTTCCGCACCGCAGCGGCAAAGCCTTCCTCGACGAAGGGGGCTAACGCAGTCGCTAAATGCTGATCGCCTTTGCCTCGAAGGGTAAAGGCATCTGGGAGCACCCGGCTGACGTCACGGGCATAAATGGCAGGATTGTCGAGTCGCTCACGGAGTTCGTCGAGTTGCGATTGCTCCGGGGCGAGCAACAGACTACGGAGCTCACTCCAGTCTTCCTTCGAGGATTCGAGTCCTTGGGCAGTGGCGGAGAACGAATGAGTCTTAAACGGCTCGTTAGACATATGGCCGAGAAGTTCCCGTACAGATCCGCGGTCGTCTCCGAACGATGTACACCGACGGAAGCAAGAAACCCAAGGGCGATGGGAGAGCTAGGAGCATCGCCCACGAATGGGCCGCGCGATAGTCGATGCGGCTGCGATCATCCGTTATCGGCATGGGCATGATCATCGGATAGCCGCTTGGATGCTTCCATCAAGATCGCTGCCAGCGATGATCGGTCCGTCTTCTCTGCCCGAAGGTCTTGAACGGCACGATGGAGGGCCGATGTGACTTCGGCATGCCGCGCGCGTATGTCGGTGGCTAATTCGCCAGCTCGTTCAATCAGCTGTTGCTGCAAATGCGCTTGCGCCTGGACGGTCTGACTCTCCAACTGATGGGCCTTGCTCTCCAGGGTTCCGGCAAGTTTGGCGAGCTCCTGCATCAGATTTTGTACAGACCCGCTCCGCATTTCCTCTTCTTTTTTCAGACTTGTCGTGAGGGCGTCGACTTCTTTCTGGATGTAGGCCTCTAAGGTATCGAATCGGCACTTCAAATCGGTGCGGAGATCGGTCGCTTCGCGGATCAAGTGCTGCTCGAGTTGTGCGAATCGGCGCTCATGGTCGCGGGCTTGCGCGCCGAACAGGATGTCGCGAATCTTATCGAGATTGCCGCTGGCCATGGGATCGCCATCGGCAAAACTCGGACGTTCTGCATCGGTGCACGTGGTCGGGCTTTCGTGCGTAACGGGGGATTGCTCTGCGTGGGCCGATGTACTCATGACAGGCTCCTTCACGGTGATCCGAATTCTCTCACGGCGTGATCCCATGTGGCTCCCTGTAGAGGGATGAACAGCGCCGCACTCCTTCGTCGCCTCTCCTGCGTGGTGCCATTGTGTCTCTTCGGCTTGGATTCTGGAGCCCCGTCACTTTGCGCGCAGGTCCGAAGCTCATGGCCCCATGCTGTGCGTGCCGAAAGAGGCCGTATCATACCATCCGGAAAATGCGTGCAACAAGCCTTGCGGCGGGCGTTCTGACGGACTTAGCGTGGTGGATTGGGTGGAAGAGTCAGATCAGAGAGATTCCAGGATCACAGGTTTCAGGCTAGGTGTTGTTTAGCAAGGTCACTTCTTGATGTGGGGTTGGAAATTTGATCCCATGCGCATGAAATCGTTCAAGAATTTCCTTATTCAGCTCTCCCTTGACTGTGCCGTAGTCGGCAACGGCAGTCCAAGGCTCCACGGCAACAGATACCGACGACTCACCCAAAGATATCACTCCCATAGTGGCTGAAGGGTCTTTTAACACCCGCGGATGTTGTGCCAGGACCTCGCGTACCTGAGTAAGCGCATGATCGATATTGGCGCGGTGCGACAGGGGGACAGTCAGGTGCAGCTGACGGATTGTGCCAAAATTATGCAGGATCTCGCCTACAATTTTCCGATTCGGAATGATCACGCGCGAATGGTCCGAATGCATCAATGTCGTTGAAAAGATGTCGATCAAGATGACATCGCCATGCACACCGAGCAAGGAAATATGTTCCCCAACTTTGTACGGCTTCGTGAAAATGATGGAAAGACCGGCCATCACATTACTCAACACGCCCTGCAGCGCCAATCCGATGCCGACGCCGGCGACTCCAATGCCGGCAATCAAGGGAGCGATCGGCACGCCAAGCGCCTCTAGAGCAATCACACCGGTGAAGAGCACGATCACAATTTTGACGATGCGAACCAATAACATCCGCACCGGCGGTTCGAGGGTCTGGCGTTCGAGTGACTGCTGAGTGAGATTGCCTACCCAGCGTGAAGCCATCATGCCTGCGGAAAAAATGCCGAGCGCGACTACGGCCTGCATGCCATATTGCACAGCATATTGAGTGACGGTATCCATTGCGACCATAGACGAGGTCTCCTTAGCGGCCTAACAGACCTTTGAGAAGATCTTGGCCCTGCTGCTTCAAGTCTTGGGGCTTCGTCGTGCCTTTGAGCAATCCACCGACTGCCTCTTCCACTCTCTTTTGCACCTGCTCCTGTACTTTCCCGGTCATGCCCTTCATGTCGAGTCCATACGACGGTGCTTGGACGGTCCCGGTGATAATAAGCGGAAGACTCAAGCGGCCTTCTTTCATCGCGAGTCTCGCGACAGGAGACGCACTGGCAATCTTCTGACTCAAATCCTGCGAGAGATTCAGGTTCATCGTTAAGTTGAGAATCTGATCGAACCCGATGGTACCTCCCCCCGTAGCTTGAAAGTCGTGGCTGTCCATCAAGAGGCGCTGCACGTTGATCGTGCCTTGCTTGACGGCAAGGTCCGTTTCGATCGTCGAGAATGCGGTGGCCTTGGCATTGTCGAGCGAGATGCCGGCGACATTGAGTATCGAGACCGCTTCCTGAAGCAGGTTCACGCCCTCGATCTTCCCATCTTTGATTGCGACGTGGCTGGTCCCTTCCAGGGACGTGGTGAGGTCCGGCATGGAAAAGCCGCGGCCTTGGAGCGCAAGGTCGGCTCCTGCCGTTCCGCTGATCGACACCTGCGTGGTCGCAACGGCCTCAAGGGCCGGCCCAAGCTGGAGTCCTTGAATCGTCACGGTACTCTTAAACGGCGGAGCATCGGATCCTGCGATCACGGTGCCCTGTCCTTTGACCTGGCCGTTAAACAGTTGGAAGGAGAGGTTGTTCAGCTTGGCCTCTTGCCCTTTCACTTCAGCCGCAATTTTCACATCAGTGATGTCGACTGGCTTCTTGAGCGGGAGTGCCATCGGGAGATTCGCGGTATTGATCAGCGGCGAACTCATATTCACCGTCGCATTCTGGCCGGAGGTCTTTCCCGTGATGGTGAACTCCGTCTTTCCCAGCCCGAGCCGGAGGTTGATTGCATCGATATCCGTGGTTTCCTTCAACGGGCCAAAGGTACCGTCGACGGTCACAGGCATATTGAACGGCTGAACGAGCGTGGCAACATGGAGGCTCGGAGTTTGGCCGAGACGAACGGACTGAAGGAGGAGCTCCAGGTCCTGCAAGACATACTCGGTTGGTTTGGCAGCCGACAGATCTCGATAGGTGAGTGTTCCACCAGCAATGGAGACGCGATCGACGGCCAGGAGGGCCAGGATCTTGAGCGGACCGTCGGTCGATGGAATCGGCGCCCGGGACGGAGTTTCAGGAGTCTGGACGCCAGTTCTTCCGATGGTCGCGACGTTCAGGACACCGCTCTTGTTCTTGATCACCGTAATAACTGGATCGCGAAGCGTGATCTCTTCGACCTCGACCTTGCCGCTGAGCAAGGGCCCGAGCTTGACTCCAATCTCAAGCGACGTGAGCGAGGTAAACGGGGTTGCGCCGAACGCCTGATCGTCCAATACGGCAAATCCAGCCACACGCGCGCCAATCCTTGGCCAGATCGTCAGGCGAATGTCTTGCAACTGAACCTTGCGGTTGAGCGCCTCTTCGAGCAGCGGCTTGTACTGATCTTGGTATTTGTTGAGGTCGACGAGAAAGGGCAGGGAGAAGATGGCGGCCGCCACGACGATGACCAGGACGCCCAAACCGATAAGAATTTTCATAGCCAGCCCTCCCCTTTAAATTCCTTTCAGTATAGAAAGGGGATTCGGGAGGGTCAATGCCATGCAGATGGGCCCTGTTCTTACCTTGCCGGTCACTAGACCGCGTGTTAAGATGCGCCCCTCGCGAACATCGATGCGGAGAGGTGCGAGAGTGGTCGAATCGACATGCTTGGAAAGCATGCGTCCCAGCAATGGGACCGTGGGTTCAAATCCCACCCTCTCCGCCAAAAAATAGTGCTGAGCTATGGGTACTGAATGTTGAGCTTCGTCAGGAGAGATCGGGCAAGACTGGCCCTTCTTTTCTCAACACCCATTCCACAGCACTCAGCACTTTGAATAGGGGCTGGGCCCTGTGCAACGGAACCCTGTGAACCCCGCCAGGTCCGGAAGGAAGCAACGGTAAGCGGTTAGTTCTGTGTGCCGCAGGATCACCTGGCCCCGCTTTGCACGAGAGGCATGGAGCGAGCGGATCGAGGCAAGAGGTCGAAAAGAATGACCGAACCTCTAGCCCCTCGCTCAGCGCCTCTCGCCACATAAAATTATGGATTACCAAGTTTCAGCCAGAAAATACCGGCCGGGCACGTTCGATGACGTGATCGGGCAGCCACATGTCGTGCAGACGCTGGTCAATTCCATCGCCACGAAACGTATTGCCCAGGCCTATCTCTTTTCAGGCACCCGCGGCGTAGGGAAAACCACCGTCGCAAGAATTCTCGCCAAAGCGCTCAATTGCGAACGGGGGCAGACCGGCACGCCCTGCGGCACCTGCTCTAACTGCCTCGAGATTGCACAGGGCACCTCCGTCGACGTCATGGAGATCGACGGAGCGTCCAATACGAGCGTGGACGATGTGCGCGAGATCCGTGAGAATGTCAAGTTCGCCGCATTTCGTGGAAAATATCGAGTCTACATCATCGACGAAGTGCACATGTTGTCGAACTCAGCCTTTAACGCCCTGTTGAAGACGCTGGAGGAGCCGCCACCGCACGTCGTGTTCATCTTTGCCACCACTGAGATTCACAAGATTCCGGCGACGATTCTTTCCCGCTGCCAGCATTACAACTTTCGGCGCATTGCGCGAGCTGAGATCGTCGAACGGCTGCGGCATGTGGTCAATCAAGACCAGATCGTGCTCGAAGAACGAAGCTTGATGGCGCTCGCGCGGGCCAGCGAAGGCAGTATGCGCGACGGGTTGAGCCTGCTCGACCAGGCCGTGGCGTTCGGCGGCAAGACGATTGTGCATGCGGATCTGGAAGCCTTGCTGGGTGCCGTTCCACAAGAGCTTGTTCGCGCCATGATTCAGGCGATTACGGCACAAGAAAGCGCCGGGGCGCTTCACGTGTTGGCTCAACTGCTGGACCAAGGACATGATCTGCGGGCCTATTGTGCAGAGGTCGTCGAGTATCTTCGGAATATGCTGGTGGTATCGGTCGTGCCTTCGCCGCAGGAACAGCAGGGCTTAATCGAGGCAGCAGCGGAAGACCTTGAACAGATGGCAACCGATGCCCGCTCGTTCACGCCGGAGCAGCTCCAAGAGCTATTCGCCATTTTCACACAAGCCGAGGACTCGCTCAGGCTCAGCGCGCATCCTCGGTTCGTACTCGAAACAGCCGCGGTGCGTGCAACCAGACTGCTGCGTCGATCGGAGGGAAAACCGGCGCAAGTGGTCCCGCCAGCCCAGGCGGCACGCCCGGCTCAGCCGGCTCCGGCCCGCACAGCCCCGCCTACTGCGCCAACCCGTTCTGCTGAGCCAACGCTCTCCTCTCCACCGCCTCGAACGTCCCAGTCGACCCCGACGCAACCGACCACTCCCATGCCCCCGAGGCCCGCGGCCGCCACGAATACGGCATCTCCACGAAGTCTTCCCACGAATCCTTCAACCGCCCGGCCTCCGGTCCCTGCCACCGAGATAAAAACTTCGTCGCCTTCGATAGCGCCTCCAGCTGAGGATGGTCGCGCGGTGGTGACATTGAATTGGGAGCAGGTCCAAGAGGAAGTGGCGAATGTGTCTTCCAGGATTGCGGCCTTCCTGGAACGAGGAAGATTTGTGGGCATAGACGGCCATGTCGTGACGATCGGGTTTGCCAAGCAAGCCACTGGGGCCCGAGGGATGATCGAGAACGCTGATAATATGGCAGTACTGACATCGATCTGTGAACGGCTGAGCGGTCAAACTGTGAGGGTGCGGATCGTTGAATTGACAGAGGCTGATCCTCCAGGACAGACGATGGCGCAGCTCAGGGCGGCGAAAGAAAAAGAACAAAAACAGGTCCTCTTCGAGCAAGCGAAAGCGCATCCGGTCGTCAAACAGGCCCTGGAAATGTTCGGCGCAGAGCTCGCAGAAGTCAGGCCGGTCGTGAGCCAGAAGGAGGTCGAGACATGAAGAACCCGTTAGCGAATATGGGCAATATCCTGAAGCAGGCGCAGGCCATGCAGGCACAAATGGCCAAAGTGCAGGAACAAGCATCGGCGAAGACCGTGACCGGAACGGCGGGCGGTGGCAGCGTGACCGTCACGGCCAATGGGGCCATGCAACTCCTCGGCATCGTCATCGATCCTGAAGTCGTGAAAAGTGGGGACGTGGAGATGGTGCAGGATCTGGTCATGGCCGCATCGAACGATGCCCTTCAGAAGGCTCGCGACATGATGGCGAACGAGATGAAAGCCGTGACCGGCGGGATGAATGTTCCCGGACTGTTCTAGCAGGCAATAATTTATGGCAGTTGATCAGCAAGGATTACTTGCACGGTTAGTGCGCGAGTTGGTCCGTCTCCCCGGCATCGGACAAAAGACGGCGCAGCGGTTGGCGTTTCACGTCTTGAAGGCCGAGCGTGAAGAGGCACTCCGCTTGGCTGAGGCCATTCGAGCCGTCAAAGACGGCCTCTCCTTTTGCCGGCAATGCCGGAACATCGCCGAGGGGGAACTCTGTGAGTTTTGTCTCGACCCTAAACGGGACCAGACAAGAATTCTCGTAGTCGAAGAGCCGAGTACGACCTATGCCATCGAGCGGGCAGGCGCATACCGCGGCTTATATCATGTGTTACTCGGAGCCTTGTCTCCGTTGGATGGAGTCGGACCGTCCGATATCAGGGCCGAGGAGCTGGTCGATCGGGTGAAGCGTGGAGGCATTCAAGAGGTCATTCTCGCGACGAGTCCAACGATCGAGGGGGAGGCAACCGCCATCTATCTGACGAACCAACTCAAACCTCTCGGGGCCCGTGTTTCACGTATCGCCTATGGCATTCCGGTCGGGATGGATATCGAATATGCCGACGACGTCACATTGCTGAAATCGATCGAGGGCCGCCGGGATCTCTAACAGCCCCGCT